>NZ_JCAUAO010000028.1:0-1554 GCF_059691995.1 Paenibacillus sp. J22P169 | reverse complement strand
TTAAGTTTGTGGCATTCAGAGTTTGACTGGACTTGGTAACCCTTGGCGGGCCCCGCACCCAATCAGTGCTTTACCTCCACAACTCAACATCCGAGGCTAGCCCTAAAGCTATTTCGGGGAGAACCAGCTATCTCCGAGTTCGATTGGAATTTCTCCGCTACCCCCACCTCATCCCCGAATTTTTCAACATTCGTGGGTTCGGGCCTCCAGTGAGTGTTACCTCACCTTCACCCTGGACAGGGGTAGATCACACGGTTTCGGGTCTACGTCCACGTACTAAAGCGCCCTATTCAGACTCGCTTTCGCTGCGGCTCCGTCTTTTCAACTTAACCTCGCACGGGAACGTAACTCGCCGGTTCATTCTACAAAAGGCACGCCATCACCCATATAGAGGGCTCTGACTTTTTGTAAGCACACGGTTTCAGGTTCTTTTTCACTCCGCTTCCGCGGTGCTTTTCACCTTTCCCTCACGGTACTGCTTCACTATCGGTCACTAGGGAGTATTTAGCCTTGGCAGATGGTCCTGCCGGATTCCGACGGGGTTTCACGTGACCCGCCGTACTCAGGATACCTCTAGGGGATTCGTTCAGTTTGGGCTACAGGGCTTTTACCTTCTATGCCGGACCTTTCCAGATCACTTCGCCTACCAAACTAACCCCATGTCGAGGTCCTACAACCCCAAGGAGCAAGCTCCTTGGTTTGGGCTATTCCGCTTTCGCTCGCCGCTACTGACGGAATCACTTTTGTTTTCTTTTCCTCCAGGTACTTAGATGTTTCAGTTCCCTGGGTCTGCCTCCAATGTAGCTATGTATTCACTACATGGTAACTGCGCATTACCACAGCTGGGTTCCCCCATTCGGACATCCCCGGATCAAAGCCTGCTTACGGCTCCCCGAGGCATTTCGTCGTTCGCCACGTCCTTCTTCGGCTCCTAGTGCCTAGGCATCCTCCGTGTGCTCTTTCTAGCTTAACCTAGAAAAAACTTTAAAGATTTTTGCGAGATCCGAAGATCAAGCAACCTAAGTTCTTACTTTGCGTTTTTGTTTCGTTATCTAGTTTTCAAGGAACAACTTATTGCTGTGATTCGTTATCTTTGCCCTATTTCAGCGGCGAAAGTTATCTTATCACATCTTATTACTGCATTTCAAGTCGAAATTTATTGGAAATTTCTGTCTTAAAATGTGTTTTGGTGGAGCCAAGCGGGATCGAACCGCTGACCTCCTGCTTGCAAGGCAGGCGCTCTCCCAGCTGAGCTATGGCCCCAAATGGGAAACTTCTTATGAAGTTATATGGTGGGCCCTAGTGGACTCGAACCACCGACCTCACCCTTATCAGGGGTGCGCTCTAACCAGCTGAGCTAAGGGCCCGTATAGGGAAATTCTTCAAAATAAAAACCCACCTACAAGCTTTCGAAGCTTTCTCCGAAAGCTTGCCATGGGTATCGCTTGGCAACGTTCTACTCTCCCAGAACCCTGCGGTTCAAGTACCATCGACGCTGGAAGGCTTAACGGTCGTGTTCGAGATGGGAACGCGTGGATCCCTTCCGCCATCATC
>NZ_JCAUAO010000027.1:0-1917 GCF_059691995.1 Paenibacillus sp. J22P169 | reverse complement strand
CATTTGAAGCGTACTTCCATTTGGAATGCTGCTAACATTGTTTTCACTCGTCACTTCAATACTTGTAACCAGTACCGGTGCAATCGTAATGCTCATAGTCCCCACTATGCCGGATTCATCATTGGCTATGGCCTTGACGACGACAGTTCCTACTGCTGTTCCCCTTAGTATGCCTGTCAACTCGTCTATCGTTGCATTCTCTGAACCTTGTTCGACGCTCCATGTGACGGAAGCATTCGTTGCGTTTCCTGGCAACACCTTCGCACTCATTTGAAGCGTACTTCCGTTTGGAATGCTTGTAACATTGTTTTTACTAATCACTTCAATACTTGTAACCAGTAAAGGTGATATCGTAATGCTCATAGTCCCCACTATGCCGGATTCATCATTGGCTGTGGCTTTGACAAGAACATCACCTACTTCTGTTCCCCTTAGTAAACCGGTTGACTCGTCTATCGTTGCATTTCCTGTACCTTGTTGTTCAACACTCCATTTTACAGAAGCATCTGTTGCGTTCTCTGGTAATACCAACGCAATCATTTGCAGCATTTCTCCATCTTGAACGCTTGTTGCCGATTCTTCACTCATTACGACTATGCTTGTTACAGGGATCTTTGCAATCGTAATGCTCATGCTCCCCACAATATCAGGGTTATCTTTGGCTGTCGCCTTAACGATGACTTCACCTACTGCTGTTCCCGTAAGTACGCCGGACGAGTCGATTATTGCATCACCTAAGCCTCGTTCAACACTCCAAGTTACGGAAGCATTCGTTGCGTTCTCGGGTGACACCAATGCAATCATTTGCAGCGTTTCTCCAACTCGAATGCTTGTTGCCTCGCCTTCACTCGTTACTTCGATACCTTCGACTGGTATTGCTTCAATCGTAACTTTCATCGTCCCTAAAATTTCTGGATTATCATTCGACGTAGCCGTAACGATGACTTCACCTACCGCTGTTCCCCTTAGTAAGCCTGTCGACTCGTCTATCGTTGCATCACCAGAACCTCGCTCAACGCTCCAAGTTACAGAAGCATCCGTTGCATCATCTGGTGATACCAACGCAATCATTTGCAGCGTTTTTCCATTCGGAATGCTATTTCCCTCACTTGCAGTAATTACCTCTATACCTTCAACTGGTATCGTTTTAATAGTAACTTCCAACGTCCCCACAATTTCTGGGTTATCATTCGTCGTTGCCTTGACGATGACATTACCTACTGCTGTTCCCGTAAGTACGCCGGACGAGTCGATTATTGCATCACCTAAGCCTCGTTCAACACTCCATGTTACGGAAGCATTCGTTGCGTTCTCGGGTGATACCAATGCAATAATTTGCAGCGTTTCTCCAGCTCGAACGCTTGTTGCCTCGCCTTCACTCGTTACTTCGATACTTTCGACTGGTATTGCTTCAATCGTAACTTTCATCGTCCCTACAATGTCTGGATTATCATTCGACGTAGCCGTAACGATGACTTCACCTACCGCTGTTCCCCTTAGTAAGCCTGTCGACTCGTCTATCGTTGCATCACCAGAACCTCGCTCAACGCTCCAAGTTACAGAAGCATCCGTTGCATCATCTGGTGATACCAACGCAACCATTTGCAGCGTCTTTCCATTCGGAATGCTATTTCCCTCACTTGCAGTTATTACCTCTATACCTTCAACTGGTATCGCTTCAATAGTAACTTCCAACGTCCCCACAATTTCTGGGTTATCATTCGACGTAGCCGTAACGATGACTTCACCTACCGCTGTTCCCCTTAGTAAGCCTGTCGACTCGTCTATCGTTGCATCACCAGAACTTCGCTCAACGCTCCAAGTTACAGAAGCATCCGTTGCATCATCTGGTGATACCAACGCAACCATTTGCAGCGTCTTTCCATTCGGAATGCTATTTCCCTCACTTGCAGTTAT
>NZ_JCAUAO010000026.1:0-3088 GCF_059691995.1 Paenibacillus sp. J22P169 | reverse complement strand
AAAATCTTGCTCAAGGATATTTGGTGCAATCGGCTGATCGTGGTTCGAATCTGTTGTTTGAACTCTAAATTTACGTGCCATACAAGAGCGTAACCCTTGCTCACGCATAATGAGGCCGACCGTCCGTTCTGATACACATAAGCCTTCCTTTAAAAGTTCTTTGTGTATTCGTGGGCTGCCATAGATTTCATGCGTGAGTTGAAAGTGATATTTAATGCGATCTGTTATTTCCTCTTTACGCTTGCACTGCTCAGAAGCCTCAGCTGTTCGCCATTTGTAATATCCGCTCTTGGACACCTTTAACACGTTGCACATCTTCTCCAATCGAAACTCAGAGCGGTGATCTTCAATGAACTGAAATCTCAGTTCCTTTCTTTGCTGAAGATGTGCATGGCCTTTTTTAGAATCGCGATCTCTTCTTTCAGATCTTCGATTTCCCTTTTCTGGTCGTCAATGAGCTGAGACTGCTCTCGGATATTTTCCGCTTTGTTCACAGGTTCCTGATCAAACTCCCGGTATTTCCCCAGCCAATTTCGAAGGGTACCAGGATTGATGTTCAACTCATCCGCGATATGCTCTAAGGATTTAGTCTGTTCTTGCACATACTTTACAGCTTCACGTTTAAAAGTTTCATTATATCGTTGTCTTGATTCACTCATGGACAGACACCTCTTAGTTAATAGTTAAGATTATTATTACTTCTACACTAAGAGACGTCCACTTTTAATTCTAAGTGCAAAAGGGGCCTTAAAGGCTTAGCGTCCGAGGCAACCACGTGCTTCTAGCCCACATAAGGCCCCAAAAGGGCGCTACAGTCCAGGACACGCACCAAGTAATCAAAGCCACACTCTTAATTGCCGAGTGGGGCTTTTTCCATTTGCCAGAGCAGCTAGCAAGCTAGTGGTTCTACTAGAGATACCGAGCGGAAATTGCCAAATTACGGTACAATAGAGGGGGTGCGAGTCTACTTCGCAGTGAGGATAGTTTTTGATAGAGGCGGGGAGTCGTATGCTTATATATAGGAAATTTTTACGTGATCTTTTGCGAAATTATATGATGGGTTCGGGGATTGCAGTGCTCGTTGTAGGCGGTGTCATTATTTCGACGACGCTCACGATTTCGGGTGTTGAATTGTTCCGTGTGTTTATTATAATGATATCTTCGCTATGCGTGATGATGCTTGCCGAGTTTCTGGTGTTTCAGAGACACATTAGGCCGATTCGCGAACTGATGGGTCAAGAGACGCCATCGCTGGCTACGATTCGTGCGGCATATTTACAAACACATCGATTTCCTGCGTTGTCAGTGATGCGGATCATGGGGCCGCATTTTCTGGGGTTGTCTATTCCTGCTATGAGCATAGCAAGCTTGGGAATTGCGTGGGGGTGGTTGACGCTGCCTGCTTTTTATGTCGGACTGGCGGGCATAGGGGCCATACTGATTGCTAGTATGCATGCTTTATTAGAGTTTTTTACGACGGCGCAAGCCATCCGGCCCATGCTGATCCATATACGCGAGTTGGGGCAGCGGCTTTACGGCGAAGACGTCTCGTTGGATGGACGCGTTATCGTGTCGATTCAGCGGAAGTTCCAGTTGAGTGCGTTTCTCATCGGTACGATGCCGTTATTTCTTTTTAGCTTAGCCACGCAAATTCGGTTGAGCACAAGCGTGGATTCCTCTCAGCTGATCGCTGATTATTGGAAATGGGCGGCGATTATTCTGTTGCTGGGTGTCGGTTTCTCCTCCTTAGGTGCACGCATGCTGGCCAGTGATATTCAACAGCCAATTGAGGATTTACATCGCGTGATGAAGCAAGTTCAATCCGGTGATCTCAAAGTAAGGGCCTCTGACTTATACTCGGATGAGTTTTCGCGGTTGTTTGCGGGCTTTAACCATATGGTGAAGGGCCTCGATGCCCGTGAAAAAATGAACAATCAGCTCCTCCAGAGCTATTACGCTACACTTGCAGCAGCTCTCGATGCTCGAGATGCGTATACAGCAGGGCATTCAACGCGCGTCGCTGAGTACTCCTTGCTGATTGGACGAGCCATGAATCTGAGCGAGCAGGAGCTCGATTGGTTGAACAAAACAGCGCTGCTGCACGATATCGGCAAAATCGGCGTGCGCGATGCGGTTCTATTGAAGGATGGCCGATTAACCGAGGAGGAATTCGAGCAAATCAAGCGTCACCCTGATCTGGGTGAATCGATTTTAAAGCAAATTGAGCCCGCTGAGGCGATGGCTCCTTTGCTTCCAGGCGTGCGCTCGCACCACGAGCGCTACGATGGTGCCGGATATCCCGATGGCCTGAAGGGCCAGGATATCCCGGTGTTCGGCCGCATCATTGCGGTAGCCGATGCGTTCGATGCGATGACGTCCGATCGTCCGTATCGGAAGGGAATGCCAGTCGAGAAAGCGATGGCCATTCTCGCTGAGGGGAAGGGGAGCCAGTGGGATCCCCATTTTGTTCAGGGCTTTATGGATGTGTACAAGGCTTAGTTGCGTGAGCGGTGGACAGGAGCATTTCTGCAGGTGGGTTGGGCTAGCTGACTGGTCTGTGGGGCAACTAAATGGAAAATATACAGCTAATTTAGCCGTATTTCATGAGATTGGACGATTAGATGGAAAAAGTACAGCTATTATGGTCTGAATTGATGATAATGCGGATTTGGGCGGAAAATACCTGTAGGAAATCCAGCTATTCTCGCGTTCGAGAAATAATCAGCAAAATTAGCAGCATAAAATCCAGTTAAATTTGCTGAATTGCTTCGGGGGCGGCTGGGGAAGAAGTTTCGTGTAGGGGTAGCAGTAGCAGTAGGAATAAAGTAGAAGTAGAAGTAGCAGAGCAACAGTTGAAGTAAGCAGTAGTAAAAGTAGCATAGTAGTTGTAGTTGTAGTTGTAGTTGTAGTTGTAGTTGTAGTTGTAGTTGTAGTTGTAGTTGTAGTTGTAGTTGTAGTTGTAGTTGTAGTTGTAGTTGTAGTTGTAGTTGTAGTTGTAGTTGTAGTTGTAGTTGTAGTTGTAGTTGTAGTTGTAGTTGTAGTTGTAGTTGTAGTTGTAGTTGTAGTTGTAGTTGTAGTTGTAGTTGTA
>NZ_JCAUAO010000025.1:0-5072 GCF_059691995.1 Paenibacillus sp. J22P169 | reverse complement strand
CTCACCATTTGCCTTATTTACAGCATGCGCGTATGGCGGAATTGGCAGACGCACTAGACTTAGGATCTAGCGGGCGACCGTGGGGGTTCAAGTCCCTCTACGCGCATCAAATCCCCCAGGTTGCTCCATGCAGCTTGGGGATCCCTATGCGGAAGTGGCTCAGCGGTAGAGCATCGCCTTGCCAAGGCGAGGGTCGCGGGTTCGATCCCCGTCTTCCGCTTTTTTACTGGTTGCTAGGTAGCGTAAGCGCCTCTCATCCATTACTTCGGGACGTAGCTCAGCTTGGTAGAGCACCTGCTTTGGGAGCAGGGGGTCGCATGTTCAAATCGTGTCGTCCCGATATCAACCACAGTTCCTCATCAAACGATGAGGGATTGTGGTTTTTTGTTTTGACCTAAGGTTCATATCTGTTACCCAAGGTAACTTAGTTACCTCGATGTAACTCATTTTCTAACCTAGCATGTTCGAGTATACTGGAAATGAAGTGAAAGTAAGAATTCGAAGGAGGCTAAAGTAAGTGGGTACGAATACGAAAATAGGCGGCGGCGGTTTTCATCACGTTGCACTAAGAGCGAATGATTTTGACGAGACAGTCAAGTTTTATACAGAAGGATTAGGTTTTGTTCAAAAGAATTACTGGGGAGAAGGAGATAAGCGAGCTGCTTTGCTGGATTCAGGTGATGGGAATTATATGGAAGTTTTTGCTGGGGGTTCAGGCGATCCGAAACCAGAAGGATATTTCTTCCATGTAGCACTTCGTAGTGATAATGTAGATGCAGCTGTTGAAGTAGCCGTCGCTGCTGGCGCTGTCGTAACCGTAGCACCGAAAGACGCGGTCTTAGGCGTAAACCCGCCAACCCCGGTACGCATTGCTTTTGTCAAAGGATTAAATGGTGAAATCATTGAATTTTTCCAAAGCACTGGGGAGAACCAACTATAACTTATCAGGGATGAGAGGGGAATGTGACATGGCTTTTACCTTTACTTTATCGCTCGGAGATGAGGCGCCTAATTTTTCATTACCAGCTACGGATGGACAAACATACGCGTT
Organism: Paenibacillus sp. J22P169; assembly: GCF_059691995.1. Taxonomy (NCBI): domain Bacteria; kingdom Bacillati; phylum Bacillota; class Bacilli; order Caryophanales; family Paenibacillaceae; genus Paenibacillus; species Paenibacillus sp. J22P169. The sequence continues at coordinate 4,021 of NZ_JCAUAO010000025.1, read as the reverse complement.
GAAGGATTTCAGCGATGCCAAAACGCTCGTTATATTTTTCACTTGCAACCATTGCCCTTATGTGATCGGTTCTAATGAAGTAACACGCGAAACTGCCAATCGGTATAAAGATAAGGGTGTACAGTTCGTTGGTATCAACGCCAACAGCGTGAACACCAAGCCAGAAGATTCCTTTGATCATATGGTATCGCACATGGAGGAGCATGAATATCCATGGGTGTATCTGAGAGATGAAACTCAAGAAACGGCATTAGCTTATGGCGCCTTGCGGACACCTCATTTTTATGTTTTTGATGAAGATCGCAAGTTAGTCTACACGGGACGCGGTGTTGATAATCCAAAGGATGCTGCCAAAATCACAATAAACAATTTAGATAACGCATTAGCGGAACTTACCACAGGTCAAGCGATTACGTTACCGTTGACGAACCCACTTGGCTGTAATGTGAAATGGGACGGTAAGGACGCACATTGGATGCCTGCCGATGCCTGTGATTTGGTATAACGCTCTTCCTCTAAATTACATATCCTAATTATGAGAAACAATGGCCTCCCACACCTAGGAGCTCATTGTTTTTCTCTTTTTCACATATTCATAACTAGAAATAAAGTTAATATATGGTAAAATAATAGAGTTCACCAAATCTACTAATGGTATTTCACTCATCTATTAATCATAGAATCCCATGCCAAAGGAGACCAATCATGTCCTTTACACAGCACTTAGTCCAGAAATATCAACACGAATGGCGTCAAACTCAGCAGCATCCATTTGTTCAAGAATTAGGTCGGGGAACCCTAGACCGCAATAAATTTAGGTTCTACATGATTCAAGACTATTTATATTTAATAGATTATGCCAAATTGTTCGCATTAGGAGCTATCAAGGCGCCAGATCTCCGAACGATGAGTGAATTCTCGGCGTCACTAAGCAACATTTTACATGAGGAAATGGGCATTCATCGTTCTTACGCGGCTCGCTTCGGAATCACGACAGAGGAATTGGAGCAGGCAGAACCATCACCAATTACGCTCGCTTACTCGCATTACATGTTGCACGTGGCACAGAATGGCGGGTTAGCAGAGTTGACAGCTGCCTTGCTTCCTTGTATGTGGAGCTACTGGGAGATCGGCCGTATGTTAAATGAGATTCCAGGAGCAGCAGATCATCCCGACTACGGTGAGTGGGTGAGAGGCTACAGCTCAGACGAGTTCGGCCAACACGCGCAATGGTGTATTTCTTTAATGGATCGACTAGCAGTGGGGAAATCAGAAAACGAATTAGCGCGATTAGAAACTATTTTTTTGAATACGACTCGCTACGAGACGTTGTTCTGGGAAATGTCATACCAGCAACAGATGTGGCTGTGATTTTCGACATAAGCGCCACTAAAACGCATTCATAAGAGCCCATTGAGCGAATATACATATACGGAAATCATCAAAAGTTGGTTATCAACTGGGAGGTGTTTCGTATGATTTATTGGATTTTGGCTGTGATTGTTGTGGTCGTCGGTGTGTTGGTTGTCATGAGTCTAAGGAGAAGTAAATCCACAGCGCCTGCTGAAGTGAAAACGCACAAGCCCTGCTCCTACTGCAATGAGGAAATCGCTATTGATGCGGCAGTTTGCAAGTACTGTAGGGGGGTTGTAGTGAGCTAGGCGATGTCACGGTATTGGTTAAAAGGGGTTGAGAAAAGCAACGAATCGTTCGCGATATGCGAGCTGATCGTTGCTTTTTTGTCTTTCGCTAGTCTTTTTTTATTTGGTTTGTTCCTGTCTAAATGGTACTTCCATAAACTAAACACCTCAAAAAGTTGGCACTCTGCTTGAAAAAAGTGTAACATCTAACTCATAAAGCATACAGAAGGAGCTTGAATCAGTTGAATATTGAATTACACAATGAATTACCTACCGATTTTGAAGAGTTGAAGAAAGCAGCAAACCGCACATCTAATTGGAGGGAGCGTCTTGCTGCAGTTGAGGCATTAGGCGAGCATGGCGACCAACAATCCGTTCATATTCTTAAACGTCTTATGGCGAATGATACCGTGTATGCCATTCAGGAGATGGCTTACCGTAAGCTCAAACTTTTAGGTGAGGATGTACAATTGCCCCCTCGTAAGAAAGGTGATCTGATCAAAGGGGTAGGTAAAATTTTGCTTCGCATCAAGAAGAGCTTGCCAGAAGGTCATACGTATGAGGCTTTCAAAGAAAAGCTGCAGAAAATGAGAAGTGATGTGTATGACACTTACGAAGGTGACAAAGGCTCTGATTTCGATCAATGGCTAGAAACGACATGGTCGGGTTTATTAACTAATAAATAAAAGCAACACGTATGGAGTGAATTTATGGCTAAGGGTAAAGGTGGAACAGGTAGAGGTACTGACAGCAAAGGCTGGAACCGGTGGAAAGCAAGTGAGAACCGGGCGAAGAGTGCCCCGAAACCCTACAAGAGTAAAGGTCTGAAAGCCGCTGCAATGGCGGCCAAGGCATCCGGTACGGCTGGTACCGGGAGTAGTTCGAGTACCAAAAGCACCAAAGCTTAGCAAATCGTTGAGCTACGAACCACCTTCGGCAGTTTGCCGGGGGTGGTTTTGTTTGTTGAAGATGTTGTTTTTGCATCCATCACATGAGCTGTGTAAGATAAGATAGATGTAGGATATTTTGGATGAGGTGAGAGTCATGGTATTTGGGGCGCGCGTGTGGAAAACAGGCATCGCTGTTGCATTAGCTTTATACATAAGTGCCTGGCTCGATTTCACGCCACCGGTCATTGCGGCTGTTGCGGCGATCTTTGCAATGCAGCCCTCGATTTATCGCTCCTGGCGTTATTTCTTAGATCAGCTGCAGACGAACATTATTGGTGCGGCTTTTGCCTTATTAGCTGGTATATTTTTTTCGCAGAATGTGATTGCCATTGGTATTGTATGTATTATTGTTATCATTCTAAGTTTACGTTTGCGGATGGAAGAAACGATAGGCCTTACCTTAGTAACCGTTGTGGCCGTGATGGAGGCGTCGGGGGAGTGGCGTTTTGCCGTTAATCGTCTACTACTAAGCTTGATTGGGATTGGCTGTGCCTTTCTCGTGAATGTTCTGTTCTTCCCACCTAAGCCTAAGGAACAATTCGCAGCGCAGATCGGATCTATTTTCAGCAAAATGTCACTGCTCCTTCGCACGGTGATTTCGAATGAGATCAAGGAAACGGTGTTTCGTGAAGAGAAGGAAAGTCTTCGCAATAGCTTAAAGTCATTGTCCGAGAAATATAGACTGATGGAAGAAGAAATTAAGAAGATGAAGGGCAGCGGCTCCAAACGGATCCGCGAACTCGTCGTGTACAAGCAGAAGCTGCTTGTGATGTCCAAAGGTCTTGAAGTATTGGAAGCAGTAGATGAACATTATTTTCAAGCTTCCCCAAGTGCAGAAACAGATGTATGTTTTGATGATCATATGGAGAAATTGATTAAGTACCACGAACATGTTCTATTGAAGTACGATGATAAGCTGAAGGAAACGAGCTCGGATAGTTTGGAAATCGAAGCGGAGAACGAACAATTTATGGTCGATCTCCTTGCACGATATAGGGAGCAACCGGGCGGTATGCTTCGACTCTCGATTGTAGCAGCAGCCATGTATGACTATGGTCATCAGATCGCGCGTCTGGATAAGCTTGTGGAGCATGATCATCGAGGGGAGACAGAAGAAAGGGAACCTCTTGAAATTTTGCTCAAAAGTATTCGACTAAAATAGTTCAGATTTCCGTTTGCTTTACGAAATGGTTTGTGTTATATTGTATTTCTTGCTCCGAACAGGACAAGCATGAACAAGCACAAACCATGGAGTCTGAACGTGTTGATCATCTTCACGAATGGATGAAATAAAATAAAGCTTGCAAATGAAAAATCATTATGGTATATTACTTCTCGCTGCTTCGGTAACACGGCAGTGAGCGAAAGAAATTGATCTTTGAAAACTGAACAACGAGTGAGTAAGCACAGTCGAGTAATCGACTATAAAAG
>NZ_JCAUAO010000024.1:0-11479 GCF_059691995.1 Paenibacillus sp. J22P169 | reverse complement strand
ATTCGGAATGCTATTTCCCTCACTTGCAGTTATTACCTCTATACCTTCAACTGGTATCGCTTCAATAGTAACTTCCAACGTCCCCACAATTTCTGGGTTATCATTCGACGTTGCCTTGACGATGACATTACCTACCGCTGTTCCTGTAAGTACGCCAAACTCGTCTATCCTTGCATCACCTGTACCTCGCTCGACGCTCCATATTACGGAAGCATCCGTTGCGTCTTCGGGTGATACCAGCGCTCTCATTTGCAACGTTTTTCCATTCGGAACGCTTGTTGCCTCGCTTGCACTCATTACCTCTATACCTTCAACTGGTATCGCTTCAATAGTAACTTCCAACGTCCCCACAATTTCTGGTTTATCATTCGCCGTTGCCTTGACGATGACATTACCTACCGCTGTTCCTGTAAGTACGCCAGACTCGTCTATCGTTGCATCACCTGTACCTCGCTCAACGCTCCAAGTTACAGAAGCATCCGTTGCATCATCTGGTGATACCAACGCAATCATTTGCAGCGTTTTTCCATTCGGAATGCTATTTCCCTCACTTGCAGTTATTACCTCGATACCTTCGACTGGTATCGCTTCAATTGTTACTTCCAACGTCCCCACAATGTCTGGATTATCATTCGCCGTTGCCTTAACAGTGACTTTACCTACCGCTGTTCCCGTCAATAAGCCGGACAACTCGCCTATCATTGCATTTCCTGTATCTTGTCGTTCTACACTCCATTTTACAGAGGCATCTGTAGCGTTCTCGGGTGATACCAACGCAACCATTTGCAGCATTTTTCCATTCGAAACGCTTGTTGCCTCGCTTGCACTCATTACGTCGATATGTGTAACAGGTATCTTTGTAATCGTAATGTTCATTGTCCCTACTATGCCAGAACCATCTGTGGCTGCTGCTTTAACAATTACCTCGCCTACTGCAGATCCCGTCAACATACCGAACTCGTCAATCGTTGCATCTCCTGAACCTTGAACTACGCTCCAAGTTACGGAAGCATTCGTTGCATCTTGGGGATATACCAGCGCACTCAATTGCAGCTGTTCTCCATTTCGAACGCTAGATGCCTCTCCCTCACTCATTACATCTATACTTGTAACCTTTACAGGTGCAATCGTAATGCTCTTCGTCCCCACTATGCCAGAACCATCTTTGGCAGTGGCCTTAACTAGAACCTCGCCTACCGCTGTCCCCGTCAATAATCCGTCAGAAGTAATTATCGCATTGCCCGTACCGGCCTCGATACTCCAGGTTATTGTCTTATTATCAGCGTTCTCCGGAGAGATGATAGCACTCATTTGCAACGTATCTCCAATGATTACAGAAGTTGCCTCACCAGCACCTGACACTGCAATACTAGTAACAGGTAAAGCACGATTTACCGTAACCATAGTCGTAGCAGTTGTTCCATCTTCTGCTCTCACCGTGATATTAATTTCTGTATTACCCACCTGAAGAGAAATAGGTTCGCTCCAAGTATCACTTTCAACCGAGCTACTATTTACTGTTACTGTTGCATGTGACTCATTAACTGTTGGCATAACCTTCAAAGAGTCGTCCACATAAGGTAGACTTACTGTGTATACCCTAGTGCTTGCGTCGAAAGCCGGAACCAATGTGCCATTAGACAATGTTAAATTCCTTAACAGTGCATCCTTACTCAACAGGGTTATAGTGTGTAACGCACTATTATTTGAAGTATACATCTCGGCGCCGCCAGACACCGTTACCGAACTTGTCAATGTGCTGGCAGCATTTGCTGCAACATTCACAGTTACATCGATAGGTGCATAAGCTGCTTGTCCTTGCGGGAGATCGGATCGTGAACAGGTCAGATTAACAAATTGACAAGCCCATCCACTCCCACTTATAGCGGTTGCAGTCAACCCTGTTGGCAACGTAACCGTCGTTGTCACCATACCATTCACCGGCGGCGTCCCAGAATTATAGACTGTAACCGTGTAATGCGCTCCTGTTTCCCCTAGAGAAAAAGTATCCGTTGGAGCAATGTCTACTCGCAAATCCGGCTTGTCTGGATTAATTGTGACATCTGCGCCAATAGTATTCAGCAGGCTTGGTAATGAAGTACCACTTACATAGATCGCTCCGCCACGAATAGCGTTATTACCTGTTAACGTCACGGTATTCAAGGATACCAATCCAAAATATTGATCTAGTACAAGTCCGCCACCGTCCCCGTTAGCGGTATTACTCGAAATCGTTGTATTCCAAATACTCGCAGGTACACCGAGGTATAGACCGCCAGCTCGTCCCTCGGAACCTTCCCCGTTAACCTTACTGGTTGCCGTATTTCCAGTGATCGTACTATATGAAATGGCAACAGTTCGAGCAACAGTAGTCTCCGGCACTATAGCCATACCACCGCCAAGTCCGTAAGACGTATTGTTTGAAACGGTAATACTCGACAGATCGAGGTTCATATCCCCCTGCAAATAAACGCCGCCGCCTTGAGAACTGTATAGCGCAGAGTTATAAATTCCAGCTGTATTATTCCGAAAAGTAACCTCGTTTAGTTTAACCGTTCCACCTGCTGCACCCGTTAAATAAACGCCGCCTCCGAAACCGTTACCCGTAGTTGAGTTATTTTCAATAATCGAATCGCTTATCTCAATCGTACGGGTTCCTGTATCCCCATCAATCCCGCCTCCACCTGATCCAAGCGGTGCCTTTCCATTACGGATTGTCAAGCCTTGAATCGTTACATCGTATCCAGGGTTACTCACATTCGGATTAATTTTCAAAACACGATTTATCGATGAGGATGCGTTACTTGCCGCTTGAATAATCGTACTCATTGGATTGAACTGGTTCCCGACTAAGTTAACGTCACTATTTATGACCAACTGGCCGTAAGATGGATTCAATGTGTATGTACCCGGCGGTATCGTAATCGTATCTTCACCTGCAAAAGCATTTGCTTCCATTAAAGCTGCTCGGATCGAGCAGTCTCCATTTCCATCAACACAAATCCCGTCACCAGGATTCGTATCCTCTGTATCCATAATTGTACCTACTGCAAAGGTAGTAGCCGCACTAGCTGACCCACCAAAGCTAGCATACAGGCCAACGATAACTATCAACACTGAAACGGTTACTATTATATTCCTACTGTTTTTCATAAAAGTAAGTGATTGCTTTCGCCAAGTATCCACTTCCTCGCCACCTCTCCGTCTTTCTAAAAAAATAACTCAAGCTACTATTAGGATCGTGGTGGATACACTCCTTGCATAGCAATACAAAAATTAAGGGTCAAATAAGGCTGCATATTATTATGAGGCTGACTACCTCCAGACGGTTCAATAGCTTGAGCACTCATGGGTCTCAAATTATTCTTCTCCGTGTATGCTGCTGCCCCACGTCTACCTTGAATATCCATCAACAATTGGCCAGTAGGTGATTCCTGCGCGAAGCCAAATCTTCCATATTGGATTGCATGGGAGTGCGCTGGTATTTCCGAAGTCAGTAACGTGACTGACTCAGAACCCTCCGCTTGACCCCAATAATACTCAGACAATCCAGGACCTTGTCCAGGGTGCAAAGGAACTCTTCCTTGTAAATCCGGAATGGCAAAGGTAGTTCTGCCATCCCCTCCATATGTTGTGCCTAATAGTGAAAATAAAGCTGTATTCTGCGAAATCGGTAATAGTTGGCCGTTGCATTGCGCCCAACCTGTAGGTGCGAAATTAAACGGGAATATACGAATTTCTCCAAGATATTGATCCATAAGACCTCTCCTTAATTGCGACTTGGGAAAATACCCTGTAGTGCGATTATTGCATTCAGACAAAGAAACGGCTGTCTATTCTCATGTGGTTGACCTCCGCCAATATTGGCAACGACGGCACTGTTAGATACACTATCTCGAACATACCCGTACGAGCTCGTCGTGGTCATTCCGAATGCGTGATTATCTAATGTTTTTGAATCCGCCGCGTTCACACTAGCATTTAGCGAATGAATATGGGCTGGCATTTCACTAGAATTTAACGTATGAGCTTGCTGTCCGCCCGACTCCCCAATCGTATGTCCTGCCCCCATGTGAATGGGGATTCGACTCTGTAAATTGGGTAAAGCAAATGTCGTTGTTCCATTACCGCCATAAGTTGTTCCCACTAATGCGAAAAGTGCTTGATTCTGATTTATTGGTAACGTTTGTCCATTACATAGTGCCCAGCCACCTGGCGCAACGTTAAATGCAACCCAACGTATTTCAGCCAAATAAGGTTCATCATTCATCCCATAAAGACAAATAATATAATGAACAGCCAAATATGGCTGCATATTTGTGTGCGGTTGACTTCCTCCTGTACTCCCAACGGTTCCGTTCATGCTTGTTGTTTCCGTCGCCCCAACGGTATCCGTGAATTGATTGAGCGTTGATCTCGCTAGGACAGTGCCCTCCGGCGTATTCGTACTCCCAAATTTGGACGATACACCGAACGCATGTGAGTGAGTAGGCATTTGATTAAGGGTTAATGTAACCTCTTCCACACCACCTTGTTCACCAAAAGTGGTCCCATTCCCGCTATGCAAAGGAACCCTGCTCTGCAAATTGGGTAAAGCAAATGTACTATTTCCATCTCCACCATAAGTCGTTCCTATTAAATTATACAAAGCCTCATATTCGGAAATAGGTAGCAACTGCCCACTACAAAACATCCATCCAACAGGAGCAAAATTGCCTCCAAACATACGAATCTCACCAATATAGGCCATTATATTTATCCTCCTAATTTTGAATAGACGGTTAAATGCAATATAAACGTAAATAGATCGCAAAATTTCGACAATATTCTCTATTATTCTAGCAAAATATAGGTAATAATACATGCATTTTTAAAAATATATGGTATGTTATTACTATAAAAGGCTCATTTAAGTCGGGAGGACCGTCATGGACTCGAAAAAAACATTTTCACGGCGACATTTTTTACAATATTTAGGCTTAAGTGCTGTTTCAGTTGCTTCCACTTATACGGGTCTCACAGCATTTACTAAGAAAGTTAGTGCTTCAGAGGACAATAATGCTTACGAGCAGTTGCCAGAGATATTCAATCCAACCTTACATTCCGCAGCTGATGCAGACCAACTTCTACTAAGCAGCGGATTTTCTTATCTAGTGCTAGCGGCCTACGGTGATAAAATTAACAAAAAAGGTGATACCTTTGGCTTTAATAGCAGCTACACCTCGTTCTTCCCTCTGCTTGATTCAAATAAAGAAGCCTTGTTATGGGTCAATCATGAATCGGTTCAGCATTCTTGGCTCATAGATCGTTCTAAACCTATCGTATGGAAACAACAAGAACAGCTGCTTTACGAGCAAGGCGGCTCCTTGTTACATCTAAAGAAGGATGCACTTGGTTCTTGGAAGCTTGTTGACGATTCTTCCCTTGCACGACGGATCTCAGGATTAACTCCAATCGAATTGACAGGCCCGGTTAGAGGAACTCCTGCAGTTAATGGAGCTACTCTTGTCCAAGGTACATTCGCTAACCGAGGAGGCTCCAAAACATTATGGAACACGCAGCTCGCTTGCGAAAATCATTTTGAAGCAACTTGTCGTGATGCCGGTTTAGCCCTGTCTCATTATGGTTGGATCGTCGAGATCGACCCTTTCAACGAACAGAAGAAACCTGTTAAACACACAGCTCTTGGCAGATTTCATCACGGCAGTGCAGCTATGACTTTGAATGCAAGCAATCAAGTTGTCGTATATATGGGCGAAGACTCACCAACCGGATTTGTATACAAATTCGTAAGCAAAGGCCAATGGAGCGAAGGCCAAGATAAAGAAAATCTTTTAACTGAAGGCACTCTATATGCTGCGGACTTCATTCAGGGTTCTTGGATTGAACTCTCCCTTCCCAATGTCAGAAAAATGCTAAAAAGCTTTACCTATCAAGTGCCTGAATCCTTGTATAAATCCAAAGAAACGTTACTTGAACAGTTCACATCCCATAGTGATGTGCTTACCTATGCCAATGAAGCAGCTTATATTGTTGGAGCCACAACGTGCGATCGGCCTTCTGAACTTACCCTGCATCCCGTAGATAAATCTGTTTATATCGCATATACGCAAAACACTAGCCGTGGCAACCTTCATGGTCAGATTATCCGTTTGAAAGAAAATGGCAGCACCAACTTTGAATTCGAAACGTTTATTGCTGGTGGACGACAAAGTGGGTTCAGCTCACCTGCCAGTTTAACCTTTGATAAAAATGGCAATCTATGGGTCGGTTCGGACATTGCTCCTGACCAATTAAATTCCGGAGCTTGGTCCGAATTCAAAAATAATGGCATGTATCTGATCCACCGTTCAGGCGTCACCAATAAAACGAAACAATTTGCTTCAGCACCAACTGAAGCTGCACTTAGCGGCATTTCCTTCACCGAACACCAGGATACGGTATTCCTGTCCGTTAACCATCCAGGCTCAGCTGGCGCAGGCACGGACAAACCAACAAGTCAATGGCAGCATAAGTTTGGGGACAAAAACCCACGTTCAGCAGTCGTTACTATTACACGATTACCATTGTAAATAAAACAAACAAAAACAGTCGTGTGTATGATGCATACGGCTGTTTTTCCTCTCTGAGCCACCATTCAAATTCACGAACATTATCCCATTGACAACAAATAATGTTCGTATTATGATAGTCAAGGCAATGACAATCAGTCACATTAATATGAATCGTTCGTATATCCTCGAGGATTGGCTTGGGGGTCTCTAGAGGAAGCCATAACTTCCTAGCTACGACGGGTGCTCTTTTTCGCATACCCGTGTGGCTAGGTTTTTTTGCGTCCAAATATGACTGTTTCAGAGGAGATTGCTGCTATGAAGGCTTATGATTTTATCGTTGTTGGTGCAGGACCTGCCGGTATTTTTGCTTGCTATGAGATGACATTGCTTCACCCTAATGCGAACATTTTACTCGTTGACAAAGGCCACGATATTTACAAGCGCAGTTGTCCGATTCTTGAAAATAAAATCAAACTTTGCCCACCTCCAGCTGGCAAGAAAGACTTCTCCGGTTGCCTGCCTGCGTGTTCCATTACCTCCGGTTTTGGCGGAGCAGGAGCTTATTCCGATGGAAAATTCAACATTACCACCGAATTCGGTGGCTGGATGACGGATTATTTGGCACCAAGTAAAGTTATGGAGCTCATTCGTTATGTAGACAGCATCAATCTAGAACATGGCGCAACAGAAAACATTACGGATCCTACAACCGAAGCCGTGAAAGATATTGAGCAACGCTCCTATGCAGCTGGCTTGAAGCTGCTTCGCGCTCAGGTTCGTCATTTGGGCACAGAACAAAATCTAATGATTCTCAAATCGATCTATGAATATTTGAAAACACGCATCGATATGCAGTTCAAAACCGAAGTCGATGATATCATGACAACGAAGAAAGAAGATAAGAATGTCGTTCAAGGCATTCGTTTGAAGGATGGCACCGAGCTTCTGAGCAATTATGTTATGCTGGCACCTGGTAGAGACGGTTCTGCTTGGTTAACACAGGTTCTCAAGAAGCGCCGTCTCAAGATGTCCAACAATCAAGTTGATGTCGGCGTCCGTGTTGAGACTTCGGATGTCGTCATGCGTGAAATCAACGAGCATTTGTATGAAGGTAAGTTTGTGTATAACACATCGGTTGGTACACGCGTAAGAACGTTCTGCAGCAATCCATCTGGACACGTCGTCGTTGAGAATCACAGCGGCATCATGGCAGCCAATGGGCATTCCTACAAGGATCCTGCGCTTGGATCCAACAATACGAATTTCGCACTTCTTGTTTCACATAAATTTACAGAGCCATTCGATAAGCCGAACGAATATGCACGAGAAATTTGTAAACACGCGAATGACTTATCCAGCGGCGGAGTGATCGTTCAGAAGTTCGGAGATATTATGCGAGGACGCAGATCTACTGCTGAACGGATACGTGAAGGATTCTTAGAACCCACTCTATCTGAAGCAGTTCCAGGGGATCTTGGGCTAGTTCTTCCCTACAATACAATGAAAAGCTTAATCGAAATGATCCACGCTCTTGAAAAAGTAACACCAGGTATCGCCTCCGAGCATACGCTTTTCTACGGTGTTGAAGCGAAGTTTTACTCTGCACGTCCTAAGTTGAGTGAGAGCTTTGAGACAGAAATCAAAGGCCTCTTCTGTGGCGGCGATGGGGCAGGTATCACACGTGGCTTAGCACAAGCTGGTGCTGCTGGCGTATGGGTCGCTCGCAACATTCCGCTGTAAATTATTTCCGGGGAAATAGCCGTTTGTTCGTCAAAAACAGCACAAAACCAACATATTCCTCCTTCCAAGGAAGAAATATGTTGGTTTTTTTTAATCTAAAAAGCCTTCCCATACCTCACAAATTATGGTAAGATAAAACCGTCTCAAGCAATGTAAGCGTTATCATTTTAAAAAGGGGGCAGATAAAATGAATGTAGCGCTCGAAGTAAAGAATACGTATGAGGATTTTGTATTAGAAAAGGATATCATGTATTTCCGCGTTGGTGAACATGGCCTGGTCTCCTTTCATGGGAAGAACTACCATATCAAGAAACGTCTTAATACAGAAGAAATCCAGGATATGACCTCAGACAGCAGCTTTTTCAAAGTAAACACAGATTGTTATGTGAATACACGTAAAATCCAACATATCCAAGATGGTAAAGTATTTTTCGAAGTTAGAGGATCCGAATCCAAATACACGTCGGTTACTAAGCTTCGCCAACATCGTCTGAAAGAACTTGTTCTTCAACAAAAAGCTGAAGCATAAGCACTGTCATATGTAAAAACAGAAAAAGGAGCTGAGCGAATAAATTCGCCAGCTCCTTCCTTGTACTATCACATTATGAAATTTTGGCTAGTGTCTCTTGCTGATGCTCACGGATCAGAAAGCGTATGTAATCGACGGTTGTATCTTTAACCTTTTTGGCTTCTTCCAACGTAGCGAAGCTGTATTCAGCATAGTCTGTGCTTTCATACTTGTTCAACTCTTCATTGTTCATGCCAAGTGTGGAAAAGTTATGAACGAGCTCATAGGATGTTTTCGAATCCACATTTTTCACAAAAATATCTTTCGAAAAGAAAGACCCCTGTTTCTCCACTTTAAAAATGACCCGAAACGGCTTCTCCTTATCCGAAACAAAACATTTAATGACAACGTCGATTTCCATCGTTTTGTAATCCACAGTGTGCTTCGGTTCCTGCATTGGTTTCTGCATCCATTTCTTCAATATCCCCAGCACAAGATCCCTCCTCACACATGAACTTATGCTCATATTGTAGCGAATCCCTACTAAATTGACAACCCAAATGATAGAATCTTTATAATATAAAAAGTCGAATTTACTCCTTTCAAGCCACTTCCTGCTCGTTAAGAGATTTCGTTGTGAGCGACGACTTATATTTCCAAGTAATGAACAAACAGAGAAGCCCCGTTAGGACCCCACAGGCCACGAATGCGCCATTCGCCCCAAAACGATCTGCAATGAACCCAGAGAACAAACTGCCAATCGGTGTAGATCCAGCAAACACAAGCGCATATACACTCATAACACGTGCTCGATACTCATCCTTAGCATACATTTGAAGTGCGGAGTTACTATTCGTTGCGAAAAGTATGTTAAAGAAACCCGTACATGCAAGCAGTGTTCCACAAACCCAAACTGAACCGCTCAGCCCATTCAGAATCAAGCAAATAGCCACCATACAGCTCGCAATCATGCTCACCTTCAGCTTCGGGCCCCTCTTACTGCGAAATGACATCGTGAGCGCTCCCGCAAGCGAACCCACACCCAAACAAGACATCAACGTACCATAAGTCGTCTCTCCCATATGCAGCACATTTTTCGTGAACACTGGAATTAGAATATTAAAGTTAAATGCAAGCGTACCAATCACAGTTACAAGCAGTACGGTAGGAGACAGTATGGGATCTTTAGCAATATAAACGATACCATCCTTAATTTCCTTCAAAATGCCTTCCTTCGCCCTAATCTTACGTACATACGGCGCAGCCTCAATATGAATTAATCCATATAGAACGGCCAGAAAGCTGACCCCATTCAGCAAAAAGCACCAGCCAGCACCCAGCCAAGCCATCATCACGGCGCCAATGGAAGGGCCAACAATTCTCGCCATATTAAACGTCGTCGAGTTAAGTGCAATCGCATTCATCAGGTCATCTTTACCCACGATTTCCACATTAAATGACTGTCTGGTTGGCATATCCAGGGTATTATTTAAACCCAATAACAGGGCTAAGACAAGGATATATTCATATTTAACTGTGTCAGTAAGCACCAAAGCAGCCAAGGCGAAGGCGAGTATCATCGAAACCGTTTGTGTCACAATGAGGATATTCTTCTTTGGAAATTTATCTACGATAATACCTGCAAATAGCGAGAATAATAGAATTGGAAGGAACTGGCATGCAGCTACAACTCCAAGTTTAAGAGACGATCCCGTTAACGTCAGCACGAGCCAGGACTGCCCGATATTTTGCATCCAAGTACCAATGAGCGATACACACTGCCCTAACCACATATAACGATAATTCTTGTGTGTCAGCGCATGGAAATGACGATCAATGAACACAGACCCCGCAGCCCTCACATTCATAGGTCTACCTCTTCCTCGGCAAAGTGAGCCGCATTGTGACCCATTTTCTCTAAAATAGTAAGGGCCATCTGTTTCTCTTCATCCGACAGACCGAACGTCAATCGCTCACGCCAATCGGTGAGAACTTTCCGCACATCCTCTTTAATTCCGCGTGCTTTATCCGTCAACAAAACCTCATAGCATCGCTTATCTTTTTCACTGACGGTGCGCGTTATGTAGCCTTGCTCTTCAAGCTTTTTCAGCGCTTTCGCCGTCGTTCCTTTATCGATTTTCAAATAGTCGGACAGCTCCTCTTGCGTCAAGCCATCCTCTTTATACAGCGCATTGAGGAAAATATGCTGACCTCTGCCGATCTCGAACTGCTTTAAGTGGTCACCGATGTACATCTGTCCGTACCGGTAAATCAGCGAGACCCACCTTGGAATCGAATTTCGCGTTTCAATCATCGCAACCTCTCCTCATACATGATTTCACTCTAAAATACACCTAACCTACCGAATCGTTGCACTTGCCACTAATTTAGTGTACGCCGAATACGTTGCATGTGCAACTAATTTTTGGTGGAAATTTGCGAGAGGAATCTCCCCTCCCCGGCAGCTAGCTCTACCTTATCTGACACTTCTAACTACTCGTACGCTATAAGCGTGTTTCTCAGCGCTATAGGCGCCAGTTGGCGCTTTGACGCGTCTGTAGTGATGTTTATGCACTTAGAATTAATAGTGGACGTCTCTTAGTGTAGAAGTAATAATAACCTTAACTATTAACTAAGAGGTGTCTGTCCATGAGCGAATCAAGACAACGATATAATG
>NZ_JCAUAO010000023.1:0-11574 GCF_059691995.1 Paenibacillus sp. J22P169 | reverse complement strand
TCTTTTATAGTCGATTACTCGACTGTGCTTACTCACTCGTTGTTCAGTTTTCAAAGATCAATTTCTTTCGCTCACTGCCGTGTTACCGAAGCAGCGAGAAGTAATATACCATGTTCATTTTTTAATTGCAAGCTTTTTTTATTTCTTTTTTTATTTCTTTTTTTCGTTGCCAGCCTGTCTGTTTCTTGGCCGGAGTGATAATATAGCATGGATTGCAAACACATAGCAATGTTTTATTTTTCCAATTCAAAAAATAATTATTCGTTAAAATTGATAGCCAAATGCCCAGACTTCACGACACGGATTGTCGATTTCTACGTCCGAGCACTCAGCGCTTTTGCTGCTTACGGTGTAATCGTTAATTTAGGCCGATCCGTGCTGGTGATACTCTCGCTTGAAGCAAAGGATACATTCCCATTTGAATTTACTGGTGACGTGCTGTACACGCGGATGGAGAGCTTTTTGCCAGTAGACATGGCCGCTTGTACTTGAGAAGTTACATTAATGGTAATCGACGTGCCGGCAACGATTGTATACGTACCTAACACGGTGCTAGAAGAAGGCTTTGTATCCCAAGTGATGGCGCCTTCTGTCCATGTGTTGTCGCTAACGAGTGCGACCTCGTTCTGAATACCGCTCATTGCAGCTACAATGGGCTTAAGGGTAATTGTTGCCGCAGTCACAGACCCGCTATAGCTATTGAAATCATATTTAAAATAGCCATCGCGTTTGTAGCTGGTTAAGTCGTTCTTCGTATCAACCGTAACAGCCGTTGTTCCAGCTTGGTTCGTTGTGGCGTAGGTACCATCTCTCACATTAGCGTCGTCTATGGCTATCCACGTATTCGGGGCCGTCAGGACGATACCAGCGCCATTGTACGCACCGCGATTCGGTGACGTCGACGATGAGACGGTGTTGCCCCAGTAGTCTTTGCCTCCATTACTGCTCATTAGAATCCCTGAAGACAAGGCAGGTGAACCTGTTCCAAGCTTATAACCATTCACCGAGCTTAATCCAATGCCGCCGCTACCTGCTCCAGCCAAAAGTGGATCGCTCGTTAATTTATGCGCATCACTTGGCTCACTAGCTGGGTGGTTACCATAGAAAACGTTGTAATCATACACATCATTCGCTTTGACGGAATAGCCGCCACTACCTGCGTTGTATACGATATTATTTTTGAAATAGATCGGATTGCTTCCGGCCAGCCCTGTTGTAATGCTCGTGCTCAAACCTGAGCCGATGTAGAACGTATTATTATAAATTTGGCTGTTCAAAGGCGTGTAACCGCTGTTGAACTGAAAAATACGCGCTCGGTCATTCTGACTAATATTATATCGAACGATCATATTGTCGTTACGAATCGTTCCATTTCCCATCACGAGCAGGAAGCCACCCTCATTATCATGACTGTAATTGTACTGAACCGTACAGCCAGTCAAGTTAAAGTCACAGTCAAAGCCTTGGCCGTCATTCGTTGTTTTGGTATTGTAAGCTTCGTTATATTGCATGACGGGATTCGTACTATTGATCGCCCAGATCGCCACATTGTAATGGGTATCCCGTGCATGGGCTGTATTAACAACGTTATATTGAATCAAACCATTAATAGAAGCGCGCATAACAATCCCATCTCCGCCGATATCATTCAGCGTGTTGTTGCTAATCACGAGATTCGTGTATGGCTCGAAGTTGCCTGCCCCGTCATTGTTCCCCCAGGAACTGCCGTTGCTAATTCCTGTGCGATCCGTGCGCTCAATGGTATTGCCATCAATAAGAACGTCGTTCCATTTGGTTCTTACAGCGGTTCCAGATACAAGGACATAGATACCTCCCGTAACTTTCAAAGCATCGGTATTCGTTCCCGTGACATCGTGAATATACATATTTCTAATATAGAAATGATTGTAGGTTCCCACATCGTGTGCTTCAACCTTCACCCCATAACGATCACCTGCTGAAGCGGATGTATTCGTAACCTCCAAGTTATTCAATTCCCAATATTGCTGATTGTAAAAATACACCGTGCTCCCTGTTAATCCATTCCCATTAATAATAGGTTTATTCCCTGTGCCGTATTTATCGATGATGATGGGGGACCCCGAGGCTCCAGAACCTAGCGGGTGCAATTGTCCCGTCCAGACAGAGCCTGATTTGAAAAGGATTTTATCCCCAGGCAAAAAGGTCGTGCTGTTGACCTTGGTTAACGTTTGCCAGGCTGCACCTGTGCTCAACCCATTATTGCTATCACTGCCACCTGCCGAATCGACATAGTAAGTGGTATTGTTCGCATACGTCGTGCTCGTTAGTGCTGGCATCGATAATACGACCGACAATAGGAGTGTAAAAATTAGGCTGACCGATAGACATAATCGAAATGCCTTTGAGTTTCTCATCAATCATTCTCCTCTACCTTCGAATATAAGCGCTTACAGAGACTAGACCAACAAAAAATAAATGTTACTGTACCTTCATTTCTTGAAACACGTGGTCTACAAGCCTCACTTGTGCAGCATCCATCAATTGCTTCACTTTCTCTGCGTACATTGTGTCCAGCGCGCGTTGCTGTTGATCTTCTGTTAGGCCACTACTGGCGCTATCACCTCCCTTCGATGCTGTCTGGTCTTGAAATACGGCTTTCACTTTCAATACCAAGTTGGAAAATATATAAGTGTAATAGCCGCGTTCGTCATACTGTTTAGGACCATAGATGACTTGGTTATTCTTGATGGCCTTCTCCCTGCGTTGATTTTCCTTTGCCCAACTCTCTATAAAGGCTGCATAGCTAAGATCTTCAGCATCAATAAGGCCGTATTGCTGGGCTAAAAGCTGCTGAACCTTAACCTCTTTCAACCGGTCAAGCGCTAGTTGCTTGGCTTTCTCGATCGGGACCTCCCCCTGAAAGCTCGTTGTCCAGAAGGAGGATGCGTCATCCGCATTATACGTTTTCTTAAAGTAGCCAGCAGTCTGAGCCTTTGCATCATTTAAGAAAAGCTGAAACTCAAGCTCATCTATTGGTACATCATTGATATAAGCGACAGTGGTGTAAGCGGGACCTGCTAACGAATGATTTTGCCACTCAGAGCAGCCTGCAGTCATAAAGATAGACAAAAGTAAGATGATCACGCTTATTAGCTTCATTATTAGCTTCATTATTCCCCTCCTTCATGAACGTTTTTGGATTAATTGCTCCTATTGTTCCTGCTCGATCATTCGAAACACCCAATCGCCTTGCTGAACAGCATGACGGAGTTTAAATTGGATGCGGTACAGCTTGTCGCCCCACACCCGCGTCAAGCTTTCGTCTGTAACGGTGATGTGTTCGAAAGCTGCTTCCCATTGCTCATTGTCATATTGAAGCAGTAACTGATTGTTCTCGCTATCCTGCAAACGGATGCGCCCCTGATCTTGAAGCTGAGGAAGTTGGCTGGACATCATATGAAGCAGCACTTGATCGGTAGGTTCGGAAAGCAAGCACGATTCTCTCAGCTCAACGGCTGGGTTCGGCCCTCTTTGCAGCGTTAGGCTGCGATGCCAGTTCCGCACACCCGCTTCAGCCGGATAAGCACTTGCTAGTTCTATCCCAAAACAGACAGCGGCCTCACTGTGCATATACGTGACTTCCTCCGCGCGGAAGGAACGACCCTCCTTTTGCTCAAAGCCGTTAATAACCGGAACACTGTGATAGCCTGATTGCATCGTCCAGATCTCATATCGCTGTGGGCTAAATGTCTTCTGTGTATATGTCTCCACCCCAATGTCAATTAAGAACGGCATCCCGTTCACATAAACCACGAAATGGCCGATGTCATTATGATTATGGCTTTCATCATTGTGTCCGCCTTTGATTGCCACAAATAAGCCTTGAATCGAGCCTTGCGATTGCCTTGCAGCCATCACTTGCAGATTCGGAAGCCACACGTCTTGGACCAGAGGTGGAGCTAAGTCTGCCTCCTTTTGGATACTTACGCAGCTAAGCAGACTATTCATTTCTTGGAAAAATGAAATCCCCTTCCCTCTGCGATCAGGTACTTGATAGGTTCGGAAGCCAATCTGCCCCAATGCGCGCAGCTGATCGTCCTTAATGCGCAAGCCATACAAGTGGATCATGCTGTAATCCTGTGAAGCAATCGCGGAGCCATCTGCGAAATTAACGTAGTACTGACCATCAATGTGCATGTTGTAGACGAATTGTCCTAGCTTTTTAATTAACAGTTGGTCGTAGACCTGCAGTACACCGTCCGATGCTCGATATAGCAGCTCAAGGTTGACCAACAGCATTCCGGCCGCTCTTGCCCAATACGATGAGCCTTCATCACATCCGCCATCCTCGAACTGTACCTCTAAGTACCTATCCAAACTACGCAGCACCTTATCGAAAAGCTTTAACTTCCGTTCTGGCTCCATCTCTTGCAGCAGCAATACGGTCAACATATTGGCGTTACACCACGGGTTCCAGTTGTTAACTTCTCGTTCGCCAAAGCCCATCCACCAGAAATCATTCCGATTGGTATAAGGAGCAATTATTCGCCGCTCCAACTCCACATGAATACGTGCTCTAATGAGGGGAGAGATCTCATTTAGCGGCGACTTAAGCAAGTGAGATGTCCAAGCGAGCAATGCAGCGGTTTCACCTGCGGATAGATCGAACAAGTGTTCTTCCGAGTCAGAAAGAACATCTTCGGATCGAAGGGATAAATAATGATGAGCCGGCGCGCACCACGTCGTCTGCTCACAAAAGAGCCAAATGACGTTCGTGATCTCCCGAAGGAACCGGCCCTTGGCTTCGATGCATTCTGCGATCAGAAGTGTGCAAAGCGCATTTCGTCTTTCTGTTTCAACCGAATCGTACGGCTTTCGGCTTCCCTCTTCGAAGTAGGCCATGAATGTAGTAGCACGCAAAACTGGCCATTCGTAGTTTAGATACGACTCCGCTTGTGTAACCCATGCTTGCTGTAAGGCATCGGGTACGCTCGCCCAAGCCTCGCGATCACACAGTGCTGGCAAAATGCGTCCCTCCATACTTTTGCCTAAAATATGAGTTTTCACATCGGAAATGGTGATGAAATCTGTCAGCTTCATTTTGCTAAGTTCCTCCTCCTTGTCGGGGTAAAGAAAAGACTGCCTCATTTGCAGTTTGGCTACGAATGTGACAGTCTTCGATTCAATGGTTAC
This sequence comes from Paenibacillus sp. J22P169, assembly GCF_059691995.1. NCBI lineage: Bacteria > Bacillati > Bacillota > Bacilli > Caryophanales > Paenibacillaceae > Paenibacillus > Paenibacillus sp. J22P169. The sequence goes on along the minus strand of NZ_JCAUAO010000023.1, from coordinate 6,399 downwards.
TCATTATTTAATAACTTCGGTGTACTGCTTCTCAATCTCGTTAGCACCGGCTGATCTTGCCTTTTTGACATACTCATCAAAGGAATCAACGGATTGCTCGCCTGTAATGATTTTGATGTAATTTTCCGTCGTCAGCTTCTGTAAATCAGCTGTGAACTTGCCGGAAGCCTCTACGCTCGGCAGGTAAGATGGCGGAGTGCCTGTGCCTTTCACTTTATCCGCAACGACATATTTGGCTTTGAATATCTGCTTCACCACATCCGGATTGTTCGTATACATCCCAAAGGTACCCACACCGCGCTGTGCTGTTTCAGTTGGGTTTTTGAGCTTGGAAGCGACGGAGCCGTCTGCGTTAATGACATAATCCTTGTCTTTCACACCATAGTTAGCCAACATGTAATAGTCCTTGTCGGTGACCAGTGTATCCAGCATTTTCAAAATAGTATCTAGCTTTCTTGGATCTTTCGCTGCATTCTTCGTAATCACCAGGGTTTCGTTGTTATAACCCCAAATGTTTGCGCCATATGCTTTGCCGTCAGGTCCTTTGATCGCTTTGCCGAGAGACCAGGTTTCATCGTATTTGGCGTCTGGCTTCACTTTGATGAACTCTTGATAAACCGCTCCACCTTTATCTCCTTCAGTAAGCGGCGGCGTCCAGTGATAGTACATAACGTTACCTGTTACACCTACGCGATTGTTAATGAAGGCATGGGAAGTCGCCCAATAGCCGCCCTTATTCTCACCGGTTACGAATTCCGGATCGATGACGCCGTCTTTGTACCATTTGGCCAGCAGCTTAAGGCCTTCTTTCATTTCAGGTTGAATCGCATCCATCGTCACTTTGCTATCCTTCACGGTATACCAAAGGGCTGAGTAAGGTGTCGTGCCTTTGATGACATCCGTCGGGATCGGCCCGAAGGCGCCTAGCACCGTTTGCATCGCCGTACTGGAGAGACCGTACGTGTCTTTTTTGCCATTTTTATCAGGATCATTGTTTGTAAACTTGTAAATCGCATCCTCAAACTCAGCTAACGTTTCAGGTAATTTGGTGATGCCAACATTCTTGAGCCAATCGGTGCGCCATACAAGGCTGGTCGGATAGGTACCGTCTAATTGGAAAGCGGATAATCCGTAGTTTTTGCCTTTGTACATGCTGGAGCGGAAGGCAGATCCTGAGGTGTCATTGTCCATGATTAATTTGTAGTAGTTAGGCGCTTTCTGCTTGATCGTATCCACGGGTATTTCCGCTGCTACCCCGCTGTCCACGAGTTTGGATAATTCGAAGCCCTTCAGCCTCAAAATATCCGGAATTTCTCCCGATGCCATGCGGACGTTGAACACTTCGCTGTATTTCTGTGAATCCGCTGTCCAGACATTGATTTTCGCATTAAAGCGTTTGGACAATTCCTGCAAGACTTCGGAGTTCGCATCTGGCGCGACATCGTTGATGTTATAGCCTGCCCACTCGATTGTGACCGGTGTGTCATTCTTAGCTGCTGCAGTTGCCGTCGTACCAGTAGCTGCTGGTGCTGGAGTACTTGTCGTACTGCTCTCTGTGCCGCTGCTGCATGCCGCCAAACTCCCTACTAACAAAGCTGCGCTCACCAAGCTGCCTACATGACGAATTGCTTTTCGCTTCATTTTTAGACCCTCCTAGACATGTATGTTAGTGAACCATCCCCTGTGAGGGGGCTGGGGTTAACCTTTCAATGAGCCAATCATGACACCTTTGACGAAGTACTTTTGCAGGAACGGGTATACAATTAGCAGTGGAATCAGGGATACCATGAGTGCAGCCATTTTCATCGTGTCGGTGTTGGCGTAGATCGTATTGGCTGCCTCAACAGCTTGCGGCTCGGAGCCTTCGAACATAATTTTGCGCAGCACTAGTTGCAGAACCGCTTTCTTCGAATCCTTGAGATAAATCATGGCATTAAACCATTCATTCCAATGATAGACCATCGTCCATAGCCCCACTGTAGCGAGGATTGGGATCGAAATCGGCAATATGATGCGCGTTAAAATGACGAATTCGTTCGCCCCATCAATGCGTGCTGATTCTTGAATTTCCTCAGGGAGTGACATGAAGTAATTGCGGATAATCAGCATAGTAAAGGTATTGATTGCGACAGGCAGCACTAGCGCCCATACGCTGTTATAGAGACCGACGCCTTTGACGATGAGGTACGTGGGAATCAATCCACCGCTGAAAAACATCGTAAATACCATGAAAATCGTCCAAAACTTGCGATGCACCAAATTCTTTTTGGACAATGGATAGGCCGCTAGAATCATTAACGTCATGGAGACGATGATACCTAGAATGACTCGAACGATTGTATTCTGGTATCCGGTCCAGATTTGCTGATACGCCAGAATTTTGCGATAACCATCCCAATCAAATTTAAGTGGAATCAAGTGGATGCCGTAGCTGCTTACGACTTCTGGCGGACTCATCGACACCGTGACAACCTGCATGAAGGGAATAATCGTCAGCGCACTTAGCAGGATAAGCGTCACATAGACAATCGTATCTACGACGTTATCTTCAAAGGTTCGTTTCTTTTTCTTGCGTTTCGTTGCCATTCGGCGATCACCTACCATAGGGAATAGTCATTAGTTTTCTTAGCGACATAATTAGTGAGAAGAATTAGAAAGAAGGCAATGATATTTTTGAACAAGCCAACTGTGGTTGCGAAGCTGTAATCGCCTTTCACAAGCCCAATCTGATACGTATACGTGGAAATAACATCCCCAACCGAGAGAACAGAGGCATTCAGCAAGTTGTAAATTTGATCAAAATCGTCATTAATAATGCCGCCTACCGCAAAAATAAACATGATCGTCACAACCGGCATAATTGAGGGCATCGTGATGTTCCATATTTTTCGAAGTCGCCCCGCCCCATCCATATCCGCTGCATCATACAGCTCAGGATCCACACTTGTGATCGCTGCTAGGTAAATGATCGTTGACCAACCGACTTCCTTCCATATGGAGGAAAGCACGAGGATGGACCGGAAATACGTTTCACTTGTGACGAAGAGAATCGGTTTATGGCCAAACTCCATGATGATGGCGTTGATCAATCCGCGGGTTGGTGAGAGAAACTCGATTACGATCCCACCGAGAATTACCCAGGAAATGAAATGCGGTAAATAGGTGATGGTCTGGACAGCTTTTTTGAAGAAAACAAGGCGAACCTCATTTAAGATGAGACAGAGAATGATCGGTGCCGGAAATCCGAAAATCAATTTATACGTGGAGATAATAAGGGTATTCTTTAGTACCGGTAAGAAATACAACCCCGTGAATAGCTCCTTAAAATGTTCTAGCCCTACCCATTCACTACCTGAAACACCTTTCAGCGGATAATAATTTTGAAAGGCAATGACAATCCCATATAGGGGGGCATAGTGAAAGATGAGGTAGTAGGCGATGACGGGAATTAACATGAAGAAAAAGTATTTTTGTTTCCAATATAGCTTGATTGCACGTTCTTTATTGAGTTGCGGCTGCACGCGCTCCTTCACTTCTCGTGCTGCAATGATTGCGTTACTTTCCATTCCATGCCTCCTGTTCCGAAATCTTGTGTGCGATTTGATGCCCTTATCGTACGGCCTATGCGGGGAGATCGACAACGCCCAATAACTTTACTGGCGTGCTGTTTTTTTTACGTCTTGTTGAGAATCGCTGATTTATGCTGTGTTTCTGCAGCGGAATGACAGACTTTTTTACTTGTGTTGTTTTTTTTGCTTTGCCGGGAACGAAAAAGCTGCCATGCATAGTGCATCGCAGCTCTCGTGGGGAGGACTAGCTTTCGAGGCTATCCCGATAGCTCTTGGGGGTACATCCGAAGTTCTCTTTGAACACATTCGCAAAATAACGCGGGCTCGTATAGCCGAGCTTCGCTGCGATCTCTTTAATCGATAAGTCCGTCTCTCGGAGGAGGCTTTCGGCGTGTTTCATTTTGATCCCAGCCAAATGCTCAGAGAAATTCGATCCCATGACCGATTTGTAGATCCGACTCACATAGCTGGAGTTCATATGAATGCCTTCGCTCAAGGAAGACAAGGAGATTTCGTTATAAATATTTTGCTCAATGTAGGCGAGGATCTGACGTTCCAGTGCAGTACCAGGGTCATCATCGGTCACATCGGTGGTGTGGTACTCCATGATTTGAACAGCTACACCGGTGAGCCAGTCCGTTAAATCAGCAACATTGTCCATTTTCCGCCCATAATCCCGAATGTCATAACCAAGGAATCGCTCTAGATCGATATCCATCGAAATGGCGGTTGTACGGATGATCGAGATCGCATCAAACACCGTATTACGGCAATAATCAATGTGATACCTGCCCGAAACGAGTGCTTTGCGCAATATATCCAGAATCGAAAACACCATTTCTTGATTCCGATTACGTACAGCAACAGAAAGCTGCTCGATAATTTGCAGTCCACTTCCATGATCTTTGCGCTGCGCGATAGCGAGGTCTTCATAAGAAATACATGACTCCGTTGGCATGATGAAGGCGTAATTCAAGCACTCGCATGCTTCCGTATAGGATTGTGCGATGTTGGTGTAGGCATGGGTGTATTCAGAGCCGAAGCCGAGCACAAATTTCCCTTTCATCTGCTGGCTGATGCTGCTGTGAATTTTCTCCTTATCCAAAGCGTGAGAATAATTGAGTAGCACAATAATATGGCCTGCGTTATCCATGGTCGAACAAAGCCAGTAATCACCAAGCTCTTCCACATGCTGCAGCATACTGTATTGGATCATCATCTCGTTCTTCAGGCCAATCCCTTCTGTGCCGAAAACCTTGAGTGCCATACAAGCTGTTTTATCGCGGTCAAAATGAAGCTGAAGTGTTTTCTCCATGTTTGCAACTTGTGGATCAGTCTGATCCAGGTCACCATGCAGTAGTCGCATAATAAATTTATCGCGAATGATCGGCTTATTCGTCTCCATTTGATGATTCAAATCGGTGATGGTATTCGACACCCGATCAATCACCTGATGAAGCATCGTATATTCATTCTTCGCCTGCTTCTCTTGGCCATCAGAACTTCCCAGATTGCGAATCGTTTGAATGATGCTGCGAAGCGGTTTATTGGCCCAATGAGTCATATAGATCGAGAAAAGCAAGCTTACTGTGAGCAGGACGATCGTGGTGATCAGCAAATAATGCTTGAGCTGCTTCGATTTTTGATACAACGTATCGATCGAAATGACAGACACGTATTTCCAGTTGTTATATTTGGACTTGGCGTAGGAAACGACACTTTGAACACCGTCCACCGATGCCTCAAAAGTACCGGACTCTGGATGTTGCAGGAGCGTCGTGATGTAATCCTTCTGGCTAAAATTGTGACCAACCCATTGACTGTCACTATGGACAAGCACTTTTCCTGTCTCATCTACAATAAATAAGACTTCTCCATCTGTCGGAGAGGATTGGATAAGATTGTGAATAGCACTCTCTTTGATATTGATGGCGACTACAGCTTGTCGATTCGCAAGGCTATCAATCAGCGGAATATTTGAAAGATAGGTGATCACCGACGTATTCGATGGCGTGGTTACACGAGGGGGCAGCCACCGATTCGGGGTGGTCATGGTACGCAGAACATTAATCCATGCTTCATCCAAGCTTTTGAGGGAGCCTGCCGAATCCAAATACGAACTATATTTATCATTAATGTACACGTTCCCCGCTGTATACCACACTTCAACGGATTGTAAGAAGTTCAGCTTGTAAGGGATATCCGTCAAAAAGTTGCTAACTTCAGCGATCTTGTAGCCGTTGCCGCTAATATCGTGCGTGAGCGGATACGCGAGCACTTCATTACTAGGAATATCCGAGAAATAAATATTCACCAAGCGAATAACGCGATCGAGAATCGTTTCATCTACGGCATATTTCAACTTGCTGACGTCTTGTGTACTCTGTCGGTTAATCTCTTGATTGTACGCATTCGAGAAATAATGGATATAGATGAGCTGCGGGACTAATGAAAGGATGATCACGAGCAAGATGTTAAACAAGAGGATCCGTGAGTAGATGGTGCTCATCCTGGCTCGGATATTGAACATGGAACACCTCCTTGCAAGGTGGGATGATTGAAAGGCTGGATGTTATGAGATTAGAGGGAAATTTATAAAGCGTTTTCATAATTCACTTCTTCTACTATAGCATAAATTTGCGGCTTGTCATGGTTTGAATAAGACCCTTTTGAGGTCTTATTGCTGCGCGTGAGCGTCGGGAATGTTACAATAGCGCCCAAAATGCACTTAGAATTAATAGTGGACGTCTCTTAGTGTAGAAGTAATAATAACCTTAACTATTAACTAAGAGGTGTCTGTCCATGAGCGAATCAAGACAACGATATAATG
>NZ_JCAUAO010000022.1:0-13524 GCF_059691995.1 Paenibacillus sp. J22P169 | reverse complement strand
GTGTTACTCACCCGTCCGCCGCTAGCTTACCCCGAAGGATAAACCCGCTCGACTTGCATGTATTAGGCACGCCGCCAGCGTTCGTCCTGAGCCAGGATCAAACTCTCCATAGTAGAAAGATGACTTGCTCATTTGAAGCTAGCGAGATTTTGCAATCTCAATTGTAGTCACTTACGTGACTGAATTTGCTGATATGCTTCATTCATTTGTTCAGTTTTCAAAGAGCTTTATTGCGTTACCGTTTAAAGCGTTAATGCATCGCTCTTGCGGTGACAAGAACATATATTATCAGGTTTCAAAATGAAATGCAAGTATCTTTTTGCATCCATTATCTTACAGCTTCGAAAACCGTTTAGTTACAGCATTTCGGCGCCAAACATCCTTGAAACCAATCAAATGAACGCCACCGATCCACTCATCGTTCCCATTAAGAAAGACGTGGTCCTTTTTACAAGTAAGAATAAGTTTACCCAATTCGGTTATCTTTACTCTGAAATTTTCAAATTTAGGTGAACATTCTTCACCGTACCTTGGCAGCTTATCACCACCAAGCACTTGGATTAGGGGATATTCGCAATGCCAAAGCCCATACAGTATGCCAAAGAATTGCAAATCACCTAAGCCGTAATGGCTGGCTTGTTCTGAAACGTTTTGAAATAAGGATAGAAGAGATACCTCCTCATCCACTAACAGCTCAAGCGTCAGCTGCTGAATGGCGGACAAGCCATTTTGCATAGAAGGAAATCGAGTTGTATGGGCCTCTAAGGCCTTTTTAAGAAAAGGGAGAGCTGATAGATCTTCTTCTAATAAAGCCGCCATAGACAAAGGCTCGGAAGCCGAATAGGCTGTCCAGACCTTGCAAGCAAGGGAATGTTGGTCTTCGCTCACAGGCAACCAAGTCCCATGCAGATGAAAAATTTGATCCACGGTTAACTGCCCCAGACCATAGAATGGGTCAACTCCAGGGAAGCGATCTATGCATATCAACGACAGTTGGAAGGAGCGACGAGGTAATTCAGCCATCCTCGAAAGCAGATAACACAGCATCAATTGATCATATAGATCATGCTCAAACCACAGGATAACCTCGTCCACGTCGTTCGAGAGAGTATCGAGTTTCTTTTCCTGCTCCAGCGTTTGGAGCTTGAATGTGTCCTCGGGAATGCCGTATCGGTTATTCATATAAGAAGCCCTCATAGATAAAAGGACGCTATCTGACATCTCCATGCCGATAGGTCCCTCATATAGCGACTCGCGCCACACCAAAATCTCACCGTTTATACCGGATGTACACAGTTTATCTCCAAAGGAGTCTCCGTTTACGATATGTAGCGTTGTTGGCATGGCGCTGTCACCTCTCTTCTATATAGATTAAGCTTCACCTAGCAGTTGCAAAAGCTCCTGCTCATCTTCAATAATTCGGATGCCTAGCTCCTGCGCCTTGGTCAGCTTGCTCCCTGCACTTTCGCCTGCGATCACGATGTCGGTCTTTTTGGAAACACTGCCGGTGATCTTAGCTCCTCTGGCTTCGAGCTTCTTTGCGCATTCATCGCGTCCCATCGAGGAAAGTGTTCCTGTGAGGACGATGGTTTTGCCGAAGAACGGGTTATCCTCACTAGCCACGATGACCGGAGCTTCTTCTGCAACGGGGTTCACACCTGCGGCTAGCATCCGCTCGATGCTGGAAACCATCACAGGGTCACGGAAGAACGAATGAATGCTCTCCGCTACAATACCACCCACGTCAGGAAGCGTGATGAGTTCCTCTGTCGTCGCTTCCATGATGCGCGAAAGGCTGCGATAGTGATCGGCTAGTACTTTCGTGGTTGTTTTGCCCGAGTTCGGGATGCCAAGTGCATACAGGAAAGACGCGAGATCTCGGGACTTGCTCTTATCAAGGGCGCCTAGTAGGTTACGCGCCTTCTTCTCGCCGAAGCGATCGAGCTTAACGAGATCGTCGAACTGCAAGGTGTACAGATCCGCAGGATCGCGGACATCCAGCTCTTGATGCAGCTGTGAAGCGGTCATCTCGCTGAAAAACTCAATATCCATCGCATCGCGCGAAGCAAAATGCGCCATCCGACCCACGAGCTGCGGACTGCAGCCAAGGCGGTTGAGACAGAAGAGGTGCGCGCCACGCATCTCGAGCTCACTGCCACAGGACGGGCAATGCGTCGGTGCGACGATTTCCTCGCCGTCATTCTCCTCGGTTACTTTGCCGAGAATCTCTGGAATGACGTCATTCGAACGGCGGATGTAGACGAGGCTGCCGAGAGCGTGTTTGAGGTTTTTGCGCTCAATGTCCCCGACGTTGTTAAGCGTACAGTTCTGCACTGTTACGCCTGCGAGATCGACGGCTTCTACACGGGCTAATGGCGTGATTTTACCAGTGCGGCCAACTTCCCAAGAAACACTTTGCAGCGTTGTCGTTGCTTCTTCCGCTTCGAACTTGTAAGCAATCGCCCAACGCGGGAATTTCTCCGTATACCCGAATACTTCCCTTGTGCGCATATCCGTCAGCTTCACTACGCTTCCATCAATTAGGAAGTCGAAACTGGACCGCTCCTCCGCAATGCGTTCCAGCTCACCGCTCACTTCTTCAATCGTGGAGAAGTAACGCGTGCGGTTGCTCACTTTGAACAGATTATCGCGCAGAAACTGAACCATATCGGCGTGATTTTCGAATTGGAGATCACTGCTATAGCCCACATTATAGAAGAAAGCGTTCAGCTTGCGTTCTGCGGTTAGTTTGGGGTTCTGATTACGCAAGGCCCCCGCTGCGGCATTTCGCGCGTTTTTGAGCGGCTCTGCGGCCGTCTGATTGTAAGCTTCAAGGACGGACAGGAACATGACGCCCTCGCCTTGCACTTCAATCGTCCCTTGATCGTAAGGAATCTCCAGCGGGATCGATTTGATCGTTTTGACTTGGGCCAAGATACCCTCGCCAACTGTTCCATTACCGCGTGTGGAGGCTTGAACCAGCTGACCTTGATCATAGGTAAGATTCAAAGTAAGTCCATCGAACTTAAGTTCTACCACGTAAGACGGGTCTGGAAGTGGTGTTTCTGGGTTCTTGCTATTGTAATCAGCAATCAGCTTAAGAACGCGCGCATGCCAAGTTGCCAAGTCTTCAGCGTTCTGCGCTTTGTCTAGACTCCAGAGACGAGCTAAATGACGGTGCGGTTCAAAGCCTTTGAGGATGTCCCCTCCTACCCTATGGGTAGGGGAAGCAGGCAGGGTGACCCCTGACTCCTGCTCCAGCTTGGACAATTTATCATAAAGCGCATCCCACTCCGCGTCGGAAATCGTGGGCTGATCCAGCGTATAGTAGTTATGGTTATGCTTGTTGATTTCTTGGATGAGGGTTTTCATTGCCGCGAGTTTATCGGTCATGGCGGGCTCTTCCTCTCTCAATGGGAATATGGGGGAACAAGGCAAAACTGGACAAGATGTGCTCCTACACTTTCGTGATCGGAGCGAACTTCGCGAGCAGGCGCTTCAAGCCAACAGGCGCCGGAAAAGCAATTTGCAGCTCGGTGTCATCACCCGAGCCCTTCACGGACACGACGGTGCCGACGCCCCACTTGCCATGCGACACGCGGTCGCTGGCTTTGTAGTCCGTCGTGCCGCCTGCGGCAGGCTGCGGAGCCCGGAACGCAGCCGGTCTCGACGCGGCCGCAGGGCTTGGCGCAGCCGCGCCAGCGGTAGTGCCAGTGCTAGGCCGTCCCCCGAAGGAGGACGGTGTGCCCCAGGTAGACGAGCCGGTGGCGGTACCACGGCTCGATGCAGCGGCACTGCCGCTGCTGCCCCAGGACGAGGTGCCGCTGGAACGGCCGCCTCGGGAGAAGCCGCCGCTGGAGCCGCCAGCGGAGACAGATTCCAGGAGTTCCTTCGGAATCTCCTGGAGGAACCGCGACGGCGCATTCGCGGCGGTGCGGCCGAAGAGCGTGCGCATACGCGCGCACGTGAGGAACAGCTCTTGCTCGGCGCGCGTGATGCCGACATAGGCCAAACGGCGCTCCTCTTCGAGCTCTTCGTTATCGGCGAACGCACGGCTGTGCGGGAAGACGCCTTCTTCCATTCCGATGATGAAGACAACCGGGAACTCCAGACCTTTGGCACTGTGCATCGTCATGAGGACGACAGCGTCCTGTTCCTCTTCGGGCTTGTCTTTGTCCAGCGTATCGATATCCGCGATCAAGGCTAGGTCTGTGAGGAAGGAAATGAGGGATTTATCCTCATTTCGCTTCTCGAAGTCCATGGTCACGGATAGGAACTCTTCAATATTTTCGAGACGAGCCTTGGATTCAATCGTGTTCTCGCGCTGCATTTCTACACGGTACTGGGACATTTCAAGAATTTTCTCAGTAAGCTCAGTTACAGACAGATAATCCACCATACGATTGAGGTTATCAACCATTTCGCGGAAATCAGCAAGCGCATGCTTCGCCTTCGTATTGATTTCGAGTGAGTCCACTTCCTCCAGCATTGCAAACAGGGAAATCCCTCTGCGTCCAGCCATTTCCGCCACTTTATCCAACGTCGTACCGCCAACGCCCCGCTTCGGCACGTTCACAATACGGTTCAAGGAGATATCATCGTTCGGATTGGAGATCAGTCTTAAGTATGCCAAAATATCCTTAATCTCTTTCCGATCATAGAACTTGACCCCGCCGACGATGGTGTAGGCGATATCTGATTTAATCAGAATTTCCTCGATGACCCGGGACTGAGCGTTCGTACGATACAAGATCGCGTGATGGCCGAAGTTCTTCCCGTTCGATTTATTTTTATTGATTTCATTCGTAACGAAGTAACCTTCTTCATACTCGGTATCGGCTTGATACAGCTTAATCGGTACGCCGCCCTCTTTATCCGTCCAGAGATTTTTCGGCTTACGACCTGTGTTGTTCGCAATGACTTTATTCGCAGCCTGCAAAATATTCGAAGTCGAGCGGTAATTCTGTTCCAATAGAATCGCCGTTGCGTTCGGGTAATCTTGCTCAAAATTAAGGATATTGCTAATATCCGCTCCACGCCAACGGTAGATGGACTGGTCACTGTCCCCAACGACGCAAATGCGTTTATGTTTCGACGCGATCATTTGGCACAGCATATACTGCGCTCTGTTCGTATCCTGATACTCATCGACATGGATATATTGAAATTTGTTTTGATAAAACTCCAGCACCTCTGGCACTTCTTTAAACAAATGAATCGTCGCCATAATCAAATCATCGAAATCTAAGGAGTTGTTAGCTCTTAGCTTCTTTTGATACAGGGTATAAATTTTCGAGGTCAGCCCGTCGAAGTAGTCACCGATTTTGTCTTCAAATTGTTTAGGAGAGATAAGTTCGTTTTTGGCTGTGGAGATGGCCGCTTGGAATGTTTTGGGCTCGTGTTTCTTTGTATCAATGTTAAGCTCTTTGCAGCAGGTTTTGATAACCGACAGTTGGTCACCTGAATCTAGTATCGTAAAGTTCGAGGAAAAGCCGATCCGATTGATGTCTTTGCGCAGCATACGCACACACATCGAGTGAAACGTGGAAACCCAAATATCACTTCCACTGCCACCCACCAGTTTACTAACACGATCTTGCATCTCGCGGGCCGCTTTGTTCGTAAAGGTCAGGGCCAAAATGTTCCACGGTGCCGCTTTGCGCGTACCAATGAGGTACGCAATTCGATGCGTGAGCACCCGCGTCTTTCCACTTCCCGCTCCAGCCATAATTAATAGAGGGCCGTCTACGGCTTCTACAGCTTTGCGCTGCTGGGGGTTCAACTTTTTGACTGCTTCTAAAATATTGACAGTTTCATTCACGTTAGGGTTACCTTCCATTTCTATCAAAGTTCACGGTCACGGTCTGAAGCGCCTGCTCCAAATCACTATATATAATGTTGCCAACCACAATGGTGTCTGCTGCTTCAGCTGCTAGTTGCGCTTTTTCTAGGGAGTCAATTCCTCCGCCATACAATAAACGGGCATTCTCCAGCACCTGCCGCGTCCGTCGGACGAGCTCCATATCACCAAAGGTGCCGCTGTATTCCAAATACACAATCGACATGTGAAAAAGCTTGTCCGCCATACGTGCATAAGCTGCTACGTCCTTGGCATCCAAGTCGGTCCGCGCTGAGGTCAGCTGAGCTGCCGTCGCGTCTTTATTCAATATAATGTAGCCTTCAGCTACGATCTCATCCCAATTGAGTAATGCGCCATATTCCTTGAGCGCTTCATGATGCTGTCCTACGATCCATTTCGGATCATCTGCATTCAGCACAACGGGAATTAAAAAGAGGTCAAACCCCGGCACGATCGCTTCCTGATTCGAAATCTCTAACGCACAAGGCACTTCGTATTGACGGATCCGTGATAACAAATCCACCGTATTATCGAATGTGACCCCAGAAGAGCCTCCTACGAGTATCGCATCTGTACCAGATAAACAGAGCCGATCCAGCGCCTCATCTGAGATGTCCCGGTCTGGGTCGAGCTTAAATACATGCTTCCACTTGCGTATATCGACGATCAATTGTTTCCCTCCGATTAGGCGGCAGTTCTGCCATACTATCAACAGTCTATGCTACGTGTACAAACGTGTCAAATGACAAAAGACGGGCTATTAGCCCGTCTTTTTGAGGAATATGCAACTGGACGTGCCTGATCTACACTGCTGCTTCATTTGCGCCATAATACGTACAAATGTTCGTTATTTCACGACGATGTTTAGAATTTTCTCAACATTGAGTTCCTTGTGGTCATTTTGTTGGAGCTCGAGTTTGATTTCGTGTGCACCTGTCGTTAAATTCGTGAGGGTCAATGGACCCGTCTTGCCGATCATCGCCTTCTGCTTGCCGTCCACATACAGGTGGAGATGTCCTTCTCCCTGTACATTCGCTTTATTCATGTCTTCCTCAGATAATTTAAAATTAGAAGTCTGGTACGTGATCGTGACATTCTTCCCATCAACTTTGTAGTTAGCATCAATAATAGGCTTGGCACTCGTCGTTGTCGTCGCCGTTGTCGTTTTCGTGCCCGTGCCCGTGCCTGTTTCAGTCTTCACTTGAGCCGTTGTGGTAGTGCTTGCATCCTTCGTCCCTGTTGCTACGGACGGGATGATCTCATCTTTGGAACCGCATGCTGTTGTTAATGCTCCTAATACCACTAGCGTAGCCGCACCGTATACCCATGTTTTTTTCATCAGCGTAAGCTCCCTCTTCCCTAAGTTTGGACATCCTATGTTCCTTATATATGTGAGCCAAGCCGTACTCATTCCTGAATTAGAAAAATAGTGGGACAAATTTAATCGTGAGACTGTGATGAAAAATAAAAAGACACCCTGCCGAAGGAAGCCAGGATGTCTAGATGTCTCGAAAAGATTGAAACGTGGTTACACTTGTTTAGAAGTTATATTTATTACTTTCTTGTGACCTATTCGTATAGGCGTTCCCTTCGGAACTCGAAGATTGCATGCCAGGCTGTGTACGGGAAATAATGCGTGCTTGCGCAGGTCTTCCTGTCCCCGTCATGCCTGCTGTATTCTCATTTGTATGGTTGGAAGAAGCCGCATACCCCTGAGACCCACGACCATAGCTTGATTGATCATGACTTTGATCTTGATAGCTCCGTGTGTGGGCCTGGTTATAAGATGAGGACTGTTGCTGTGTCTGACTCGGTGTATATCCTTGGCCTCGAGTTTGTTGATTATTGTATACCGCATTCGGATACTGGTTGGCATAATTAACAGGCTGGAACGATGGTGTTGGCGTTGGCGTTGGTGCTTGGTGCAAGGCTGCAACTTGATTCTGTTGCTGATTTTGTTGTCCCTGTTGCTGACTGTACGGCTGCCTTTGTTGGTACTGCTGTTCGGACTGATGAGACTGCGTTTGGTACGATTGATGTTGCTGTGATGGCGGCTCTTGCTGCGATTGTGTTGACAGCACAGAACCCCGATCTTGCTGGGAATAGCTCACCGAAGCAGCTCTACTGACATGCTGTTGGACGATGGATTGTACTTGTATCGCTGTCTGACTCTGTTTCTGCAGCTCTTGCTCAATCATCTGCTGCTCAGCCTGTTGAATTTGATAGCCGCCAAGCTGCTGAATTTCTTGAAAAACAAGGGCTTGATCATCCAATGTCTTTTGCAATAAGGTTTCAAAGGTCTGTCGAATGCCAGGATTGGCAGCTTCCAATGCAGCCGTTGTATATTCACGAGCACTGCGCTTCAATTCAGACAGGACGAAGTTGGCAAAGTCTAGATCTTCTAAGTCGACTTGCTGTTGTTGTTGAGAATTTTGCTGATACATGCGTCTTGCACCTCCTTGTAGGTTCGAATTAGTGGGTTATACCGGATTGTTGTTGCAGGGCATTGATCAGGATACTCATATTCTGCAATCGTTCTTGAGATAGGTGAGACAAGGTTTGCTTCAAGGACTGACTTTGGCTGTTCACCGCGCCTTGTACACAAAGCTTCGCTAACAATTCTTCATTCTTGAATGTATCCGATAGATACGAAAGTTCTTTACCAGAAATAGCTTGGTTCTCTTGTGTGCTGTACATGTGCATGTGACCTCCTTTCCTCCTTTCTATTTTTCCCAAAAAATGCCGTTTTATGTCGGATGAACAAAAAAACTGCTTCCCCACAGCAGAATCACTGTAGGAAGCAGTTTTCGATTACGAAGCAGGCTGCGCCGTTTTACCCGCATAAGCATCTGCTAACTTCTGAATATCCTCGGCTGTCAGCGAGTAGGCCCACTGCCCACCCTGCTTAGCTAGCCAAACTTGTTCTCCGCTCAACTTACCTTCGTAGACGTCAGTAACATCTTTCCCGTCTACCGTCATTGCTATCTCCATTTTAAGCTCTCCACCTGTTGTCGGCTTCTGAGCTGCCGCTTGCGGAAGTTCGCTGCTATGCAGGAAGATCAGCTGATCCAGCAGCGGACTTGCATCCGTGCCCTTCAGCTCTTTATCCCCCAGCTTCCAGTTCGCATCCGCAGCGACTTTATCTTTATCTGTCTTGGAAAGTGTCCATGACCCACCCTTCCAGGTCAACTTGACACTCTGTACCTTGTCACTCTCCAGTTTAATCGGGCTTGTATCGGCAAAATCGACAGGCGCTTTGTTCAGAGAGGTTAACGATTGATCACTGACTTGATAAACGGCAGGAGAACCCTCTACCTGTACGTAGGAAAAGCCCTCAATCGGCAGTGCTGTCCCGACGAGTAATCCCTGTTTGGAGCCGTCCTTCAGGGTAACTTCATAGGTCCCTACCGGCTTATCTAAGCCATATTCAGCTAGATTGGTCGCTTGATCTTCCACAAGCTTGGTTGACGTCACCAGACCTATCGTATCTAACCAAGAGTCGACTAGATTCGAATTGATCGGCGCAGCTGCTGGCTTTTGCATATCCCAACCATTGGTCGTGCGGCTTAACTCAATCTGTTGCTCCTCCGTTTTCACCGAGACAACCTTCACATCTTCTTGCTTCAGGGTTAGAAGGGACTTGGGTTCATCTTTTTTCTCTTGGAAGAAGTCTTTGCTTGAGGCGTACCAGAAACCACCGATGCAAATGACGACTAACAGAATGGTAGGAATAAACCGTTTCATCCTCTTCTCCTCCTCCACCAGATTAGGCCGCCAATAACGAGGAACAAGAGCGGTAAGAACACGATCGTAATGAGGAAAATCGTATTCGCTTGGCTAGGCGTAATCATCGCTTGTTGGTAGGCATCCCCTTGTCGTGGACGGATCGTAATTTGATCTTTCTGTTCTTGCAGCCAGCCAATACTGTTCAGAGCAAAGTCTTTGTTCCCTTGATTCTGAATATCTTCATCCAACACGAATGTAGAACCACCTAGAATAACGGCTTTCGGCTTGTTATCTTTGTCTGAGATCGCGTAACCCAAGTTCAGCGGACCCTTGACATCGGTTGCATCCTGCTTCGTCTTGTTCTGTGCCAGCAAGTTAATGTCCGTTTCACCGTATGCTTTATCCGTTGTTGTTAACAGCAAGGATTTCGTATAATCCGGCGCACTTTCATCCGCATTCAAGCTAACTGCCAGTGACAACATCGTAATTAAATTATTGCTGGATAATTTGTTCGTAATATCATGTGAACCATACTCTGGAATGATCGTTAACGGGTCATACAAGGATGTTTGCTTCGTTTCAATCGCAATCGCATGCTGATCCTGAACACCATAGGTTTTCATGATGGCATCGATGTTTTTCCACTTCGTCGTCATATCCTTATTGAAGCCCAGCGCGATATAAATTTTACCTTTACCCTTCAAATAGGTCTGAATCAGCTCTGCTTCTTTGTCGTTCAGATCGTTGGTAGGCCCTAATAGCATGAGCATTTGCGCATCATCCGGGATTTTACCTTCCACGTAAAGATTCAGATCCTTCACGTCATAGTTGGCAGCAGCCAGGCTGCTTTTGAAAATATTCATAGCAGTTGCTGGGTACTCTTGATGACCTGAGAGCAAGTAAACCGTATGTTTCTCTGTGGACGTCAGGCTTTGAATCGCCTGTGTAAACTTCTCTTCGCCCGAGAAGGTGTAGGAGCCGTCTTGCTGTCCCACAAACAATTCATAGAAATTGATGTTTTGCTTTTTGGTGCCCATTTCGAAAATAATCGTTCCGCCTTGGTCCACCCCATACTGCTTCGCCATCGAAGGCTGCTTCAGCATATCGTACTCGTCGTACGTAATTTTACCACTTTGCTTTTTATACTCAGCCACCATATCCGTAACTTGACGCGTCACAAAATCATTGCCATCTCCATTGTTCGTGAAGGCGATGACGTGGATATCTTGATTTAGATTTTTCAGTACTCCGGTTGTTTGCTCTGACAGCGTGAAATTTTTGTTTTTCGTCAAATCGACCTGAAAGCCCTTCAGTGAGTGTAGGAAGATTGTCAGAATAATGAAAATGCCGATAACGGCGATTGATAAAACAGTCGCATTAGTTCCCCGTATCCACTTATTCATTCCGCTCACCTCCAACGCTTTCTTTCAAGGACTTGTATACAAAGAACCAGGAACACGGCTGTTAATGTGATGTAAAAGAGGATGTCGCCGCCGTGGAAGACGCCTTTTTGCAGGTTACTCAAGTGGCTGGTCAATGAGAATTGACCTACATAATCCTTCAGCTTGCCCGTCATGCTGCTGCTCACCCAATCTAGTAGCCATAACAAAAGCAGAATTACAAAGCCGGTGATCCCGGCCACCATCTGGTTATTCGACAAACTGGATGCGAACAATCCGATCGCCATCATCGCACAGCCTAGCAGGAACATGCTCAGGTACGACAACCACGTAACAGGCATATCCAGTGTACCGAAGGATGACATGATAAGCGGATACACCAAGCTGATCGCCACTAACCCAACTTGCACGATCAATGCGGACAAATATTTGCCCAGCACAATTTCACTAATTCCGGCAGGTGAGGTTAAAAGCAGTTCATCGGTACCTTGGCGGAATTCATCCGCTACCAGACGCATGGTTAAAAGCGGGATAATGAACAGATAGATGAAGGTGGTGTTGCCCACAATGGAGCGCGCATCCACAATCGGCGGCTGTCCCGCCACGAAATTAATATAAAAGAAGAAGCTCGACAACAGCACATAGAAGGCAAACGCCACATACGCAACTGGCGAGAAGAAATACATTTGCAGCTCTTTCGAGCAAATGGCCCAGATTCTACGCATCGGTGTCACCCTCCTCTTGGGATGTGCTGCTCGCCTCGGTAGGCTCGTCCGTCGTCAGCTTGAGGAAGATATCCTCTAGGCTGAGGCTTTCCCGCTTCATCGCTAGAATCGGCAATCCCGCACTTGCGAGACGGAAGAATACCGCTTCGCGGATGTCTTCCGCACGATCTGCTGAGGTGACGAGGAGTTTGACGGACTCGGCTGGAGCGTCGGCTGGAGCTAGTGAGACTGCTTCGTCTTCTTCTGAGGAAACAAGGGCAGACGTCGCAGGTGCTCCTGCACCCGCTTCCGGTGCGTCGACCTCTTTGACTTCGCCGACGGACGGCAGGCTGCGCAGCTCGGTCAAGATCCGCTCGCGAGGTCCCTTGACCTCGAGTGACACCTCGAACGTCTCGCCCATCGTGCGGCCGAGATGCTCGGGACGCTCGTCGAGGACGACGCGGCCTTGGTTAATAATGAGAACGCGGTTACAAATCGCGTTAATTTCAGGCAAGATGTGCGTGCTCAGCAGCACCGTGTGGTTCTCGCCCAGCTCATGAATGAGCTGGCGGATCTCAATGATCTGCTTCGGATCGAGGCCCGACGTGGGCTCGTCCAAAATGAGCAGATCCGGCTGGTGTAGAATCGCTTGCGCGAGTCCGAGACGCTGCTTATAGCCCTTAGAGAGGGAGCGAATGATTTGCTTCTCGCGACCTTGCAGTCCGAGCTTGTCGATGGCTTCGCCGACACGCAGCTTTTGCTCGCGCGCAGGCACATCGCGCAGGTTGGCGATGAAGCGCAGGTAGGACTGTACCGTCATCTCTGGGTACAGGGGCGGTGTTTCAGGCAAGTAGCCGATCTTGCGGCGCGCCTTCTTCGGATTGTCGGCCATGGAGTGACCGTCCACCCATATTTGACCATGCGTTGGATTCAGGTAACCTGTAATCATGCGCATCGTCGTTGTTTTGCCAGCACCATTCGGCCCTAAGAAGCCGACGATTTCACCGCGCTGCATCGAGAAGTCGATGTTATGTACGCCGCGATCATTTCCGTACAGCTTGCTGACTTGTTTGACCTCTAGCATCCAAGATCCCCCATTTCTATGCGTTCGTATTATTCATCATCACTATACGGGTGGAACAATAAACCAACCTTAAGCAAATCTGAAAAATAGATTAAAAAAATGTGTCTAAATTGTGAATGAACTATGGTGCGCTGTTTAAACGTGAACCGCAGGTCGGTAAGATGCCAGCACGCTGATTTAGCTGGAGAATATACAGGTAATTTCGCTCGATTTATTGTTTTTGATGAAATAACTGTAAAAAGTACAGCTAATATGGTACGAGTTCAGAAAATGTGAAGAATGCTTGAAATTTAACTGGATATTTTCCAGTTAAATCTCATTCTTACCTAAAGTTCATTGAATTAGATGCATGTTTTCCAGTTAAATGGCGGGGGTGGCGGGGGTGGCGGGGGTGGCGGGCGGTGTTAAGTTGCTGAGTCGCAAAGGTGTTGGAGTACTAAGTCGCTGGGCTGTTGGGGAGAGCTAGGAGTTGGGTGCTGGGTGCTAGGTGCTGGGTGCTAGGTGCTAGGTGCTGGTGCTGGGTGCTGGGTGCTGGGTGCTGGGTGTTGGGTGTTGGGTGTTGGGTGTTAGGCGCTGAGTGCCGGGTGCTGGGTGCTGGGTGCTGAGTGTTGGGTGCTGGTGCTGGGTGCTGGAGTGTTGGGTGCTGGTGCTGGTGCTGGTGCTGGTGCTGGTGCTGGTGCTGGTGCTGGTGCTGGTGCTGGTGCTGGTGCTGGTGCTGGTGCTGGTGCTGGTGCTGGTGCTGGTGCTGGT
>NZ_JCAUAO010000021.1:0-26048 GCF_059691995.1 Paenibacillus sp. J22P169 | reverse complement strand
ATGGCGGAAGGGATCCACGCGTTCCCATCTCGAACACGACCGTTAAGCCTTCCAGCGTCGATGGTACTTGAACCGCAGGGTTCTGGGAGAGTAGAACGTTGCCAAGCAGTTACCCTTTGGGGTATTTTTTTTGCCAGACCCCTGGCATCGAGTAAGGCCCGTTGGTCAAGTGGTTAAGACACCTCCCTTTCACGGAGGTAACAGGGGTTCGAGTCCCCTACGGGTCACCATCTTTCACAAATGTATGAACGCTTAGCTCAGCTGGGAGAGCACTACCTTGACAGGGTAGGGGTCGGCGGTTCGATCCCGTCAGCGTTCACCATAATAGAATTTTAGCATGGAGCTGTGGTGTAGTGGCCTAACATGCCTGCCTGTCACGCAGGAGACCGCGGGTTCGAATCCCGTCAGCTCCGCCATTTTTACAAAAGAAACAACTAGTTTGGCTTTGTAGCTCAGTCGGTAGAGCAGAGGACTGAAAATCCTCGTGTCGGCGGTTCGATTCCGTCCAAAGCCACCATTTTTAAACTTAATAAGCCGTTGTAGCTCAACTGGTAGAGCAACTGACTTGTAATCAGTAGGTTGGGGGTTCAAGTCCTCTCGACGGCACCATTTTTTCAAAAGTGATTTACTTATGTGGCGGTCGTGGCGAAGGGGTTAACGCACCGGTTTGTGGATCCGGCATTCGCGGGTTCAAGTCCCGTCGTCCGCCCATTAATTCACAGTGAAGTCAGCCGCAAGGCTAGCAACTTCATTATTTGCCTGATTTACAGCATGCGCGTATGGCGGAATTGGCAGACGCACTAGACTTAGGATCTAGCGGGCGACCGTGGGGGTTCAAGTCCCTCTACGCGCATCATATGCCGGCATGGCGGAATGGCAGACGCGCTCGACTCAAAATCGAGTCCGAAAGGGTGGAGGTTCGAGTCCTCTTGCCGGTATCAAAAGCAACATACACGAAAAGCCTTACAGCGTAAGGCTTTTTTTGTTTTCCTGCATTCAGTTTTTTGGTGCGAGCTGTTGAATGACCTGATCCACCTTGGCGATATGCTGAGACATTCGATCTGCTGCAAGCTGCTCATCTTGTGCGGCGATTGCTTCTACAATGTCGCGGTGCTCTTGCAGAAGCTGCTCTGCGGAAGCACGTTCGGCAAAAAACCAAAGACGGCGTGAAGCCTTCATGCTCTGTTGCAGTCGCTCCGTCAAAGATTCCATCATACCGATAAAGAGGGCATTCTGGGAAGCCTTGGCGATTGCCATATGAAAGCGAATATCAGCTTGTTCGCTTAATTCTTCATTTTCGAGTGAAGCTTCCATCTCGTGAAGGATTTCTCTGAGCACGGATAAATGATGGTCCGTACGTCGACTGGCTGCTAAAGTTGCACACCCAGCTTCAATAAATCTCCGCACTTCCTGCACTTCCTGAAGAGACTCACTGTGGTCAAAAAGGCTATTCGTCTCTGTCGGTAATTGTGCAACTACATAGGTACCTCCACCATGTCGAATATCAACCCAACCCATGGCTTTGAGTCCGCTGAGAGCCTCCCTAATGGTAGAACGCCCAACTTGAAAGCTTGTCGCAAGATCTATAACCGTGGGCAGCTTGGAACCGGGCGTATAAGTTCCTCCCTCAATTTGAGCTTTGATATGTTGAAGCACGATTTCCGAACCCTTTTGGGGTCGGATTTGCTGAAAAACCATTGGTATCCCCCTGAAAATCTTAGATAAAGTTCTATACATCTATTACATCATAAGCTAAAATAGAATAAAAGTCATCTGATCACATGATCACTTATCCGCGGTTAAAAAATGGTGAAATGAGCTAAAGTAAGTTTACGTGTTTAAAGGGAGGATTCTAAATGTTGGGCAATTCAGTTAGACAACAATTGATAGGGATTGTAGGCGAAGCCTTTTATAAAGATGATATGGAATCACTTGTTACCCATTCGTATGACGGGACGCCAATGCTCCAGTCTTTGCCTGACGGCGTGATTTATCCAAAGGATACTGCGCAGGTCTCTGCGATTATGAAGGTGCTGAATGAGCATCGTATTCCTTTGATCAGCAGGGGCTCAGGTACGAATTTATGCGGAGGTACAGTGCCTGTGCAAGGCGGGATCGTCATGGTCATGCATCGCATGAATGCGATCCTTGATATCGATCTGCAGAATCTGACAGCTACCGTGCAACCTGGGATTATTACGAAGCAATTCATCGAGCATATCGAGGGATTGGGCTTATTTTACCCACCAGATCCGAGTTCGATGGCGATTTCCACCATTGGCGGCAATATCGCGGAGTGCTCGGGCGGACTTCGTGGGTTAAAGTACGGCACGACAAAGGACTACGTGATCGGACTCGAGTGTGTTCTTGCGTCAGGTGAAATTATGCGTACTGGCGGCAAGCTGATGAAGGATGTTGCGGGCTATGATTTAACGAAGCTGCTAGTCGGCTCCGAGGGTACGCTTGCCGTCATTACAGAAGCAACGCTGAAGCTAATTCCGCCTCCGAAGGCGAAGAAAACGATGCTTGCGATGTACAAGGACCTATACGGCGCGGCGCGCACTGTTTCCAAAATCATCGAAAACCGAATCATTCCAGCAACCCTGGAATTCATGGATAACCCGACAATCCGTGTTGTGGATGATTTTGCTAAACTGGGACTGCCGCTAGATATGGCTGCCATTTTGCTCATTGAACAAGATGGTGAGCCAGAAATGGTTGAACGCGACATTGCTCGAATCTCAGAGATTTGTAGAGAAGAGCTGGCAGATGAAGTGAGCATTGCAAGTACACAAGAGGAAGCGCTGAAGCTGCTAACAGCAAGACGCAGTGCGTTTACCGCTCTTGCTCGCTTACGTCCAACGACGATACTTGAGGATGCCACTGTGCCTCGCTCCAAAATCGCGGAGATGGTTCTAGAGATCAATCGAATAGCTACGAAGCATAATGTTCAAATCTGCACCTTTGGTCATGCAGGAGATGGGAATCTACATCCTACGGCAACTACAGATGCAAGAGATCATGATGAGGTTCACCGTGTGGAAGCGGCATTTGAGGAGATCTTTGAGGCGGCGATTCGTTTAGGTGGAACAATTACTGGCGAACATGGTGTTGGGCTAGTGAAAGCGCCATTCCTAGAATGGAAAGTGGGAAGCAGCGGGATCGCAATGATGAAGGGGATTAAGGATGCGTTCGATCCGAACCATATTTTAAATCCAGGCAAAATGTTTGCAAAAGAATCCAGACGCAGGGTGGTGATTGATCGTGTCTAAGGGCCAAGGAGCAACACTTCAGGAAACGTTAATGCAGAAACTGGACTATGACCAATTAACCAATTGCATGCGTTGTGGGTTCTGCCTGCCAGCTTGTCCGACATTTAAAGAAACCGGGATTGAGGCTGAGTCTCCGCGAGGGCGTATCTCTCTGATGAAAGCAGCTGTGGATGGCCTTATGGAGCCAGGGATACGCTTTGAAGATCAGATGAATCACTGCTTAGGCTGCCGTGCGTGTGAGCCTGCCTGTCCAGCAGATGTGAAATATGGTCAATTAATCGAACAGGCGCGCGATGCCATTGAAGTGCATACAACCCAGCATAGATGGTGGGTAAAGGGTGTGCGCAAGCTTGTATTTAAAGAGTTATTCCCATCCCAACGAAGGATGCAACTGCTTGGGACAGGCCTCAATTTTTACAAAATTTCAGGCATCCAGAAGCTAGTTAGAAGTTCCGGTGTAGTCGGTTTATTCTCGAAGCATATGGCTACTATGGAGAAAATACTTCCCGACGCTTCAGGCAAAGGGATTGTTGAGCGGCTCGGCACCTTTATACCAGCTAAAGGTAAAAAGCTTGGGACAGTAGGGATGTTCCGCGGATGTTTGATGGACGTTTTATTCACAGAAACAAATATTAGTACGGTGAAGCTTTTGACTGAAGCTGGTTTCGATGTGGTCATTCCTGAATCGCAGAACTGCTGCGGGGCTCTCCATGCACACAGCGGTGAAAGTGATCAAGCGAAGCAATTGGCTAAAAGTAACATTCGCGCTTTCCAAGAGGCAGGAGTCGATTATATCGTTTCGAATGCAGGAGGTTGTGGAGCAATTCTTGTGGAGTACGATCATCTGCTACATGATGAGGAAGAGTGGAAGGAAGCCTCAACTTGGTTTGCGAAGCGTGTGAAGGATATCAGCTCTATTCTTGTGGAGAAAGGTCGACCTCTTCGTTTTGCTGATACGTTATCTCACCAAGGTCCAACGCGAGTTACGTACCAGGAATCCTGCCATCTTCGTAACGTGATGAAAGGCAGCCAACCAACCAAGCAACTGCTGCAAAGGATCAGTAACACCGCCTATATCGAAATGAAGGATTCTGGCTCATGCTGTGGTTCCGCGGGTATTTATAATATGACGCAGCCTGACATGGCGAATCAAATCCTGGAACATAAGATGGAAAATGTGAATGCGACTACAGCGTCCTATGTGGTTACAAGCAATCCAGGATGCTTACTTCAGATGAAGTTAGGTATTGATAAACATGGGCAAACCGGCAAGATGGAAGCTGTTCATATCGCTGACTTTTTATACGACCGATTGGTGAAGCAAGAGGCATAACTCCCTCATTTAGTAAGAACTAAATGATTTTCGAGAAACCGCAGGCGTCATGCCAAGTACTCTTTTGAACATCGCGTGAAAATGGGGTAAGCTTTCAAATCCGCACAATTCTGCAATTGTACTAACATTGGCATCACTTTCGTGAAGAAGCTGCTTCGCACGGATGATGCGCTTGGTCATAATATAAGTGGTGATATTCATTCCGATCAACTGCTTAAAGACCCTGCTGAAATGAGCTGGAGTAACGGAAGCTTGCTTCGATAACGTTTGGAGTCCGATGTCTTCACAGAAATGCTGATCAATATAGAGTAGGATCTCTCTCATCCATAAGGGACCAACTAGCGAGTCGGCAGTCAGGGATTTGGCATCAGCCTCGACATTACGTTGGATGTAGAGCAATAATTGAAGCAATTGCAGGATGATGGCTTGGCGGTAACCTAAGCTAGGATGCTTAAACTCGTGGTGTATGGTCTCTAGGAGATGATCCACTTGCTGACTCTGTGGTAATCGAGTTTCCAATTTGTAATTCCGACATGTCGCGGCTTGCTCAAAGCTATGCAAATAGGAGAAGTCATCGCCTAACTGGGGTGCCTGGATCATGCTTGGAGAGAAGTAAATTGCAGTGGACGTCACAGGTTCTTCTTTATCTGGGGTTGCCCGGTGAATCGTGTTGCCGGGAATGAGGAACAGGTCACCTGGCTTCATATCATAAAAGGTGTGATCAATAAAGAATGTGCCTCTCCCCCGATACACATACACAATTTCATACCATTCGTGGAAATGATCAGGAAGCTCGCTTTGCGAGCTTTTTGTGTTTTTATAAGCAAAGGACATGGAGAAGGTGTCCTGGCTTTCGAAAATTTTACGAATAGGATCCACGAACGCATCTCCTTCTGTTTCAATGTAGTTCAATAATATCAAAAAACCGTATAGTTATGCTAGATATCGATATTTCATATCGTAATAATGATGATACAATATAAGAAAGCGATATCATTTTAGGTGAAGGAAGAGGAGAATCGCCATGCGTATCGATGCACATCAGCATTATTGGAAGATCGACCGGGGGGACTATGGATGGATTACACCAGCGCTGCCCGTTTTAAATCGTGATTATTTACCGAATGATTTGCTGCCACAGCTCCAACAGTTCAACTTAGATAAGACCATTGTGGTTCAAGCCGCGCCAACGTTAGAAGAAACGGATTATTTGCTTGCCTTAAGTGAGACAACAGATTCGATCGCCGGTGTTGTCGGTTGGCTTGATCTGGACGATCCAGATTATCTTATTCATTATAAAAACAGCAGTCAGCATCCGAACTACGTAGGGTTCAGGGTTATGATTCAAGAGCTTCCTGATGCACAAGTTATCCTTCAGCCGCATTTTGTAGAAGCCTTACGTTATTTCGCTAAGGAAGATGTGCCCGTTGATCTGCTCGTAGTCGCTCATCAGTTAGAACCTGTTATCCAGCTATTGGAGCTAGTGCCCGGTTTACGCGCGGTGATTGATCATATTGCTAAGCCGTCGATTGCCAAAGGGATAATCGAACCATGGAAAAGCCAGATGTCGGAGATTGCGAAGCATCCGAACATCTACTGTAAGGTTTCAGGCATGGTGACCGAAGCTAGCTATTCAGATTGGAAGCCAGAAGATTTTACTGACTATGTCCAGCATATTTTGGGGAGTTTCGGAACTAAGCGTGTGATGTTCGGAAGCGATTGGCCAGTTTGTTTACTCGCGGCTGAGTATGAGGATGTTGTCGGTATCGTGACCCAATCCTTGCCTAATAGTTGGTCGGAAGATGATCGAGCTCGTTTATTCGGACTGAATGCGAAGGAGTTCTATAAATTATGAAATATCGTAAATTGGGCAAAACAGGGCTCGATGTCTCAGTCCTGAGCTTCGGAGCATCGTCACTTGGTTCTGTTTTCCGTGAAACCAATGAGGATGAAAGCATCCGAACGGTTCACACGGCCGTGGATATGGGAATTAATTTAATCGATGTGTCGCCGTATTATGGATTAACGAAAGCCGAGACGGTGCTAGGCAAAGCCATTGCGCAACTAGACCGAGACCGTTTTATTCTAACAACAAAGGCAGGAAGATACGGCGCAGATGAGTTCGATTTCTCCAAAGCACGTATCCTTCAAAGTGTGGATGAAAGCTTGAAACGGCTCCAAACGGACTATATCGATATTTTATACCTGCATGATATTGAGTTCTCGCCATTCCGTAATGTTCTTGAGGGGGCATTTCCGGCACTAGATGAATTGAAGCAGTCAGGAAAAATTCGTTATTTCGGGGTATCCGGGTTACCGATGTCCGTGTTTGAGAAGGCGCTGGCTCACAAAGAGTTGGACTCCGTTTTGTCTTACTGCCACTATGCGCTGAATGATACATCTTTACTGGATGTAGTTCCCCTGCTTGAGCAGCATGGTGTGGGATTAGTGAATGCTTCACCGCTTGCGATGGGCCTGCTGAGTACAAGACCGGCAGCGAAATGGCATCCAGCTTCTGCCGAAATTCAACGATTATGCAAGCAAGCCGCTGATCATTGCGCGAGAAAAGGGACAGACATTGCGAAGCTTGCTGTTCAGTATGCGACAGCGAATGAGCGGATTCCTACAACGCTAGTCAGTACAGCCAACCCGGATAACATCCGCAAAAACATCCAATGGACGGATGAGCCTATGGACACAGAGCTCCTACAAGAGGTGTTGGCGATTTTGGAGCCTATTCATAATCTTTCATGGATTAGTGGGAGACCAGAATATAACGAAAAGACCTATGTTTAAGCATGTTTTAGTTCGGGAAGGGGGCAAACATGAAAGCGATCGTCTGTGAACAAATCGAGCAATTAAAGTATGTCGAGGTAGTGGAACCAACCGTAGGTCAAGGTGAAGCACTCGTTCGTATTCAGCGAATTGGCATATGCGGCACAGATTTACATGCTTTTAAAGGGAATCAGCCGTTTTTTAGCTATCCGCGCATTCTGGGGCATGAGCTGGCAGGATATGTGGAGGAGCTTGGTGAGGGTGTTACGGATGTGGCGATTGGTGATCTCGTCAGTGTCGTACCCTACATGCATTGTGGGGAATGTATAGCGTGCCGTAATGGCAAAACAAATTGCTGCACAGACATGAAGGTGCTGGGGGTACATATTGATGGGGGGATGGTAGAGCGTGTATCTCTTCCTGTGAGTCATTTGATAAAAGCAGTTGGCCTTACGCTTGATCAAGCGGCGATGCTAGAACCTCTAAGTATCGGTGCACATGCGGTGCGAAGATCAGAGCTTCGTACGGGGGAAACCGCGTTAGTGATCGGAGCAGGTCCCATTGGGCTTGGGGTTATGATATTGGCGAAGCAGCTTGGCGCTAATGTCATTGCGATGGATATTAATGAGGAGCGACTAGCGTTTTGCCAGGATTGGGCAGGCGTTGATCATACTGTGAATGCACTCCAACTTCCGAAGGAAAAGCTAGCTGAGCTAACGAATGGCGAATTTCCGACCGTCGTCTTCGACGCAACTGGGAATGCTAGGTCAATGACTGACGCCTTCGGTCTTGTCGCTCATGGCGGCAAGCTTGTGTACGTCGGGCTGGTGAAGGCGGATATTGCTTTTCATGATCCCGACTTCCACAAGAGGGAGCTTACGTTAATGGGCAGCCGGAATGCGACCATGGAGGATTTTGACACTGTGCGCAGCGCATTAGTGGCAGGTAGCATCGACGTCGAGCGCTATATTACGCACCGTTCCTCCTTCGAGGGTATGGTGGATCAATTCGAAACTTGGCTGAAGCCGGAGTCGAAGGTTATTAAGGCGATGGTATGTTTCTAAAAAAAGGGACACACGCAGTGGAGAGCTGCGTGTGTTTTTTCGGCTTGTGGGTATTTCTACACCACAAGCTACTCCCCCTGGCTCCACGCGAGTATAACTGGATACAATACATTTAATCTCGCGGGATTTAGTCTTTTTGAAAGAATAACTGGAAAATACGCAGTTAATTTCAGCGATGTCAGTGGACTCTAGAAAAATGCTCGAATTTAGCTGGAGGAAATCCAGTTATGCGCTCCGTTTGACTAGTTTCAACTGAATTAGCTGTAGTTTTTCCAGTTAAGTTGTCTATTGTTTCAGATCAACTGCCCTGGATTCTCCAACTCAGCCACAAATGCAGCAGCTGCAGTTGATAACGGCATGTTCTTCAGCGTGATAATTCCTATTTTCGTAGACGGTATCGTTGCCTCCAGATTCACTTCGAATAAGCTGCCCTCCGCCAATTCCCTTGCTACAAATTCCTTCGTAACAAAGGAAACACCGAAGCCAATTTTCGCGAATTCAATCAGTAAATCCACGCTGCCAAGTTCAATCTCAGGTTCCAATAACAAGCCATTATCGCTGAATAAACGCGTGACGAACTTCCGTGAGGAGCTATTACTTGAAAATAAGATGATCGGATAAGTCAGCAGCTCTTCGAGTGTAACTAGCCCTTCGGACAGCTCTTTGTACTTAGGGCCAGTAACAAAGCAATCCTGGATTGTGATCCCTTCACGTATCTGAAGCTGCTCATCATGAATAGGTGTTCTTACAATGCCGATGTCAATTTTGCCTTCTTTTAAATTCTTTATTATTTCTGGTGTCGTCCCATGCACCAAATTTATTTGAATATGTGGGTACTGGACATGAAACGATTCTAGAAAAGGAAGCAAATAGTGTTTACATAAGGAATCACTGCCACCGATTTTGATTTCACCACTTGAGAAATTTCGCAGCTCATTCAACTTCTCCTCCGCCAGGGAGATGAAGTTGTAGGCTTGTTCAATATAAGAGTAGAGAATTGCCCCCTCTTTAGTGAGATCAACACCCTTGGACGTACGAGCAAACAAAGGAAGCCCAAGGCATTCCTCTAACAACTTGATGGAGTGAGAGACACTAGGCTGAGTGATATACAGCTCTTTGGCCGCTTTGGACAGGCTTCCGGATTTCGCTGTTAAGTAAAATACTTTATACAACTCGAAATTAACCATATAGACACCTTCTATAGCGAGTATCGAAACTATCAATTATTTGAATGTTTCATCTCCTCTTATAATAAAGAGATAAAGCTTGAAAAACAACCTTATAGATGGAGGCGTATCTCATTGAATGGAACAACGGTTGGAATCGAAGAATTAAGCATTAATGCGATTAGAACGCTTACGATTGATGCTGTTGAGAAAGCAGCTATGGGTCACCCTGGTATGCCGATGGGAGCAGCGCCGATGGCTTATGCGCTTTGGACACGTCATTTGAAACACAATCCAGTTAGCCCGAAATGGGTGGATCGTGATCGTTTCGTACTATCTGCAGGGCACGGCTCCATGTTGCTTTACAGTTTGCTTCACCTAAGCGGCTATGATGTTTCTTTGGACGATATCAAGGAATTCCGTCAATGGGGAAGCCGCACCCCAGGCCATCCGGAGTATGGTCATACAGCTGGTGTAGAAGCAACGACGGGACCACTTGGTCAAGGCGTAGCAATGGCTGTTGGGATGGCGATGGCAGAAGCGCATCAAGCATCCGTATACAACAAGCCGAATTTCCCTGTCGTAGACCATTTCACATATGCGATTTGTGGAGATGGTGACTTGATGGAGGGAGTCTCTTCGGAAGCGGCATCCCTTGCAGGTCATCTTAAACTAGGCAAGCTAGTTGTCCTATATGATTCTAATGATATTTCGCTTGATGGTGACTTGAATATGTCGTTCTCCGAGAACGTCAAGATGCGTTTCGAGTCCTATGGCTGGCAGTACCTCCGTGTGGAAGAACAGAACAACGTCGATGCCATTTCTGCGGCGATCGCAGAAGGCAAGGCCGATCTCAATCGCCCGACGCTGATTGAGATCAAAACAACTATCGGCTTCGGCTCGCCGAACAAAGCCGGCAAGGGCGGCCACGGCGGCACGCACGGCTCGCCGCTAGGCAAAGACGAGCTGCTTCTGACGAAGCAAGCTCTGGGCTGGCCCCTCGAGCCGGACTTCTACGTCCCGGCTGAGGTCTACACCCACTTCGCCCACCACAAGCAGGTGGGCGCTCAAACAGAAGCAGCCTGGGAGCAGCTGTGGAACAGCTACCAGTCTGCCTATCCCGAGCTCGCGAAGCAATTCGAGCTCGCGAACAGCGGCAACCTGCCGGCGGATTGGAACGCCGATGTGCCGCGCTACACCCCAGAGAGCGGCGCGATCTCGACGCGTACCGCATCTGGCAAAGTGATTAACGGCTTGGCGAAGCGTGTACCTCATCTAGTAGGCGGCTCTGCCGACCTAGCGAGCTCCAACTTCACCATGATCGGCGATGCTGCGGCATTCAGCGCAGCAGATTACAGCGGCCGCAACTTCTGGTTCGGCGTCCGGGAATTCGCGATGGGCGCAGCGCTGAACGGCATGCTGCTTCACGGTGGACTGCGCGCTTTCGGCGGTACGTTCCTCGTGTTCAGTGATTACCTTCGCGGGGCGATTCGTTTGTCCGCGCTGATGAAGATCCCGGTTGCGTACGTCTTCACGCATGACAGCATCGCTGTCGGCGAAGATGGTCCGACGCATCAGCCGATTGAACAGATCCCATCCCTGCGGATGATTCCGGATCTGACGTTGTTCCGTCCTGCGGACGCGAATGAAACAGCCGCTGCTTGGGAGTATGTCCTTCAAGCGAAGGAAGGCCCGTTCGTATTCGCGCTTTCGCGTCAAAACTTACCGGTGCTTCCAGGTACAGATACACTTGCTTTTGACCATATTCATCAAGGGGCTTACGTACTAGCTGATGTGGCTTCTGGCGAAACAGTTGATTTGCAACTCATTGCGACAGGCTCAGAAGTGAGCTTAGCACTTGACGTGAAGAAGCAGTTGGCGCAAGATGGTATTGGAGCTCGTGTTATTTCCATGCCAAGCCGTGAATTGTTCGAGCAGCAGCCAGAAGAGGTAAGGAATGCGATTATTTTGCCTCACGTGCGTAACAATGTTGTGATGGAAATGGCTTATCCGGCTGGATGGGAAGAAATTACGGGACAAGACGGCTTCGTTGTCGGCATCCGCAAGTTCGGAGCATCAGCGAAAGCAGATCGCGTCATTCGTGAATATG
The DNA here is from genome assembly GCF_059691995.1 of Paenibacillus sp. J22P169. Classification (NCBI taxonomy): domain Bacteria; kingdom Bacillati; phylum Bacillota; class Bacilli; order Caryophanales; family Paenibacillaceae; genus Paenibacillus; species Paenibacillus sp. J22P169. The sequence goes on along the minus strand of NZ_JCAUAO010000021.1, from coordinate 14,328 downwards.
GCTTTACCGCAGAAGCAATCGTTGGGCAAATCAGACAGAAGTATTTCCAATAAGCACCCATAGCGGGAGAAAAGGTAGGGATACAGAGATGAAATTGTTTATCGACACAGCCAATGTAGAAGAAATTCGTAAAGCGCACGCATTAGGAGTAGTTGCAGGTGTAACCACTAACCCTTCATTGATCGCTAAGGAAGGTAGAGACTTTTTTGAAACTGTGAAAGAAATCATCTCGATCGTTGGCGATGTGCCAATCAGTGCAGAAGTTGTTTCCTTGAAGGCAGACGAAATGGTCGAGCAAGGCAAGAAGCTTGCGGCATTAAGCCCGAATATCGTTATTAAGCTGCCAATGACGTTGGACGGACTGAAAGCGACTAGCGTGTTTAGATCGCTTGGCATTCCAACAAACGTGACGCTGATCTTCAGCTCGACACAAGCTTTGCTTGCTGCTCGTGCAGGTGCAACGTATGTATCTCCGTTTATTGGGCGTTTGGATGATATCAACCAAATCGGAATGAACTTAATTAAAGAAATTAGCCAGATTTTCCAAGTACACGGCATCAAATCCGAAATTATTTCTGCGAGTGTGCGTCACTCCGCTCACGTTATTGAAGCAGCACTTGCGGGATCACATATTGCTACAGTGCCTTACAAGGTGATAGAATCGATGAGTAAACACCCGCTGACAGATGCGGGCATTGAGAAGTTCCTTGCTGATTGGGAAGGCGCTAATCAAGAAAAGTTCTAAAAAAAAGATGACTCGCCCGCCAGGGCGGGTCTTTTTAAAAGGAGCCAATGACGATGATTATCAGTGATGTGAAGCATTTTGAGCAAGAACGGCATCTATGGCCGGAGGCTGTAGCGCGAGGTATCGACTACATTTTGAATCGGAATTTGGGAGAAGTAGAGGTAGGGCGGTATGATTTGGAAGGCGATAATGGCCATTTGATGTATGCCAATGTGCAAGAATCCGTGACGCGTCCAAGGGAAGAGCAGTTGCCAGAGTCTCATATTGTTTATACGGATATTCAGTTTCTGGTGAGCGGCGAGGAACGACTTTGTTTCTATAAGCTACATGAAGGTGCTGAAATCATAGATAACAAATTTGAGACGCATGACGTCGCCTTCTATGCATCCGATTCTGCCCAGAATGAGACGGATATTTTGCTCAAACCCGGCATGTTTGCTGTGTGCTTCCCGTCGGATATTCATCGCCCGAATTGCCTCATTACGGAATCAACAACGAATAAGAAGATTGTTATCAAAATACATAAAAATCTGCTGCATCTGTAGCAAAAAAGTCTGCTCAAGCCAATTTCCTCGGCTGGGCAGACTTTTTGCTTAGGTTTTGTTTTAGCTTTTGTTAGTTTTTGTTTATGCTGTTAGGCTTTACTTGCCATCATTCGAGCTTGCTTCCATTTTCCGAAGCGGTAATAGAGCAAGTTCAAGGTAGCTGCTACACTGAAGCTGACTGGAAAGCTCCACCAAATCACATCGAAGCCGTACTTGTGTGAAAGCACAGTGGCAAGCGGAATGCGAACGAGCAGCAGTGCAACAAATGCAACGATGAGAGGGAACACGACAGATCCCGCAGACCGAACAACACCAGCAACGACATTGAAGATGCCAAAAATAATGAACGACCATAGCGTAATATTGTTAATATGAACGCCAATATCAATCGCTTTTCCTTCTGGAGGCAGGAAGAATGAAACGACTTCACGATTGAACAGGTGGAGCACGACTACAATCAATCCTGTCATCAAGATATTAACTCCGACGCCTGTCCAAGTGATCCGGTTGACGCGATCCCATTTCCCGGCGCCAATGTTTTGCGCGGCCATTGAAGTCACGGCTCCACCAATGGCCATTGCCGGCATCTGAACGTAGCTGGATATTTGCATCGCCACTCCGAAAGCTGCGGTGGATTCAGACCCATAGGCATTCACGAGATGAACCAGCATCAGGTTACTTAGAGAAACAACGACCATATTTAAGCCCATCGGCAGCCCTTTTTGAATCAGTGTCCGAATGATAGTCCAATTAATTCGAAGCAAGGGAATATCCTCTTTGGTAATACGAAGAAAGTACTTCTTCTTATACAAGTAAGCAATGAGAAGTACGAAGCTGACCAATTGGGCAATAAATGTCGCTACGGCGGAGCCGGCAATACCCATTTTCGGGAATGGCCCCATCCCTTGTATGAGCAAAGGATTGAGTGCGACGTCGAGGACAGCGGATAAAAGCAAGAAGTAGAACGGGGTTTTCGCATCTCCCGAGCCTCTTAGAATGGCCATAATCAAGTTATAACCAAACATAAACGGAACACCTGCGAACATAATTCGCGTATACGTAACGGCAAACTCTTTGACATCTGGCGGGGTGTTCATCCAATCCAAGATCGTGGGGGAGAAGATCCATCCTAATAAGGCAACAACAATAGATAGCACGAGGAAAAAGACGGTACTTGTTCCGACTACTTTTTTGGCCTCTTGAACCTTCTTAGCACCGAGATTTTGGCCGATCAGAATGACGGCAGCCATAGCGATCCCAAAGATGGAGCTAATTAAGAAAAACATAATAATGTTCGCATTCGAAGTAGCAGCAAGGGCAACCTCGCCAAGATACTTACCGATCCAAATCGTGTTGATCGACCCATTCAAGGACTGTAGAACGTTGCCTAATAGGATAGGCAGTGAAAATAAGATCAATGTCTTCGTAATCGGGCCCTCCGTTAGTGAGGGGCGAGCTTTTGGAGATGATGATGGCTCTGGCATGATTTCCTCCGTAAATTCACTTGTTCGATAGAATCATTTTCTCACTACTATATCAGTTTCATGCTGCTTTCTGAAATTTTACGGATTGAAGTGTCTAATGTCGGATCCAACGATCGAATAAGAACGGACCAAATGGAATAAATGCCGCAATGAAAGCTGCGAGTACTCGTCCAAAGGACCAGCGATGCAGAAGTGTGACCCAAGCAATCGATAGCAGATAGAGCGCAAATAGAAATCCATGAGCAACCCCTACGACAAAAACAGCTTGTGGCAGATCGAACGCGTATTTAAGTGGCATGGCAATACCTAGTAGAATGAGAAAAGAGGAACCCTCCGCCCAGCCGACATAGCGCAATGTTTGTAAAGAACGTTGTAACACAGTAAGCAACTCCTTTATGAATGAAAGTAAATTCATCCTAAGCTAGAAATATGAATGCAGTATGAACAAGTGATGTCAATTGGACACAATCTAGTTTTTTTAGTACGATAGGCAATAGAACGTATTCCATGCATTCATAGACTCATTTGAGCGTTATATATAGGTAGGGGGAAAGCAGATGCTTCGTCTTGGCGAGAAAATTATCTTCATTGCTGATCGTTTAGAACAGAATCTGCCTATTGGCGGATATGGCTATTTAATTGCTTATGACCGAAATAACGATAACATTTTCGACTATGTCGTACGTGTCCCTAAGGAGAACAAACATTACTATGTAACTGCGACGGATATCGAACTTGAAGAAGTGCTTCTTCAGCAAGAGGCGGAGCAAGTTGAGAGAGAAGCTTTAATAGATTACGCCCTCGCAACGAACAATGAAGCCTTATTCCGCAAAATTATGAATGGCGAGTCCGCCACTGAGCCAGAGAAGGAAAGGGACAAGGAAGTACAGTCCCGTGAAGAATTTATTAAACAAATCGGGCTGAAAGCCTGGATTTAAAATAGCATGCGACGGTGGAAGTGCGCCGTCGTTTTTTTTATACGTTGGCATTTGTGGGATCCCCATCTATTCCCAATCCTTATTCTGGATTGAGTTCGCAAAATTTCTGGGATATAATGAAAAGAATGACTAAACGCTGATACAAGGGGTGTAGAATACGTGAGCATAACGAAGAAAGATGTCGATCATGTGGCCAAGCTGGCTAGACTCGATCTCAATGATACCGAAAAAGATCTATTTACAGATCAGCTTAATGCCATTTTAAAATATGCCGAGCAGCTCAATCAATTGAATACGGAGGGTGTTGTGCCAACCAGTCATGCGATGCCGTTAGTAAACGTCATGCGTGAGGATGTTGCGAAGCCGTCTTTGCCAATTGAAAAAGTAATGCTGAACGCACCAGATCATGAGGATGGGCAGTTCAAGGTTCCTGCTGTTTTAGAATAAGTTAGAGATGAAAGGGAGTGCCTGTCGTTGTCTTTGTTTGAATTAAACCTACAACAAATCCACGCGAAGCTGCAAAGCAAAGAAATTAAGGTTTCAGACCTCGTGGATCAATCTTATACAAGAATTGGGCAAGTGGAGAGCAAGGTTCGCGCTTTCCTTACATTAGATGAAGAGAATGCTCGTCAGACGGCTGCTAAGCTGGACGAGCAGCTTCTAAGCAATGCAACTCGTGGCGATTTATTCGGTTTGCCCATCGGCATCAAAGACAACATGGTAACCGAAGGTTTGAAAACAACCTGCGCAAGCAAATTCTTATCCAATCATATTCCGATTTATGATGCGACTGTCGTGAGCAAGCTTAAGGAAGCGCAAGCGGTTACGATCGGTAAGCTCAACATGGATGAGTTCGCGATGGGCGGCTCCAACGAGAACTCCGCGTTCCACCCAACTCACAATCCGTGGAACACTGAATATGTGCCAGGCGGCTCCAGCGGTGGCTCAGCCGCAGCCGTTGCAGCAGGCGAAGTGTACTTCGCGCTGGGCTCTGACACCGGTGGCTCTATTCGCCAACCGGCAGCTTACTGCGGTATCGTCGGTCTGAAGCCGACGTACGGACTCGTGTCCCGCTATGGTTTGGTCGCTTTCGCGTCCTCTCTTGACCAAATCGGGCCGCTAACGAAGAACGTAGAAGATGCTGCGTACGCTATGCAAGCTATCGCAGGCTATGACCCTAAGGATTCCACTTCTGCGAATGTAGAGATCCCGAACTACCTAAGCGCATTGACCGGGGACGTCAAAGGTCTGCGCATTGGGGTACCCAAAGAGTACATGGGAAAAGGGATCGACCCAGCAGTTAAAGAGAAAATTCTCGAAGCACTCAAAGTACTTGAGGGTCTCGGCGCAGTATGGGAAGAAGTAACGCTTCCACATTCCGAGTATGCTGTAGCAACTTATTACTTGCTGGCTTCTTCCGAGGCTTCCTCGAACTTGGCTCGTTTTGACGGCATCCGTTATGGTGTACGTTCAGATAATGCACGCAATCTGTTGGATCTTTACAATTTATCTCGTAGCGAAGGCTTCGGTCCTGAGGTTAAGCGTCGGATCATGCTAGGTACTTACGCGTTAAGCTCTGGCTATTATGATGCGTATTACCTGAAAGCTCAACAAGTTCGTACATTGATCAAGCAAGACTTTGATCAAGTGTTTAATAACTATGACATCATCATCGGGCCAACGGCTCCAACAACAGCGTTCCGAATCGGTGAGCAAAGCAGCGACCCGCTAACGATGTATTTAAATGATATCATGACCATTCCGGTCAGCTTGGCAGGTATTCCTGCAATTAGCGTACCATGCGGATTCGTGAATGAACTTCCGGTTGGCTTGCAAATTATCGGCAAAGCATTGGATGAAGCTACCGTTTTGCGTGTAGCCCACGCTTTCGAACAGCACACAGACCACCACAAGCAGCGCCCGCAATTGTAAGTTATTAGTTCAAGAGTAACGAAGGAGGCATTCACTTTGTCGGCAACAGATATCCAATTTGAAACCGTAGTCGGTCTTGAAGTTCACGTAGAGCTACATACCGCTTCCAAAATATTTTGTGGTTGTGCAACCTCATTCGGAGCACCTCCGAATACGAACACATGTCCGGTTTGTTTAGGTCATCCGGGTGTATTGCCAGTTCTTAATCGTCAGGCGGTTGAGTATGCAATGAAAGCAGCAATGGCCCTAAATTGTACAATCGCAACGGACAGTAAATTTGATCGCAAAAACTACTTTTACCCAGACTCACCCGATGCTTACCAAACTTCTCAATACGATAAACCGATCGGCGAGCACGGATGGGTTGATATCGAAGTTGGCGGAGTTACCAAACGTATCGGAGTCACGCGTGTTCACTTGGAAGAGGATGCAGGCAAGCTGACGCATATTGATGGCGGCTACGCTTCCCTAGTTGACTTAAACCGTGCAGGAACGCCGTTGATCGAAATCGTATCCGAACCTGATCTGCGCTCACCTGAGGAGGCTCGTGCTTACCTCGAGAAAATTAGAGCAATCATGATCTATTGCGATGTTTCCGATGTGAAAATGGAAGAAGGCTCGCTGCGTTGTGATGCGAACATTTCCATCCGGCCGTTCGGGCAAGAGAAATTCGGTACTCGTGCCGAGCTCAAGAACATGAACTCCTTCCGTGGCGTACAGCGTGGACTTGAGTATGAAGAATACCGTCAAGCGGAGATTCTCAGAAGCGGGGAAGAAGTTATTCAAGAAACTCGCCGTTGGGATGAAACGCAAGGCAAAACTCTCGCAATGCGCGGCAAAGAAGATGCGCACGATTATCGCTATTTCCCAGACCCGGATTTAGTCAGTCTTTATATCGATGATGCGTGGAAAGCGCGTGTGCAAGCTTCAATTCCTGAATTGCCAGATGCGCGTAAAGCGAGATACAGCACTGAATACGGCTTACCTAGCTATGACGCGGCTGTAATCACAGCTTCCATGCAGATGGCTGATTTCTTCGAAGAAAGTTTGAAATATACCCAAGATGCCAAGGCTGTCTCGAACTGGATTATGGGTGACTTACTTGGTTATCTGAACGCGAACTCACTTGAATTTACCGATGCCAAAGTCACAGGCAAAGGATTAGGCGAGATGATCGGTTTAATCGAGAAAGGCACGATTTCCAATAAGATTGCCAAAACTGTGTTTAAAGAAATGATCGAAACGGGGAAAGAACCGCAGAAGATTGTTGAAGAGCAAGGACTTGTTCAAATCAGTGACGAAGGTGCAATTAAAGCGGTTGTTGAGCAAGTTGTTGAGAACAGTCCGCAATCCGTTGCAGATTTCAAAGCTGGTAAGGAAAAAGCCGTAGGCTTCCTAGTCGGACAAGTCATGAAAGAAACCAAAGGTAAAGCAAATCCAGGACTCGTCAACAAATTAATTGTGGAGTGCTTGAACAGTAAATGATAAGGTAGAAGTGGTGCTCCTCGTAGTTAGGGCACCACTTTTTTCAATTCTATCCGTAGGAGTGATTCCACTGACTATCCAGCGACTACAATTGCAAACGAATGAAGAAATCTTAACCCTACTTGCACTTCAAATAGCTTCCTACCGTGTGGAGGCTGAACTGATCGGCTTTGATGATATCCCACCCTTGAAGGATGGCATCCAGTCTATACGCGAAGTGAAGGAAACCTTCTATGGTTACTTTGTTACTGATCATGAGGATCGGACACTTGCAGGCGCGATTTCGTATGAACGTGAAGGTAGCATTGTGACGATTTGCCGTATGATGGTTCATCCCAATTTTTTTCGCAGGGGAATCGCTAGTTCCCTTTTACAGCATATACTGATAGAACAAGAGAGAGAGGGAGCTACTCGATTTATCGTATCCACGGGGTCTGCGAATTTGCCAGCCATTCGGCTCTATGAGGGGTATGATTTCATTGTTAGACGTGTTTTCACTGTTCCGCCGGGTGTTAGTTTGACAACATTCGAGCGTCCTGCTACGGGCTTCTAGAAGCCTAAATTAGTAGTTGATCAGCTTCTCCTTGACGAAGAGTTCTATTATGAAGTAAAAAGGGAGCGTTTACAAAATGGAGAATCCTTGGGTTATTGATCAGTTGCATGTGACAATTAGACTTGTATTAGCACTTTTACTTGGCGGATTAATTGGATTTGAACGTGAGGTTAGTTCTCATGCTGCAGGACTGCGCACGCATATTTTGGTATGTGTCGGTTCCGCTCTTGTCATGCTGCTTTCCATGTACGGGTTTAGTGCTTTTGTGAATGAGGTCAATGTGCGTATCGATCCATCTCGGTTAGCAGCTCAGGTCATTAGTGGTATTGGTTTTCTGGGTGCGGGGACGATTATGTTCAACGGGAGATCTATTACGGGGCTTACGACGGCAGCATCGCTATGGGTTGTTGCAGGAATTGGTCTTGCGATTGGAGCGGGTTTTTACTATCCAGCTGTCTTAGTTTGTTTCATGGTACTGATATCATTATGGATTCTAAATAAAGTTGAGCATAAGTATTTCAATGGGAAGAAAGTACGCATTTTAAAAATACAAGCAGTTGATCAACCAGGTACTTTAGGGTTAATCACAACGATTCTAGGAAAAAGCAAAATAGATATAAAACAAATTAAACTAGAAGAGTCAGAAGACGCAAGTAGAGCGAATCACGTTCAAATTACGTTTCATGTTACAATTCCAAAGCCATCTATTATTGGCCATGTGCTCGAAGAAACCAATCAAATTCAAGGTGTTACTGGTGTGGCCATAGAAAATAGTAAAAATTGAAGGGGTTACCTTGAGATGAACGTCTAAGCTTATGGATGCATGGAAAAGGGGGGCTAGCATGGATGAATTGACGGATGAACAACTAGTAGAAGAGATCCGTCAGGGTCATTCTGATGCCTACCGCATTCTCGTGGAGCGCCATAAGAGTTACATATATACGTTGGTGTATCGCATGATTGGTCATAAGGAAACAGCTGAGGACTTAACCCAGGAAGTTTTTGTAAAGCTGTATCGATCCCTGGGTCATTTTCGCGGAGATGCAAAGCTGACTACGTGGCTATATCGCATAACAACGAATCTCGTGCTCGACTTTCGACGGGTTCAGAAGCGCAGGCCCTATGAAGCGCTGCTGGATAAAATGATAGGCTGGTTTACGGATACTAGAGAAGAGCCCGAGTCCATCGCCGTGCGGAAGGATGAGCAAATGCAAGTGCAGGAGTTGCTCTCTCGTCTTCCGGACAAGTATCGGATTGTTATGGTGCTGTATCATTTTAAACAGTTATCGTATTCAGAAATGAGTGAGATTACTGGACTTCCTATCAAAACGTTAGAAACAAGGCTCTACCGCGGAAAAGCGATGCTCAAAGAAAAATGGCTGGAGGTGAACGTTCATGACGTTGGGGCGCAAGGAAGACATACAACTCGAGCAGTACCTGAATAAGCTCCTGAATGAGATGCCGTTAAGTGAACCGAGTTCTACGATGACAGACCGCATTATGCACGCAATAGGACCCGTAGAATCGACAAGTCCTGTGGGTCATCCACAACGAAGCATGAACAGGCCCTGGATGAATGGAGCCATCGCCATTGCAGCAACCGTTCTTCTGATTCAATCAGGAATGATTGGCCGAATAATACATCTTGCATCGGACATCTCTCAATTGACCGGGTATATTCAGAATTTATCTCAATATTTGTAAGTACAAATGAAATGGAAATGGAGGCTATCCGAATGGACATTCACAAAGACCACCCACATATGCCTGATTACTCAAATCATCCTCCCTATCCACCATTTACGCCGTATTATCCGATTTCTAGAAAACGTAAATGGGCTGCAGGTGTACTTTCTTTCATTCTTCCTGGAGCGGGACATTTTTATCTAGGTCTTATGCAGCGCGGGTTGTTTATCATGATGCTGTTGATTTTAGATATTTTTACGATTACAGCATTGGTAGACAGTCATGATGCGAGTGTACCCACTGTGACACTGTTCGCTTTATTTATTCCTGTGATTTACTGCTATAATCTGTTCGATGCCCTTCAACTAACGGAACATGTGAACAGACGGTTTGAGCTAGGTGAGTTCGCAGCGAGCTCTTACGACACAGATATGAACGATCCTCTCCAAAAGTTGATGAAAGGGACGAACATAGGGGTTATCTTGATCATTGCTGGCGGCTTGATTTTTATGCTTAGTAATAAGCCTAATTGGTTTTCAGCGCTTTTCAATCTGATGGGATCTTTTGCGGGATCGAGTATTCTCGTTCTTGCGGGAGTTGCTATGTTCGTCTTTGATTCTCGGAAAAATAAATGATCTCTTGGCTATGATTCGCATAACCATCATTGACAAAAGTCGAAGAACACACGTACAATATAATGTAAGGTTTTAATGACTAATTCAGGCGGTGAGTACCATGGCAGCACATTTAGAACAGGCTTTAGCAAAGTTGAAAACAACAGGTGTTCGGATGACGCCCCAGCGGTATGCGATTCTTTCCTTTTTGTTGGATTCTATGACTCATCCGACAGCGGATGATATTTACAAATCTCTGGAATCGAAATTTCCTAACATGAGCGTTGCGACTGTTTACAATAATCTTAAAGTATTTATCGAATCGGGACTTGTTCGGGAGTTAACTTACGGGGACAGCTCGAGTCGTTTTGATGCCGATATGACAGATCATTATCATGCGGTTTGTGAGGTTTGCGGGAAAATTTCTGATTTTGAATACCCTCCATTGTCAGACATCGAGACAACAGCAGCGTTGCATACGGGCTTCCAAGTTGGCGGTTACAGACTTGAAATCTATGGCGTATGTCCGGATTGTACGGTTACTACCAAGCATTAACTAAACGTAGAATTCATCATTTTGTGCTTTCATGTTGTATAATGAAACGTGTTCGGCCCTTCTTTAACGAAGAGCGGACACGTTTTTTCTTTATTGCTTTAATAATTGCTCAAAAGGAAGTGAAATGTTGAAATCATCTAATAAAATAATACTGATTAGTGCATTATGTTTAGGGTTGTTCGCGGCAGGTGCGGGCACATTTCTTGTAAAACAGCTAGCACCTAACCGTGCACACGTTGAGCCAGACTTTCATGAACTGACAAAGCCGATTTTTTATGAAGGCAGTTACTATAAATCGAGTGCACTTGGAGAAAAGGAAGGTCTGAAGCTTCCTCTTGATCTCGTTCAGAAATGGATCGATCCAACGATTATATATGAGAAGAGTAGCGAGTCTGTCATTTTAACCACGAAAGATAAAGTCATGCGAATGAAGACAACAGAGCTATCAGCAATGATGAATGAGAAACCATTCTCATTATCCTTTCCCGTTGAAAAGAAGGAAGATACGATCTACCTGCCGATTGAACCATTGAAGCAGCTGTATCCATTTGAAATTCGCGAATCAGCAAAATCAGGTGCAGTCTTGTTATTTAAACAAGGCGATGTTATCAAGTGGGGGAAGCAAACAGGGAAGAAAGAGTCTCAATTACGAACGGAGGCTACAATAAAAGCGCCGATTGTCTCGACCATTGCTGTAAATGAACAGGTTATGCTGTTAGGAAGCGAAGAAAATTGGTACAAAGTGCAGCTAGAGAGCGGCCCGATTGGATTCGTTCGAAAGAGCGAAATCACGGAGGATCATGAGGAAACGATCCCCCAACAAGAGAAGTCATCGTCTACCTATGTGCCATGGAAGCCAATTGCCGGAAAGCTCAATATGACTTGGGAACATGTCATTTCGAAGAATCCGGACACATCTAAGATCGGTGAGATGCCTGGACTGCAAGTCATAAGTCCAACTTGGTTTTCAGTAGCAGATAGTGAAGGGCGAGTCAGCAACTTAGCGGATGCCTCGTATGTGAAATGGGCGCACGATAACAACTATCAAGTATGGGCATTGTTTAGTAATGGCTTTGATGCAGATCGGACGAACAAGGTATTAGCCAACTATGATCTACGTATGAAAATTATTAAGCAATTGCTTGGCTTTGCCCAGACTTACAACCTTCAAGGTATTAATATCGATTTTGAAAATGTATATCTCAAAGATAAAGAAAACCTCGTCCAATTCGTACGTGAAATGACGCCGCTTATGCATGCACAGGGCCTATCGGTGTCCATAGATGTAACACCTAAATCGACCAATGAAATGTGGTCCATGTTCTACGATAGACCGGCCTTAGCAGAAGTAGTCGATTATATGATGGTAATGGCCTATGACGAGTACTGGGCCACGAGTCCGAAGTCTGGTTCGGTCTCTTCCTTACCATGGGTAGAAAGGTCCGTTACAACGCTTCTGACAACGGATAAAATACCGCCATCTAAGCTTGTACTCGGCGTACCATTCTATACGCGTCAGTGGACCGAAGAGACGAAGAATGGCAAATTTACTACTACCTCCAAGACACTAACTATGGAAGCTGCGCAAGCTATTATCAAGGATAAGAAGCTTACGCCTACTTTTTTAGCAGATACAGGTCAAAATTATGTGGAATACAAAGACGGAAATAAACTGATTCGCATTTGGCTGGAGGATGAAGTTTCCTTAAAAGCGAGGTTAGCTTTAGTCGAAAAGTATGATCTAGCTGGTGTAGCCTCTTGGAGAAGAGGATTTGAAAAGCCTGCAATTTGGCAAGTCACGAAGGATGCCTTACCAACTGCTCCATAATTACGCGGCAATTATTCTTTTTATCCCAAAGAAAGCCGAACCCAGTTCTGGGTTCGGCTTTCTTTTTTTAACTAGTGAGGCTTATGCTCGTGTTCACGACTTGGCTCGAATGGAGCAGATTGTGTGGCCGCCGTTTCGTTTTCACCAACCGGCTCATATTGTGGATCAATCGTTAGAATGGTTTTACAGAACATGCAGCGGTCAGTTTTACCCAGCATTTTCGTTCGTCTGCCGCATTCCGGGCAATCGATGACAGTTGCTGATGTAGAAAGCATCCCCGCCCAGAAGTAAATACCCATACTCACCAATACACTGATCATTCCAATAATCATGAAGATGACGGCAATTACTCGTCCAGCTTGTCCCCAATCGAAAACGACGCCAGCAAGTCCTATAATCATAAGCAGCATCCCACCCATGGTCATCACAAGTCCCCATAAGCGGAATTCATTTACTTTACTTGATCTAAATCGCACTTTCTGTTCCTCCCCAATTCTTCTACCTCATGTTTTGTATGATTTGTCACAGAAATCAGCAGGAAACCCATTCACCCATGTAGAAATAAGTAAGAAACAATCGGAGACAGGAGCTTTGGAAACCCATGGGAATTAATAAAGAGCAGTTATTGCTTAAGTTCCGGAATGACCCTAGAATCATTAGCGTCATGGCGGTAGACAATCCTAAGCAACTTCCCTCACTGACAGATGGTTTTGATACGTTGCTTTTAATAGTAACGAACGACCTGAGCCTGAACAATCATATAACTAATTATATAAGAGACGATTCACGGATACAAGAAAGATGGACAGATCCTGCTTCTATTGAGCAATGGATCCGGCACGGTGTTAATCGCAATATTCTTCACTGGCTGTTAAAAGGGGAGATACTTCTGGATCAGAACACTTATTTAGAAGGCCTGCGCCATCGAATACTTGAATTTCCCGGGGACTTGCGTGAGCAGAAGTTGCTTATTGAATTTTCACATTTCTTGCGTAAATATTTGCAAAGCAAAGAATACATTCTCGATGACCACATCTTAGATGCCTATAACAACATTCTCGAAGCGCTTCATCACTGGGCTCGCATTGTTATTGTGGAAGATGGCTATCACCCTGAAATCACGGTATGGAGACAGATTCGTGCCATTAATCCCGGGGTCTATAAGCTTTATGAAGAGTTAACGATGAGTAAAGAGACATTGAAGCAGCGGGTTCAGCTTGTTTTACTTGCTTGCGAGTTTTCGGTTATGTCCAAAATGGAGCGTTGTTGCGAGGCGTTTATTCAAATCCTCAGGGACAGCGAGCATCCGCTTAGCTCAGATGAACTCCAACATCATGCGCAGTTAGTTGAAATAAAGTCAGAGCTTCCTTTGTTACTCAATAAACTAGTCAAAAAAGGTTTAATTAAAGAAGTAGCAGTTATCATTGATGATCACACATCTGAAATCGAGCTGAGATATACAAGTATATAGTGCATAAAACCTTTAAGAATCAGGTGTTTTCCTGGTTCTTTTTTTATTCTCATTTTAATGCTTGACTTTGATTGCGATTCTATGATAAATTAACTCTCGCCGCTAAAAACGGTAACGCATTTGAAGCCAACGAGTTATATCATCTCAAGCGAAGTTAGAAAAAAGAAAAATAAAAAAAGCTTGCATTGAGTGGTTCGAATGTGATATATTATAAAAGTCGCCGCTAAACGGATGACGAAAAAAACGAAACAAATTGATCTTTGAAAACTGAACAACGAGTGAGTAAGCACGAACGAGAAATCGTTCAAAAAAGAGATTGCAAAATCTCGCTAGCAACGCAAATGAGCAATTAAGCTTTCGAATAGGACGAGCAATCGTTCACTATTATGGAGAGTTTGATCCTGGCTCAGGACGAACGCTGGCGGCGTGCCTAATACATGCAAGTCGAGCGGGTTTATCCTTCGGGGTAAGCTAGCGGCGGACGGGTGAGT
>NZ_JCAUAO010000020.1:0-31010 GCF_059691995.1 Paenibacillus sp. J22P169 | reverse complement strand
GTCTCATTATATCGTTGTCTTGATTCGCTCATGGACAGACACCTCTTAGTTAATAGTTAAGGTTATTATTACTTCTACACTAAGAGACGTCCACTATTAATTCTAAGTGCAAATCTACAGTTATTTCAACGCATATTAAGCGAAAAATATAAATAAATGGATTTTATGTCGTTATTTCTCCCGTACCTGACCGTTACACTGGAAATGGGGGGAATTAACTGTACATTTTCCAGTTAACCCTCTCTTGAAGGGAAATGACGGGAAATTAACTGGAATTTTTCCATTTATTTTGTGGAGACTCCCCAGACCTAGCTACTTTTACACACCCGTCCTCCCTACTTAGCCAACTATTATCCGTACTTGCCTCTCACCCTCACCCCTACATAGCCAACTATTGTCCGCACTTGCCTCTCACCCTCACCCCTACATAGCCAACTATTATCCGTACTTGCCTCTCACCCGTCCTCCCTACTTAGCCAACTATTGCCCGCACTTGCCCCTCACCCTCACCCCTACTTAGCCAACTATTATCCGCACTTGCCTCACATCCCCATCCGTACTTTGCCATCTGTCATCTATCAATCCGCACACATTCACTTATCCGTAGATGCACCCTCCACCATCCTCCACTCCCCTGCAAATGTGATCATCAACTTTCGCATTCCATGACAATACAACATAATAAATGTTAACATGGTACATATTATGTGTTACAATATTCGAAAAAGGAGGCGGCCTAACCATGGAGGACAAACAAGACAAGACGAAACGACTTTCGGTTTATTTGCCTGAGAAAGTAAAGTCCGATTTGGAGCGGATGGCAGATGATACGGGGTTATCGATGACTCAGCTAATCGTTATGGCTACGCAGGGGCTGCTAGCGAATTACGCTGTGCAGGGTGGAGCGATTTTTGCGGATTTGCTGTCGGCGAGACATCGCATCCTTCACGAAGTGAAAGAGAAGCAGACGCTTTTGGATCAAGAAAAGCTGAGCATGCAAGCCTACTACGGCGCACGAGCAGAGGAGTATGAACGGATTTATCACCGTGAAGATGCGGAGTTTCAACAAGAGCTGGCCTTCCTTTCTGATATCCTGAAGAAGCAAGTGGAGGGACGACGTGTGCTGGAAATCGCCTGTGGCACGGGTTATTGGACACATATTGCCGCAGAAACCGCAGCGCAGCTTGTTGGGGTAGATATACGCCCGGAAGTGCTGCACATCGCGGAGTCGAAGAGTTGGCCGAAGGGGAATGCTAGCTTTGTGGAAGGAGATGCGTACAAGCTCTCCGAGATACGCGGGGAATTTGATTACGGATTGGCGAACTTCTGGTTCTCCCACATTCCGCGCAATCGGATCGACAGCTTTTTACAAGGTTTCCATGAACGGTTGGGCAGTGGGGCGCAGGTTTTTATCGCGGATAACGTGTATGTACCTGGAAGAGGCGGCGAGCTCATTACCCATGAGGATAGCGAGGATACGTACAAAAGACGCGAGCTAGCCGACGGCTCCAAGCATGAAATTCTCAAAAACTATTTTACGTACGAAGAGTTGAATGACATTTTTCGACCTTTGTCCCAGCATTTGCGTATCTTCGTCGGGGGCAGCTTCTGGTATGTGAGTTATACGATCAAATAGCCACCCCAACTTTCACTACTCCATAGGAGGCATCGACCATGAGTGTAACGTTCCATACGACGGTTATGAAAGCCCAAAATAAGAATGCCACGGGGATTTCCATTCCCGAAGAGGTCATGACCACGTTAGCAGGAGGCAAAAAGCCCAGCGTATCCGTGACCCTGAATGATTACACGTATCGGACGACGGTTGCGGTCATGGGCGGCGAATACCTCATCCCGCTTAGTGATGCCCACAGACAGGCCTCCGGTTTGAAGGCAGATGATCCCGTCGAGGTGACGTTGGCCTTGGATCTCGCGCCTCGCACCGTGGAAATTCCTGCGGATCTTCAATCCGCATTGTCGGAAGTGGATGGCGCTGTGCAACGGTTTGAAGCGCTCGCTTTCTCCAAGCGCAAAGAATTCGTCCGACAGGTCGAGGACGCGAAAACACAAGAGACGCGTCTCTGCCGAATTGCTAATGTTGTCACACAGATAAGCGATGTCTAAGTGCTCGACATCCTTTAGTGCCCTGACGTGAATTTCAGCCCGAGCACACCAACTAGAATCAAAACCATAAACAAGATACGCACTAAACTGATCGGTTCATCAAGAAATAGTGTGCCAATGATAATGGCACCGACTGCACCGATGCCGGTCCAAGCCGCATAGGCGGTACCGATAGGAAGAGTTTTTGTTGCTACTGCTAAGAAATAGAAACTAACGATCATGCCTAGAATAGTAACAATGGATGGGACAAGTCGGGTAAATCCGTTGGAAAATTTCAATGATATGGCCCACACCACCTCAAAAACACCTGCAATGACCAGGTATAACCATGCCATAATGAACACTCCTTCATGTAGATATTATGTCGCCAGTGCCACAAAAAAAACAAAGAAAAGCCCGGGAATATCGCACTGCTGCGATAGACTCCCGGGCTTTTCTCCCTCCGTGACCACAGCGTATCCGCTGTGTGTTTTCCCTTGGACCAGCCGGCGACATGCGCCGCGGAACCCTAGAAAACGACATGCCGTTATTATAGGCTGGCTAACATATCATGTCAAGTTATACATTTTGGCTGCCTAGTTGGCTTTTTCCTACTCTTCCAGCGGAATTCCGTTCAATGCCAGATGTGCGCGGAACATATCCATGCCGTCTGGCTGCTCCTGTTCGGGTACCCACGTAGCGGGATCCCAAATCTTCGACAGCTTGAGGGCGCGACTGCAATGCACAAAGCATTCCTGCACCTCGACGCCGACAGCGGCGATGGGGGATTTCCCATTCAGCTGCATCGTCGCTAGTAGCTCCTCGTCCTTTGTTAACCAAGCGCGGCCATTGACGCGGAGTACCATGTCGACGCCTGGAATGATGAATAAGAGACCCACTTGTGGGTTGGTTAATATATTTTGCATCGAATCTAATCGGCGGTTTCCGAGTCTTTCGGGATAGATGAAGCGGTGTTCATCTAGAACACGAACGAATCCTGCGCTATCGCCGCGGGGGGAAACATCACACAGTCCATTCGCGCCTGACGTAGATAAGTAGAATAAAGGTGATTTGGCGATGAACGCTCTTGCGTGCTCGTCGATTTGGTTAATAACTTTATTTTGTACTGCCGGATGCGGCTCTCCGATATCTGCTCTAATCTCATCAATGGATTGAATGATGCCAGGAAACGGTGGGGATGTACTATCTTTTATGCTGTCCATACATTCTTATCCTTCCTCGAGGCCGAAGGGCCCGCCCATATTTATTCCTTGTAGTATACGCTGATACCCTCGTTCAAATGAATGAAGCCCTGCAAGTCGCTCTTACGAGCAAAGCTTGCAGGGCTTCATTCTGTGCCGAGAACATTACTTGGATTCAGCAGTTAGTTGATTGTAAATATCATCCCATAGAACACGTCTGGCTGATACATACCGCTTCGCATAATAGGATTCGCTCAACTTATTCTTAACAACACCTTGATTGGTAGCGGAGTGAACGAATTCACCATTACCGAGGTACATCCCTACGTGAGAGATGCCGCTGCCATCTGTGTTGAAAAATACAAGATCGCCCTTACGAAGATCACTTTTGTCAACCCAGTAGCCTTCACTGTTTTGTGATTTGGAGCTGTGTGGAAGGTCGATGCCGAACTCGTCGAACAAGTAGGACGTGAAACCAGAGCAATCGAATCCTTTGGTTGTCGTTCCTGCCCATCTGTAAGGAGTTCCAACAAGCTCGTCTACCGCTTTATCCATATTGGATGCTGCGAAAACGCTTCCTACACTAACACTCAAAAACAAAACAAGACTAAAAATAAGACCAACAACTTTCTTCAACTGCTTGTCTCCTTCCGGTGCCTACGAGGTTAGCTGGAGGGTTCGGTTGAAGGTTCCCTATGATCCCTGTCTTGCAAGATCAATTCACCCGGAGTGGTTCCCCCGTTTCCCCATAAACTGAGGAATTCGGCATGAAATATTTGGTTTTTTGATGCTAGTCCTTTTAATTCGTCATAAACAATGAAATTCCTCTTTTTTTATAAGAAAAAAGGCTGAAAATTAGGCGAATCGTTCGGAAAACAGACGAAAAAAAGCCCCTTTCTCATGGAGAAGGGGAGAATGCCTGCCTATTGGCTGTTTTGCTGGATATTAATTGGATATTTTGGCTGAAAGAAGCTGATATTGGGAAGAAATGCCCCAGATTTGGATGAAAATATGGAAGAGAGGATACAGTTGATAAATGATTAGTGCTATCAGTCCCGCCCATAGGTAGGTAGCTGTGACCGTGACCCCTGCCAAAAGTCCTGTGAACACTAACAGAATGATGGCAAGTCCGATAATCGGCAGTGAGTATCGAAAGAAAGAGAAGATCGTCGATGTGATACCTAGCTTGGCCGCGATGGCGAATTGCACATACATAAACAGCAGCTGCAGGAGAAATCCGTAAATCAGTAGACTCAGTATCCAAGGCAGAAGCTTGAGAATGACCTGCTCATAGGAACCGCTATGCCCAAGAACATAAGCAGCTTTCGGGAGGAGCCAGATGAGTGGAAACAGGGTAAGTGCGATCCGGATGAGATACACGAGTAGAAAAGGGAGCATAAGCTTTTTCATCCCGCGAAAGAAACGGTAGCCAGCATTCTGGTGAGCGTGCGTGAGTGAATAATAAACACCGCCATTTAAGAGAGGCGTCAGCAGCATGCGAGCACACAAGAGAGCACCTAGCCACCATAAATAGGAATAGCTGAGATCTGTTTTAATTAACTGGAACTGGCCTTCAGCTAGAAAGATCTGCAATGCCTGCTTGGGCTGCTCGGCGCCAGGGAACCGATGCATGAGGGGGACGAGTATTCCCTGCACGAGTTTATACAGGAGAATACCCCAGCCCATCTGATAAAGGAATAAAATGATCGTGGCAAAGGGCTGTGCCATAGCTGCCCTGAAGCCTGATTTGATATAGGTGGCCAACGAGGGTCCCTCCTCAGAGTTTGTCATGAGACGTAAGCCAAGTCCTTACCAGGCGACTGAGCCGAATATGGCTTGCAGGAACTGAATAATGCCGAGATTCCACCGAATTTGCCACTTTGTATTTAATTGGGTTTGATAAAAGTTGTTGATGTGCTTATTTTCGAGAATGAGCGTGTACTTGGGATCAATGCGCACCCAGTCGACAGGGGAGGCATGCGTTAATTTGAACTCAATGCTGCCTTCCTTACCATCCCATGTTTTATCTAACGTTGTACCATCTGCGAAGTGGAACTGGACAGGCACTTCCGGTGAGTTGCCGCCATGCTTCACGATGCGGACCGTGCTTTCGTAAGTCTCGGACCCCTTGCTGCCCTGAGGCTGGACGTGTACACTCTCGACAGAATAATCCATCATCATACCGCCATAGACATACTGATTAAAGAAATCATCCCACTTTGTTTTGCTGACATCCTCCACAACTTGTTGGAAGTCCTTCGTAGAAGGGTGCTTGAACTGCCACCTTTGGAAATAGGTTTTCATAATACGGTCCATCACCTTCGTACCGACTTGCTGCTCAATTGCTTTCAGCACGAGCTTGCCACGCGTGTACACATTTTCTGCATACTGATCATGACCTTTGTAAGCCCATGCATCCTTCTGCAGCCCATTGGGTGAGGTAATATAACTGGATTCGACAGGCAAATTAGGTACATCCCCATATTCAGCTTCCATGACTTTATCCTCCGCATAAGAGGTGAAGCCTTCATCCAGCCATGCTTCTTCGAATTCATTGCTGGCAACGAGTCCATAGAAGAATTGGTGGCCGATCTCATGCACGACGACGCGTTCCAGCTCTAAGTCGGGATCCTTGTCGCTGGCACCCCAGGCAGTAACCAAAGTCGGATATTCCATGCCGCCCGCGCCATTCCCGCCCGGAGGCGGCACTACGATAGAGAGGGTAGAGTAGGGATACGTTCCGTACCACTGACTGTAACGTGAGAGTGCTTTTTTGGCTGCATACATGTAGCGATCCTTTAAATCTTGATGATTCGGATCGAGGTATAGCTTGATCTTGACCCCAGGAATTTGTGGTGTCGAGAAGGGCTCTTCCACATAGATGAAATGCGGAGAGGCCGACCAAGCGAAATCATGGACATCCTCGGCATAAAATTGGTACGTCTTGGTGCCCTTATCCGTCACAGCAGGCTTCACAGGAAACCCTGTAGCGGCCACAATGTAATTCGCAGGCACTTGGATTTTCACATCATACATGCCGAAATCAGCATAGAACTCGGAATTGCCATGGTATTGATGAAGATCCCAGCCAGGTTCAGTCCGGCCCCTTGTTCCCTTACGTTCATAGGCGGCAACCTTCGGAAACCATTGTCCAGCCATAACAAAGTCATCGACGTACCCCATTCTGGCAAAAGCTGCAGGCAGCTTAACAAGGAATTCGGTTTTGATGGTTACAGTTTCTCCAGGTCCTACGGGCTTAGATAAAGGGATTTTGATCAGTGTATGGTCGTCCTTGTTGCCATCATCCGGCTGCACGAACGACATCCGCTTGGTGAGATCATCACCCGTATCCGACTTCACAGAGAGCAGTTCCATACTTCCGCCACTCTCTGCCTTCGCTTCATCCTCCCGCAGCTTACCTCCAGACTCGCGCATGAATGTCGTTTTCTTCGATGCGAAAGCATTCGGATAGAGGTGCAGATACATTTCTTGTACAGGAACAGAGCCTGGATTTTCCCACGTGAGCGTTTGTTGTCCTTGGAGCTGTTGGGTTTCTGGTGTGTAGGCAACGTTCATGTGATATTCGGCAATACGATAACTAAGTGGTGTTGAGGTTTCTAACGGTTTGCCATTACCATTATCTGCAGGCTGCATGTCCGGTGTCTTAACAATAGGTACATCTTTAGAGACGACAGGAACAGTCCCTCTTGGTGTGGAGGGGAGCAAGGTGTTCGTTATTAACACTGCGCCGGCAGCAAGGAGCATGACAGCAAACCACTGTACCTTGCGGCTATTGAATAGAGCATTCATATCCATGAGATTCACCCCGCCTAAACAAGCATCTACAGCATGTATATGTAGACAACCTAGGGAATATTTCTGCGAGGTGAAAGAAATGTTTAGAAATGGGAATGGGAGACACCGCCCCTTGTTCTAATGGATGACTTTCGCTACAATGAAAGCAAGTCGTCATTTTAACTTTATGTAGAGTGGAAGGTGCCCTTATGGAAGCGGATAAGAAGAAGCTAGCCTTAAATATAGTAAGTTCAAAAGTGAATCACAAAGGCTTCGGTGCAGGAGCCATTGATCTTAGTAACGTCTCCGGCATTATTATTGATGGGGATGAAGCTTATCTGGATGAAGGAACACTGCATGCTAAGAGTAAGATCGAGAAAGGGATTAAATTCTCCACGAACAAGGAGGATGTCCCTAATGGTCGTAAAGCGTGGATCGTGTGGGTAGCGGTTGATCGCACAGAGGATGGCGCCTACTATGCGGGGATGTCTGCTTGTGAGATGTTAATCGATACGGAAGCGCGCCGCGGATGGAAGATTCTTGCGGAGCACGTGAACAAAATGGACGGAGCTATGAAACGTAAGTTTATCCTAGAAGGATTGTCGGACAGTGAGCGGGGAGCCCTTCGAAACACACTGATTGCACATAATGAAGACTGGTGGAACCGCTCGGATCAAAGCCTTAAGGACGCACTCTCCTAAGCTTTCCATAGCGAATATGGAGAATATGAACATTATGTGTCATCCATTGTTACACAATGTCGAAGCGGGTATACTAGACCCTAGTGTATGTTACCTCATATACTAGGACAGCAAAAAGGCAGGACTAAGACGCGCTTAGTACTGCCTTTTTGTGTTTTCATTTAGAGGAATATTAGTCGTTCCACCAACGTTTAAGATCATTCCACCAAGAGCCGTTGTCCCCTTTGGAACCGGCTTTTTGACCGCTCGTCGCATCCGGATTGGCAGGCTTGCCAGTACAATACGTCGTAGGCTCCGTGCCAGCAAGGAAAGCTTCCATTTTGGCGTTCGGACAGTCCTCATTGGATAATTTGCCGCTCACAGGATCAATGTACACGGTCGATACGCCCTCAGGGATTGAGAACATCTTCGGCGGAATAGCATCCAAGGTCTGTTCCGTGAAATCCGCGAAGATCGGCGAGGCTAGGTGTGATTCCACCGTTGAAATATCGCGGCTCTTGTCATAGCCCACCCAGACCGCGGTGGAAAGCTCAGGTGTGAAGCCGACGAGCCAAGCATCCGTATCGGTCGTACCCGTTTTGCCGGCAATCGGCCGCTTTATTGTACTTGCGACACGGTTACCCGTTCCGCCCTCTTCGAACACGCTTTCCATTAGATTGGTCATCACATACGCAACCGCAGGTGGAATAACTTGCTCCTCCGCAGGCGTCGCTTCATATAAGACGCGGCCATTCGCATCTTCGATTCGTAGGATGGCCGTTGTTTCATGATGTATCCCTTGATTCGCGATCGAGGAAAAGGCTGAAGCCATTTCCAGTGGACTCACGGGGAAGGAACCAAGCGCAAGGGATGGCAGCGGCTTCATCGGTGAAGCAATGCCTAGCTTACGCGCGAAGTCTATGACCTTCTGTGGACCCACCTCGAGAATCGTGTGCACGGCATAGATGTTATCCGATTTAGAAATCGCCTGACGCATATCAATATTCCCATTTGTATACTGGTCATTGAAGTTTCTTGGCGTATAGTGCTGCCGCCCATCATCGTAGGTAAATACCGTCGGTTCACTTTTGACCATAGAGACTGGAGTGAAGCCGTTCATTAGTGCAACCATATAGACGAATGGTTTAAAGGAAGACCCAGGCTGTCGTGTATTCGATAGCGCACGGTTGAATTGATTTTCCGTATAGTCACGTCCGCCGACCATGGCTTTGATCTCGCCCGTTCGGGGGTCAACCGCGACCAGAGCGGCCTGCAGATCGGGCTTGCCTTCGAGCTGCTTCGTGATGACATTCTCAGCAATTTGCTGGGCATTCTTGTCCAGTGTAGTATAGATACGAATGCCACCCTCATCGAACTGTTCTTCCGTGATACCGAGCTTCTCCGTCGCCAGGTTACGTACATAATCTCTGAAATACGGCGCTGCAGAAGGCTTCTTTTTCGTGAGAGGCTGAATCGTCAGCTTCTCTTTACCTGCGGCATCAGCGGCGCTTTGGGTAATAAAGCCGCTGTTCACCATCGTCTGGAGAACAATTTTCTGCCGATCCATGGCATTTTGCAGATCATAATAAGGGGAATAGTAGCGCGGTCCCTTCGGCACCCCAGCGATCATCGCGCTTTCGGCTAAGGTTAGTTCACTAGCATGCTTACCGAAGAAAAGCTCGGATGCGGTCTCAATACCATAGGTCGAATGCCCATAATAGATTTGATTCAAATAATCAGCGAGAATGTCATCTTTGCTTAGTTGCATTTCCATTTGAAGGGCATAGACGGTTTCCTTGAATTTGCGCGTCCATGTGCGATCATGAGTTAAGTATAAATTCCGGGCTAACTGCTGTGTGATCGTGCCGGCACCTTGCACCTTCGCCATGGCTTGGACATTCACAATAGCTGCGCGTGCTACCGCTTTGACATCGACACCGAAATGATCGTAGAAATGTTGATCCTCCACAGCGAGCGTAGCATGTATCAAGTAAGGCGAGATTTCATTTAATGAAACCACCTGCCGATTTTGGCCAGAATAAAAGGTGTCAATCACCTCACCGTGGACATCATACATTTGGGAGGTTTGCATCGTTTTGGTGACGGGCAGCGTTTGGGAGCGCAAATAAACCAGGAAGACGGCTGCCCCAATGAGCAGCAGCAGGCTGCAGGTAAAGAAGAAGGAGAATGTCTTCTTGATTCGCCGCATCCAACGCATAGAAGCAGGAACTTCATCTTTTCGTCTAGCGGACTGTGTATCTGATGGTTGTTGGCGGGGTTTCTCGTTCTCGGACATAGGCCATGCCTCCTTTCTCTGTGCCCAAAGGCGCTATTATCCAGTATGGAAAAGCATGGCAATCCGTATTCAATGAATTGTAAATATTTTTTATTAAATGATTAAAAGAGTGAGGAAAATATTGCATTTTGGGGGTAATGAACTATAATACAATTTGTGCGTGTGAAGGGTCTGGGAAATACAGCCCGATTTCGTATGACTTTTCCAACTGGTGGAACACTGTTAGAGATAACGAATGTCAGGAATTATTCATCCAAATAGAGAAACGAAAGAAGGGTTACACATGGAATTATGGTACACAGAGAAACAAACCGATAGCTTCGGGATCACAGCGAAAGTTACAGAAACTTACGTGAGAGAGCAAACGGATTTCCAAGATCTATCCATGATCGAAACCGAAGAATGGGGCACGATGCTTACATTAGACGGTATGGTTATGACAACCGTGAAAGACGAGTTCGTCTATCATGAAATGGTTGCTCACCCAGCGCTGGTTACTCACCCGAACCCAGAGTACGTACTAGTAGTAGGCGGCGGCGACGGCGGCGTGATTCGTGAAATTATGAAGCACCCGAAGGTGAAGAAGGCTGTTCTAGTTGATATCGATGGCAAAGTAATCGAGTACTCCAAGAAATACCTGCCAACGATCGCTGGTGAATTGGACAACCCACGTGTTGAAGTTATCGTTAACGATGGCTACATGCACATTCACGATCACAAAAATACGTACGATGTCATCATGGTTGATTCCACTGAACCTGTAGGTCCAGCTGTTGAGCTGTTCTCCAAAGGCTTCTACCAAGGCATCTTTGATGCGTTAAAAGAAGACGGGATCTTCGTTGCTCAAACCGATAACCCATGGTTCAAGGCTGATTTGATCCAAACGGTAAATCGCGATGTGAAAGAAATTTTCCCGATCGTCCGTGTGTACAGTGCGAATATCCCTACATATCCAAGTGGTTTGTGGACATTCACAATGGGCAGCAAAAAGCACGATCCGCTTCAAGTAGAAGAATCAGCAATCCCTGAATTCCCAACGAAATACTACACACCACGCTTGCACAAAGCAGCGTTCGTGTTGCCTAGATTTGTTGAAGATTTGATTAAATAAAGGATCGTTATCGTAGATCCTTAATAGGTAGAAGGAGGCTGATCCGTCGGCTTCCTCTTTTTTGTTCTGTGGGCTCACACTCAAGCCGCTTTTGGGTCGAATAGTGCACCTGCGTTCCCCCTAAACAAATTTCAATCACTGCCATACAGTTGTCAGCAGCACCTAGCTATACTGTAAACATAAGGACAGGAAATGAATCGCACGAAGCGCAAGCGAGCCTGTACCACCCCCTAGGAGGTTATTGATATGTTTACGACAATTGAAAGCTTTATTCGCGAATACCAGATGGAATCCGCTACAACGCAGCAACTGCTAGATGCCTTAACGGATGAATCCCTCAAACAAACACAAGCCGAAGGCTACCGTCCACTTGGTTATATTGCTTGGCATCTGGTTCATGCAGAACGCGGCATGCTCTACGGAACTGGCTTGGAATTCGAATCGGCATCAGCTGTAAGCGAGCCGCCTGCGCAAGCTGCAGTCATAGCAGAAGCGTATCGAACAACAACGCAGAATATTATTAACGCGGTCAGCACGCAACTGACGGATGAGAAACTGCAAGATGTGGTTACCATGTTCGGAATGCCGTGGACGATCAGCACTACACTTTATAGCTACCTGAAGCATGAGATTCACCATCGTGGTCAGTTGACAATCCTGATGCGTCAGGCAGGGCTTCCCGTTATCGGTGCTTACGGGCCAGCCAAAGAGCAATGGGCAGCTATCGGTAGACCAGTTCCAGTGTTATAAGAATAAACTCGTGAGCCTCCAGTCCGTTTTCTAACGGAGATGGAGGCTTTTTATCAACTTTTATTCACTTTTGCTTACCACAGAACCATCCATAAGCGTCCCAGTCACCTGGATGCATTGAATTTACTTATCCTTTCATATAAACTATTAGCTAACATGTCTACGCTTTGGCATCAAATGCCACTGCTGATAAAGAAGAGGGGAAGATCGAATCATGACGGATAAGCAGCGGGTGCGGATTCGAATCGAGAGTCGAAGCGGGAGCGAGACCACGGTGCAGAAGGCACGCGGGGATCTTTATCGCAAAGGCGATCATACCTATATCCGCTACGAAGAAGAGCCGAATGAGCTTGGACGGACTGTAACGATCATTAAGCTCGAAGATAATCAGATTCGTATTATTCGCCAAGGGGATGTACAAGCGGAGCAAACCTTCGTCCCTGGGGAGAAGCGGACCGGTTTCTATCACACACCACAGCTCCGAATGGAACTGGAAATTGAGACGCACAAGCTGACCTCGGAAGCCATCCATGGGATCGGAATTACGAGGTGGAGCTATGATCTATATGCATCAGGCACACATGCGGGAGCCTATCGAATCAAGTTGTTAATTCAGGAGGAGTAAGACGAAATGGATGTTCTTAATGAAGTGAAAGCGAAAGTGAAGCAAGCAATTAAAGAGGCTGTTCTAGCGGCAGGTATCGTCTCAGAGGAGCAACTGCCAGAAATCATTCTGGAAGTGCCGAAAGAGAAGACGCATGGGGATTTCGCGACGAATGTAGCGATGCAGCTGACGCGTATTGCGAAGGTAAACCCGAGACAGATCGCGGAGCAAATCATTGCGAACCTGAACAAAGACGCAGCGAATATTTCCCAAGCGGAAATTGCGGGTCCAGGCTTTATTAATTTTAAAATGGATAATGTCTACCTCTACCCAGTAATTGCTGATGTAGCGAAGCTCGGTGACCGTTATGGAGAATCGAACGTAGGACAAGGGCTCAAAGTGCAAGTGGAGTTCGTTAGCGCGAATCCTACAGGTTCCCTCCATTTGGGACATGCACGTGGCGCAGCTGTTGGTGATGTTCTTTGTAACGTATTGGATCTAGCAGGTTATGACGTTTCACGTGAGTACTACATCAATGATGCGGGTAATCAAGTAATCAACTTGGCAAAATCCATCGAAGCTCGCTATCTGCAAGCGCTTGGTCAAGAAGCGGAAATGCCAGAGGATGGCTATTTTGGGGAAGATATTAAAGGCTTTGCAACAGAGCTCGCAGCAACAGAAGGGGATCGCCTTCTCAGCTTATCAGATGAGGAGCGTCGTGCTTATTTCCGTACATACGGACTTGAAAAGGAACTCGACAAAATCAAGCGCGACTTAGGCCGCTTCGGTGTCCATTTCGACAATTGGTTCTCCGAGACGTCGATTTATGAAGATAATTTAATTCCGCCTGTGCTTCAAGAGCTTCGGGACAACGGGCATATCTATGAAGAAGAGGGCGCAACCTGGTTGAACACGACACCGCTTGGGGATGACAAGAATCGTGTTTTGATCAAAAATGACGGTTCCTTTACCTACCTCACGCCAGATATTGCCTACCACCGCAACAAATTTGGACGCGGCTACGACCGCTTAATTAATATTTGGGGCGCTGATCACCATGGCTACATCCCGCGGATGAAAGCGGCGATGACTGCGCTAGGTTTTGAAGCGGACAGACTTGTGGTGCTGATTGCCCAAATGGTGAGCCTATTCCAGAATGGTGAAAAGGTGAAAATGTCCAAACGTACCGGCAAAGCCGTTACGATGGAGGACTTGATGGACGAAGTCGGCGTCGATCCGATTCGTTACTTCTTCGCGATGCGCAGCATGGATTCGCATCTGGACTTCGACATGGACTTGGCGGTTTCGCAGTCCAATGAGAACCCTGTGTTCTATGTGCAGTATGCCCACGCACGGATTTGCAGCATCTTCCGCCAAGCGGAAGAGCAGAACATCGCGGTACTGCCGCTGGAGCAGGTTGACCTGTCCCAGCTCTCATCGGAAGCCGAGTTCGACTTGCTGCGCAAGATCGGCGAGCTTCCGGAAGAGATCGCTATTGCGGCTGAGCAGTACGCGCCGCACCGCTTGATCCGCTATGTCTACGAACTGGCGAGCCAGTTCCATAGCTACTATAGAGGCCACTACGTCATCACCGATGACGCAGCCTTAACCCAAGCACGCCTCGCGCTGCTCGGCGCGCTGCGCACGACCCTTGCCAACACGCTTCGCATGGTTGGCGTATCCGCGCCTGAGCGGATGTAGCACCCGCTCAAACAAAGAAGAAGCTCCCCTTGACCATTGGTCAAAAGGGGAGCTTCTTCTCTTTCCAAGCGCAGAGGGTCACTCTGCGCTTACGCCGTAAGGCACTGAGGCAGCATGCCCTCAGCGCCATTAATCTTGCCCCGCCGCGCGGATCGCCCGCTGGGCGTTCAATTGCCCGGGCTGCCACCGGGCGTTCGTGCGCTTGTTCAGCGGGAATGCGCAGCGGCGCAGCGCGCTCTTAATTTGCTGCGGCGACATGGATCGCAGCGAAAGCATCAAAGCGATGACGCCGCTTACATGCGCGGTTGCCATTGAAGTGCCGCTGAGCTCATTATATTTGCCACCTAGCCAAGCCGAATACACGCGCTCGCCAGGGGCATAAATGTCGATTTGTGCACCTCGATTGCTGAAGGGGGCAATCCGGCCCGTTCGCGTTGTCGCGCCGACGGAGACAACCTGGGGAAACCGAGCAGGGTAATCAACCGTTTTCTTTCTGCCGTCATTACCGGAAGAGGCTACGATCACCTTCCCTCTGTAATAGGCGTTTAGAACCGCCTGCTCCAAAGCAGGATTGTACGTTTTCATGCCGAAGCTCATATTAATAATATCCAGGTCGTTTTGGACGCACCAATCAATACCGGCGATGATATCGGATACATAGGCGCTTCCATTTTGGTCAAACGCTTTAACAGGATGAATGATCGCTCGTGGCGCGACGCCAATAATACCGGAATTACGGCCCGTTGCCGCGATTGTACCTGCGATGTGTGTACCATGACCGTTATCATCATGGGGCATCAGTCGGCGATTTAATAAGTTGACACCTTGCGAAATCGAGTTTCGCAAATCAGGATGCTTGAAGTCGATACCGGTATCGATGACGCCGATGTGAATGTTTTGCCCAACAGATTTACTCCAGATTTCTGGAGCGCCGATTTGATCAACCCCCCATGGAATGGTGCGCGTACGTGAGCTGGACAAAATACTAGCTCGTTTGGGTACAGTCTTTTTACCCTTAATTTTATTTATAATTAATTTCGTATCTGCTTCGATACGTGTCGTGCTGGAAAAGCTTCTGAGTTTTGTATCTGGACACAGCGTGCAGGAGAAAGCGTGAATAATGTCTAGAGGCAGAACCAGGGATAGTCTGGGGAGTTCAGACGTCATGCGAAGGAGCTCTGACTTGCAGGCAAAATAATCCGTCTTTGAGGCGAAATGGATAAGATGCTTTCTTGCTGGTTGTTTAGTAAGACCTAGATCTTCATGAAGCAGATGAAGAAAGGTGGCTGTATCCATCGTGCCATCCCCCCGTTACAACATATGATCGTATCTCCCCTATCCTATGTACAGGTCATTGCACTTGACCGTGTCATCGCCTTTATAGAAATAAATGGGTGCAAAGCCGTGTCAGATGCGTAGGTTCAACATAGGATACATAGAGAGGCGCGGGCAGGAGTGTCTCTTTCTCAGGTAGTGGAAACGACTGCTGTTCATCAGCTGGCGGTTCCTTTGGGTACAGTCGCAGGCGAGGGGGGACCTTCGCTTGTATTCCTTTTTATGGGGATATTATCATGTAGAGGGTTACGTTGAACGGGCTATATTTCCTAATAAATGCACGCGTCCATGAAGGACGTTGCAGTCGTTTATTGCAGGGTAGTTGCAATTTTAGAAAAAATAGGTTTTACTTAATGAAGATATTGGTTATGGTAGATAACGTAGTCAAGAAATGATCGAAAAGGATGTGCCTTAGATGAGCAGCGAATACACACTCAAAATCACCACAGAGCAAGCACGCGAAATGCCCATGGTGGATTTGGCGTTCGAATTGCTGAAGTCGGCGAATACGCCGTTTTACTATCGTGAACTTATGGCTGAAATTGCTAAAATAAAAGGGCTTTCTGAAGATAATGTCATGAATGTAATTGCCCAACTATATACGGAGATCAACATCGATGGTCGTTTTGCTTGTGTAGGTACGAACCTATGGGGCTTGAAGCGTTGGTATCCAGTTGAGAAGTCTGACGATGCGGTTGGTAATGCGAAGCGTCCTAGAATCATTAACGATGAAGATGATGATTTGGATGAAGACGTTTATGCGGAAGAAGAAGATACATACGCAGAAGAAGACGAGTACGATGCATTTGGTACCGAAACCGAAGAGGAAGAAGAAGCGGAAGAGGATACTGAATTCTTCGAAGACGAAGAAATCGAAGAAGATCTTGGCGAAGCGGGTATCGAAGAGACTGAAGATGCTGATGAGGATGAAGAGGATTTGGATTCCGATGAGGATGAAGAGGATTTGGAAGACGACGAAGACGACAAATAACTTGTCTTGACAGTCACTATACGTTCAGAGTAAACTATTGCATGGGCTTTAAAAGAATCTTAACAATTCGCGCATGCGTTCAAAAAGTGCCCCGTCACTACGGGTGTCACTTTTTTTTGTTTTTTTGTGCTTTTTTTTTGTAATTTGTTCATGAAAACACTTATTTAGCAGAAGCTAATGCTATTACACCTTTGTTCTGGCGACACCCAAGAGCTTATGCTGATGAAGCCAGTTTTCTAGCACCTTTTCACAATTACTTTCATGTTATACCGATGCCAGTAGTCTGGCAAAATCTAAAGCGGATGCTTAAAACTTTAAGGAGGCGTACATAGTGACAAAATACATTTTCGTTACGGGAGGCGTAGTTTCATCCCTTGGCAAAGGAATTACCGCAGCTTCCTTAGGAAGACTGCTCAAGAACAGAGGTTTGAAAGTTACGATCCAGAAGTTCGATCCTTATATTAACGTGGACCCAGGAACAATGAGTCCTTACCAGCATGGAGAAGTTTTCGTAACTGACGATGGTGCAGAGACGGATTTGGATTTAGGTCATTATGAGCGTTTTATCGACATTAACTTGTCCAAAAGCTCGAACGTGACATCAGGTAAAGTGTACTCTTCGGTCATTACCAAAGAACGTCGTGGAGAGTATTTGGGTGGAACTGTTCAAGTGATTCCTCATATTACCAATGAAATTAAAGAACGTGTTATTCGCGCAGGCCGTGAAGCAGGGTCCGATGTGGTCATTACCGAAATTGGTGGTACTGTAGGGGATATCGAGAGCTTGCCGTTCCTTGAAGCGATTCGTCAAATGAAAAATGATATCGGCCGCGAGAATGTCATGTACATTCACGTTACGTTGATTCCTTATATCAAAGCAGCTGGAGAAGTCAAAACAAAACCAACGCAGCATAGCGTTAAAGAACTACGCGGCCTTGGTATTCAACCGCATGTGATCGTTTGCCGTACAGAGCATTCCTTGACAGAAGATATGAAGCGTAAGCTTGCTTTGTTCTGTGATATCGATCCAACGGCAGTAATTGAATGTAAAGATG
Organism: Paenibacillus sp. J22P169; assembly: GCF_059691995.1. Classification (NCBI taxonomy): domain Bacteria; kingdom Bacillati; phylum Bacillota; class Bacilli; order Caryophanales; family Paenibacillaceae; genus Paenibacillus; species Paenibacillus sp. J22P169. The sequence goes on along the minus strand of NZ_JCAUAO010000020.1, from coordinate 13,387 downwards.
CAGAAACCTTGTATGAAGTACCCATGATGCTTCGTGAACAAGGTCTGGATGATTATGTTGTGAATCACTTGAAGCTTCAAACGAATCAACCGGATATGACGGAATGGGAGAGTCTTGTTCGCAAGGTCAAATCCTTAACAAAGAAGACGGAGATCGCTATCGTAGGGAAATACGTTGCTCTTCATGATGCGTACCTGAGTATCGTTGAAGCCCTAGGACATGCGGGTATCGATAATGATTCCGAGATTGATATTCGTTGGGTCAATGCAGAAGATATTTACGACCACAACGTACATTCACTTCTATCTGGCGTACAAGGGATTCTTGTTCCAGGCGGATTTGGTGATCGCGGGATCGAAGGGAAAGTCGCGGCAATCCGCTATGCACGTGAGAAAGAAATTCCTTTCTTCGGTATTTGTCTTGGGATGCAGGTTGCTGTTATCGAATACGCACGTTCTGTTTGCGGTTTGGATGGCGCGAATAGCTCCGAGATTAATCCAACAACAGCGTATCCAGTAATTGACCTATTGCCAGAGCAAAAGGATATCGAAAATCTAGGCGGAACCATGCGTTTAGGTCTGTACCCTTGTAAGCTGACGCCAGGTTCACTTGCTGCGACTACGTATAACGATGAGCTTGTTTACGAAAGACATCGCCACCGGTATGAATTTAATAACGAATACCGCGAATTGATTGAGTCCGCTGGCTTGCGTATTTCAGGAACATCGCCGGATGGTCGTCTGGTTGAGATGGTTGAGCTTCCAGGTCACCCATGGTTCTTGGCTGTACAATTCCACCCGGAATTTACATCCCGTCCGAACCGTCCGCAGCCGCTTTTCCGTGAATTTGTGAAAGCTGCACAACTGATTACTCGCTAAAAAATTGCGTTGTGATGCAGGGGTACCCTCCTGATAATCAACTTTTATGTAAAACTTTTGAAAAAAACCGCTCTCCTCGGAAGGAAAACGAAAATGAATAGCGAATACCTTGACTCATAGGATTGGAACTTGTTATTCGTTTTCGGGAGGGGACTTGGCTATGAAGAAAAAAGTATTGGTAGTGGATGATCAAAATGGAATTCGTGTACTCCTCATGGAAGTGTTTAGTAACGAAGGGTACGATACCTATCAAGCCTCCAATGGCAAGTTGGCCTTGGAAATTGTAAGAAATGTTTCGCCTGACCTCATCTTGCTAGATATGAAGATTCCCGGTATGGACGGACTTGATATCTTGAAGCATGTGAAAGAAATTGATGTGTCGATCAAAGTGATCATGATGACGGCATACGGTGAGCTGGACATGATTAAAGAAGCGACGGATTTAGGCGCGATTATGCATTTTACGAAGCCGTTTGATATTGATGAGCTGCGACTGGCTGTTAATATGCAATTGAATAATGAATCGAGCAGTGGTTTCGCTGTAGGATCCTAGTTATAGGGTCTTTTTTTGTTGTGGAAAAATGATGGCTTGGTTATCATTTGAAAAGTTATGTGCTATAATAACTCAGGTATGACAGAGAGCGGTATGCGCATCTACTAAAGAGGTTCTAGGAGGAAGAGAAACATGGCATTGGTTTCAATGAATGAATTTTTACCTAAGGCAAAAGTAGGGAAATATGCGGTTGGTCAATTTAACATGAACAATCTTGAGTTTGCTCAAGCGATTGTGGAAGCAGCAATCGAACTGAACTCCCCGTTCATTTATGGTGTTAGCGAAGGCGCACTAAAATATATGGGCATCGAGTTTACTGTAGCTATTGCAGAAGCAGCAGCTAAAAAATCCGGTCTTCCGATCGCTTTGCACTTAGACCACGGTAGTTCGTTTGAAGTAGCAATGAAATGTATCCGTGCAGGATTCAGCTCTGTTATGTTCGATGGTTCCCACTATTCTTTCGAAGAAAACATTCGTTTGACGAAAGAAGTTGTTAAAGCTGCTCGTGCAATGGGCGTATCCGTTGAGGGTGAGCTTGGAACAATTGGTGGCGTTGAGGATGACATTTCCGTTGATGAAGAGCACGCTAACCTTGCAAAACCAGAAGAAGCGATTCGTTTCTACGAAGAAACAGGCGTGGATTGTTTGGCAATCGCAGTAGGTACTGCACACGGTATGTACGCAGGCGAGCCTAACATTCACTTTGATATTATTGAAGCAGTTACCAAAGCGATCCCAGTTCCAGTTGTATTGCACGGTGGATCTGGCGTTCCAGACGAAATGATCCGTAGATCAATTGCAGCAGGCGTTGGCAAAATCAACGTGAACACAGAGAACCAAGTGGCATGCACAGAAAGCATCCGCGCAGCTCTGAACAAAGATGCTAAAATTTATGATCCTCGTAAATATCTAACCCCAGCTCGTAACGCTATGATCGAAGTAGTAAAATCCAAAATTCAATTGTTCGGAAGCAGCAACCAAGCTTAATTCCAAATTGTATAGACAGGATAGGAAATGCAGCAATACACAGATGGATGGTCGACAATGCCGTCTGTCTGTGTCATTGCGGGCGTTTCCTTCTTCTATTTGTTGATAACATTCAAAGTGAGTATCAGTCATACTTATACTTCGCATCAACGTTTACAAACGCGTTCTTCCCTATGGAATGACGAAGTCGTTTGTTACCTCGCGCTTATTTATTTACTTCCTTATTTTGTGGATTTTCGTCGAATGATTGTGGAATTACGTAGGTTTTGTTGATTAACGTTAGTGAGAAGGCACCTGGTTTAGGGGGAGAAGTATGTTGGAGAAATTAATGGTGGTCGGTGGACGCCCACTACGGGGAACAGTTCAAATTAGTGGAGCAAAGAATAGTGCGATTGCACTTATTCCTGCCGCAGTACTTGCAGAAACATCAGTAACGTTGGATAATCTTCCACATTTAAGCGATGTGGCTATATATACAGAAATTTTGACTGACTTGGGCGCGACGATCGATTGGAACGAAGATCGCATGACGATTGATCCGAGCCAGATGAAGCCTCTTGCAATGCCGAATGGTAAAGTGAAGAAGCTGCGTGCTTCGTATTATTTAATGGGTGCACTTTTGGGCAGATTTGGTGAAGCGACGATCGGTCTTCCAGGCGGGTGTAATTTCGAACCGCGTCCGATTGACCTTCATATTAAAGGATTTGAAGCACTAGGCGCTGTGGTGAGTAACGAAAACGGAGCACTTCATATTCGTGCCAAGGAACTGCGCGGTGCTAAGATTTATTTAGATATGGCGAGTGTTGGCGCTACGATTAATATTATGTTAGCTGCTTCACGTGCTAAGGGTTTGACTACGATTGAAAATGCGGCGAAAGAGCCTGAAATTATAGATGTGGCAACACTTTTGAATTCGATGGGTGCGAAAATCAAGGGAGCTGGTACGGATACGATCCGTATTGAAGGGGTTTCCGAACTTCATGGCTGTCGTCACTCCATTATTCCTGACCGTATCCAAGCGGGAACGTACATGATTGCTGCAGCGGCGACGCGCGGCGATGTTACGGTAGACAATGTGATTCCAAAGCATCTGGAAGCATTGACAGCTAAGCTGCAAGAAATGGGTGTTCATGTTTACGAAATGGACGAATCCATTCGCATCGTAGGTCAGCCTATCTACGAAAGCGTAGATGTGAAAGCATTAATTTACCCTGGGTTTGCAACGGATTTACAATCTCCGATGTCTAGCCTGCTTTGCCAAGCGAAGGGTGTTAGTGTGCTAACAGATCATGTTTATAGCAATCGATTTAAGCATATTCCAGAGCTTGTACGCATGGGTGCTAAGATACGAGTTGAAGGACGTTCGGCCATCATTGAAGGCTCGCAACTGAGTTCAGCCAAAGTAAGAGCGACAGATTTACGTGCAGGAGCAGCTTTGGTCATTGCTGGCCTCAGTGTAATGACAGGCGGAGTTACCGAAGTGTCCGGTGTAGAGTTCATCGATCGCGGTTATGAGAATTTAGTATTTAATCTATCTTCCCTAGGTGCGGAAGTTTGGCGTGAGAACGAGGAATAAAGTGCCAAACAACAGGCAATGCTAGAATCCAATTGAAAATTTAATAGTTTGGTGGTTGAAACATGAGCATGCAGCTTGCTGAGCTTGAAGTACTCAAGCTTACTGAATTATATAAACTAGCGAAGAAACATCAGATCCCATATTACGGTACGCTGAAGAAAAGAGAACTCATTTTTGCCATTTTACGTGCACAAGCAGCAGAGAGCGGATTCCTGTTCATGCAAGGTGTCCTGGAAATTTTGCAAGAGGGATTCGGATTCTTACGTCCAATCAACTACTTGCCTAGTTCAGAGGATATCTATATTTCAGCCTCTCAAATTCGGAAGTTTGATTTACGTTCAGGGGATATCGTATCTGGTAAATGTCGTCCTCCCAAAGAGAATGAGCGCTATTATGGACTTCTCCAGGTCGAAGCCGTGAATGGCGAGAAGCCTGAAACAGCTTCGGAACGCTTACATTTCCCAGCACTGACGCCTCTCTATCCAGATACACGTATTACGCTGGAGACAGAGCCGAACAAGATTTCGATGCGCATTATGGACTTGCTTGCTCCTGTAGGCTTGGGTCAGCGTGGACTTGTTGTGGCGCCTCCCAAAGCGGGGAAAACGTTGTTGCTCAAAGAAATTGCGAACAGTATTTCTACGAATTATCCTGAAATTGAGCTATTCGTTCTGTTAATTGACGAGCGTCCTGAGGAAGTTACGGATATGCAGCGTTCTGTCAAAGGCGAAGTCGTAGCCTCAACTTTTGATGAGCTTCCGGAAAATCATATTAAAGTCGCTGAACTTGTTCTAGAACGTGCTATGCGTCTAGTTGAACATAAGAAAGACGTTGTTATCTTACTCGACAGTATTACGCGCTTAGCAAGAGCGTATAACCTCGTAGTACCGCCTTCAGGCCGGACGTTGTCCGGAGGTGTAGACCCCGCTGCATTCCATCGTCCCAAGCGTTTTTTCGGAGCTGCTCGAAACATTGAAGAAGGCGGCAGCTTAACCATTCTTGCTACAGCACTTGTCGAAACCGGTTCACGTATGGATGACGTCATTTATGAAGAATTTAAAGGTACAGGCAATCTGGAGCTTCATCTCGATCGCAAAATGGCAGAGCGCCGTATCTTCCCTGCTATCGATATTCGTCGCTCAGGAACTCGTCGTGAGGAAGCATTACTCAGTAAAGATGAGCTCGAGAAAGTATGGGCACTTCGCAAAGGCATGAATGATTCACATGAATATACCGAAGCCTTTATTAAGAAGCTTGCGGATACGAAGACGAATCAAGAGTTTTTGGACTCGCTGGCATCCCCAGGGGCGGGAACGTCCTCGGGACAGAATAAAGGCAAAGTCAAAAACTCAGCATCTTAAGCTTAAGATAAACGGCAGCTATCAAGAAAATTGGTTGGTACAGTCGTTTACTTTAACGTACAAAGAGGAGTACCGTTATGAACTTGGTTTATTCAGATCCACAAGGAAATGTATTTGATCATCCTGATTATTTGGCGCTAGGTCGAAATGCAGAAATGATCACCGAAATATTAGATGAAGAACTGATCCCTCTGCCTGAGGGTTCGACTCTCGTTAGTCTGCCCTTCACGCGCCCCGTTGGCATAGATGCTGCAACCGGTGAAATGAAGCGCGTAGAGGGTGATTATCACGCAGTTGGCGCTTTGCTTCCGCAAGGCTTCACAAGACTTCTTCTTCCAGGGTATGTGAAATCCGATAAGACAAAGGCGCTGCCTTTGTTCGGTTACACGGCTGTGGTGTGGAAGGAAGACGGCTTTTATGTAGCCGCGCGTCTTACGGATAATCCTTACTTCTGGAATCCGATTCATTGCGACCCGGATGAACTCGAGGTTGAAGTGAAACGGCTAACTGCCAAGTATCCCGAGAATCGCCTGTATGCCCATTTGTCGAATTGTGCGCTTGGCTACGAGTGCTTGACCGCATCGAACACGTTCCTGCAGCGCTGGGAAGGGGCTGTCCCTGTCTCGTACTCCTGCAACGCAGGATGCTTCGGATGTATCTCGGAGCAGCCGGATGAGAGCGGCTTTGTTGCTCCGCAAACGCGGATGAACTTTAAGCCGAAGGTTGAAGAGATTACCGAGATCATGTTAGAGCATCTGAAGACGCCTGACAGCATTATCTCCTTCGGCCAAGGCTGTGAAGGGGAACCGAGCACACAGGCTGTCATCATTATTGATGCCATCAAGCGTGTGCGGGAGCAAACGAAGATGGGCTACATCAATATCAACACGAATGCGGGCCTTACGGACCATATTCGCGGTATTGTGGATGCAGGTCTCGATCTGATGCGTGTAAGTACGATCAGCGCTTTGGATGATCACTACAACGCCTATTACAAGCCAAGAGCCTATACACTCAAGAATGTGGAGAAATCTCTTCGTTATGCAACGGACAAAGGGGTCATCACATCCATTAACTATCTCGTATTCCCTGGTGTCACGGATCGGGAAGAAGAAGTTGAAGCGATGATTGAATTTGTCCGTAGAACCGGATTGAAATTGATCCAAATGCGCAACCTAAATATTGACCCTGAGAGCTACTTAGGTATTATCCCTAAGGCTCAGGGAGAACTGTTAGGTATGAAGCAAATGATCGAAATTTTCGAGCAAGAATTACCGGATGTGGTTATCGGTTCGTATTCCCATACGCCGAAATTCTACACAAGTGATCGTACGCTCACAACGGTGCTTTAAGTCAAGTTAGTGGAAGTATTACCCGAGTGATTTTGGATTGCATCTAGACTTATGAGTATGCTACAATGCAGTAGTACATCCATTAACTCTGTTTCAGCAAATGATTCAGGGCGGAAAGAAGGTGAACCAAATGAAAGCAGGAATTCATCCTACTTATCATGCAACCACAGTGACTTGCGCTTGTGGTAATGTGTTCGAAACGGGTTCAATCAAGCCAAATCTTCGTGTTGAGATTTGCTCCAATTGCCATCCTTTCTACACTGGTAAACAAAAGTTTATCGATGTAGGCGGCCGTGTCGACAAGTTCAAAAAGAAATACGGAATCTAATTGGCATCATTTGCTTGATTGCCAATCAGCATAAGACAACCTCCCTTGGTCATCCTAAGCTTAGGCTTAGAGTCCAATGGGAGGTGTTTTTATGTTCAAGGGTCTAATTAAGCTTACAGGCGCTGCTTTACTTGTTGTGAGTTTAGTAGGTTGTGGAATGTGGACGGGGAACAACAAGAAAACGAATGATTCTACGTATAAGGTTCAGAACTATAAGCAAGACGGCATGTTGGGAATCACAGAGGTGAACCCGAACAATCCGCTGAACCCGACTTACCATCATTATGAGGATGATACGAATTTGATGAAGGCTGTGCTTGCTCAGCTGCCAGGCATAGAGAAGACCAACATTGCGATCAATGGGCCTTCGGCCAACGTGAAAATCAAACCTCAGGCTTCCTTGACGGCGGCGCAAGTAGAGGAACTGCGGTCGCAAGCTCAAATGGCATTAGAAACGAATATGCCGCGGTATAAAATACGCGTAAGAATGGATCGCTAGCTTCTGATTAGCTTCTGAGTACCTGCGAGTAGGTAATAGGTAGTTTTTCCCCCTAGGTTGCTATTTGGCAATGAATCAGCTATACTATTTTTACTGTGCTAGACGGGGAGGTAGCGGTGCCCTGTAACTCGCAATCCGCTGTAGCGAGGTTGAATTCCTGTTAGCGGTACTGTGATGTGAGGTCTGGCTTTTACACGTGGTGTTGAGAGTCGGGTCCTTCGCAATGGATGCTCATGAACCCGGTCAGGTCTGGAAGGAAGCAGCCGTAAGTGAGATGTTTCATGTGCCGAGGGGTTGCCTGATTTGAGCTAACGGTAAGAGTTCGCTTGTATCACTTTATCAATAACAGGTGCACGGTGTAATCATACCGTATATGTAAGAACACATAACCAAAACGCCAGCAATTAGGGCGTTTTTTTCTTTTGCCATTGCAGGAAGAATATGACTTTACAGAGAATCTTAACACCATACCTACATGGACTGATGCCGCTCAAAAGTAGTTCGATAAGAGAAAGTGAAGGAGCTGTTGACATGCCCATTCATTCGCCTCAGATGTATTCGGTATCGATGGACGAACTACGGAAATTGTTCAATCATAGCATACAAACCGGTATGGTCATGGTTGATGAAGATGAGAAGCTCTTACTTGCAACGGATCAGCTTTTGAAAGTGTCAGGTTATTCAGCGGATGAAATTACCGGTGTTGCATTCTCTCAATTTTTCAAAGTGAGGTCTACATTGCGTGAGTTATACGACTTTCATTTTAATAATGAGATAGATGTAGGCGAGTGGCCTCATGGTTTCCTAAAGGGGAAGAAAGGAGGGATGGTTTACTTCCAATTCTCCATGCTCAAACTTACTAACGATGGTAAAACAATATATCTGTTGTCATTGAAAAATAAAGAAGAAGGCCAACCCTTAAATTTGCTCCAGCGCTTTTCGGATGCTTTTCTGAAAGATATCAACTTAGGTGTCTTGTTAATCGATATGGATTATCGCCTTGCTGACATCAGTGATCGAGCTTGCCAAATGCTGGCCATGGAGAAAGAGCATGTACGCAATAAGTCGTTGGATGAGATTTTTGCCACAGTACCTAGCCAGCACCAGCTTGTGCAACGCACAATTTTGAATGGAGCGATTGTCCGCAATCATGCTGTTTCCTGGACGAATAATCAAGAACGGTTTGAGTTACTCCTCGATTCGAATGTGCTGAAAGATGGTCATGGGAGTATTGTGGGTGCTTATGTCATTTTCAAAGATGTTACGAACATGCGCTCACTGGAACAAATGGTCTGGCGAAGTGATCGCCTTGCGATGATCGGACAAATTGCCGCAGGTACGGCACATGAAATTCGCAACCCCTTAACCTCAATTAAAGGATTCCTGCAGATGCTGCGACGCACCTTTGGTGACCGTGGCATGGACAAGGAACAGAACTTTACAGATGTGATGCTGGGTGAGATCGAACGCATTAATGCGCTAGTGAATGAGTTTCTCATGTTAAGTAAGCCCAAGCATGTCGCCTATGAGCCAATTCATATTACGGAAGTACTGGATGGTATCGTACCGATCATTCAAAATGAAGCGATCCTCTATAACGTTCAACTCAACTACGAGGCTTCACCTCATCTCCCTGAAGTGATTGCGGATAATGAACTCTTGAAACAAGTGTTTTTGAATATATGCAAAAATGGGATCGAAGCCATGCACGACGGTGGGCTATTGACGATTTCTGAACGTGTAGACACGAATGAGCGTAATGTGTGCGTGGATATTCACGATACAGGCTCAGGGATACCGATGTTCGTGATTGACAAAATATTCGACCCCTTCTTTACAACGAAGGATACGGGCACTGGTCTCGGGCTTTCCGTATGCCAACGAATTATTCATGATATGGGTGGGACCATTCGTGTTGCCTCCAAAGGCTTTGGAACGACATTCACCATAACGATTCCCTATACGTGATCCTCTATTTCATCCCTTGAAGCGTTATAGTATAATGGATACAGTCAATCCACCCATGGATTATTGGAGAGGAACACTATGGCACACATTGCTTTGTATCGTACGTGGAGGTCGCAGACGTTTCGTGATGTTGTCGGACAGAGGCATATCACACAAACGCTGCAGAATTCTTTACGGGAAAATCGTCTAACCCATGCTTATTTGTTTAACGGACCCCGTGGTACGGGTAAAACAAGTACAGCCAAAATATTAGCCAAAGCTATCAATTGCTTAAATGGCCCCTCCGAAGAGCCTTGTAATCAATGCTCTGCCTGTGAGCGCATCACGGAAGGCGCTGTTATGGACGTTGTAGAGATCGATGCGGCTTCCAATCGCGGTGTGGAAGAAATTCGAGATATCCGAGATAAAGTTAAATATGCACCTACGGAAGTTAGGCAAAAAGTGTACATTATCGATGAAGTACACATGCTGACGACAGAAGCATTCAATGCTTTATTGAAGACTCTGGAAGAGCCGCCTGCGCATGTTATGTTTATTTTGGCGACAACGGAACCTCACAAGATTCCTGCAACCATTATTTCTCGCTGTCAACGCTTCGATTTTCGTCGTGTTTCCATGGAGGATGAGGTAGGGCGTCTACAGTATGTTTGTGATCAAGAGCGAATTTCCATTGATAAAGAAGCTCTTCACTATATAGCAAGACTATCCGATGGCGGGATGCGTGATGCTTTAAGTCTATTAGATCAGGCTGCGTCCTTTGCAACAGGGGAAATACAGCTTACTGATATTTTGTCGATCACTGGCGGTATAGCGTCGGATCAATTTAAGAGACTTGTTACGTATATCAAGGAACAGAATCTGGGGGCTGCCCTAGAGCTTATTGACACCTTCATGCAAGAAGGGAAAAGCGCAGACAAGTGTATCGAAAATTTAATTCACTATTTCCGCGATTTGCTGATGGTGCGTATGGTACCGAACTCACCTGTGATTTCGGAACGCGTATTTGATATGGCAGAGCTCAAAGAAATTGCGAGTCACTTCACGCCAAGCGAAATGATGAGTATGATTGAAACGCTGAATCATTATCAGAGTGAGATGAAATATTCGGTTCAGCCGCAAACTTTACTTGAAATCGCCATTATGAAAATAAGCGGCGGTCATCGAGGGACAGAAGGCAGTCCGGTCATTCGTTCTTTGGAGGAAGCAGGAGGACGCGCCCCGCAAGGTGATCTCATCGCTCAGATGAGCCAGAGAATGAAACAACTTGAAGATCAGCTAGCACAACTGGTAAAATCGGGAGTGAACGTTGCTTCTGGTGAGAGTTCTAAGCAAGCGCCTGCGGCGAAAGTAGCCGTTGCTTCGGCGCCCTCTAAGAAGTCGGGGCTTAAGCTGGACCCTTATTTGAAAGCTTCCGAAAGTCCAGACACGAAGACCGCGCTTCTGAAGTGGAGTCAAGTGTTAGGTGATGTCAAAGAGAAGAAAATTACTGTTCACGCTTGGTTTGTTAATGGTGATCTAGTGGCGATGCTAGATGATGTTGTGCTTGTAGCATTCAAGAATGATATGCATCGCAATACAACGGAGAAGCCAGAAAATAAAGTCATTATTGAGCAAGTACTTTCTTCTGTGTTTGGTAAGCCGATGCGTTTGTTAACCTTAATGCGTAAGGAATGGGATGATGCGAAGAGTGAAGCGACGCACGCCCCGCCTGAAGAGATGGAATTAGTGGCAGAGGATGGCCGCGGTAATGCGGTCAAAGAAGAATGGATATCCGAAGCTATTCAATTGTTTGGTGAAGACCTAGTAACGATTAAAGAAGACTAACGATAAGGGAGCGATCTATTATGAATAACATGAACCAAATGATGAAGCAAGTGAAGAAAATGCAAGAGCAAATGATGAAGGCGCAAGAAGAGCTAGGCACGAAAATGATTGAAGGAACAGCTGGCGGCGGTGTGGTAACGTGTATCATCAACGGACATAAGAAAGTACAAAGCATCACGATTAAACCAGAAGCGGTGGATCCAGATGATGTTGAAATGCTGCAAGATCTCGTGTTGACTGCAGTTAACGACGCGATGTCCAAAGCGGAAGAAATTGCTAACAAAGATATGGGCAAATTTACAGGCGGTATGAATATACCTGGATTGTTCTAAGACAACGTAGAATCAACGACTCTGTTCCATGAAGGAGTACTTCCTTTGTATTACCCCGAACCGATAGCGAAGTTAATCGATGCCTTCTCCCGCTTGCCGGGAGTAGGTCCTAAGACAGCGGGGCGCTTAGCCTTTCACGTTCTTCGTATGAAAGAAGAAGACGTGATTGACTTTGCCAAGTCGCTTGTTAATGTAAAGCGGAACCTGCATTATTGCTCTGTTTGCTGCAATATTACCGATGTGGATCCTTGTCGAATTTGTCAGGATAAAAGTCGTGATAATTCCGTTATCTGTGTCGTGCAGGAGCCAAAGGACTTGGTTGCGCTTGAGCGAACCAAAGAATTTGAAGGCTATTATCATGTGCTGCATGGCGCTATATCCCCCATGGAGGGGATTGGTCCTGATCAAATTCATATCGCTGAACTCCTCAAGAGATTGGGTGACGACACGGTTCAGGAATTGATTCTAGCCACCAATCCGAACATTGAGGGCGAAGCCACAGCGATGTACTTATCTAGATTGATCAAACCCTTCGGGTTGCGAGTTACTCGTATTGCACATGGTCTGCCGGTTGGCGGCGATTTGGAATATGCGGATGAAGTGACTTTATCCAAGGCGATGGAAGGCCGCAGGGAATTATAAATGTATAAATTGTAAGGAGAGCTGAGAAGCTCTCTTTTTTTCTGCCTAAAAAGCGTGGTAATGGTTCTTAAAATCCCTTAATTCCCATATGTATAGATCAACCCAATTGTGGGAGGAATGGAGGTTTTTCTATGAAACCGGCTCTATTAGGCATGCGTGGATTTAAGAGTCCGCGAGCAAAGACTATTAAGGAAGAACTGAAACGGGACAAGATTATGTTGATTCAAGAGATACGTTCTGCACACCAGACTTGGGTAGCAGCGCAAGCTCACTTTGACTTCGCAGTGGACAAGGATCAGATCGACTATACGATTTATGCAATGGAAGCGGCAGAGAAGAGATTTGAAATGCTGATCAAACAAGCTAAGAAGCTAGGGGTAAGCCTGATTGACAGCGATCATTTAATGGAGGTGTAAAACGTGGTACTCAAATATGCGATTTGGGGGGTGCTGATACTCTCCTCTCTTATGTTAGTATTGATCGTATTTCGCAGCCGTGGTGGTAGTAGATTAGCTGCTTCACTAGGTTTAAATGTAGTAGTTGCGGCTTTTCTGCTATACATACTGAGTCTACTGAGTACGTATACACATATAGACCTGCCTATTAATACGGTAACTCTAGGAACAGCCACTATATTGGGAGTCCCAGGAGTTATTCTGCTGATTGGTGTGAAAATGATGCTTCTGTAGATGTAAAAATAATACATCTGGAATTAGGTTGACTCGGTTGCGGCATCTGTGTTATCTTATAAAAGTTGCCGCTGAGACATGCGGAAATACAAAAGTAACTTGAAAAAAACAAGTTGCAAAACAAAAGTAACTATGGTATATTGGTCTTCCGGCTTTCGAGAGAGAGCGGGTTGGACAAGAGTGATTGATCTTTGAAAACTGAACAACGAGTGAGTAAGCACAGTCGAGCAATCGACTATAAAAGAGATTGCAAAATCTCGCTAGCTTCAAATGAGCAAGTCATCTTTCTATTATGGAGAGTTTGATCCTGGCTCAGGACGAACGCTGGCGGCGTGCCTAATACATGCAAGTCGAGCGGGTTTATCCTTCGGGATAAGCTAGCGGCGGACGGGTGAGTA
>NZ_JCAUAO010000019.1:0-57381 GCF_059691995.1 Paenibacillus sp. J22P169 | reverse complement strand
TGACTCACCATTTGCCTTATTTACAGCATGCGCGTATGGCGGAATTGGCAGACGCACTAGACTTAGGATCTAGCGGGCGACCGTGGGGGTTCAAGTCCCTCTACGCGCATCAAACATCCCCAAGTCGTAACTTACGGCTTGGGGATCCCTATGCGGAAGTGGCTCAGCGGTAGAGCATCGCCTTGCCAAGGCGAGGGTCGCGGGTTCGATCCCCGTCTTCCGCTCCATTTTTAGTAAGCGCCCTTAGCTCAGCTGGATAGAGTATTTGACTACGAATCAAAAGGTCGGGAGTTCGAATCTCTCAGGGCGCGCCATTTTTATCACAATTGTATCGGGACGTAGCTCAGCTTGGTAGAGCACCTGCTTTGGGAGCAGGGGGTCGCATGTTCAAATCGTGTCGTCCCGATCAAGAAAGAAAGCATAGACTGTCAGCTTCATGCTGATGATGTCTATGCTTTTTTTGTGCATCCTAACTGCTAATAACTGGGATTCAAGGATCTGTTGGTGTATAGTAGACAAGGAGGAGGGGCTACAACATGGAAATACGCTGGAAACGGAATCTATTTATTTTATGGATTGGAGCATTCTTTTGCGCGATGGCGTACACACTCTCCATCCCGTTCATCCCTATCTTTTTACAAGAGGACTTGGGCATACACAGCGGTTTGGAGGCATGGTCGGGGATCACATTCTCGGTGAGCTTTCTGGGAAGCGCGTTAATCGCACCTTATTGGGGCTCCCTGGCTGACAAGTATGGCAGAAAGCCGATGCTGATTCGCTCAGGACTAAGCTTAAGCGCAGTCTATTTTCTTAATTATTTTGTGAATGATCCCTATATGTTTATTGTCGTCCGTGTTCTACAAGGACTTATGGCGGGCTATATTCCCGCATCGATGGCTTTAGTAAGTACGAATACCCCAGAGAAGCACGTAGGTTATGCTTTAAGTGTCATGTCAACAGCGACAGCGGCGGGAAGCATCCTAGGACCTTTGTTTGGCGGTGTTCTCAGCCATTGGGTAGGAACTAGAGAGTGTTTCCTAGCATCAGGTTTCGTCGTACTTATTTCTGCGGTGATAGCGGTAGTTGGTGTGAAGGAAGTGCATCACAAGAAAGCGGGTGCGCGTCCAAGTGTGCTTCAGGATATTAAGCAAGCGACAGCTAATAAGCGATTGTTATCTATTTTTGGATTAACCGTATTGGTAGCAACCTCGGTGATGATTCTTGAACCGCTATTAACAATCTATGTAGTTCAAATCGGCGGAAGTGCGAAGGGAGCATCATTGAGCTCGGGTATTATTTTCTCCGCTGCAGGCGTGGCGACCGTCATCATGGGCTCAAGATGGGGTATTATCGGGCAACGCATCGGCTACGACAAAACGCTGCTCATTGGCTTAATCGGTGGCGGTATTGGGAATCTGTTGCAGTTAACTGTGTATAATCTAGTAGCTTTCGGTGTGCTTCGTTTCAGTTATGGATTGTTCTTCGCTGCCGTGTATCCAGCACTCAGTGCACTTATTGTGAAATATTCAGACGCAGACTTCCGAGGACGGGCAATGAGTTTAAATCAATCGTCGAATCAGTTGGGAATGATGATCGGTCCATTGATTGGGGGATTCCTAGGCGGCTTAGTTGGGATTCATTCCGTATTTTTACTAACGGGGTGCGCGCTACTATTAGCAGCTGGCTTGTTGCAGGTTAATCTTCGGAAGCAGACGAAGCAAATATCGGCAGACTGAGGTTTTAAGGGGCAAAGATTTGTAAATAAAGAGAATACATAACTCGGTTACAGAAGGAGCGAATCTAAGGATGTTGAAGAGAACAGTAGGCCGTTTGAATAGGGAAACCTCTGTGTTGATGTTTGGTGCTGCTAGTCTAGGTCAAGTAACGCAGGAAGAGGCAGATGCCTCGATCGCTTTCGCATTGTCCCATGGTGTGGATCATTTTGATACAGCGGCGAGCTACGGCGATGCCGAGATACGAATGGGCCCGACGATTAGCCGGGTGCGGAATGACATTTTTTTAGCTACCAAAACAGGTCAAAGAACGAAGAAAGAAGCAAAGGAAGAAATATACCGCTCCTTGGAACGAATGAAGGTGGATTCGGTCGATCTGCTCCAGCTGCATGCGGTGGGATCAATGGCGGAATTAGATCGCTGTACGGCAAAGGGCGGAGCGTTGGAAGCAGCTTTAGAAGCGCAAAGCGAAGGTATTGTGAAAGAGATTGGGATTACAGGTCATGGGCATGAGGCGCCTGCTGTACATTTGGAAGCCTTGCGCAGGTTCCCATTCGCTACGATCCTATTTCCACTGAACTACTATATGTATGGCTTACCGGAATATCGTGAGGCCGTAGATGCTCTGATGGAAGAAGCGAACAAGCAGCAGACTGCGATTCGGGTCATTAAAGCCATTGCGAAGGCACCTTGGATAGAAGGGGCGGAGCGTCCGTATGCGACGTGGTACGAGCCTTTTGATCAGCAGGAGATTATCGATGCTTGTGTGCACTTCGTGTTGTCGTTCCCAAGCGTATGTGGATTTGCGAGTGCGGGGGATGTGCATTTATTTCCCAAAATCGTGAATGCCGTAGAGCGCTATGGTACGATGAGCAAGGAGGACATGGAACGGATTCTGAGTGGGATTAGCGGGTATACGAGTGTTTTTGGAGCGCCGACGTCGATAGCTTAATGTGATTAATAGGAGGAGCCTTCACCCGATTGTGGGTTGAAGGCTTTTTTGTGTCCATTTGCACGCATACGACGCTTAGTGGAAGAAACCTACGAATAACTATGAGGTACGTTAGGAGGCATGGAAAATATGTTGAAACTAAAAGCAATACCTCGGCGCTTCTGGCAAGTTGGTGTTGGTGTAGTCCTAGTCATGAGTGTTGGCGTGACGTTAATGAGCTTTTTTTACATAAAAGGACTTGATGTGTCGCTGTTAAATCAGCCGCTTCCAGAGGCATCCGTCGTGCTCGATAAGAATGGTCAAATAGCTTCCCAGTTGTCGGCGTCAAAGATCGATGCTGTTCCTTTTAAGGACATCCCACAGGTGTTGGTAGATGCCATTGTCGCGGTGGAGGATAGACGTTTCTATGAGCATAAGGGCGTAGACATGAAGTCGATCTTCCGTGCTGTAGCCCGTGACGTGCTCAAAGGGAGCTACTCCGAGGGGGCCAGTACCATTACGCAGCAATTAGCTCGTAACATTTTTCTTACTGCGGATAAAACGGTGGGACGTAAATTGCGGGAAGCTGCTTATGCCATCAAAATAGAGAGCAGCTACAGTAAGGATGACATTTTGGAAATGTATCTGAACAAGATTTATTTCGGAGAAGGCAGTTGGGGTGTGCAGGGGGCTGCGAAAATGTATTTTAATAAAAATGTGACGGACCTCACCTTGCCAGAAGCTGCGGTGTTAGCGGCTTTGCCTAAGGCACCAAGTCACTACTCCCCTTTTCAAAATGAAGATCAGGCACTGGAAAGAAGGAATACGGTCCTCAAGCTGATGCAGAAGGAAGGTAAAATATCTCAACAGGATTACGATAAAGCAGCTGCTTCAGCGCTTGGAGCCGTGAAGACGGTCAATACAGATGAGGCAAAAGGGAGAAACCGGGCTTATGTGGATGCTGTGATAGATGAGGCTGTAACTCTATATGGGTTTACAGAAGAACAATTGTTAACCGGCGGCTTGCGTATTACGACAGAGCTAGATCCTGCGGTGCAGAAAGCAGTTATAGATGTGTTTAAGAATGATAGTCTGTTCCCAGAAAGCAAGCCAGACCAGCTAATTCAAAGCGGAGCTGCTATAGTCGACCAGCAGACTGGAGGCGTTAGAGCATTAGCCGGTGGACGCGGGGAGGGGGTATTTCGGGGCTTCAGCCGTGCGACCCAGTTAAGAAGACAGCCAGGATCAGCCTTTAAGCCTGTCGCTGTGTATGGACCTGCTCTGGAAATAGGCTACAAGCCTTCAACCATGCTGTTTGATGGTCCGTTGAATATTGAAGGCTATCAGCCGCAAGATTGGGATCACCAGTCAAGGGGGCAAGTATCGATGCAAGAGGCCATTACTTCGTCCTGGAATATTCCTGCTGTATGGCTTTTACATGAGATTGGCATTGATAATGGCATGAAGTTTGCGAAGTCTTTGGGGATAACGCTACCAGCACAAGACCGGCAGTTGGGTATCGCACTTGGCGGGCTTTCTGAGGGGGTATCTCCGCTGCAGATGGCGCAGGCCTTTAGTACTTTTGCAGCGAAGGGAGTCCTAAACCCTGCACATATGATCGCCAAAATAGAGACAAGTGACGGGCATCTTCTTGTGCAAGCGAAAGCAAAGGGTCAATCGGTGATGCGTGTGGAAACGGCCAATACGATGACGGCGATGCTGCAGACGGCAGTAGCGCAGGGGACAGGGAAGAATGCGGCTATGAATCGTCCCGTAGCAGGGAAATCAGGTACAACACAGCTACCCGGTACGAAGGAGTTCGAGGGAATTGGCAGCGGAAGTGCCAAGGATGCTTGGTTTGTTGGCTACACGCCGGAGTTAACAGCAGCCGTATGGGTTGGTTATGACCGAACCGATGCGAAGCATTATTTAACAACCTCAGGTGGGGCAGTGCCTGCAGTATTATTCCGTGAGATGCTGAGTCGTGCGCTAGCTCAAACACCTGTTGTTCCTTTTGACATTCCGAAGAGTATCGAGGGACCTCAGAAGGAAAATCAGTCTGAGACTCATGCCGCTGGCCCCCCAGGGAAGCCTGAGAAAGAGCCGCACAAGCAAGCTGATCAAGGGCATGGACATGGGAAAGAGAAGAAGAAATAAGTAGGAAAGCCCTCGAAATCCGATTAAGGAGGACGAGGGCTTCATTGTTGTTCTAGTTAGTCTTGCTTATTGTCATGCTTATTGTTGTTATCGGACTTTTTCTCATTATTTTTCTCTTTCTGAGGTTTCTTGTCATCCTTTTCGTCGTCATCTTTTTTGTCTTCCTTTTTGTCATCCTTATTGTCTTCGGAATGGACGTTTAAATGAACATTCAACTTGCCGGCATCTAGATTGTATTGTTTGGCGAGTTGCTGGCTCAGTACCTGCCGTGCACCTGGTGCGGATAGGTCAACAGAACCCAGTAGTTTGGAGATCCAAGCTTGGGCTTGTGAACCCGTGAGATGAATCCTGCCGGCATGAGGAGACTGGATGCTCAGATCATATTGAGAACCATGCGCTCCTCTGGTTTGCTTCAAATGAAAGTTGAAATGCTGCCCATCTACGCTAAGATCCACATCCTTCAAGTCAGAACGACCGCCTGGTTGAGAAGCTTCTGGCTTATTCTCCACTTTGGTAGGAGAGGATGTTGGCCCCGCAGTTGAGCTGGGAGCTGTAGCTGCCAAATCAGGGACAGGAACAGGTACAGGCGATTGGCTCGGAACGGGAGATACGGACGGTTCTGGTTTAGAAGCGATCGGAGTCTCTGAAGATCCCTTCACATATGCAGCCTGTTTCTTGTTATTCAGAATGACCTCAATCTCATTCCCCGTGTGTAAATCACGTAACTGAGCTTTCTCGTCATTCAGATACACCCAGACGGATGCAGCTAAAGGAACGGTCTGATTACCAGCATCCGTATGTAAAGTAATCGTATCCGCCGTCAGGGCTGTCAGCTTACCCTGGATGGTTGTTGACGTTGTCACGCTGGATGACGTTGCAGCATAAGCGGTCCAACCACAGAGCGTCAGGGTAGCTATTACAATAGCCATAATCGTTATTTTCTTTCTTGTGAACATATAAAACACCTCCGCTAACAGCTTTCGAGCCGAAGGGAGGTTTTAGGACGGTATACAGTTATCTATCTAGCTGAAAGAAGAACCAACTAGTCTGTGTCAGACTGCAGGCGCTGCATGAATTCTTCAACTGCACTGTAGCCTTGCTGGCGTAAATACCAGCTGTTGGCGGCGGCTTCAATAAGTCCAGCAACATCGCGGCCGGGCTGTAACTGGATCTCAATATGGGGAATTTGAATGTCCATATAGTCGGTGAACGTGGGTTCTAGCTCAAGATCATTGTTCAGCGCATGTTCCTGCCACTTCGTAAGCTCGATATCGAGAACGATACGTGTTTCATCTTGAAAAGCCTTGCGGCCATAAAGCCGCGAGACATTGATGAGTCCGACGCTTCGCAGCGCGAGGAATTCCTTCGTTTTGCCATTATGCGTGCCGAGCAGTGTCTCAGGGCTAATCTTCTTGAGCACCACGATATCATCGGCGACTAGACGATGCCCTCTGCGGATCAGCGTATGGGCGGTTTCGCTTTTGCCAACACCGGATTTCCCGCGCAGCAGGATGCCGATCCCCGAAACATTGACGCAAACCCCGTGGACAGCGATCTCCTGGGCAAGTGATTTGCTCAAGAATAAATCGACTAAGTCTTGAAATTTACTCGTTGGGGCACTGGTGCGGAGAAGGGGGATTCGTTCTTCTTCGCAGTATTTGGTTAAGTATTTCAAGCCTTCTTGGTTTCTCGTTACGACGAAACAAGGCGGGTGATATTTCACAATATTACCAATATGCAAATTTCTTTCATTTTCGCTGAGCTTATGTAAATAAGTGATTTCTTTGCGACCTAGGAGCTGTACATGTGCTTGTGGAAAATATTCAAAATAGCCGACGAATTCCAGACCAGGGCGGTGTGCCTTCGTTTTGGTTATAGGACGGTGGAGCTCCGAATGGCCAGCAAGAATTTCGAGCGAAAAGCGTTCAACTAAATCTTTCACAATGACGGACTTCAAACGGGAGATCCTCCTTCGAGTTAAGCGGTAGTAAAGTAAACCTAGCAGTAAAGATAAGCTCTACATGATATGCCTATCTATCTTAATAAATTCTCTTTAACCTAGTAACAATCCTTTATTGAAAGCGCTTGAACACGGGATACGGAAGCATTTCTTGCCAATGACAAGCTTTTCGTTACTTTTGGATGTTATGTTGGTATGATGAAGGGAAAAGCTTTAGGGGGATTGAATGAGATGGATGTTGCCTATAAGAACTGTCAGAGCTGTGGGATGCCTCTTGCTCGGGATGAGCAAGGTGGCGGTACGGAGAAATCGGGTGTCAAGAGCAAGATGTACTGCAGTCATTGCTTTAAGGATGGGGCGTTTAAGATGCCTGATCTAACAGTTGAACAGATGAAAGAATTAGTTAAAGGGAAATTAGTGGAGTTCGGCTTCCCAAGATTTCTAACGGGGCTATTTACGAGAAATATCCCTAAACTGAAAAGGTGGTCTTCTCATGAGTAAACCGAATAATGTGCAATCTTTTGCTGCGATGAAAGAATGGCTAGCGATTCCGGAAGCAGGTCGAGCGCGCCTGTTATCGAATGTTTTTTGCGGGAATTGTGGGGACGTAACGACAATCATCGACTATGCGGTAAATCTCAATAAGGCAGGCATCGTGCTGGAAGGCAAATGTAAAAAGTGTCTTCAAAAAGTAGCCCGTGTCATAGACTAAAAATAAACAAATAACGCTCTGCACCTCGTGGTGTAGAGCGTTTTATAGTTAATCCTTGTCTTAAACCACCTCTCTGTATGTAAAAGCAGCTATCTGTGAAAGCCGCATTTTTTGGCAAGTGTTGGCCATGTCGAGAGAAACATGCTTTCCCACCTGTCTTCAGGTAATACGAGGATCCATCTAGCGATTTGATCCAAGCCCATTTCGTAAAGCGTGTGAAGCACTTCTTCTTTTTCAGAACCGGTTTTTAATGCTAACATCTCAAAACCACCTCAATCGAATGTATTCAAACAATTATGTATATGCGAATTTTTGAAAATATGTGACGGTTATTTTCAAAATGCTCGTTCGTAAGCCTAGGGACAAGCACGTTCTTTGTACCATTTGGAAATAAAAGGGCATTATTTAGGATAGGCTTGTCAAAGAACTGGAGGAGAACGCGGGTATGATACACATTAGAATGGAGCAAAGTTCTGATTACGAGCAAGTGTTTCAGTTGAACTATGAGGCATTCGGGCATAGAGAAGATGAATCCAAATTGATCGAAAGAATCCGATTGTCTGCTGGCTTTATTCCGGAATTATCGCTTGTTGCGGAAGAGCAGGGGCAGATTGTTGGGCACGTTGTATTGAGTAAAGCGGAGGTTGTTGAAGGCGGGGATAGGCAGGAAGTCATTGTGTTAGCACCGATTGCTGTACGACCGAGTCATCAAAAGCAGGGAGTAGGAACTAGACATATTCAAGCCGGATTACAGCGTTGTGAAGATCTAGGGTATGGATATGTTTTCTTAATCGGACATCCTTCGTATTATCCCAAATTCGGATTTAAGCCAGCGAGAGCATGTGGTTATGAGTTGAAGCAGTTCCAAGTGCCGGATGATGTGTTTATGGTATGTGAATTAAAACAAGACGATCCTGCCCAACCGATCAGGGGTGAGTTGGTATATCCGAGGACTTTCTTAAACTAGGATGCTTCACTTAAAGGAGCGATCAACACAAAAAGGTATCCTCGTGGGTGAGACGAAGGATACCTTTATTAAGATCACTTCAACTGATTCCGAATCGTCGGATCAAGGGTTTGGAGCACTTGAGCAAGCTCTTCGTCAGTAACCTTCTCACGTCCGTATCGCACCCGATTATACGCCTTGGTAAGCGCGTGGACGGAAGTTTCTGCAATCTGTGTTTGATGCGTGAGCTCCCAGCCTGTTTCGTTGGGGGTTAATGCGCGTTTGAAGGTGTAACCGCTCTTGCTCGCCTGCCCAATCAACACACGGTACAGATAGCGGATACGCTCCTGATTATTTGGTAATTGTGACCAAGACCGCTCGCGATTGGACGTTGGCCACAAGGATGAACTTGCTTTGCGCCACCATAGATGAGGAAGCCCTCTCCAGTCGAGTAGGGTTTCTTTCTCATCGGTATACCCCTCGGCCGAATCTCCTTGTTGACGCCGCAGCGACTGCTTCCAAAAGCGCCGAAGGAAGGAGAGAAGAGCTGGTGCTAGCTTCATCAGGAGCAGATAGAGGCAGCAAAGCACGAGTGCAATGACCAGCACATAGCCGATAACCTGCACGATAACACTCATGAGCACACCAAACCAACCGGGTTCATGCGGTGTAGCTGGCGGGAGCCCCATAGGAGGGGGGGCCGATGGGCTGGCCTCGGGCACATCAGGTGGTGCATCGGAGCTCATGAGTCCTAACAGCCAAGCAATGATGCCAAGTAGAAGGTGCGTTAGGCCTTGCTTAACTTGCTGAAAGTAACCGACAGCAGCGATAACCGCAATGAAGGCGATTAACCAAATGCGACTGGAGCGTTTCACGGTTTGCGACAGTGACGAGGCGGCAGCACGATCATTGCCTGCTAAGGTGGCGATAAGGAGCTGCGCGCGATTCGTAACAAAGAAGTAGAGGATCAGAGTAGCGAATCCGAGCCCGTTTAAGGCTATTTGGTATGGATGCATAAGCTCCGCACGGGTCATGATGGGTACACCAATGAAGTACATCACGCCTGAGATCACGAAAATACCAGGTGTATAAAGGGAAAGCCATCCGTCCTTGGTGTACCGTATTCCCCGATAGACGAGAAGTGCTCCTATGGCCGCACATAGCGCAACGTGCAAAGGAGACAGTTGAAATAAATAGGATAATCCATAACCCGCAGCTAGACAGACAAGGAACTCGTACCCTTTGCGAGAGAGCCATGTTAATTGTCCGAAATAGGCACCGATCACAAAGCAGAGCAGTAGTTGTATACAGGTCAAACCAAGCGCGCTATCGGACACATAGACCTGAGCTAACGTAACGAGCGGGGCAAAGATAACAAGCTCGACGATACCAAATAAAAGTGCAAGGCTGTATGTACGTAAGAAGTCGTATAGACGATTAGGCCCAGAATTCGTTTGATTAAGCAAGGGCTTGAGCATCGGATGGAGCCACCTCCTTATCGCTGAGGTTCAGAAGGTTGTGCTGTAAGGGAACGATGAATACGGAATGTCCTAAGGCTTCTAGTCGTTCGATGCTGCGCGCGATCCCCTCAGAAACAAAGGCTGTCACTAGAATGATATCTAGAGCCTCGCCTACCGCTTCAATGCCGTAATCGAGAAAATCCTCACAGGAGCGGGCACAAGAGATGGCGAGCTTCGCCATCGTTTGATAAAGATGCTCTAATTGTCCCCAGCCGCCATCTGGTGCACAGTACACGGGAACGCCAGGTTCATTCAGCAACCAACCGTTGTAGCCAAAGCCGACAGGGACACCTCGGCTGACAGCATGTTCGGCTAATGTTGCTGCGTAGGAGAGAGCTTTCTCGACGAGCTCGGGATCGGTTACGGCATCCCACATCGTTTCGGTGACTTGGCTGTTAACAACGATAAGTAATCGGGGATCTGCGGTGAATTCCCGGTTGTAAACCTGAAGCCGCCCACTCCGAGCCGTCGCTTTCCAGTGAATACTGTTCATCGTATCGCCATAGCGGTATTCCCTTACACCGGATACAAGAAACGGATCCGGCATGATCCAGCGTTGAACCGTCACGTCACCTTGCCACCGACTGGAAAGGAGTGGTATGTCCTCGCGATTAACCAAACGTGGGTACACCAGTAGCTCGACTTGAAGGCGATGGGTGGTGGATGCTGCTTGCACACCGACGAAATCACCTATAGTCGCCGCAATGGTTTCCAGCTTGTACCAACCGCGTTTCGCTGCACGTACCCCATGGCGTCGGACGATACGGGTATAGGGCATGAGGCTGAACAGGCTGCGGTGATTTTGAAAAAGGGAGCCGCTGCTCACTTCCAGATTATTCATCCGAGTGAAATGAAGCCCCGCATGGATTGTTGATTCCAGGCGCAGCCAGGGAATCGGTGCGAGCTTACGATTCACGATGGTCTCTATCATCTGAATATCATCGCCGACATGGCAATGTGTTTGGTTGAAGGTTCGTTCGATACGAAGTCCGCGAAACCCCCAGCGGGCAAAAAACTGAAACTGGAGGAAGAAGAGAGCGGCAGCGATAATCACAATCCAGCTTATGCTCATCGTTACCCCAGCTTCACTTCCGTAGGAACGGGGGTAGCGGCAAGTATGCTAGTCAGCAGCGCAAGCACTTGCTGATCCTGCTGGCGCGAGCGCGTGCGCAGCATAATGCGGTGCGCCCAGACGGGCGCAAGCAGCGCCTTGACGTCGTCCGGCAGCACATAATCGCGGCGGCGCAGCGCTGCATAGACCTGCGCCGCCTTCATCAAGGCGCGCACACCGCGCGGGCTGACGCCGAGCGCGGCATCCGCATGCGTGCGCGTCGCTTCCGCGAGCTGCACGATGTAGTGCAGCAGCTCATCGCTGACGCGCACCTGCGTGAACAGCAGCTGCGCTTCGAGCAGCTCCGCGCGGCTCACGACCGGCATCAGCTGATCCAGTGGATCCTGCTGCTGGTAACGCTGCAAGATCAAGACCTGCTCGGCTGCCGTTGGATAGCCCAGGGACAGCTTCATCAGGAAGCGGTCGAGCTGTGCTTCCGGCAGGGGAAAGGTCCCCTGATTCTCGACAGGGTTCTGCGTGGCAATGACGAGGAACGGCGCTTCCAGCTTGCGCGTTTCCCCGTCGATGCTGACCTGGCGCTCCTCCATGCTCTCCAGCAAGCTGGACTGCGTGCGCGGCGTCGCGCGGTTAATCTCATCGGCCAGCACGATATGTGCGAAAAGAGGGCCGGGGCGGAATTCGAATTCGCCCAGCTTCTGATTGTAGAAATTGATGCCGCTTACATCGGAAGGCAGCAAGTCGGGCGTGAACTGGATGCGCTTCATGGAGCCGTCCAGGGAACGGGCTAGTGCTTTGGCAAGCTGAGTTTTACCTGTGCCGGGGACATCTTCGAGCAGCACATGTCCTGATGCAATCAGCGCGATGACCATAAGCTCGACGGTGTCGTCCTTGCCTATAATAACGTGACCAACGTTTTCTTTGATGAGGGAAGCGATGCGTTCGATAGGTGCGATATTCAAGTGATTAACCTCCTAAATAATGAATGATATGAATGAAATGATACAGCAGAACAATAAGGGTGCTAATGAGATGATGTGAGGCTTCAAGGAGGTTGGCTTATGCATCTGGGTTCACCAGACTAGAGGTGTCAAGATTTACATATGCTCTCTTCTAATTTTAACACTCCGCAGGGGATTTTTACCAATGTTTCCTTGGACAGCTATCGATGCTATTTGTATGTTTCCTCGGGCAGTGATCAATTCCATTTGTATATTCGATGGGCAGTGAGTACAATGGTGGTGATATTAGAATTGCTACGAGAGATGCTTCTAAATTGGGGAGCCCTAGGAGGTCAGGCATGTACAAGCTGCTGTTAGTGGATGACGAAGAGGATGTGCGCGAAGGCGTCGTCCGTGAAATAAATTGGGAAGCCATTGGCTTTGAAGTTGTCGACAAGGCGGAGAACGGAAAAGAAGCGCTGGAGATGGTCGAGCGTTTGCAGCCGGATGTGGTTGTGACGGACATTCAAATGCCTTTTATGAATGGCTTGCAGCTAGCTGAAGCAATTAGAGAGCGCTTTCCCACCATTAAGCTCATCATCCTGACAGGGCATGATGAATTTGAGTACGCGCAGCGGGCGATTAAGCTGCATATTGATGAATATGTGCTCAAGCCTTTTTCAGCACAGGAACTCGTGAATGCCTTGTTAAAGGTGAAAGCCCAAGTGCAGGAAGAGGTGGCTCATCGCAAGGATGTGCAGCTGCTCAAAGAGCATTACCGCAAGAGCATGCCCGTGCTCAAGGAAAATTTCTTAGCGACATTAATGAATCGTAAGCTCCCGCGGGACGAGGTGTTTGAGAAGGCGGCGAATTACGGGATCGAGCTTAGCGGTAATAGCTATGTGGTTGCTGTATTGAGCATCGATGGGGTCTTTATTTCGGAGGAGGATTCGGAGAATCGGGAGGAGCTGTCGAAGTCGCTCTCTTTGAAGTACTCGGAGGATCAAGCGCTGAAATATTTCGCTCTCTTAAATATTACCGAAGAGATAGCCAATAAGCGGGGGCTCGGACTCGTTTTCATGCATGATGATCAGGTTGTCTTGTTAGCGGCGAGAGAGACTAGAGACAAGGAAGTAGCGCTGCAAGAAACGATGCGAGTACTGGAAGAAATTCGGCAGAGTGTGGAAAAATATTTGAAATTCACCCTGACTGTCGGGGTAGGCAGTGTGATGAAGGATGTCACGAAAATCAGCTATTCCTATGAAGATGCTGTGCTTTCCCTTGACTACAGACTTATTCTGGGCAGCAATCGCATGATTTACATTGATGATGTGGAGAAGCGCAGCGTTGATAAGATTCGATTTGACGATGTGAAGGAACACGCGTTGACTCGGT
The DNA here is from genome assembly GCF_059691995.1 of Paenibacillus sp. J22P169. NCBI lineage: Bacteria > Bacillati > Bacillota > Bacilli > Caryophanales > Paenibacillaceae > Paenibacillus > Paenibacillus sp. J22P169. Next base: position 44,017 of record NZ_JCAUAO010000019.1, on the reverse strand, counting down.
GTATTAAGGTAGGCACGGTGCAAGAGATTAGGGAGACGATGGATGAGTTATTCCAGGGTATTGAGGCCGGCGTGTCGGTCAAGGATTATCAGATTTATTTGCTTGAAATTCTTACGTGCATTCTGAAAGCAGCGAAGGATTCGAGCCTGAATGTCGACGAGGTGTTTGGCGAAAGTTTCATTCCTTTTACGGAGATTAATAAGTTCACCTCCTTGGAGGAAGCGAAGCATTGGTTGGCCGAGCTGTGTGCAAGCATGATGAATCATATTGCAACGGATCGTCAGTATACGTATAAAAACCTTGTCGAGCTGGCGAAAGATTATACGAAAAGCCATTATCACGAAGGCGATATTACGATTAATAAGGTGTGCGGACATTTACATATTAGCGCGGGGTATTTCAGTTCTATTTTCAAAAAAGAAACCAAAATGACCTTCGTTAACTATTTGAACCACATTCGGATGGAAGCAGCGAAGGAGCTCTTGCGCTCTACGGACATGAAAGCGTTGGAAATCGCCGAGAAGGTGGGCTATGCCGATGCGAATTATTTCAGCTTCTCATTTCGCAAAAACGTTGGCGTTTCCCCAAAGGAGTATCGCAATAACAGCGACAAAGGGCTGTAGGAACTAGAAAAGGGGAGAATCGCTTTGAAACGCAGAGTGAGCACGCTGCTGAAGGCTTTATATAACGTTTTGCTCGATACGATGCGGGTAAAAAGTATTCAGTTTACGATTACAATGTCATTTATTTTTATTACCGTAACGGTCATGCTTATCGTTTCCTTGGTCCTTTATAATAAATTCGCCAAAACGGCAGAAGAGAGCGCCTTTCTGAATACGGCACAGGTGATTGAGCAAGTGCAATTCAACTTGGAGCAGTATATCAAGGGGATGTCGGATACATTTGAGGTCGTGGATGCCAAAATTGCGAGAAGCCGCGGCATCCCGTCGGACAAGCTGCTCGAACAGCTAGACACTATCGCTAGTACGCGTGAGGATATTGTGTCTATCCATCTGTTTACAGCGGATGGCGGGTTAGTCACAGGTGTGCCAACGACAGAGATGCGCAAAAATACACGGCTGCTCGAGCAGCCGTGGTTTCGGTCTGCCCTCGATAATCCGAACCATCTTACTTTTTCCTTACCGCATATCCAGAACCTATTCAAAGATCCATACAAGTGGGTGGTTTCCATGAGTAAAGGGGTCACGATCGAACAGAATGGGACTATGGTGGATGCGGTTATTTTGGTGGACATTAATTTCAAGACACTGGACGATGTGTTCCGTACGGTTTCGCTAGGGAAGAAAGGCTATGTCTATATCATTGACGATTCTGCTGGCAGCATTGTGTACCATCCGCAGCAGCAGCTTATTTATATTGGTCTAAAGTATGAAAATGTGGAGCAGGCGCTCAAATTTTCGTATGGCCGTTATATGGATATGAGCGAGGGGGAGTCGCGGTTAAACGTAGTGCGGACGGTCAATAACATCGGATGGAAAATTATTGGGGTGTCCTACCTCGATGAGATGGTGACAACACGCAAGGAAATCTCAACCTTCATGATCTGGCTGCTAGTGATCGTACTACTGTTTATTTTGTTGATTTCCGCCTTCATGTCTGCGCGTATTTCTCAGCCCATTAAACGATTGAAGAAGTCGATGGAGATGGTGGAGAAAGGACATTTCGACACCTATATTCATGTACGAGGAGCGGACGAGGTCGAACAGCTGTCACGGCGATTTAATTTGATGGTTTCCAGAGTCCGCGAGCTGATGAATCAGAGTATCGAGGAACAAGAAATAAAGCGGAAAAACGAGTTAGAGGTTCTCCAATCGCAGATTAATCCGCATTTTTTATACAATACACTCAATTCGGTCGTACGTATGGTTGGCAATGGGAGGAACGAAGAAGTTGTGACGACGATTACGTCGCTGTCGAAGTTTTTCCGTATCTCGCTGAGCAAAGGTAAAAACATTATTACCATCGGGGAAGAGATCGAGCATATTCGCAACTATTTGATCATCCAGAAGATGCGTTATAAGGACAAGTTTGAATACGAGATCCGCGTCCCAGAAGAGGTGCTTCCGTATAAAACGCTAAAGCTGATTCTTCAGCCTTTTGTGGAAAATGCGCTCTACCACGGGATCGAGTATATGGTCGATGAAGGATTGATTGAGATCATTGTCACGATGGAGAAAGGGAAGATTCTCTTCGAGATTCGAGATAATGGTGTCGGAATGTCAGAGGAAACCCTCAAGAGCATTTTGTCCGGGCAGGTAAAAAGTGAAAAGGGCTCCGGCGTCGGATTGCGAAATGTCCATGAGCGTATTCAGCTTTATTTCGGCATGGACTATGGGGTCCACGTGACTAGTGAGCTTGAGGAAGGAACCGTCGTTCAAATTACGATTCCAGCCTTACTGGATGAGGAAGGGGGAAGTGAAGGATGAAATTGAAACCACTAATGATCGCAATTCTCGTCGCTCTTCTTTCGATTTCCTCCTGCACCGAAAGTGTGGAAACCTTGCCAACCGAGCAGAAGAAACATCTGGAGGTCGTTCTCCGAAGTCAGGAAGGCGACTATTGGAAGACAGTAAAGTTGGGTGCAGAGGTCGCGGCGAAGGAATTTGATGTTGCACTGGATTTTCGGGCACCTGGTGATATGGCGGATGTGAAAGGGCAAATTGCCCTTATGGAGCAATCCATCTCGAGCGGTCCAGATGCAATTGTATTGGCAGCCAACGATTATAAAGAGTTATCTGCTGTCGTTGATGAAGCGGATAAAGCGCAAATTCCCGTCATTACGATCGATTCCGAGGTCGAGACGAAAAATGTACAGAGCTTCATTGGCGCAGATAACTATGAAGCGGGTCAGTTAGCGGGGAGGCAGCTGATCAAATTGATCGGCAAGAGCGGGCAAATTGCGATCGTTAGCTTTAAGCAAGGGGAGCGTAATACCGAGCTGCGGGAGAAAGGCTTGCTGGACGAAATTTCGAAGTATCCCGATGTCCAGGTGATCGAGAAGGTGTACAGCTTGACCGATCGTGAGCTTGCCGCTCAACTCACCTATGAGATTATCGATAAACATCCGGAGTTAGACGGGATCGTAGCGATGAGTGAAATTTCATCAAGTGGCGTCGCTAGCGCGGTTCAGAGTCGGGATTTGCAGGAAAAAGTGAAAATCATTACTTTTGATAGCACCTCCGAAGAACTTGAGCTTCTGCAAGAGGGTGTTATTCAAGCGACCATTATTCAAAATCCATTTAGTATCGGGTATTTGGGAGTGAAGAGTGCTGTTGAAGCTGTCCATGGTAAAAGTGTTCCAAAGCGTGTGGAGACAGGGATTAAGGCGATTGACCTAAGCAATATGTTCTGGTCGGACAATCAAAAGCTGCTATTCCCATTTATTAAGTGATTAAAAGTGATGAGAATTTCGATAGAAGACATGAGGATATTGCATTTGTTTATGTTCTTTGAACCATTATAGTAAGGAATGTAAACAAACAACATACCTTTTAGGGAGGGTCTTATCTTGAAAAAATTACTTACACTTGCCGTAGCAGGCGCATTGGTTGCAACCGTTGCAGGTTGTGGAAATAAAACAGAAACTCCAGCAACAACAACTTCCCCAGCAGCTTCCACAGGTGCAGCAGCAACAACAGCTCCAGCCGCTGGTAAAAAACCAACAATCGGTGTTGCGATCTATAAATTTGACGATACGTTCATGTCTGGTGTTCGTGCAGCAATCTCCGATGCAGCAAAAGATAAAGCGACTGTTGATATCGTAGATAGCCAAAACTCCCAACCAACACAAAACGATAAAGTTGACCTTTTCATCACGAAAAAAGTAAATGCACTTGCGATCAACGCAGTTGACCGTACAGCAGCTGGCGTTATCATCGATAAAGCAAAAACAGCAAACATTCCAGTTGTCTTCTTGAACCGTGAGCCGCTTGCTGACGACATGAAGAAATGGGACAAAGTTTACTACGTAGGCGCTAAAGCTGAGCAATCCGGAACTATGGAAGGCCAACTATTGGTTGACTACTTCAAAGCTCACCCAGAAGCTGACAAAAACAAAGACGGTAAAATCCAATACGTCATGCTTAAAGGCGAACCAGGACATCAAGATGCTGAGCTTCGCACGAAGTTCTCCATCCAAGCGATCACAGATGCTGGTATGGGTGTAGAAAAAGTAGCGGAAGATACAGCTATGTGGGACCGCGTTAAAGGTCAAGAGAAAATGGCAGCATTCCTAGCTTCCAGCGAAAGCAAAATCGAAGCTGTTCTTGCGAACAACGATGACATGGCGCTTGGTGCAATCGAAGCTTTGAAAGCAAAAGGCTATTTCAAAGACAACAAATTCCTTCCAGTTGTTGGTGTAGATGCAACAGCTCCAGCTATCCAAGCACTTACGGATGGAACGCTTCTAGGAACAGTTTTAAACGATGCGAAAAACCAAGGTGCAGCAACGACAAGCGTAGCAGCAGCTCTTGCAAATGGTCTTGTACCAAGCAAAGAAACAACTGGCTATGATGTAACTGATGGTAAATATGTTTGGATTTCCTACAAAAAAATCACAAAAGCTAACATGAACGAAGCGAAGTAATTGTGAGAATGGGCAAGAGAGGCGATATGTGAGTAACAATCGCGCTTTTGCCTTCCTTTTTTGGAAACCCGTGCAAAGATAAAGAGAAATAAGCTTCGAATTAAGGCTTCACTTTGTGGGGATTATCGTGAGCTGTAGGGGGAGTTACCATGACTGTACATGACTATTTATTGGAAATGAATCAAATCTCCAAAGAGTTCCCCGGCGTCAAAGCGCTGGATAACGTCACCCTCAAAGTTCGTCCAGGAAGCGTACATGCGCTGATGGGAGAGAACGGTGCGGGTAAATCGACGCTCATGAAATGCTTGTTCGGCATTTATAAGCCCGATGGTGGAGAAATTAAGCTTAATGGAGAAGTAGCTTCGATCACGAACTCCAAAGATGCATTAGCGAATGGTATTTCCATGATTCATCAAGAGCTACACCCCGTTCCACATCGCAATGTGATGGAGAACATTTGGTTAGGCAGATTCCCGCTAAAAGGTATCGGACCTTTGAAATTAGTGGACCACAAAAAAATGCGTACAGATACAGAGAGTTTGTTCAAACAACTCCAAATGGACATTAAGCCGGATACACTGGTCGGTACCTTATCGGTATCTAAAGTGCAATCCATTGAAATCGCCAAGGCTGTTTCTTTCAATTCGAAAGTCATTGTTATGGATGAGCCGACTTCATCACTTACGGGTAACGAAGTTGAGCAGTTGTTTCGCATCATTCGCGATCTGAAGAGCCGCGGTGTTTCGATCATCTATATTTCACATAAAATGGAAGAAATTTTGGAAATTTCGGACGAAGTAACGATTATGCGTGATGGTACCAAAATTGGTACATGGGCATCTTCCGAACTTACTACAGATATGATCATCTCGAAGATGGTTGGACGTGATTTGAAAGAGCGTTTCCCTGAGCGCAGTAATGTGCCAGAAGGCGTATTGATGAAGGTAGAGGACCTGACTTCGGTCGTTCCTAAATCGTTCAAGAATGTGTCTTTTGAGTTGAAAAAGGGTGAGATTCTCGGTGTTGGAGGCCTTGTTGGGGCACAACGGACTGAGTTGATTGAATCCTTGTTCGGGATGAGAGGTATTGCTTCAGGAAGTATCTCCATTCACGGAAAGCCGGTGAAGCTGAAATCGCCGATGGATGCGATCAAGCAGAAGATTGCTTTGCTGACGGAAGAGCGCCGAGTGACAGGTATTTTCCCTGTTTTATCGGTTTTGGAGAACACGGTCATTGCCAATTTGGGACGATACATGAATCCATTAGGCTTCATTCAGGAAGCAAAACGCAAAGCAGAAGTTAAACAAAGCATCGAAATGCTACGCGTGAAAACGCCGAATATGCATGCGCTGATTAAGAATTTGTCCGGTGGTAATCAACAAAAGGTTTTGCTGGCCAGATGGCTGTTAACAGAACCTGATGTACTTCTTCTCGATGAACCAACTCGGGGAATTGACGTAGGAGCGAAATTTGAGATTTACTCCATCATTGCTGACCTTGCGAAGCAAGGAAAAAGTATTATCATGATCTCTTCTGAAATGCCCGAGCTTCTTGGGATGTCAGACCGAATTATGGTTATGTGTGAGGGACGTCTTACGGGCATTGTAGAAGGAAATAAAGCAACAGAAGAAGAGATTATGCGCCTTGCTGCACAGCATATGGCATAATGGAGGGGGCCTAGAACCATGACTACAAAAACAGAAACATTGAAATCCAGAGACCTTAGCGGGTTCATTACCAAATACGCAATCTACATCGTACTAGTTGTTCTAGTTATTGGGATCGCGATTTATGATCCACGCTTTTTATCCGTAAGTATTCTGCGTGATATCTTATTGCAGTCTTCCACACGTGTCATTATCGCGTTGGGTGCAGCGTTCATTCTTATCACGGGCGGAACGGATTTATCCGCAGGGCGAATTGTTGGTTTAACCGCGGTAATCTCCGCTTCCATGCTACAGACGCAGGAATATGGCAGAAGATTTTTCCCAGACTTGCCGCACTTGCCATTGTTTGTTCCAATCATTATCGCGATTATCGCAGGTCTTGCAATCGGTTTGATCAACGGGATTGTCGTTGCGAAGCTTCGCGTTCCACCGTTCATCGCAACACTAGGAACGATGGTAGCCGTTTACGGAGCGAACTCCTTGTACTTCGATATGAAGCCGAACCAATCACAACCAATCGGTGGTCTTCGTCCTGACTTCAGTAGCCTAGGAACAGGTTCCATTGGTTCAAGCGCCACTTACTCGATTCCATACATCGTAATTTTCGCGATTGTTGTTTCGATCATTGTGTGGGTTGTATTTAACAAAACAAAACTTGGCAAATACATGTACGCTATCGGCGGAAACATTCATGCTGCAGTCGTTTCTGGTATTAACGTAAACCGTTACTTGATCTACATCTACGGTATTGCTGGTGCTCTTTACGGACTAGCAGGGGTGTTGGAAGCAGCTAGAACGGGCGGAGCTACGAATAACTACGGAAACATGTACGAGCTTGATGCGATCGCGGCTTGCGTAGTCGGCGGTGTGTCAACTTCCGGTGGTATCGGAACGGTGCCAGGTGTTCTTGCAGGGGTATTGATTTTCAGCGTTATTAACTACGGTTTGACGTTCATCGGAATTAGCCCATACTGGCAGTTGATTATCAAAGGTGTGATTATCGTTGCTGCGGTAGCGTTTGATATGCGGAAATATATGAATTCGAAGTAGGTTATGGAGGCTGTCGATTTTCTCGGCAGCCTTTTTTACTGAAAATATTGTAAGCGTTTACGTAAAAGTGGGGGGATTGACTATGAATACAAATCACAACAGGCCTGACTGGAAGAAGCGCCTTTTATTTATTTCGTTACAAACGAAGCTGGTGGGGGCTTTTGTTCTCGTCTCCTTGCTGGTTGGGATCACGAGCGGATTATCTTACATGTACATAAAAAAAGTGGACAACTCTTACACGGAGCTGCTCGATAAGAATGTGAGATTGCTCCAAGATGTATCAGAAATTAAAGAAAAAACACAAATGCAAACAAGTTTATTGTTTGGTTATGTGCTCGATCCGACGAAAGACAGGGAAAAGCGTCTAACGGATATGAACGCGACGCTCACTTCGATCATTACCAAAATGAAAGATACAGATGGAAATGAGGAGGAGCAATCCGCTGTTGGGTCCATGCTGGAGGCGAATCAAACCTTCGCTAGACTGGTTCAAAAGGTGATTGCTTACGGAGAAAAAGGCGATGCCTCCCTAGCGAAAGCGGAAGCTATGCAGTGGGCGATTCCAACAACGGAAACGCTGACACAGGCAGCGGCTAAAATAGAAGAGCTAGAGGCGGTCATCCAGGCTGATGCTTCTGCTCAAAATCATCAAACCGTTGTATCCACGATAAAGACGCTGATTTGGGTGAGCGGAGCAGCGTTAGTATTCGCATTAGTGATAGGTCTCTTGGTCTCGCGTTCTATTGTGGTGCCAGTGCGCTCCATGGTGAGAGCGGCAGAGCGAATCGCGAATTGCGATTTATCTGTCGGTGATATTGGGGTGAAAAGCCGTGACGAGCTGCGTGATTTGGCGACTGCGTTCAATCAGATGAAGGGCAATCTACAGGGCTTGATCCGCCAAGTTGGCAGCAGTGCGGAGCAGGTCGCTTCGGCTTCGGAAGAGCTTAGCGCAAATTCCAATCAGGTTAGTGAGCTATCGGAGCGGATCACGGGAACGATACAGATCATCTCGCAAGGGACCAATGCGCAGGTAGGCAGTGTACATCAAGGTGTTGCTATCATGGAGGAAATGTCAGCAGCGGTTACGCAGATTGCAAGTGTGACGCAAACGGCGAATAAGCAGTCTTTGTTTGCGCAGCAGGAGGCTGGGGAAGGTACTGCGGCGATTGAAACTGCAGTAACGCAGATGCAGGCTATTTATGGAAAGATGAAGGAGCTCGCTATCTCGGTCGATCGTTTAAGCGGTCGTTCGGAGAAAATCGTGAATGCGAACGCGATGATTGCTGGTATTGCGCGGCAGACGAATATGCTGGCGCTCAATGCTTCGATTGAAGCGGCACGCGCAGGCGCTGCAGGCAAGGGGTTTGCCGTGGTTGCGGAGGAAGTCCGCAAGCTCTCCATGCAGACCGGCGCAGCGGCGGAGGAAGTGGCTTCTCTTGTGACGAGTATCCAAGAGGAAACGAGGGGCGTTATGCGCTCCACCGAAGCGGGCAGCCGCGAGGTGGAGACGGGGCTTGAGGTTGTCGGCGAAGCGGGAGCGACGTTCCGCCGTATTCGTTCTGCGATGGACGAGGTCGCTCGTCAGATCGAGGAAGTGGCAGGCTGCTCGGAGGCTATCTCCGAGAAGACGCTCGTCGCTGTTGGCGTGATTCGCGCCATCGACGAAGTGGCGGGGCAGACCGCTGCGGGGGCGAAGAACGTCTCCGCTAACATCGAGGGGCAGTATGCGAGCATGGAGGAGATCGTGTCCTCTGCGACTGTGCTGAGCAGCATGGCTGCGGAGCTGCAGGGGTTGATTGGGCGGTTTCGGGTGTAAGGTAGGGGCTTAGAGGGCGTAAGAGCTGGAGTTCTTCCAGTTAATTTCCATGCAAGCTAGACTGCTCGGCTCAGTGAAATAGGCCAATCATAGACACGAAGGAAGTGTTGTGCAACAGGAAAAAAGGGCTGTCCTCAAGTAGATTAAATCTACTATTGAGGGACAGTCCTTTTTTCAATTTGTTGGTACAAAAGCGCTTGTTAGCTTTGGGGAAGAGAGTTTGGGTTGAGGCTAAATCACTCATGCAAAGCTATTCTTAGCTCTTTAGAATGAATAATCAATCCCGCAGATTGAATGAAATCAAATCCAAGAATGCCATCAATCGACATGCCGTAGTTCATCTCACCAATCTCAACTTCGAATCCTTGTAATGAAATATCCCCAATTCGAACAAAATCAAAACGTTTGGAATAGACAACCTCTACACCATCAACGCCTCTTATTGTACTTAAGAAATCTCCAGGTTCCACGTTAACTCCAATTGCATCTACAATATCTGCATTGAAAATAGTTCCTGCAGAGCCTGTATCCAGTAAAACATGCTTTAATATAAGCTCTTGACCTTGATAGCAAATGGTCACCGCTACAAATGGTAATCCATAGATCAGATCAATATTCATCTAGGTCCTCGTATGCCAGACCATTTTTCACGTAGTTGCAAATTTTCTCGTGAGGTGTGAAAAAAACCATATTCGCGATTGGGTTTCTCCCGATGAAGCTCGTAGTAGCGTTTCATAGCGATTTTTGAATCATCAAATCGGTCAATAACGGCTACTTCATCAATATACCAATAGCCTTCTTTTGAATGTGATACCAAAGCTTCACAGACTACCCATTCATCTGGGTATCGTTCTCGCACTTCTTCCCAACGCATCGTCCACACCTCCATTACATTCTCTTTTTTCATTATATCATAACTAAAAACGCATTTGAGATATGAACAAGAGTAAACAGATATGTATCATATGTTCTGCATATAATCCTATATGAATGGAGAAGAGAGGAGTTATTCCCTTTGATGGAAACCGCAAGTAAACTAATGAAATTATTTGTGATAACGAGTGGGGTCGTTGTATTTGATATTTTCATGCTTTCACCCGGATTTCTAGGCTTAGGAATCGGACGGAGTCCACTGCAAACGGCGTTCGCCGTATCCATTCTACTGGCAAGTACCCTAGTATTACTATTTGGCATTTACAACGTAGTCATGAAGCCAAACGTTCGACTCCCTGCGAAACAGATGAAGAGTCCAGAAGATCTGGAGGGTGCATTAAAACAATGCAAAGGTGTGAAATCTCTGGCCCAAGAAATCGCACTTGCCTTACACCAATTGGAGCGAATGCGCAAGAAACAAGAGACGCTACGCAGTGTTATCAGCCAGAGATTTGAACCGAGCGGACTCAGTTTTCAGAAATTTGCTTATACAACACAAGAGGTGGAGAAGTTATTTTTTCACAATATCCGGAGTATGATAAACCGTCTCCATGTGTTCGACGAAGAGGAGTTTCAAAGTATCGCCAAACAGAGCACAAGTCAGCTATCCCCCGAGCTTCTTCAAGAAAAACGAACCGTTTATAAAGCACATATTTCATTTATTAGAAGCGCCTTACATATGAATGAAGAAATTCTGCTCAAATTGGATAAGTTGCTGCTAGAAATGTCTCGATTGGATAGTTTAGAGGTTAAAGATATTGGGCAAATGCCAGGTATGCAAGAGATCGACGCTTTGATAAAGCAAACACAATTCTACAAATCGTAGAGGTGGTGCTCAAAAGATGAACAAAATGAAGTTCTTCCTGATCTCGTGCCTTTTTGTGGTTATTGTATTTATCGCCGTCTACGCTGGCGTTGCTTTCACGGCTAATTTGGGCAAATCCCCAAGTGAAGTTACAGCGGAGAATGCTGCAAAGCAATTGAACAAGATTTATGAGAAGATCTCAGTGGTGAACGGAACCCCGGTCAAAGGCCAAATTGATATTAATCCTGCAGATGTTGCTTCATCCTTGCCGGATATTTCGAAATTTCCAATAACCGTGAGTAATACGACAGATAATTTTGTGGAAATTTTCTCATCAACGGAGAAATCAGGCAGCGGTGTGGATGGTTGGTTAACGGATGTAGCCAATGAATTTAATAAAGCGCAAGTACTGGTAAACGGAAAGCCCGCATCTGTGAAAATACGAAATATTGCCTCAGGGACAGCGACGGACTATATCAAGTCAGGGAAATATGTGCCGGATGCATTTACACCTTCAAATGAGCTGTGGGGAGAGATGATTAAAGCAGGTGGACCGAAAATACAACTTGTCACGAAACGTCTTGTCGGTAATGTGCCAGGCATTGTGATTTCGAAGAAAAAATATGACGCCCTCGTTGCAAAATACGGATCGATCAGTGTAACTACAGTAACTCAAGCTATTTCAAATAATGAATTTGCTATGGGCTATACGGACCCTTTCGCGAGTTCAACCGGTCTCAATTTTCTTGTAACGGCACTAAGTACATTTGATAATAAAAATCCAATCAGTGAGAAGGCTGTTCTAGAATTCGAGAAATTCCAAACGAACGTGCCTTTTATCGCATCTACGACGATTCAAATGCGAGATGCGGCTAAGTCAGGAATGCTGGATGGCTTCGTGCTGGAATATCAGACCTTCCAGAATGCAGCGGAGCTCACGAATGACTATGTCTTTACTCCTTTTGGCTACAGACATGACAGTCCGCTCTATGCCATCGGTGATCTACCGGCAGCGAAGCTTGATGTAATTAAACAATTTGCAGAGTTTGTTACACAGGCAAGATATCAACAAGCAGCCAAGGATAAGGGGTTCAATGGGCTCGAAAATTACAAGAGTGAGCTCGCTGCCATAGATGGAAACACACTTTCTTCAGCGCAAAAGGTCTGGAAGGAAAAGAAGAATGGAAGCAAACCATTGGCAGCTGTTTTTGTCACGGATGTATCAGGCAGCATGGATGGCAAACCACTTAGTCGATTGAAAGAATCCTTGCTCAAAGGTCAGAAATACCTTGGAAAAGAAAATAGAATTGGTCTTGTGTCCTATGCCAATGGGGTGACGATCAATTTGCCAATTGCCAAGTATGATACCAATCAGCAATCGCTGTTTGTAGGTACCGTAGGTACTCTCCAAGCGGGAGGAGGTACAGCAACATTTGATGCTATCGTCGTTGCTATGAAAATGCTGGAAGAGTATATGACAGCAGACCCTAATGTTAAACCACTTATTTTCGTATTAAGTGATGGGGAGACCAATGCAGGTCATTCTCTGAAAGACATTAGATCGTTGATTGAGAAGTATCAAATTCCCATTTACACGATTGGTTACAATGCCGATATTCAAGCACTTCAGAGTATCTCGAGTATTAACGAGGCAGCGAGTATCAATGCGGACACGGATGATGTTGTTTATAAAATCAGTAATCTGCTTAACGTCCAGATGTAGGTTAACTTACCTTTTGAGGGGGAGCTACGATGTCATTCTCGATGGAAATTGCAGGCGACGAGGTGCTTAAAGCGGTTGTAGAGGAACAAGTGAAGCCAGTGCCAGAAGAAGTTGTGAAACTGAAAGCACAAGCAGAACATAATGTACAAACGATTATGGGGTTAGATTTGGATTCGCTGGAGAAGAAAAAGCATATTTTGGCGACAGTCGAAAATTTCGGCATCGAGACCATGCGAGCATCCTCACAGAAAAACGCTTTGCTCCAAGTAACGATTGGGAAACTTTCGAAGGCTGGCGATGAGGGAGGGATTGTTGCCAAAGGGCTGGGTGAACTTCAGCTGCAAATGAAGGATCTCGATCCTAGCGGGATCGACTTCGTTAAGCGCGGGTTTCTTGGAAAGTTTTTCAACCCACTGCGTTCCTATTTCCATCAGTTCGATAAGGCTGATATGGTTATCGCTGAGATCATCGAAACGCTGAATCAAGGGAAATTGGGCTTGAAGGATGACAATACAACACTACTTCTCGAACAGCATGCACTTCGCGAGCTTACCAAAAAGCTCCGTAAAGAGATTCAGTTAGTTTCCTTTATGGATGAGTCCATTGAGGCTCAGATCGCGCTCGCCAAAGCACGAAATGATGAACCTGAGAGGATTCAATTCATAACAGAAGAGGTGCTATTTCCACTTCGTCAGAGGACGTTGGATATGCAAGCGATGATGGCGGTCAATCAGCAAGGTTTCATTACCTTTGAGGTTGTCATCCGGAATAATAAGGAACTTATCCGTGGTGTGGATCGTGCAAGTACGGTAACGGTAGCAGCTCTACGCGTCGCAGTTACAGCAGCGAGTGCATTAGCCAATCAGCGAGTGGTGCTGAAACAACTTAATGCCTTGTACAATACTACAAATACGTTTATTGAACATACTGGGCAAATGTTGAAGCAACAAGGTGTGGATATACAAAAAGGCGCCATTGAGGCCAGCATTTCAGCAGAATCACTCAAAAAAGCATTCGCTGACAGCTTTGAGGCCTTGCAGGCGATCAGTACCTATAAGCAAGAAGCGCTTCCGAAAATGCGTGAAACGATTACCCAATTCCGAGAATTAGCGGAAACCGGAGAGAAACAGATTCTGCGGCTAGAAAGAGGCGCCGCTGTGGGGCTATAAGGGAACAAAAGGAACCTCAGACTTATAAAGTCTGAGGTTCCTTTTTGTTGTTTGAGATACTTACTGTGGATAACTTGAGTTATCTTTTAAAGAATTGAATCCTAGTCGCGGATTTCAACGATCAATTCAATTTCCACAGGCGTGTGGAAAGGAAGATCACTAGTACCGATCGCGGAGCGGGCATGTTTGCCGTTTTCGCCAAAGATTTCAACGAGGAAGTTAGACGCGCCATTGATGACATAAGGCTGGTCGCCAAAGCCAGGAGCGCTGTTGACGAAGCCGAGCATTTTTACGATTTTGACTACACGATCTAAATCACCTAAATAGCCTTTCATAACAGCCAAGCAGTTGATGATCGTTTGACGAGCTGCCTCTTGACCTTGCTCAATCGTGATTTCGCGGCCGAGTTTACCTTCATACATCAGCTCTCCGTTGATACGGCAATCTTGGCCAGACAAGTAAATCAAATTCCCTGTTTGGTTACATGGGAGATAAGTGAAACGTGCTTCTGGTGATGGGGGAAGCGTGATTCCAAGCTCTTGCAAACGTTGTTCAATAACGGACATATGAATGACCTCCAAGTCAAAGTTAGGTTTAAGTTTCGTTCTCATTTTCGTTCAAAAGATTAATGCCGGCAGCAATGCTGGGCGCGAATGAAACTGCCTTCCCGAGCATGTGTGTGGTGACCGCCGGTCAAAGATAAGGCGCCATTCACGACAACTTGCGAGATGCCATCCGGATATTGTCTCGGATTCTCGAAAGTCGCATGATCCTGAATGGTATCCGGATTAAACACCGCCACATCGGCGATGTAGCCAGGCACAATCAGCCCCCGCTTACCAAGCTTGAAGCGCTGGACAGGGAACGATGTCACTTTGCGCACCGCCTGTTCCAGGGTCAAGATGCGATTCTCGCGAACATACTTTGCAAATACACGAGGGAACGTCCCATATAAGCGTGGGTGCGGCTTCCCGGTATCACAAGTGAGACTATCGGATGCGATGAGCGATTTATCGTAAGCAACAACTTGCTTCACATCTTCGTTAGACATATGGAAGTAGACGATGGAGATTCGACCTTCTTCTTCCAAAAGGAGATCCATCATACATTCCGCTGGGTCTTGCCCGCGAATTTCGCTGATCTCGGCAAGGTGCTTGCCTTCGAGATGGCGATTGCGCTCCGAGTGCATAGCCGAAAGGAAAACACTTTGCCAACCTGTGGAACAGATCAGATTGTCCCACGTCGTCTGCTCGTGGCTCAATTCTTCGCGAACACGGGCGCGAAGTGAGGAATCGCGAAGCACTTCAAGCGCGCTCTCAATCCCGCCTTCGAGTACCCACGGAGGGAGAATCGTCGTTAATGAAGTAGATCCAGCGTTATACGGATACACATCACAAGTGACATCCATGCCACGAGAGCGTGCATCCTCAATCAGCTCCAGCGCATCAGTGATTTGGCCCCAATTGCGCTTGCCGGCTGCTTTGAGGTGAGAGATGTGAAGGGAAACGCCAGCTTTTTCGGCAATCCAGATAACTTCCTTTACAGATGGGAGCAGGTTGTTCCCTTCGCCACGAATGTGCGTGGAGAAAAGGCCGTTATACTTCGGCAAAACGGAGCATAGCTCCGCAATTTCTTCTTTGCTCGTGTAGCTGCCTGGCGCGTAGAGCAGCCCGATAGAGAAGCCAATTGCACCAGCCCGCAGGCCATCTTCGAGCATAGCCTTCATCTGTGCGATTTCTGGCTGGGTTGCTGGCCGATTGGCGAAGCCCATCACCGCAATACGCAATGCGCCATGCGCCACATAGGTAGCCATATGCTCAGATGGACGCGAGTTCGCGACAGCATCCATATATTCGGCAACCGATTCCCATGGCCATTGCCATTTGGTTTGACCTAGCACCGGCTGGACATAGCTTTGGAGCAGCTCAGCTTGAGAAGGAACGAAGGGAGCAGGAGCAAGTCCGCAGTTGCCTACGACCTCGGCCGTAACGCCTTGACGCATTTTGATTTCACTATGCGGGTAATCGAAGATCATCAGATCGGAATGGCAGTGACCATCTATAAAGCCAGGCGAGATCACTTGTTTGTTCACATCGATGACCTTCAAAGCATCCTCATGAAGCTGACCAACAGCGACGATCTGGTTGCCTTGGATGCCGACATCACCAGTAAACCAAGGATTTCCAGTGCCATCGACGATGCGTCCGTTTTTCAAAATAAGATCCAACATGATGGGGCACCTCCCAAATTTATTCCAGCTATTCCAGCATGCCTCGTGCAAGCACAGGCACGCGTTCAAATGTGTCTCCACGCTGCATGACAACATGATTATGCAGGTTAACCGTACTGCAAATATGATTCGGAATAATACGCAGCTGGTCGCCGACTTGCAGGTTGGCCGCTTGAGCCAGTGGGCCAAGCTCTACCATGCCATGCTCTTCGGTCATCCGCACGAGCAGGGCATCTTCCATGCCATGAATATGGCCGAACCCGCGCAGCTGCAAGGGATGCGTACCTGGCTGCACGTCGGTCGCGAAGGTTTTGCTGCCGCCGTCCACGATCGCTAGATCCACCGAAGGGCGGCTCACGACCGTGACAAGCATGCTGCCGGCGCAGTCCTCGAGCTCGCAGATGCCAAGCTGCGCCTGCATCCGGTCTTGATAGACGTAGGTGCCGGGGCGGACCTCCGTCACGCCTTCAACAGCCGCGGCATACAAGGCCGTCGGTGTGGAGCCTACGCTGACATCGGCGATGGCGATGTCAGCGGCTCTAAGGCGGTCAGCGAGGTCAACCATGAGCTGACCTTCTTCCCAGCCGGCGGCCGCCACGTCGAGCGTGGGCTTGCCGGCCAGCAAGGCGCCGCGGAACGTGTAGATGCCGGTAAGCCGTAGGTGCGGCATTTCCGCAATCTCCGCGGCGAGCGCGACTGCCGCCTCGTAAGGCACGCCGGTTCTGCGCAGCCCGGTGTCGATCTCGAGGCGAACCTGGAGCGTATGCCCATGCTTGGCCGCGGTCTGATCCATTAGTTGGGCGCCAGCTAAGCTGTCTACCCCAACAATTAGCTCGATCTGCTCGCTAAGGCGAATGGCGCGTTCAATTTTGCTCGTGGTCACGAGGGGATAAGCGATGAAAATATTGTGAATCCCGTACGCAGCCATAACCTCGGCTTCTGACACTTTTGCCACGGTTATGCCAATCGCACCGGCGTCAATTTGTTGCTGAGCAACAGAAGGGAGCTTATGTGTTTTGGCATGTGGACGCAGTTTTACACCATTTTGCCGAACACGTTCTGCCATGGTTGCTATATTCCGTGCCAAGATATCTGTATCAATAAGGACGCAAGGCGTTTCTAGGGAGATAGTCATAGGGATTCACTCTCTTTCGCGTTACTTTTTCCTTCTTCCAGATGGCTGTATAGGGTGTATTTGGAGATGTTGAGATACGTGCAAATTTTCTCGCCGCCTTTTTTAATCAGAAAAGCACCCTTGGCATCGAGAAGCTGAATCATGCGCATCTTATCCTCTTTGGTCATGACAGCAACGGGTTTGCCGATGACTTCCTGCGCTTCTTGAATAAGGGCATCCAGCAGGTCACTAACACTCGTAACGAAGGATTCTTTGATCTCCGTTTGCTCACCTGGGTTGATGAGGTTTTTCAATGTTTTCTCGGCGACCATGAGATCCGTGATGTCCATGTTGATGCAGAGTGAACCGATGATTTTGCCTGCTTTATTTTTCATATACATCGAGCTGGAGCGCAGAATGCGGCCGTCCTTCGTTTGGGTCAAATAGTTAAATTTGTTGCCGTTTACATGATTGCCTCGCAGCAGCTCAAGACCTAGATTCGTGCCGGGATCTCCGACTTTGCGTCCAGTGATGTGACCGTTTGCAATAGCCACGATGGTGCTTTCGTAAGAACCTGTCAAATCATGCAGTACGACCTCGCAGTTCTCACCGAATTGAGCGGCAAGCCCTGTCACCAGATCGCTCAAAAATCCGAATTCATCCTGAATGGATTCCATATTGGTTATCCCCCCTTACAGGTTGTAGGTTATTCTGAGCAAAATGGTAACACAAACTTTTCGATTGTCAAACAAAAAGTTTGTTAGACTAAAAAAAAGTATGATTTTCAAGTAGGGCTCATGATACTATGTTAAAAAGATCATGGTGTGTGGCATGCTAAGTGTTGCCAGAAGATGGATGACTAGAAGAATGGAGGATCTCCCATGAAACGGTGGTTTGCCAAATCACTTAATCGCAAGCTCTCATTGCTAATTTTATTCGCTGTTGTTTTGCCACTTCTTACGATGGGAACGGTCTCCTATCGGATTGCAACCTCGGTGACGGAGGATAAAGCGAAGCAATCAGGGATGAACACCCTGAAGCAGATGACAGATAAGCTTGACTTTGTTATTCAGGACGTCGAGAACATGTCGATCTTTCTGATCGGACAGCGGGACGTCCAGGCCTACTTGGGCAAAGAAGAAAGCGATATCAATCTGTATTCGCAGCTTATCGGGACCCTATGGAACTTATCCTATTCCAAAAAGTATATTGCGAACATTACGATTACGCCGAAAAACAGTAATCCTGTGTTATATACAACGACGATTACGAATTCAGGCTTAGCGCCCCTTTTGCAACAGTACGAAACTACGAATAAATCAGCACCCAAATGGTGGTCGCCGCTCTATGACATTCAAACCTCCGACGGTTTACGAAAGGTGATTTCACTGGTCAGACCGATTCGGGATTTCAGCCTATTCAAAACATTGGGCATCGTATCGTTCTCCCTAGATCAATCGGAGATTGAGCATTATTTGACGGATGCAGGCTGGGAAACGAGCGGATTTGTGGTCTTGGTAGACGCGAATAATCGCATCATTGCTGGCGGTGATCCGAAATGGTTAATGAAGAATATGGCCGATGTATTCCCCAACCTGCAGGGACTTACGGATACAAGCGGTGTGTCGAGTGTTCTGCAAGGAATGCATCCGTATACGGTCCTCTACAACGGACTACCACGTGTGGGTTGGAAATTAGTCGGATTCATTCCGACTGAAATTTATCAAAAGCAAAATGGATTCGTTCTGACCGTAACGGCTGTCACCATCATCATTGCGCTCTTGCTGGCGATGGCTCTAGTCATTTATTTCTTGCGATGGGTAACGAATCCGCTCATGAAATTGACCAAATATCTAAAAGATCTGAATCCTGACGAGATGATTCCGACGTTTGAAGTGAAAAGCGTGGATGAGGTGGGTCTGCTTGTTCACAGTTACAATAAGCTAAGTGACCGTATCAGCCGTCTGAAGGACCAAGTCCAGCTCAATGAGGCGATGAAGAAGGAAGCGGACATTATGGCGCTGCAAGCACAGATTAATCCGCACTTTTTATATAACACATTGTCGTCTATTCACTGGATTGCCTTGATGAATAAGGATCGACAAATTGCCGAGATGGTCGGTGCACTCAGTGATTTCTTGCGTTTTAGCTTAAATAAGGGGGAAGAGTATTGTGTCGTTCAGCAGGAGGTTTCCCATGCACGGAATTATGCGTACATTCAGGCGATTCGATTCCCTGATCAGTTCGAGATAGAATTCTTTATCGACCCTGAAATGACGCAAAATGTGATGTTGAAGCTGCTGCTTCAGCCCTTGATAGAGAACAGCTTGATTCACGGCATTCAGAAGAAGAAAACGAAAGGACACATTTATGTGCACGGCGAGCTGCGGGAGCATGATATGAAATTCGTTGTGGAAGATACGGGGATCGGGATGGATGAATTGAAGCTGAGAGATATACATGGACAGCTGGCTTTGGCTAATCAGAAGCTAGGTATCCGAAGTGAAGCGGATGAAGAGAGGAAGAAGGTTGTGACCAGTTATGGACTCATTAATGTGCATCGCAGGTTGCTGCTGCATTACGGTGCGGGGTCGGGCCTTGTTCTGGAGAGTACGCTGGGTACAGGTACCCGCATTACATTCACTATTCCTCGTGAGATTGGAGAGTCATCAGTATGAGAATTTTAATTGTGGATGATGAGGTTATTATCCGAACGGCCCTATGTACCGTTATCGATTGGAAAGAGCTTGGCTTGGAACTGCTGCCTGCCGCTTCTTCCGCGGAAGAGGCTTTAGAGCGCATTCCGCAGGAGAAGCCGCATATTGTATTAACCGATATTCGGATGTCAGGGATGGACGGCATCGAGCTTGCCCGGGAAATAAAACTCATTTTACCGGATACGGAGATCATTATTCTCACAGGGTATGACGACTTCAGCTATGCACAGCAAGCTTTGCGCGGCGGTGTAACGGACTATTTGCTGAAAACAAGCCGTCCTGAGGAGATCATCAAAGCGGCTTTGAAAGCGAAGCAGAACATCATGGATAAATGGGAGTCGGTGAAGCAGGATAACCTCCAGCAGGCTGCTCTTCGTTCACAATTGCTAGATAGGGCTTTGAATCGTGGCTTACACGATGATGAGGAGTCGCGCACACAGCTTCACCAATGGTTTCGCAAAAATGGCGTCGACCCCTCAGAGGATGATGGTGCGGGGATTGCAAGGCAGATGCTTCTCGTATCCTGTTCAGGCTGGGTGACGTTCGCTGATCTTCTACAAGGAGCCGCAGAGAATATGTTGTACGAGCTTCTCCCTTGTGTGACGCTGATGAATAAGGATCATTTCGTCTTGGTCATCCGATACGAAGCGGGTGTAACGGATGCCGAGGGACTAAGTAAAGCGCTCCAGCGTGTCACCGAAACGCTGAAATGTGCGGTTTTTGCATCGCTTGGGCCTGTTGCACACGATGATGAAGGGCTGCGTGAGTCCTATCGCGCCGCCAAGGAGGTTTTCGCCTACCAGGGTCTGTTAGGCTCAACAGGGCTTTACACCCCCCAAGATATTCGAGATCGAAGCGGGAGCCGTACGGTTTGCACGGAGAAAGAGGAGACGGAGCTTGCTGCGATCCTTATGAATGATAACGCGACGGACCTTAGGCACTGGGTTAATCTAAAGGTTCGTACACAGCTCGAGGATACTGCGGCTACACCGCTTTCTGTGCAAGGATACTTACAGTCCATGGTGGTAGCCGGACATCGTTGGTTAGAGAGAGCCAGTACTTCACAGCAGGACCTGTCGGCACTAAGCGCACTATCCAAGCTTGATGGAGAGGGACGTCCTGAAGAAGAAGTATTCAAGGTGCTGTCAGCGATTATGAGCATGTTCCACCAGGGGCTCGATCAGAATAAATATGCGTACATCCATAAAGCGATTGCTTATATTCGAGATAATCTACATCAACCGATTTCACTGCAGCAAGTGGCAGGATTCGTGCATATCAATCCTAATCATTTCAGTGAGGTATTTAAGCGGGAAACTGGTTGCACGTATCTAGAGTTCGTTACACGGGAACGTATGAAGTTAGCAACGGACATTGTGCAAAGCACGCAAATGAAAGTAAGCGATATTGCTAGACGAGTGGGCTATGAGGATATTAAATACTTTACCCAACAGTTCAAAAAGCACACGGGAAGAACGCCGTCAGAATATCGACAAGGAGGTAAAGACTGAAAAATGTCCCCCTTCGCGCCGAAGTCTCTCCCGTACCTCATCAGTGGAATGTCCCCTATACTGAAGGAGTAACGAAGAAAGCTTGCAAGATGAGGGGCTAGTTGCTACGAAACTTTTAGGAGGTCCGAACGAATGAAAAAGTCATTTATCGTTACAATGGCGGCTGCGATGTCACTTTCGCTGTTAGCAGGTTGTGGGTCGAATGGAACAGATGGGGCGAAAGAAAGCACGGCACCAACTAAAACAGAAACAGCGAAACCTGGTGAAAAAGTTAAGCTATCTATCTGGCACAACTATACAGGCGAAGATACACGTGCCAAAACGATGCGCGAATATATGGAAAAGTTCAAGAAGGATCATCCGAATGTGGAGCTGGATATTCAAGGGATTCCACCCGATGGGTACCGTCCGCGTCTTAAAACCGTAGCAGCAGCGAATGAAATGCCGGACCTATTCGTTATGTGGCCAGGTGTGATGACGAAGGAGTTCGTCGGTGGCGACTTGATCCAACCGATCAATGAGCTGCTTGATAGCAAAGCGGAGTGGAAGGGCAACTTTATGCCAGGTTCCTTCGATGATTTCACGATTTCTGGCAAAACCTACGCAGCACCAATGGCCTTATCGCCAACATCAATTCTTTATTACAACAAAGAAATCTTCAACAAATATAACGCACAACCACCGAAAACATGGGACGACATGATGAAGCTGGTGGATACGTTCAAAAAGAATAACGTAACGCCAATCGCGCTTGGTAACAAAGCGGCATGGGTTGCACAATCCAGTATTCTAAGTTCACTAGCGGACCGTGTAACAGGAACGGAGTGGTTCTTGAAGGCTGTTGATCAAAATGGTGCGAAGTTTACGGATCCTGAATTCGTTCAATCCTTAACGTACCTGCAACAGCTTGGCAAAGCTGGCGCTTTCCAAGAAGGCTTCAACAGCATTGATAACACACAAATGGAGCAAATGTTTGCGCAAGGGAAAGCAGCGATGATGATCGATGGCGGTTGGGCACTGCCTAACTTAGCAGCGAGCGCCTCCAAAGAAGCACTAGCGAACATGGCAGTTGTGGTATTGCCATCCGTACCGAATGGTAAGGGTGATCCGAACACACTATCCGGTGTTGTTGGAACAGGTTTAGGCATGAGTAAAAAAGTAACTGGCGCGAAAAAAGCAGCTGCTTATGAATTGATCTATGCTTTGTCAGGTCCTGAAGCACAGAAAGCTATTTTGGAAGGCAATCAGCTTGTAAGCTACAAAGTAGCTTTGGATACTACGAAAGTAACTTCCCTTTTCGCAGAGGTTTACAAAATGATGGGCACCGTGAAAATGACGCCTGTATATGACGGCAGACTGAGCTCATCAAGTGCAGACGTGGTGAACAATGGACTTCAAGAGCTTCTGATGGGCGCTAAGCCAGAGGATATTGCTAAGAAAGTACAAGAAGCACAAGCGAAAGCTATAGGTAAATAAAGAAAGGCCAAAGGACTCCAGCCTCAGTTCGGCTGGAGCCTTTTTTCCAAAAAAAGCTTACAAGGAGGGGCATCATGAACGTGTCCGCAAGAATGAGAGGATTCATCACCATAGGGCTCCTTCCAGCCTTAATCATCTATTTGTTTTTTGTTGTCGTTCCACTGTTTTGGTCGGCGTACTATGGCTTTTTTGATTGGAAAGGCATTGGCGCAGCGAAGTTTATTGGTATGGATAACTATTTCGAAGTATTTACGGATCCGATCTTCTGGAAAGCTTTTAAAAACAACATGCTTATCGTTGCCGCTTCTGTCTTTGGGCAAGTACCGATAGCCATGATTCTAGCGCTTCTCTTGATGCGCAGCACGCCATTTCAACGTATTATTCGAGCTTCTGTCTTCATGCCCATGGTATTGTCCTCTGTCGTTGTCGGGATTATCTGGGGATACATTTACCACCCGCAAATCGGTATTCTGAACTTCTTGCTAGATGGTGTCGGCCTTGATAGCTGGAAGAAAGCTTGGCTTTCCGATCCGAAAGTATCGATGTTCGCGCTCATGGTGCCGATCATCTGGAATTATATTGGTCCTTACATGATTATGTTCATTGCTGCATTACAAAATATTTCTCCTGAAATTGAAGATGCTGCCCAGCTGGATGGCGTCGGACCGGTACGTAAACTTTTTGCTGTCACACTGCCTATGATTTGGGATACGGTGAAGGTGGCGATCGTGCTTTGTATTTCGGGGTCCTTGAAGGCGTTCGATCTGATTTATGTCATGACAGGCGGAGGCCCTGCACATTCCACGGAATTGCTGGCTTCCTATATGTATAACAGTACCTTCAATGTGTATCGTTTCGGATTCGGTAGTGCCCTTTCCACGGCGATTATTATTCTTAGCCTGCTCTTGATTGTGGGCAGTCAGTATCTAATGAAGCGAGACTATCGTTAATACCAATAATTCGTTCAGGAGGGACATCTATGAAGCAGGTTGTAGTGATGCAAACGGGTTTTCCCGCTGGAGCTAAACAACGTAAAATATGGACGCGCGGTGCCATCAATGCCGTTCTTTCCTTATATGCACTGGTCACGTTGTATCCATTAATATGGTTATTTATTAGTGCCGTTAAATCAAATGAAGAGTTCTATTCCCGGCCTTTTCTGCTGCCAACCGTATGGAAGTGGGATAACCTGGTCCGCGCATGGAAAGTTTCGGGAATGGGACTCTCCTTATGGAATTCTACCGTAGTTACGGTGGCTTCCTTAGTGCTAACGCTGATTCTAGGCGCATTGGCGGCCTTTGTTATCGCGCGGTTTGAGTTTAAATTGAAGGCATTTTTCACCGGCTTGTTCCTGCTAGGCATGCTCATTCCGATTCATAGCACGCTCGTACCACTCTTTATTATCATGAAAAAAATAGGGCTGTTGAATACGTATGGTGCACTTATTTTGCCTTATGTCGCATTTGAATTGCCATTAGCAATCTTCATTGTAGCTGCATACTTAGTCAGTATTCCAAAAGAAATCGAAGAGGCAGCGCTGATTGATGGTACGGGCTACTGGGGCATTTTCTTCCGCATGATGCTACCGCTAAGTGTACCTGCGCTATCAACTGTTGCCATTCTGGGCTTTTTACGGTTTTGGAATGACTTCGCATTTGCCCTTGTCTTCATTAGTAAGCCTGCACTCAAAACCGTACCACTTAGCTTATCCGCCTTTGCAACGGGCTACATGACCGATTACGAATTAACGATGGCTGCACTAGCGATTGCTGTGCTTCCAACGATTATTGTGTTCTTGCTGTTCCAAGAGCAGATTATGAAGGGCATGACGGCTGGTGCTGTGAAAGGGTAAAGGGCAACCACCGGCATCTCGATGCCGGAAACTCCGGAAATCATGGGAACACGGTGACTCTGGTACCCCGGCAACCCAGGCAACCCAGGAAACCCGGTGACCTCGGCAACCCGGAAACCCTGGCCTCCCCCCCGCCAAAACCCACTCTGTGGTGATAAAATTCATCACTACAGAGTGGGAAATGCGAAGAACGTTACGTTAGTGATGTCAAACAGGCATACAGATGCAACATTGCATCTGTATGCCTGTTTTTTTGAAGTAGAAGAGGTGGCAAATAAGAACATGGAACACAAGTGGAGCAGAAGAGCGAGAGTGCGGTTAGAGTAGAAGGTAGAAGGAGAATAGAAGAGTAGCAAGTAAAGTAGCAAAAACAACAAGAATAAGGGACAGTCGCTAGCCACGAAATAACTGGAAAATATCCAGCTATTTCTCCCCAATTTCATCGAAAAAGCAAAATAACTGGAATTTCTCCAGTTATTTTTACCGTTTTCGATGAAATTCCAATAATCGAATAAATTAGATGTACTTTTTCCATTTATTTCACTTTTTCAGCCAAATCGCATGAAATTAGATGTAGTTTTTCCAGTTAATTCGCCAAACGAGTACTTCCGCAGGGGATCGATGTGACCCGAGTTAGTCGGAGAAATCGACTAACTCACGTGCCGGAGTAGCAAGCTGCTAACTGCTTTAGAGCTACGATTTCCCCTTGCGAGTCATCTCCGCAAGCGAAACCCACTGCTCATCGGTCACCTCGAGCAGGTCGTTGAACTGCCCGGCGCCTTGCAGCCACTCGCCGCCGTCAATCGTGATCACTTCGCCGTTAATATAGGCGGCGAAGTCCGAAATCAGATAAGCGGCGAGGTTCGCCAGCTCATCTTTTTCCCCAACGCGCCCCAGCGGAACGCGGTTCAAGAGCTTCTGCGACAGCTCGGGCGTGGGAGCCAGTCGGCTCCACGCGCCGTCGGTCGGGAACAGCCCCGGCGCGATGGCGACTTGCCGGATCCCGTACCGCGCCCACTCGACGGCGAGTGAGCGAGTAAGGGCAAGCACGCCGGCCTTCGCGGCGGCGGAGGGCACAACAAAGGCGGATCCGGTGGAGGCGTAGGAGGTGACGATGTTCAGCATCGTACCGCCTACACCTTGCTCGATCCACCTTTTACCCAGCTCCAACGTGGTGTAGAACGTCCCGTGGAGCACAATGTTCAGCACCGCATCGACCGCTCGCGGTGACAAATTCTCGGTCGGGCTGGCAAAGTTGCCCGCCGCATTGTTAATCAGCACGTCGATGCGGCCGAAGTGCTGCTCCACCGCAGTGATCATGGCAGCAACCTGCTGCGGATCACGCACATCACAGGGATGGTAGAACACATCCCCGCCGCCAACGCTCATTTCTGCCGCGGTTTTCGCGAGCACTTCTTCACGTCTACTCGTGATAGCCAGCTTAGCTCCGAGCGACAAGAATTTCTCACCCATCGCGCGGCCAAGACCCGTGCCGCCGCCAGTAATCAGTACAACTTTATCCTGGAGTAATGCTCCATCGAACATAGGACTCACGCTCCTTTTTACCTCATGGATATGGATATTAAGCTCATGAAGGGTTTATACCATTAATGATTGTAGATAATAGTCTATATCTTTAAATATAGACAGCGCTTACATTAAAGCTGATAACTCATGGTCGCATACAAATAACCCTACTGTCTAGTACTAATAGAAGCATTGGGATGCTGCACAATCAATGGACTTCATGTTGTGCGGAATCCCAATAACAGTTGAAATTGACCGTTGTAATGTTGTATTCTAGTGAATAAAAATTAGAGACAGAGGAGTGGCCAGCGTGGAGATTAAAGTGGATGATTTATCGGGTCCTGAAGTAGTAGCGCTCATTATGGAGCATCTTCTACATATGCAATCATTATCACCACCGGAAAGTACACATGCCCTAAATTTGGATGGGTTGAAAAAACCAGATGTGACATTTTGGAGTGGTTGGGAACAAGGAGAATTAGTTGGTTGTGGAGCACTCAAAGAGCTGGATAGTCAACATGGCGAGTTAAAATCAATGCGAACTTCCTCTGCGCATCACAGAAAAGGAGTCGCTAAGCGAATTCTTGAACACATTATTAATGAAGCGAAGCGACGCGGCTATACGCGAATAAGCTTGGAAACGGGCTCAGATGAAGCTTTCAAACCTGCAAGAAAGTTATATGAAAATTTTGGGTTTACCTACTGTGAGCCGTTCGGGGATTACACCCTAGACCCGAATAGTTCCTTCATGACATTGGCATTATGAGATCATTTTTAAACGGAGACCTTCAGCGCGTTGCTGGTGGTCTTTTTTCATTCCCTTGGAATAAAGTGTGATAAGAAACGGAATCCGAAAGGAGGAGTGAAGGGATGACTTATTTTATTTATCCATATATCGGCTGGAAGCAACAATGTACCAACGTTCCTATCGTCTTTCCGCCACAGCATCAAGATCGACAGCCAGGTTTTGAATACGTCATGAACCCGCGCCCATTATTCGAGAATCCTACCTATGTAGGCAGTGGTAAGTTGAAAAATAAGGTGGCGATTGTGACCGGCGGAGACAGTGGGATCGGACGGGCTGTTGCGATAGCTTTTGCCAAAGAGGGGGCAGATCTAGCCATCGCTTATCTCGACGAACACCAGGATGCGACGGAGACGAAGCAAATCATTACCAATCTAGGTCGGCAGTGTTTGCTAATTCCCACGGATCTAAGGGAGGAGGCAAATTGTCATGCTGTTGTGAACACAACGATTCAAACCTATGGGAAATTAGATATTTTAGTTAACAATCATGGCGTACAGTTTCATCAAAAAAGTATTATGGATATTACCAGAGAGCAGCTAATGAATACGTTTCAAACGAATATTATTTCTTTTTTTGATATGACCAAAGCAGCATTGCCTCATCTTCGTGCAGGAAGCGCCATCATTAATACGACTTCAGATACCGCCTTTTCTGGAATGGGCTTCATGATTGATTATACGGCTACCAAAGGAGCTATCGTTTCGTTTACACGTTCTTTATCCCTCTCGCTGGCCGATCAAGGCATTCGAGTTAACGCTGTAGCGCCGGGACCGACTTGGACGCCATTAATCCCCTCCGCATTTACAGCTGAAGAAGTAACGACATTCGGAACCGAGGTGCCCTTGAAACGCCCAGGGCAGCCATTTGAATTGGCTCCAGCTTATGTACTGTTGGCTTCTGATGATGCTTCCTACATATCTGGTCAAATTTTTTTCGTCAATGGAGGCTCGATCGTTACCTGAGGTTTGTAAATCAATTCTTTTCCGCCAAAATGAAAAAGAGGAGGTCTTATTCGACCTCCCCTCATCGCATTCCCTTCACTTACTCCGCCAAAACAAACGTCTCCAGCACATGCCTCACGCCATCCTCGTTATTGCTCTTCGTCACGAAGTTCGCCAACGCTTTAAGCTCGGGCAGCGCATTCTCCATCGCCACACCAAGGCCTGCGACTTCAAGCATTTCACGGTCATTCCATGCATCGCCGAGTGCAATTACTTCATCTAATGTACAACCGATGTGCTCAGCCAGGAACGTGATCGCATGCCCCTTCGTACCTTCCTTATGCATGAACTCCAGATAGTGGGGCTTGGACTTCGTAATGTGCAATTGGTCTCCCAGTAGAGGGAGCAGCTCCTCACGGATTTGGTCACAAACCTCAGGCTTATCAACAATCAGCATCTTAGGCTGCGGTATATGGATCCACTGACGAAGATCCCCAATGATATAAGGCGTCTTGGACAAGCTTACGTAGTTTTTAATCTTATCGTTATCTTCAGCTGCATAAAGCTCGTCCCCATGGTAAAGCTGAAGATGATAGTTGTTTTTCTCACAGTAATCGAGCAGGAAGCGGGCGCTCTCTACAGGGACCGTGCGCTCATAGAGCACTTTTTCGTCTAGCAAAGTTTTGATCAACGCCCCTTGGTAAGTAATAATGGGCACGTTGAGTCCGATACGATTGGCAATCTTAGCAGCGGAAGGGAAGCTTCTTCCCGTGGCGATGGTGACCATAACTCCTTTGGCAACGGCTTTATGCATAGCATCAACCGTCTCTTGTGAAATCGTCAAATCATCACGCAGCAGCGTATCATCTAAGTCAGCAGCAACTAATTTATACGTCATGTTTCTCACCGATCCTATTCGTCATCTCTATTAAAATTCTGCTAATAGCATACCCGAATTGCTAGAGAATTGCTACAATAAAGCGCATAGAAGATAGCTAAAAGGAGGCATTTTCACGATGACATCAGCTTACACGAATGACTTGGAGAAATGGCTTAGAGCCCATGCGAACGCGGAGAATGCACCTAGCATGGAAGCTTATATGAAGAATCATTTTCCTTTCCTTGGTATCCGTAATCCGGAACGTGTTGCACTGACCAAGCAATTCACGAAGGAGCATGGCTTTCCGAAAGGGGAGGAGGCAGTTCGTGTCGCCCAGGAGCTATGGGAATTGCCCGAGCGCGAGTTTGCCTACACGGCTATTATGATGCTGTTGCAAGTGAGGAAAACAGTAGATGCTGAGCATATTGAGGTGTTGGAGCATTTCGTCGTAACGCAATCCTGGTGGGACACCGTAGACACGATTGCTGATCATTTGATCGGTTTTCATCTGCAACGATTTCCCGAGCTAATTCCCGCTTATGTGGAGAAGTGGTTGGCTTCGGATAACATGTGGCTGCAGCGTACCGCGATCTTATTTCAGTTGAAGTATAAAAAGAAAACCGACGTCCCCTTGCTGTTTCATTGCATCACGACGATGGCTCACTCGAAGGAGTTCTTCATCCGCAAAGCGATTGGATGGGCGCTGCGCGAGTATTCCAAGACAGATGCGACAGCGGTACAATCCTTTGTTGCTAGCCATGAATTATCACCTCTAAGTGTACGGGAAGCATTGAAGGTAATTCAAAAACAACCAAATGCTGGAACGTAGCTGAAAGTTTCCTGAAAACGTTTGACATTGATAATCATTTTCATTATTATGTACTGAGAATCAATATCATACATAGATATTCAGGAGGGTCCACCATGTTTCATTTTAACAAACAAAAAACAACTAAAGTCTCGTTCACTGTCCTTTCAGTGTGTATGGCAGCACTACTCGTAACAGCTTGCGGAAGTGATAAAGATGCAGCAAGCACAACAACACCAGCAACTTCAACTGCCCCAGCAGCTACGGCAGCGGCTACAGCAACACCGGCTCCAGCTGTTGATAAAGTTGTTAAAGATAGCATGGGACATGATGTTAAAGTTCCTGCAAGCCCGAAAGCCGTTATCGCTTCCTACTTGGAGGATCCGCTTCTTGCACTTGGCGTTAAACCAGTTGTTCAATGGTCCGTGAAAGGTTCAACTGTTCAAGACTACCTACAAACACAACTTGCTGGCGTGCCAACGATTGGTTATGATCTTCCAGTTGAATCTGTCTTGAAAGCTACTCCAGACTTGATGATCGTAGGCAGTGAGTCTGCTGTTGAAAAAGGTCTTTACGAGCAGTACTCCAAAGTCGTACCGACATTCGTATTAGGCAGCGAGGTAACAGCTGACTTCCGTAAGACGCTTTTGAAAATGGGCGAAATTCTTAACAAGTCAGATGCAGCGAATGCCGCTTTGAAAAAATATGATCAAAAAGTAACAGATACAAAAGCGAAACTTGCAGCAACTGTTGGCGATAAAAAGGTTGCGATCCTTTGGCTAACAAACAAATCATTCTTTGTTGTTAACGGTAAAGTAGCCAGCGGCGCAGTTGCTTACGGCGATCTTGGTTTGAAAATGCCTAATATTCTAGCTGTCTTGCCAGATGCGAAAGCGAACTGGACACCAATTTCCCTAGAGAAGCTTGCACAATTGGATGCAGACTACATTTTCTTGGTTAACAGCGATAAAGGTCAAGCTGGGAACCTGGAAGATCCGCTATGGAAGAACGTTCCGGCTGTTAAAGCAGGGAAAGTATTTGAAATGGATACGAAGAGCAGCTGGTTGTACAACGGTGTAATCGCTGGCGAGCGCGTGATGGACGATATCGTTAAAGTCATTAAGTAATTGGGGGCTATGGTATGACGGGGTCAAAAAGCCAAGTTCCCTTAGCCAATCCCTCATTGAAATCGCGTCCGCTAGCTGCGTTAGTCATTATTTTAGGCGGTTTGGCCTTGTTGCTGATTAGCTTGGTTGCCTCTATTTCGGTAGGGGCAGCTGATATCTCCTTCGGTGAGGTATGGCAAGCCATCTTTCATTTTAATGCTGATTCGACAGAGCATTTAATCATTCAACAACTAAGACTTCCGCGAGCAATCGCGGGAGCGTTGGTTGGGTCTGCATTTGCTGTAGCAGGAGCGATTATGCAAGGTGTAACACGCAATCCGTTATCCGACCCGGGTATTCTCGGTATCAACGCAGGTGCAGGCTTTATGCTTGCCCTGTGTTTTGCCTTTTTACCGCAGCTGCCGTTTCATTATGTCATTCTATTTTCTTTTCTCGGTGCTGCGATAGGAACGGGGCTCGTATATGGGGTTAGCGCGATGGCTAGGGGAGGCGTTACGCCTGTTCGAATCGTCTTAGCGGGGTCAGCTGTCAGTGCTTTGCTGCTGGCGCTTAGCGAAGGGATTGCGATTTCCTATCATATTGGTCAGGATCTCGCTTTTTGGTTTGCAGGAGGGATTGCGGGTACGAAGTGGTTACAAGTTGATATTATGGCACCATGGATTCTCGGTGCTTTACTATGCGCTTTTTTCATCTCACCTTGGATTACGCTGTTAAGCATGGGGGAAGATGTTGCAACAGGCCTCGGATTACGGATAGGGCTTGTTAAGCTAGCGGCCTTCGTGCTAGTTCTGGTCCTGGCGGGTGCGTCTGTGGCAACGGTAGGAGCGATTGGATTCATTGGTCTTATTATTCCGCACGTTGTTCGCTATCTAGTTGGCGTTGATTATCGTTGGATTATCCCAACCTCAGCCGTATTAGGCGGGTTGTTGGTTGTGGCGGCTGATATCGGCGCCCGTATGGTTAACCCTCCTTTTGAGACGCCAATAGGTGCTATCATCGCGCTGATTGGTGTACCTTTCTTCCTCTATCTTGCGCGTAGAAAGGGGAGGGACTAGGTATGACAACCATGCAGCATGGAAGCATAAAGAAACCGAGATTGTCTAAAGCAATTACGGTTATGTCGATTTTAACGGTACTCATTGTTATCGTTTTTATTATTAGTATGAATACAGGCGTGATTCGGTTGACTCCGCTTGAGGTAGTGCGAACGTTCTTTGGAGGCGGGACAGCGAAGCAGGGGATTATCCTCTTTGATTTTCGGCTTCCGCGTATCGTGATTTCGATTTTGGTTGGAGCGGGGTTAGCGGTTTCCGGAGCCATCTTGCAGGGAATTTCGCGAAATATGCTGGCTGACCCAGGCATTCTGGGCATTAATGCGGGAGCGGGACTTGCGATCATTCTGGTCGTATCTTTTTATCCTAATAATGCTGCGGGTCCATTGTTCTTCATGCCCATGATTGCTATGTTGGGTGCTGGCTTGGCCGCTCTGCTGATATATACCCTTTCGTATATCAAAGGCAAAGGCATCTCGTCATCTCGTCTTCTCCTTGTGGGGATCGCGGTATCTGCGGGCATTGCTTCACTGATGATGGTATTAAGCATTCGCTTAGATCCGACTGATTTTCAGTTCGTACAGATCTGGTTAGCAGGCAGTATTTGGGGAACGAATTGGAAGTTCGTTCTCGCTTTATTACCGTGGATTGTTGTCCTCATTCCTTACGTCATGTTCAAAGCGAATGTGCTGAATGTGTTGAATCTAGGGGAGATGACGTCCATCGGTTTGGGGATAAGGATGGAACGGGAACGGCTTGGTTTGCTGGCTGCAGCTGTTGCGCTTGCTGGCGCTTGTGTCGCTGTCGGCGGCGGGATTGGTTTCGTAGGATTGATAGGTCCCCATCTAGCTAGAAGGTTAGTTGGACCCAAGCATCAATATTTGATTCCAGCCTCAGCACTTACCGGCGGCTTACTTCTTATCGTTGCGGATACGATAGCACGGGGGATGTTTCAGCCAACGGAGGTTCCAACAGGCATCGTGGCCGCAGTTATCGGGGCGCCATATTTTCTGTATTTATTAGTTCGAACGAGGGCTTCGTAAGAGGCCGTACATAGACATCCACAATGGGCTCCATAGCCTGTTGTGGATTTTTTTATTTGTGGCTGTTTATTTGTAAATGTTAGATAATGTAACGCATATACTAATAAAATAAAATAATTGTCATATATATTGACATAATACTTACATTGGTTTAAAGTAATTAAAATTCTTCTCGAGCGCGCTGGCGCCATGGAGAGGCAAAGGGAGAGATGGGAGATGGCTCACATGCGAACAAATGATTTGTTAGCTAGATTACCAAAGGTGGATCTTCATTTACACTTGGATGGCAGTGTGAAGCCCGAGACGATTTTGGAGCTCGCTCTCCAACAAGGCATATCACTTCCTGTTTACGATACAGATGGGCTGATCCCACATATGCGAGTGACTGACAATTGCGGCAGTCTGATTGAATACTTAGGTAAATTCGATTTTACAACACGCTTCCTACAAACAGGAGCAGCTTTAGAACGTGTAGCCTATGAAGTCGTTGAACAATCCGTTGAGCACAATTGTCGGTATGTGGAGGTCCGTTTTGCGCCACAATTGCACCGCAATAGGGGGTTAACACTGGAGGATACGTTCCACTACGTCACTCAAGGATTGAAGCGTGCGCAACGCGATTTTGGAACGAGATTCGGTGTTATTGCCATTTGTATGCGAAATCACGCTTGTGCAGATAATTTGGAAGTCATTGAAGCAGCGGCTAAGTTTGTAGGAAAAGGTGTCGTTGCCGTTGATTTAGCTGGGGATGAGGCGAATTATCCACCGGAATTTTTCCGTGAAGTGTTCGCTAGATCACATAAACTAGGTATTCCTGTTACCATTCATGCTGGTGAAGCCGCAGGTGCGGTAAACGTCTACGAGGCGGTTACAAATCTGGGAGCTACGCGAATCGGGCACGGTGTAAGACTTCGGGAGAATGCGGATATATTGGGAATGATCAAAGATCGCCGTATCCCACTGGAAATGTGTCCAATCTCTAATATCCAAACGAAGGCTGTGGCTTCGTGGGAGGCGTATCCGATCCGGGAATATTTAGATCAAGGACTGATTGTAACGATTAATACAGATAATCCTAGCGTGTCAGGTACTAATATTACGAAGGAGTATCGGGCGATCGCCGATCGATTCGCCTTTACAACACCAGAGCTAGTGAAGCTGATCATGAATGGTGTGGAAGCCGCTTTTATGGAGGAACAGGATAAGGTGATATTTAGACAAGAGATGGAAGCTGAGCTTAGCAGATTGGGTGTGTATAATTGAATTTGAAGATAGGACCTGTTGCGATGCGCAGCGGGTTCTTTTTTTGTTCAAATATAAGCGTATAAGTTTGACATGACCGCATAGCCGTTTATTTTCTTCATAAGAATGCCAGAAATATGTTAAAATTAGAGATATTTTCAATTTCTTTCGGTCGGAGGCATGGCTATTATATGGAGTATTATAAGCAGCTTAGGCAGTTCGTTGGACACAAGCCGATCATTTTACCTGGCGCAGTTGTGATTTTAGTAAATGAGCTTGGACAGGTTCTCTTACAGCAAAGACCGAATGAGATCTGGGGGCTGCCAGGAGGACTCATGGATTTGGATGAGTCTCTCGAAGATACAGCTAGGCGCGAATTTTTTGAAGAAACAGGTCTTGCGCTAGGAGATTTGGCATTAGTCGATGTGTTCTCTGGCCCTAAGTATCATTACACCCTTTCGAACGGAGATGAGTTTTACGCTGTAACTGCTGCCTATATGGCAAGTGAAGCAACAGGTGAGTTAGTTATAGAAGCTTCCGAAACCAGGGATTTGCAATATTTTGATATACACCAGTTGCCTGAAGCGATGGGTGAAGTATATAGGGATTGTGTAGCGGCTTATGTGACAAGAGTATTAAATCGCTAAGCTTTTTTAACAGGATAATTACAGGGGAGGAAAGGTACTAGTAGGAGGAGGCGAACAACGTGATGGTCCCGTATATGATTGTGCTTGTGTATGTCATATATATGTTATTGAAGTGTTACAGATCTAATAAAGCTAAGAAGCGGATTGGAACCGTTACGCTCGTTGGATTTAGTGACTACAAGAAAATATTTATGACGCTGCTGAATCTTTTTTTCTTTCCTTTTGTTATCACGCTGGAGAGTAATGGCAAGTATGCCTTGCTATTCGTTCTTATTTTACTTGTAGCCATGCTTGATCGTGTTTATATCGGGGATAAGGGGATTAAGGTGCATGACGAATTTATCCCGAAAGAGGATATCCTGCATTACTATATGGTCGATGGAAGAGTCAATCAATTCGAGCTCTTTGTTAAAGGGAAAGTAGACGTATTAAGAATCACCATCAATAAGCGGAAATTGGGAAGTCAGTTCAATGAGATTTTAGCGGAATGGAAGTCTGTGAGCTAGCATCATGAATAGGAGTGTTGAAATGAAAAAGTTTATTTTGGGCTTAGCATGCGGGATTGGATTGACTGCGGCCACTGGCGTGTATGCGTCGGATATGGTGCAGACATATCTTTTTCCAGCGAAGTTTGTCATCAATGGTGAAGTGAGAAGCGCGGAAGGTTACCAAACATTAAACTATGAGGGACATGTGTATGTTCCTGTACGTTTTATAGCAGAAAACACGGGAAATAAAGTGGTCTACGAAGAGGCAACACAAACCATTGTCGTTGATGACGGTTTTCATATTATGGATATTAATAATCCTGGAATGAGTGCGGGGCACGTATCTGTTGAGAAAGAGGGCACCCACTCGGTCATTAAGGGGCAACTCTTTATTGGACATGATGCATGGGACTACAAGTTTATTACGGCCTATCAGTCCATAAATCCAAGTCTCGACTTGACCAAAACAGATGCAGCAGGTAACCTTGCTTTCTGGAACGATAAGGGAGAGTTGATGGAGAAAGTGCCCTATGTGATTAACCAGATACCGACACTCACGGAGCAAATCATCTCGTTCCAAACAACGAGTCAAACAGATATTTCTGGTTATAAAATGGTTACCTTAGAAAGCAACACGCCATCACCTGCACGTATGCCGGGGTATACGGCGCCAACATTCATACAGGATGCAACCAATAAGGTCGCCTTTGGTCTCGTTGATGTGCTGCGAAGTGGGGAATACACAATTGTCAGAGGCTTTTTAGATAGTGTGGTGGAAAAGGAAGTGCCTGCAAATACGCCGATCGTTGTTACTTTTTATGATGAAAAGGGCGGTGTTTTGGGTACAGCAACCACGAAGCTTGGAGTGGAGAAACCTCGGGGTATTATGCCTTTTGCGGTGTTTGTGGGCAAAGGGGATTTCACTACGTATAAGTCAGTTAAGGTTGCATTGGGTTCGTAGTGAAGGGGGAGATACACATGGATACTTACATCATTACTGGCGGTTCCAAAGGCCTGGGCGCTGCCATCATCCGGCAGCTGCTAGAGCAAGGTGCTGCGGTCCATTATATTTCCCGCAGCGAGAACGAGACCTTGCGCCAAGAGGCGCTGCGCGTGGAAGGTCAGCTGACCTTCCACGCTTACGACTTGGCGCAAACGGAAGGTCTAGATTCGCTCCTAGAGCGAATCCTCTCGAAGCCCGATGGCGTGGCCTCGGTCACGCTCATCAACAACGCGGGCATGCTCGAGCCGATGACGTCGATCGGCCGAGCAGCCCCTGACGACCTGCAGCGCAGCCTGCAGGTCAATCTCGTCGCACCCGCGGTGCTGACGAACAGCTTCATTCGGCTCACGCAAGCGTGGCCGATACTGAAGCGGGTCGTCGGCATCTCCTCGGGCGCGGGGCGCAAGCCCTACCCCGGCTGGGGTGCGTATTGCACCGCCAAAGCCGGGCTGGACATGCTCACGCGCTGCGTCGGCGCCGAGCAAGCGCGTGAGCCACACCCTGTGCTGATCTGTTCGGTGGCACCGGGTGTGGTAGACACGGATATGCAGCGGGAGATTCGCGCTGCATCCGAAGAGGACTTCCCGCAGGTGAGCCGGTTCGTCCAGCTCAAAGAGCAGGGCGAGCTGCGCTCACCCGAAGATACCGCGAAGCAGCTGCTTCGCCTGCTGCAAGCGAATGCGTTCGAACAAGGCGAGGTCGCCGACTTGCGTACGAAAGAGCCCGTGTCGTAATCCGACACGGGCTCTTTCTATCAGCGATCTATTGAATGCTGCCGCTAACCTTGCCTCCAGCTGAAAGCTCAGAGGTACAGAACTTGCAGCGTGAAGCCTGTGCAGGTATTTCAGATAAGCAATGAGGACAATCTTTGGTTGTTACCGCCTTTTCCTTCGGTGCTTCCTTCTTACGGAATTTGCCGATTTGACGAACAACCATGAAGATAACGAATGCCACGATCAAGAAATCCAAGAAGGTTGATAGGAATTGGCCATACCTAAAGACAGCGGTGGCCTTGGAAGCTTCATCAAATGTTGCGTAATGTTTCCCATCCAAGGCAACATACAAATTATTGAAATTCACTTTTCCAATGAGCAAACCAACGAGCGGCATGACCAAATCATTCACAATGGAAGTAATGACTTTACCAAAAGCGCCTCCGATAATAACCCCGACAGCAAGGTCGAGCATGTTCCCTTTGAAAGCAAAATCTTTGAATTCTTTTAGCATGATGTACCCCCATGAGACTATGATTGATAGCATTGTACCATAGTTGATAGAGCCCAAACAAATGCGATCTCACCGCTTAAAGGGATGATTTTATTTAAAGCAGAGTGGGGTTCATTTGTGCCTTATCTATATTTTTACTGTGCCTTATCTATGCTTTATCTGTGTTTTAGCTCTGCCTTATCTACGCCCTCACAGCAATAATCTCCTTCAAAGCTTGAACAAGCACCGCATTCTCTTCGGAAGTTCCAATTGAAATCCTTACATGGTTCGGTAGATTCCAACCTCCGCCGTAACGAACAATCACCCCACGACGCATCAAATTATCATAGATGAGTTTAGCTTGTGCCCCTAGATCGACGAGTACGAAATTACTCATACTTGGCGTGAAGGGAAGTGCAAGGGTACGCAATTCGGTGTAAAGCTCTTCCCGCACCTTGGCATTATTAGCACGTGTTGCCTCAAGATGCTGATCATCCTGGATAGCAGCAGCGGCGCCAACCTGAGCGAGTGTATTTACATTAAAAGGCTCTTTAACCTGGCGAATCCGTTGCAGGATACCAGCATCTGCAATGCCATAACCTACGCGAATGCCTGCCAAACCGTAGATTTTAGAAAAGGTTTGCAGGACGACAACGGGATAGCCTTCTCGGACTAGCGCAAGACCATCACAATAATCATCAGCGGTAACGAAATGGCTATACGCACCATCGAAGATTACGAGCACGTGCGAGGGGAGACTCTTCACAAGTCGGTGTAAGTCCGTTTTGGTCATATAAGTGCCCGTCGGATTGTTTGGTGAGCAAATATAGAGCATTTTGGTGCGTTCCGTTACTGCATCGAGAATAGCTTCTACTTCGTAGCGGTAGTTCTCCCCTAGCGGCACGTTAACAATATGGGCTCCAAGTAAATTGGCTCCGAATTCGTACTCGCTGAACGTCGGAGAAGGCACAATGACCTCATCACCAGGTTCTAAGTAAGTTTCGGAGAGGAGTGTAATCAGCTCGTCGCCTCCATTGGTAACAAGGATTTGATCAGGCGAGAATCCGCGTTTCTTTGCAATAGCTTCTCTAAGATTGACTGTCTCTGCATCTGGGTAGCGATGAATTTCTGATATATAAGCTTGAATCGCCTCCAGAGCAAGCGGGGAAGGGCCTAATGGATTTTCATTGGATGCCAATTTGGTAACCGCTGTGAGCCCGAATTCGCGTTGAACCTCCCAGATGGGTTTGCCGGGTGTGTAGGGCTTCATGCGTGATAAAATGCTGCGTGGATTGATATTTTCAACACCTGGACCTTCCATATACAACACTCCTTATCAAAAACACTTTATTTAAATACTACATTAACTTGGTAAAGTAGTAAAGTGAAAAGTTTGCGTACCCTGTGTATGATAGTTTGGTATATGATACAAATGATAAGCGTTTACATAATAGAGGGGACGGCAGTTGGATGAAGAAAATGAGATTCGGTATTCGTGCCAAAATTATGATTGGATATGCATTCATCATTTTCTGCTTAACCCTTTCATTTTTACTTGTTAATCAGCAGTTAGCCGCTATGCAGAGAGATCGCAATTATGTAATTGAGCACGACTTCGCCGTGAATAGGGAGTCGAATCTTCTTGAGAAATATGTCATGGATATGGAAAACGGGCAAAGAGGCTACTTACTCACGGGGGAAGTCAAATATTTAGAGCCCTATACGACTGGACAGACCAAGTGGAGAGATTCCTTTAATCATCTGAAAGAATTAACGAATGATAATCCTGTGCAGGAGAAAAATTTGGTTACTCTTAAGCAATCTATCGAAAGTTGGCTTGTACAAACAGGCGGCACGATGCCAACGATGAGGAATGGTCTCGAGAATGAGAGTTATTTTAATTTCTCCTTTTTTATCACTCACCAAAATATTCTAGATATTCGCTCGCAATTGAGTCGATTTCGCAGTCTTGAAATGGGCTATGTGAAGGAGAGAGCGGCCCATCTAGATGCTCAAAATGAAATGCTGACCAACTCCTTATTTGTCATGCTGGGTGTGGTGCTCATCTTTTCATTGCTTGCAGCACTACTTATTTCGAGATCGATTGTTGGGACCATTAAACAGGTTACCAAGAGCATCATCAAGCTGAGCTCGATGAAGCGAGATCGTTCAAAGCGCATTCATGTCACGATGAATGATGAAGTAAAGGATTTGGCTGATGCAACGAATGTTTTATTGGA
The DNA here is from genome assembly GCF_059691995.1 of Paenibacillus sp. J22P169. Lineage (NCBI taxonomy): Bacteria > Bacillati > Bacillota > Bacilli > Caryophanales > Paenibacillaceae > Paenibacillus > Paenibacillus sp. J22P169. Next base: position 4,336 of record NZ_JCAUAO010000019.1, on the reverse strand, counting down.
GAGCCAAGAAGAGATCGAGTGGCAGCAGCGGAAGCTGACGGAAGTGGTCCATATGCTGCAAGGCATTTCCAATTTAGAAACGCTAGGCACTTCCTTTATTCGCAAAGCGGCTGAATTGTTTGGAGCTTCCTTCGGGGTTTTTTACATAAGAAGTGTACACGAATCTAAAGATTGCATGATGAGGTTGGCGACTTATGCGGCAATGGGGGAAAGTGCGCAGGCGGGGAAAGCTTATTTTCTGCTTGGGGAAGGCTTACTTGGTCAATGTGTGATTGAGAAGCGAATTGTACATCTTACCCATGTTCCTGAAACATATATCTCTTTAACATCAGGACTGGGGTCAGCCGGCGCGCAAAGTGTACTCATCGTTCCGATTATTCATAATCAAGAAGTCATTGCCATCATGGAGCTGGCTTCTTTTGATAAATTCACGTCGCTTCAACTAAGTCTATTGGATGATATTTTAGAAGTGTTAGGCACGATCGTACATAGTGTGCAAACGCGTGTTGAGGTTGAGCGTCTGCTAAAAGAGTACCAAGCTATGACAGAGGAGCTTCAAAGTCAACAAGAAGAATTACATTTAACCAACGAACAATTAGAAGAAAGAAATCGCTATGCGGATGAAAGGTCGCGGGAGCTGGAGCATATGAAAGTTTCCTTTGAAGAACACGCCATTCAATTGGAGATGAGCTCACGGTACAAATCGGAGTTCTTGGCGAACATGTCTCATGAGCTGCGAACGCCGCTGAACAGCATATTGATCCTTTCCCAGATGCTTCTGGAGAATAATAACCAAACCCTAACGCATGATGAGCAAGAATATGCCCGTGTTATTCATTCTTCAGGGAATGATTTATTGCTCCTCATCAATGATATTTTGGATTTGTCCAAGGTTGAAGCGGGTAAATTGGATATTCACATTGGTGAGTTGCATACAGATTGGCTCCCCGAGTTGTTGCAAAGTCAATTTGAGAAGGTGGCTGAACAGCGAAAGCTTGCTTTTCGAATCGAGATGGATGCTCAAGTGCCGACCATTTTCTATACAGATGAACAGAGGCTTAGTCAAATTATCAAAAACTTACTTTCTAACGCGTTTAAATTCACTCATCACGGCTCTGTACAGGTGGAATTTAGCATGTGCAAGGTTGAACAAATTGTGGAGCTATTGCCTTCAGTTACCCATACGCAGGTTATGGCAGTTTCCGTTAAGGATACCGGTATAGGTATACCGAAAGACAAGCAAGAAGTCATATTCGAACCATTCCGGCAAGCCGATGGGACCACGAATCGGAAGTATGGAGGGACTGGACTTGGCTTATCGATTAGTCGCGAGTTAGCTCGACTCCTTGGAGGCTGCATCCATATGCATAGTGAGGAAGGCAAAGGGAGTGCCTTTACCTTATATGTGCCGTCATTACCTCATCTGATCGGAGTAAGCAATACGATGCACAAGGAAGCAGCTGCGGCATCGACTAACACAGTTAATGAATATTTCCTGCGAGAAATAAGTAAGAAAACCCCTGAGCTGGAGGTTGGCAATAGCATTCTTTTTAAGGATAGAAAAGTGCTTGTTGTAGATGACGACGTACGTAACGTATTTGCGCTATGCAATGCTTTTGAGCAAGAAGGCATTATCGTGAGTGTTGCTCAGAACGGACAAGAGTGCTTAGACCTGTTGGCAAAGGATTGTCATATTGAGCTTATCCTCATGGATATCATGATGCCGGTCATGGATGGTTATGAAGCTATGCGTCTCATTAGGAAAAATAGTCGATACGCGGATGTTCCGATTATTGCGCTTACCGCGAAAGCGATGAAGCAAGACAGGGATATCTGCTTGCAAGCGGGAGCATCCGACTATATTAGCAAGCCGTTGCATGTCAGTCAGCTTCTCGCGCTTATGCAGGTTTGGCTGAGCAAATAAAGCAGAAAGACCTTTGACTACCTTCCAATAAGGAAGACGTCAAAGGTCTTTTGCGTCATAGGACATTTCGTTCTGTATGAACTTCAAAATGGTAAATGGTGTTGCGCGTTAATACACGGAAATCCACGCCGTCTTGATCAATCGCTTGCACACGTGTTGTTTTGAATGGTGTATGTTGTCTAACCCCTGATAACGTCATTGGACATCCTACTTCGGTCGGGTTCACTTCGCGAAATGTTTGCCCTTGAATCTCATCGAAATCGAATCGATCTGATCGATGTTTAGGGGTAATCCCATCCACCTCATAGATTTGCAGTAGCTTTAACAACCTCATTCTGGACCCTCCCACCTTTACTTTCGTATTCATTATACACGGACACCTCAAATTTGGCGAAGTCTACAAACCTAACATAATCCTAAAGAAGTCTTCATACTTTCCTAGCTTCCCAAAGATACAATTGTTATATCTGAATCGGGGGTGTTGCGAATGCTGCACACGAAAGTTGTAATCGGGGAAAAAGAAGTTCTTATTTTCTTTGAATCCATGCACCAAGAGTATTCATATCGAGCGATTGAAACGATAACGAAGCATTTAAATAATGCTCAGGTCAGGGAAGTATTTGATAACCTGGGATTAGTTCATACAACGAATACAGAGGTAACGCTCTTCTCGTTAAATGGAGAGATGGAGACAATACTCATGACCTGATCCGCGGTCTAGCCCTTTCCTTTATTTTTAGCTAAAATGGAGGATGTTAGAACAAGGAGGTAGATACATATGGCAGTTGTGAAATTGGAACATGTAGGTGTCATGGTAGCAAATTTAGAAGCATCTATTGCATTCTATGAAAATGTGATCGGACTTAAGCACAAAGGTACGTTGCTCCATACGAATGGCGTCATTCGGCTTGGCTTTCTTGGCTTTGGGGTGGGACATGAAACAGAAGTTGAATTAATTGAAGGCTACAATTCGAATTTGCCTCAAGAAGGTAAAGTGCATCACTTGGCTTTTACCGTAGATGATGTAGAAGCCGAATTCGCAAGAATTCAAGGCCTTGAGGTTGAGCAGTTGGATACGGAAATTACAACACTCCCGAACGGCTCCAGGTATTTCTTCTTTAATGGATTAGATGGCGAGCGAATTGAATTCTTTCAATCTACGCGTGGATAGGTTTAACATTTGCTAGATACGGGCATCCTTTTACTAGAGTCATAGATTCTAGTGAAGAGGTGCTTTTTTAATGTCGAAGCGGTGGACACAAATAATGATAGGTGTACTCATACTTGGCTTATTCTTCGGGTGGATTCGTCATGTGGATGCACAGGCCGAACAAGATGCACAGCTATTATTAAATGTGGCAAAGCCGGTTATTCAAACTAATCAAAAAATCACCTTCAAATATACAGGTTATTTTGGTGCATGTGGCGGTGTGGATACCAAGGTTATGGCAGCCGGCGAAAGCTTATCGCAAGAGCTGGGCTTCAAATCTAAGGATAATGAGCAAATTTCCTTACAGCAGGGTATCTATACAGTAAAATCAGAAGTAGCCGCTGGCGCAGTCATGACATTAACGGTTGCCAGTCCGGTGGGCCAGTCAGCTTGTTATGCCGTAATACGATTGGATGCTTCAGGAAGTGCCGAACAAGACCTACTGTTGAAATGGCAGGAGCAAATGAACACGCGGCTGACAAAACAGGGTATTCAAGGCAAGTGGAATGTGATGATCCAAGGTGTTGCTGCTGATGACCTCATTTTGAGCAATAGCCCCAAGGAATTCTTAACGGACCTAGTTCGTTCTTATAAAGGATATGTCGTTGAGAGTTATGAAGATACGACAACATTCAGTATATCGCTGGCATCATCTGAATTCGAAGCTTCTATACTTAGCGGCAGTCAAAAGGTGAATGTCCAAATCGCGCTTCATCTAGATACGACTTCTGGCCTCTGGCGCTTGACTGTAGGAACACCGATTATCACAATGGAATATTAAGTTGAAAGAGGGTGCAGTGGATGCATCCTTTTTTTTGTTGTGTACTTGTAGGAACAATTCAAAACAATGGCAATAATGGAACTTTTCCAAAGGGGTTGTAATTGATTTCTAGGCATGGTACATTAGTCCTCGTTGTTCTGAAGCAAACAACCACGAACGAAATGAAAGTGGACTTGCTTTCCGGCAATGAGGTATGGTAAGATGACTTTCCGACAGACACCGACTTAAATAGACAAGAAAAATAGTGCTTGCAATTGAGAAACGATCTGTGGTATATTACTTCTCGCTGCTTCGGTAACACGGCAGTGAGCGAAAGAAATTGATCTTTGAAAACTGAACAACGAGTGAGTAAGCACAGTCGAGTAATCGACTATAAAAGAGATTGCAAAATCTCGCTAGCTTCAAATGAGCAAGTCATCTT
>NZ_JCAUAO010000018.1:0-59857 GCF_059691995.1 Paenibacillus sp. J22P169 | reverse complement strand
ATGGCGGAAGGGATCCACGCGTTCCCATCTCGAACACGACCGTTAAGCCTTCCAGCGTCGATGGTACTTGAACCGCAGGGTTCTGGGAGAGTAGAACGTTGCCAAGCAACTGAAAGAGCCTTACTTGGAGAATTCCAGGTAAGGCTCTTTTTTTGCATTCATCTTAGGGATGCCCGAGTTAAGGCACCCCCCATCCTACATAACGATTAACTGCATATACTACAGTTAATTTGTTGGATTTGCCCTGAAAAACCGAATTAGATGGAAAACCTCCATCTAATATCATCTGAACTCGCCATCTCAACCGTTTTAGCCCAAAGTAACTGTACAAAATCCATTAATTTTGATGAAAGTGGTAAGATCAGCAAAAATAACTGTGTAAAATCGATTTAGTTGTATCGATTCATGATACGCTTCTGGCTTTTGTCTCAATCCGTAAAGGCGAGGAGCAGGTGAGTAATTAAGATAGTTGCAGATATACATCAAATTGCCCTCCTTATTATGTAAGTCGAGTATTATCAACAGTTTTTATTAAATTACTTTCGAATAAATCCCTAGGTAAGGTCAACAATAGTAAGGTTCACATAAGGCTATCGGAATCGTGGGGGAGACATTTTAGGGGCAGTACTTGTCAAAAAGAAAGGAAATGATTATAATTTAGTTAAGGTCAAAGAAAGTCAAAGTCAATTTACTTCTAGAAATCTGGGAGGCCGAATTGATGCGCAATGTATCAGAAATTATTGAACAGTACTTAAAGCACGTCCTGCAACAAAGTACGGAAGGGGCTATCGAGATTCAACGGAACGATTTAGCAGACCAGTTTCAATGCGTGCCTTCTCAAATCAATTATGTCATCAGTACAAGGTTCACCTTGGAAAAAGGCTATGTGGTGGAGAGTAAACGCGGCGGTGGCGGCTATATTCGGATTCAGAAGATCGAGCTCAAGAGTCATGGATCAATTCTAGATCATATCTTCCGTACGATTCATACCCACATTGATCAAGTCACCTCAGAGGGGCTCATTTATCAATTGCAAGAGGGGCATTATATTTCCACCAGAGAAGCTAACCTGATTCGGGCAGCGATATCCAGAGATGTATTGACCTTTAAACTCCCGCTGCGCGATGAAATTCGGGCCAAGATTCTTAAAGCAATGCTGATATCCTTGCTTAGCAGATAAGGAGGCAGATGGAATGGTTTGTCAGGAATGCGGGAAACGACCGGCGACTCTTCACTTCACCAAGATAGTGAATGGAGACAAGAACGAGTTCCACATTTGTGAGAATTGTGCCCGCGAGAAGGGCGAGATGATTCCAGGAACATCGAACGGCTTTTCGATTCACAATTTACTATCAGGCTTACTTGATTTTGAACCATTGTCCGCGGCAAAGTCTCAGGCTATCCGCTGTGATAACTGCGGTCTTACGTATTCGCAATTCAGTAAATTAGGTCGGTTTGGTTGTGGGTCCTGTTATCAAAGTTTCTCGGTCAAATTAGACCCTCTTTTCAAGCGAGTGCATGGGAATATCGTTCATGTTGGGAAAGTTCCCAAGCGAAGTGGCGGTATCATTCAAAGCAAGCGTGAGATCGATCTTTTGAAGAAAGATATGATGACCTGTATCGAGAGCGAAGAATTCGAGCAGGCTGCCCAGATACGTGACCAAATTCGTGAGATTGAAAAGAAAATTGCGGGTATGTAAGTTTGTAAGGGAGTGTGAATCCAGTGACATTACAGCGGTTTACAGGAGATGCTTTGAGTGAATGGATGAAGGGTGAAGGGCCAGAGTCGGATATTGTCATAAGCAGTCGAATCCGAATTGCGCGTAACCTGAGAGACTATCCATATCCCATGCTCGCGACCAATCAACAATCACAGGAAGTGCTGGAACAGTTATCTGGTGTTCTTGAGAATGATGAGTTGGAAACGATAAGCAACTTCTCGCTCATTCCACTCGCGGAGCTGAATGAGCTCGAGCGAATGGTGCTAGTGGAGAAACATTTAATTAGTCCTAATTTAGCTAACGAATCCAGGAATGGTGCCGTTATTTTAAGCGATAATGAATCAATTAGTATTATGATCAATGAAGAGGATCATCTTCGCATACAATGTTTATGTCCTGGTTTCCAGATTAAAGAGGTTTGGGATCTGGCGAACCAGATTGATGATATTTTTGAAACACAGATGGATTATGGATACGATGAAAAAAGAGGCTATCTAACGAGCTGTCCGACTAATGTCGGAACTGGGATTAGAGCATCTGTTATGATGCATCTCCCCGCGCTAGTGCTTAGTCAGCAAATTAATCGTATTTTATCCGCAGTTACACAAGTTGGGTTGACGGTTAGAGGATTATATGGGGAAGGTAGCGAAGCTTTAGGTAATCTATTCCAAATCTCTAATCAAATTACGTTAGGTCAATCGGAAGAAGAGATTATTGATAATTTATATAGTGTGGCAAGGCAAATTATAGAGCATGAACGTGCCGCCAGACATAAGCTATTACAAGAGTCTAGAATGCGGATTATTGATCGTGTGAATCGGTCCCTTGGTATTCTATCCTATGCTGGGATTATAGACTCTAAGGAAGCGGCACAGCGATTGTCAGATGTACGATTGGGGATCGACGTGGGTATCATCAATAATGTATCCTCTCACGTTCTCAATGAACTGCTTGTTATGACGCAACCTGGTTTTCTTCAACAATATGCGGGTGAGAAGCTGAATGCGGAAGAGCGAGACATGCGGCGGGCCGAACTGATTCGCGAGAAATTTGGCAGGGTATAAGAAGAAAGAAGTGAGAAAACCTCTATCGGGCCATTCAGAGATGAGCGACCGCGTTTAGAGGTAGGTAGGTTTTATCGCCAATTAGAAAGATGTTTTCGTGAACCGAAAACTTATACTTTCTAATGTGGTAAGGTAAGAATCATCCTTTAGGAATTCCATAGATATACTACTTTTGGAGGTGTTCGCTATGATGTTTGGCAGATTTACGGAACGTGCGCAGAAGGTGCTTTCTCTTGCCCAAGAGGAGGCTGTTCGATTAGGACATAACAATATTGGAACAGAGCACATTTTACTAGGACTTATTCGTGAAGGTGAAGGCATTGCTGCTAAAGCACTCGTTGCGCTCGGCCTTGGTCTTGAGAAAATTCAAGATGAAGTCGAATCTCTAATTGGCAGAGGGCAAGAGCAACCGACCAACATCGCGTATACACCTAGAGCTAAGAAAGTGATTGAACTTTCGATGGATGAAGCGAGAAAATTAGGTCACACGTATGTGGGGACTGAACATATTTTGCTCGGACTGATTCGTGAGGGTGAGGGTGTAGCTGCAAGAGTTCTTAATAATCTTGGGGTTTCCTTGAACAAAGCACGTCAGCAGGTTCTGCAGCTTCTAGGCAGTAGTGAAACAGTCTCGCCTAGCCATGGAACCAATCCTAATGTGAACACGCCTACATTGGATGGACTGGCAAGAGATTTGACCGCCTACGCTAAGGAGGGGCATTTGGACCCTGTAATCGGCCGTAGCAAAGAGATTGAGCGTGTGATTCAAGTGTTGAGCCGTAGAACTAAAAACAATCCTGTACTGATTGGTGAACCTGGGGTTGGTAAAACAGCAATTGCTGAAGGCCTTGCACAAAAGATCATTAACAATGAAATTCCTGAAACGTTGAAAGATAAACGCGTTATGACCCTTGATATGGGCTCTGTTGTTGCAGGAACGAAGTATCGCGGTGAATTCGAGGATCGTCTCAAAAAGATCATGGATGAAATCCGCCAAGCGGGCAATATCGTCTTGTTCATTGATGAGCTTCATACATTGATTGGTGCTGGTGGAGCGGAAGGCGCTATTGATGCCTCTAACATCCTAAAGCCGGCTCTTGCTAGAGGAGAGCTGCAATGTATTGGAGCTACAACACTTGATGAGTACCGCAAATACATTGAGAAAGATGCTGCACTTGAGCGTCGTTTCCAACCGATTACAGTAGACCAACCTTCACCAGAAGAAGCGGTTCAAATCCTGTATGGTTTGCGTGATCGTTACGAAGCCCATCACCGTGTGAAGATTACTGATGCTGCGATTCAAGAAGCTGTAAAGCTATCCGATCGTTATATCACAGACCGTTTCTTGCCAGATAAAGCGATCGACTTGATCGACGAAGCAAGTTCCAAAGTTAGATTGCGTTCATATACGACACCACCATCATTGAAACAGCTTGAAAGTAAGTTGGAGAATATTCGCAAAGAGAAAGACGCTGCCGTTCAAAGTCAAGAGTTCGAGAAAGCAGCAGGGCTTCGTGATACGGAGCAAAAGCTTCGCGAAGAGCTAGACTCGACGAAGAACGAGTGGAAAGAGAAACAAGGTCGTCTGGATACGGAAGTTACGCCGGATGACATCGCGCAAATCGTAGCGAGCTGGACGGGAATTCCGGTTAGCAAGCTTGCTGAAGAAGAAACAGATCGCTTGCTCAAGATGGAAGATATCCTTCATGAACGCGTCATTGGACAAGAAGAAGCGGTTAAAGCCGTGAGTCGTGCGATCCGCCGCGCAAGAGCAGGTTTGAAGGATCCGAAGCGTCCGATGGGGTCCTTTATCTTCCTTGGACCAACGGGTGTTGGTAAAACCGAGCTTGCACGCGCGTTAGCAGAATCCCTCTTCGGAGATGACAATGCCGTTGTTCGTATCGATATGTCCGAGTATATGGAGAAGCATTCAACTTCCCGTTTAGTAGGGGCGCCTCCAGGATATGTGGGTTATGAAGAAGGTGGTCAGCTTACAGAGAAAGTCCGCCGCAAACCTTACTCTGTCGTCCTCCTCGATGAAATTGAGAAGGCGCATCCAGAAGTGTTCAACATCCTGTTGCAAGTGTTAGAGGATGGTCGTTTAACGGATTCCAAAGGTCGTACCGTTGATTTCCGTAACACGCTAATCATTATGACTTCCAACGTCGGCGCGGACATGATTAAGAAAAACTCCTCGCTTGGCTTCACAGCTGCATTGGATGCTGGAAGAGACTATACGAATATGAAAGACAAGGTTATGGGCGAGTTGAAGAAAAGCTTCCGTCCTGAGTTCCTTAACAGGATCGATGAAATCATCGTATTCCACTCTTTAGATGAAGCACACATTGCACAAATCGTTACCTTAATGGCTGATGATCTGCGCAAGCGTCTGAAAGAGCAAGAGGTTGATTTCTTGTTAACGGATAAAGCGAAGATGTTCCTGGCCAAGGAAGGATTTGATCCAACCTATGGTGCGCGTCCATTGCGCAGAGCGATTCAAAAGCATATCGAAGATCGCTTGTCGGAAGAATTGCTGAGAGGCAATATTTCCAAAGGTGATTCACTCACGATTGATGAGAATGAAGGTGAGTTAATTGTCCTGAAGGGCGAAGGCGTTTCATTAGCGAAGTAAGAGAAAGTGAAGAAGCATTTCACTTCATCCGATGAGGGTGGAGTGAGATGCTTTTTATTTCTTTCGGCACTTTCATGAGAAACATAAAAATGGTAAACTTTATTGGTAAGGATAACCAAAAAGGATATCCCCATGTTAAGGAGCAATTTCTTCTATGAGTAAACAAAAAACTAAATTTAGCTGTCAAGAATGTGGCTATGATTCACCGAAATGGATGGGCAAATGCCCAGGATGTCAGTCTTGGAATACGATGGTGGAAGAAATTGAAACAGTCGTTCGTACGCAGGGTATGACATCTTCAATCCCCAAAACGAAAGAAAAAGCGATTCCCATCATACATATAGAAAGCAGCTCTGAACCGAGAGTTGTCACAAGCAACAAAGAATTAAATCGTGTCCTAGGCGGAGGCATTGTCCCTGGGTCACTCATCCTCGTTGGTGGAGATCCTGGTATTGGGAAATCAACCTTGCTTTTGCAAACGTCCTTCGAACTCACACAAGCCCAGCAAAAAGTCCTTTATATATCAGGAGAAGAATCGATTAAGCAGACGAAGCTTCGCGCCGATCGGTTAAATGCTTCCTCTCCGCTGCTATATGTATTATGTGAGACGAATCTCGAACTTATCGAGGAAGCTATCCAAGAAACGAATCCTGATTTTCTGGTGATCGATTCGATCCAAACGGTATTTCACCCAGCGATTACTTCGGCACCTGGAACCGTATCGCAGGTTCGGGAATGCACAGGCCATTTTATGAGAATAGCTAAGGGTAAGGGAATTGCAACGGTCCTAGTCGGGCATGTGACGAAGGAAGGGGCAATAGCGGGGCCTAGAATGCTGGAGCATATGGTTGATTGTGTGCTCTACTTTGAAGGGGAACGACATCATTCCTATCGTGTGTTAAGAGCGGTGAAGAACCGTTTTGGCTCGACAAATGAAATCGGTATCTTTGAAATGCAAGAGGTTGGGCTCGTAGAAGTCAATAATCCATCTGAGCTATTTCTATCAGAAAGACCGCTTGGTGTGGCTGGTTCTGCCGTTGTAGCTAGTATGGAGGGGACGCGTCCCGTCTTAGTGGAGATTCAAGCACTCGTCTCCTCGACGAACTTCCCTTCCCCAAGAAGGATGGCGACGGGTGTTGATCACAATCGTCTCTCCTTAATTATCGCAGTATTAGAGAAACGGATGGGCATGTTCTTACAAAATCAAGATGCTTATCTCAACGTGGCAGGTGGAATCAAGCTGGATGAACCAGCTGTGGACTTGGCGATCGCCATTAGTATCGCATCCAGTTTCCGAGATCAACCGACGCAGCCTTTTGATGTTGTGTTCGGAGAAATCGGCTTAACAGGAGAAGTCCGCGGCGTATCTCGGATTGATCAACGTGTGAAGGAAGCAGAGAAGCTTGGTTTCCGTAGAGTGATTATGCCTGAGAAAAGTTTGAAGGGGTGGACACATCCGAAAGGGATGGAGATTATTGGGGTAAACACGGTGGCAGAGGCATTGAAAGCAGCACTGGGTTAACGTGAGTTCTGCAAGCTATAAGCCTTCAGGAGGAAAATGATGAGTAAAGAAGAGATGAAACGAGATGTGATGAGCCAATTGCTCCAATTGGTAGCACCTGGTACGCCATTTCGTGATGGTTTGGAGAATGTCTTACGCGCCAAAACAGGTGGACTGATTGTTGTAGGTTTCAGTTCCGAGGTAACTGAAATCGTGGATGGTGGGTTCTCCATAAATTGCGACTTTTCACCTAACTATTTGTATGAGCTTGCCAAAATGGATGGTGCCATAATTCTCAGCGAGGACATCAAGCGTATCCTCTATGCGAACACACAGCTAATTCCGGATTCGTCGATTGCCTCGTCCGAAACGGGGATTAGACATCGAACAGCGGAGCGTGTGGCGAAGCAAACGAATAAATTAGTCGTTTCCATTTCACAGCGGCGGAATGTCATTACGCTTTATCAAGGTAATTTAAGATATGCGCTGAAAGATATTGGTGTCATTCTGACCAAAGCAAACCAAGCGATCCAAACGTTGGAGAGATACAAGGTTGTGTTGGATCAGTCCCTTACGAATCTGAGTGCATCAGAATTTGAGGAGTTAGTCACCCTTCATGATATTACCAATGTCATTGCTAGATTTGAGATGGTTTTACGCATCAAGGCTGAAATTAATCGTTATATTAACGAACTTGGCAATGAGGGACGCTTAATTAGCATGCAATTAGAAGAACTTGTTGGGAATGCGGAACTTGAGGCGCGTTTGCTCGTAAAAGATTATGTAAGAGAATTATCCGAGGAAAGAGTCAAGGAGATGCAGGCTGGTTTGAAGCGTCTGTCATCTGATGAGCTGCTTGAGCCCCAGCAAATTATTCGCTTGCTTGGGTATTCTCATACCAATTCGATTGCTGAAGAGCCGGTTTCCCCACGTGGCTTCCGCATTTTAGGCAAAATTCCGCGGTTACCATCGATCATTATTGGTAATCTAGTGGAGAAGTTTGGCTACTTGCCACACATGATGATGGCGACGATCGAAGAATTGGATGAAGTTGACGGAATCGGAGAAGTGAGAGCCCGCGCCATTAAGGAAGGTCTCAAAAGAATTCAGGAACAAGTGTTCATTGACAGACATATTTAAAGTGGATACAATCATAAAGTATCATTGTTGAGGTTTCATGAAGTCAAGTTTAGGGTATAGTAAATCCAGAGGTGGACAAAAACATATGTTAACGAAATCAATTCCCAGTCTCTTTACAGTAGGGAACTTATTCCTAGGCGTACTATCGATTATCTTAGCCTTCAGTGGAGAACATGGCATCGCTGCTGTGCTTGTCATTGTCGCAATGCTATTAGATGGACTCGATGGACGTGTTGCGCGAGCGTTGAACGCTCAAAGTGAGTTCGGTAAAGAATTAGACTCCTTATCCGATGTTATTTCTTTCGGTGTCGCTCCTGCTTTTATCATGTATGTAGTTGCATTTAACGACCCTACCGTCATTAGTCCAGCATTTGCTTGGATAGTAACAGCGATCTTCCCGATCTGTGGAGCGCTGCGGTTAGCTCGATTCAATGTTGTTGCCGGTACGCCTGGCTATTTCATCGGTTTACCGATTCCAGCAGCAGGCGGTGTTCTTTGTACATTAGCTTTATTCGTGAACGATATCAACGTATATGTACTTCTTGTAAGTACAGTTCTATTGTCATACTTAATGGTCAGCACAGTGAAATATCCGAATTTCAAAAAAGCGGGTATTCCTAAAGCAGCGATTTGGATTACACCAATTATCGTTGCAGCCGCAATTTTGATTGCGATCAAATGGCCAGAATCCATTTCCAAAATGATTTTCGTACCGCTTTTGATGTACGCTCTTTACGGCCTAAAAAAAAACGTTGATGGATACTTCATCCGTCTCCGTAATCTTCGCAGAAAGAACAAAAGACGTGGCGTAGACGATAACAATTCGGTCAAGTCTGACGTTTAAACACATTGTTCGAAAATAAAAAGCATTTATTCTCTCCTGAACCTTCAGGAAGAATAAATGCTTTTTTTGTTTTCATCATCATGACATGTTGAATAGGCCCAGTGTTGTACATTTCTTTGATTCGTTCTCAACGACTTGCTCCAAATTAATATCAAGAATGTTGCTTAGCGCAGACATGTAGAAAAGATTCCTACCTAGTTCGCTACTAACGACCTCAATGCATTGCTCACATAAGTGACCAGATACGTGGGTGCGAAGAACATCCTTAGCCTCATCCAAGGTCATCTCTGGATGATACTCTTGCTTGGCTGCATGAACCTGAATACATCCACATTCAGTAATGGATTTCACCACGGAACGGTTGGCAGCTGCGCCTGACTGTTGAAATTTGGATAAGACATCAAGCAGACTACGGTGACGGAGTAACAATTCGGACACTTGATCTTGAAACTGCTTTAAAGTCAAGGAGCTCATTCCATCCACCTCTGGTTGGTTGGTAACTTCCATTTCATTATAATGGATGCCCTCTAATATTTCAATTTTCCGACTAAAGAAGTGATTAACGTTGCATAAATTGGAACATAATTGTAATAAGGCTCAAAAAAAGTTGATGCAGGAGGTGAATCTGTGATGAAGAAATGGGTACAAATCATTTTGGCCATCATGGGTGGCAGTTTAGGTTATAGGTGGAGCGATTCGTTCCTTTCAACGACGGATGTCATAAGTCAAGCAGGACAAGTATTTTGGATTAATAGTTTATGTGCAGTAGGGATGTTTTTGATTTCCGCGTGGGTAGCGAATGTCGGCATGAATTTGCTGATGAGAGGGGAACGCAATGTCACGGATATTCCCGTGTCGGACTTGCTTTCCGGTACTCTAGGTCTTGTGATTGGGCTGCTAGTTTCGGTTATGTTATTCCCTGTGCTTGAGCAAGCCAAATGGGCAGGGCCATTCTTACCATTCCTCGTTTCGGCTGTATTGGGCGTTATGGGCTTCCGTATCGGCTACAGCAAGCGGGAAGAGCTCGTGCAGGTCATTGCAAAGAGTCGATCTGGAGGCCCTGAGAAGCAGACGCATCGTCCGTACGAGGAACATAAGATTTTGGATACGAGTGTCATTATCGATGGCCGGATCGCAGATATTTGCAAAACGGGATTTATCGAAGGGACCCTGGTTATTCCGGAGTTCGTTTTGGAAGAGCTGCAGCATATTGCAGACTCGTCAGATTTACTGAAGCGAAACCGTGGTCGTCGCGGACTGGACATTTTGAACAAAATCCAAAAAGAACTTGAAGTGAAGGTCCTCATCTATGAAGGGGATTTCGAAGAAATTGCCGAAGTGGACAGCAAGCTGGTGCGCTTAGCCAAGGTACTTCAAGGGAAAGTGATTACGAACGATTTTAACCTTAATAAAGTGTGTGAACTGCAAGGTGTATCGGTGCTCAATATCAACGATCTTGCGAATGCAGTGAAGCCAGTTGTCCTACCGGGAGAAGAAATTATTGTTCAAGTCATTAAAGACGGCAAGGAACATGGACAAGGTGTAGCTTATCTCGATGATGGTACGATGATCGTAGTCGAAGGCGGACGTGATTTCATCGGTATGACGTTGGAAGTGATGGTAACGAGTGTGCTCCAGACGTCGGCTGGTCGAATGATTTTTGCGAAACCAAAACTATTGGAAAAAGCACAATAAAACCAGTATGATAAGGAGATGTAACATAGCTCTTTCAAGTTGACTTGGGCCTATGCTTACGAAGAAAGCTTTCGCCTTTGAAAGCGCCAAGTTGGAGGACTTATGGGGAAGCTAGGGGTTATTATTGTAGCAGCGGGCAAGGGTTCGCGCATGGGTACAGCAGAAAGCAAACAATACCTGCAACTGGGACAGAAGCCAATTCTGGTACATACCTTGCAATTATTTCAAAACATACATGAAGTGGATGAGATTGTTCTCGTTGTTGGTGCAGATGATGTGAGTCGCTGTAATGGCTATCTCACGAGTTATGCACTTACCAAGGTAACGAGCGTGCTAGCAGGAGGCGCAGAGCGTCAAGATTCCGTTAGACGTGGTCTTCATGCCTTGCAAGTGGGAACAGAATGGGTGCTTGTGCATGACGGTGTTCGCCCTTTCGTGAAAAAAGAACATATGTTCGAGTGTCTTGAAAAGGCACAAGAAGTAGGGGCAGCTGTCCTAGCCGTTCCCGTCAAGGATACAATTAAGGTTGTGGATGCAGCGGATAAGCGCATTCAATCAACACCGGACAGACGAAGCTTGTGGGCCATCCAAACGCCGCAGGCTTTTCGTCTTTCTCTCCTACGGGAGGCGCATGAGAAGGCCTTGGAGGCCAAGTTTATGGGGACTGATGATGCGAGTTTAGTGGAGCGTTTAGGCGCTGCGGTGCATGTGGTAGAAGGGGACTATTATAATATTAAAATTACGACCCCTGAAGATTTACCTTGGGCTGATTGGATTTTACATAACGTAAGGGGAGAGGATTGCATATGATTCGTGTAGGAAATGGATTTGATGTTCATCAATTGGTAGAAGGCCGTAAATGCATTATTGGAGGCGTAACGATTCCATATGAAAAAGGGTTGCTGGGGCACTCCGATGCGGATGTGCTGTTGCACGCGATTAGTGATGCGATCTTAGGCGCACTAGGTCTTGGCGATATCGGGAAGCATTTCCCGGATACAGCTGCCGAGTATAAAGATGCGGATAGCTTAGTCTTGTTGAAGCGGGTATGGCAATTAGCGAAGGAGAAGGGCTACAAATTGGGGAACGCAGATTCCACGATTATCGCTCAGAAACCGAAGATGCTGCCGTATATTCCGCAAATGGTAGATATTATTGCTGCTGCGTTAGAAGCAGAGCCAGATCAAGTGAACGTGAAAGCGACAACGACAGAACAGCTTGGGTTTGCGGGGCGAGGCGAGGGAATCGCGGCACAATCGGTTGTTTGTTTAATTCGTGATGTGATAAAATAGCAGATATTCATGCATGGAAGAAGAAAAGGGGATACTACTATGAGTCAGCCTTTACGCGTGCGTTATGCACCTAGTCCGACTGGACATTTACATATTGGCGGTGCCCGTACGGCACTGTTTGATTATTTATTAGCTCGCAAGGGTGGCGGCGCATTTGTTGTGCGCTTTGAAGATACGGATCAAACCCGTCACAAGGAGTCTGGCGTCGAAGATCAGTTGAATGGTCTGAGATGGCTTGGCCTTGAATGGGATGAGAGTGTGGATATCGGCGGCCCTTACGGCCCTTACCGTCAGATGGAGAGACTTGATATCTACAAGACCTACCTCGATAAACTGCTGCAAAGTGGTCACGCCTATGGCTGCTATTGCTCTGAAGCGGATCTAGAGCAAGAGCGCGCTGAGCAAGAGGCTAGCGGGGAAATGGGCGGATACTCCGGCAAATGCCGTAACTTGACGCCTGAGCAAATCGCTGCGTATCAAGCTGAAGGTCGTGTGCCTTCAACGCGTTTCCGTGTTCCTGCAGATCGCATCATTGCAATAGAAGATAAAGTACGCGAACATGTGGAGTTCGATTCCAATGGGATTGGCGATTTCATTATTGCACGTCCGGACGGGATCCCGACTTACAACTTTGCTGTTATTGTGGATGACTACACGATGAAAATCAGCTTGGTTATTCGTGGTGAAGAGCATCTATCTAATACGCCGAGACAAATCCTGATGTATGAAGCGCTGGATATGCCAATTCCTGAGTTCGCGCATTTATCTTTGATTTTGAATCCCGATCGTAAGAAGATGAGCAAACGGGATGAGTCCATCATTCAGTTTATTGAGCAGTACAAAGAGCTTGGTTACTTGCCGGAAGCGGTGCTGAACTTTATCGCGCTGCTAGGTTGGTCTCCTGGCGGGGAAGAAGAGATGTTCACGAAGGAAGAATTGATCGCGCAGTTTGATCTGGATCGTGTATCCAAGAGTCCTGCTGTGTTTGATATGGATAAATTGAATTGGATGAACAATGCGTATCTGAAAAAGGCTCCGCTTTCCCGCGTTGTGGATTTGTGCTTGCCGCATTTGCGCAAAGCTGGGTACATCCAAGGTGACTTGGATGCAACAGCACAAGCGTGGGTGGAGGCATTAGTTAGCCTCAATCAAGAAAGAATGCGCTTCGCGGCTGAGATCGTGGAATTGTCTAGCCTCTTCTTCATAGAAGAACTGGTCATCGACGAGGAAGCATCGGCCGTATTGAAAGAAGAGCATGTCCCTGTCGTTTTGACGAGCTTCTTAGCTCAAGTCGAGCAAGCAGAAGCTTTCACGGTTGAAGCGATGCCGGCACTGCTTAAAGCTGTGCAGAAGGAAACAGGCTTCAAAGGGAAGCAATTGTTCATGTCTGTTCGTTCCGCGTTGACAGGTCAAGTCCATGGACCGGATCTGAATGTGTCCCTTTTCCTTCTTGGGAAAGAAAAAGTCGTTTCACGTCTTCAGAGCTTATTGTAAAGCGGGGTTCTTTTCGCTATACTTAACTCAATGAAATACGAAATGCCATGATCAGGAGAGTATGGTTAAGTGAGGATTTGTCAGAGAGGATAATCAAGGCCGTGAGGCTTTGGCTGTGAGTTATCCAATCCTTGTAATCAGAAATGCACCTGGGAGCAGCCGCGCCGAATACTCACCGAGTAGGGTAGGCGCAGCCGGAACACCCACGTTACGGGTTTGAGTTGGGAGACTTCCGAGTCACCAAGCAGAGTGGAACCGCGATTACCACGCCTCTGCAGCCTTAGGGCTGCAGGGGCTTTTTTTATTTCATACCAACATCATCCTAAGCAAGAAGGTGAGCATATGTGGTCAACGATCAAATCTGATATATCCGCCGTATTCGATAACGACCCTGCAGCGCGCAGTTGGTTTGAGGTTGTTTTTACGTATTCGGGACTTCATGCGATTTGGTCGCATCGAATTGGGCATTGGTTTTATACAAAAAGGATGTATACCCTGGCACGTATCGTTTCTCAAATAAGCCGGTTCATGACAGGGATCGAAATCCATCCGGGCGCGACAATCGGTCAAAGATTGTTTATTGACCACGGTATGGGGGTTGTTATCGGGGAAACCTGTGAGATCGGGGATGATGTCATCCTGTATCAAGGAGTAACTTTAGGTGGAACGGGGAAAGAGAAAGGTAAGAGACACCCAACAATTGGTAATAATGTAGTTATTGGTTCTGGTGCCAAAATTCTCGGATCCTTCCTTGTAGGTGAAAACTCACGTATTGGCTCTAATGCGGTTGTTATTCAGGAGGTTCCTTCCAATAGCACAGTCGTCACGATTCCCGCTAAACTTGTGAAGCGAGACGGTGTCCGTGTGAATAGATTGGATCATGGTAATTTGCCCGATCCGATCGTCGATATTTTCCAAGAATTACAGAGTCAAATTAATGACTTGAAATACCAACTTGAAGAAGAACGGAAGAAGAATGGAGAATTGAGGAGAACATGACACTCAAAGTATACAATACGTTAACGCGTAAGAAGGAAGAATTTGTTCCTATTGAGCCTGGTAAAGTGAAGATGTATGTATGTGGCCCAACGGTGTATAACTACATTCATATTGGTAACGGCCGGCCTGTTATATTTTTCGACGTTGTTCGTCGTTATTTGGAATCGCAGCAGTATGAAGTCACGTATATCACGAACTTTACCGATGTGGATGATAAAATGATTCGAAAAGCCGAGGAAATGGCGGTTTCCGTGCCAGAGCTAGCCGAAACGTTCATCGCGGCATTCTTAGAAGATATCCAATCCTTGGGTGTTCATGATGCTACGCTGAATCCGCGTGTAACAGAGAATATTCAAGAAATCATCGACTTCATTGCTGCGCTTGTGGAGAAAGATTTCGCATACGAAGCGCGCGGCGATGTGTATTATAGAACGTCGAAATTCACGGATTACGGCAAGCTCTCTAAGCAAAATCTGGAAGAACTTCAGCACGGAATTCGTATTGAGGTGGATGAGCGTAAAGAGAATCCTCAGGACTTTGTCCTATGGAAAGCTGCGAAGCCAGGTGAGATTTATTGGGATAGCCCTTGGGGCCAAGGCCGTCCAGGCTGGCATATTGAATGCTCCGCCATGGTGCGTAAATACTTGGGCGAAACCATTGATATTCATGGCGGCGGGCAAGACTTAACATTCCCTCACCATGAATGTGAGATTGCTCAAACCGAGGCGGTAACAGGTCATCCAATGGCCAATTATTGGCTGCACAACGCGTTCCTTAATATCGACAATGAGAAAATGTCGAAATCACTCGGAAACGGTATTTTAATCCGAGATCTCGTTAAACAAATTAAACCGGAAGTATTCCGTTTCTTTATGTTATCCGCGCACTACCGGAATCCGCTAAATTTCAGCGATGAAAGCTTGAAGCAAGCGGCGAATGCGTTGGAACGGATTCAGAATGCGTACGATAATATGAAGCACCGCCTTGCTACTGCATCTGCGACAGGTGAAGTTGAAGCTGCAATTGCAGATAAATTGCAGGCGATTTCGAACCAATTCGTAGATAAAATGAATGATGACTTCAATACGCCGGATGCGATTACCGCGGTATTCGATCTCGTTGCGGAAGCGAACTTGTACCTGCAACAGGAGCGGGTCAATGCGGATGCATTGAAGCTATACATGGCGCAGTTAGAGGCATTCGATGTAACGCTGGGCATTCTTTCACAACAAGCCGATGAATTGCTGGATGAGGAGATCGAACAACTGATCATTGAACGTACGGAGTCGCGTAAATCGAAGAATTGGGCACGCGCGGATGAAATTCGTGATTTGCTAACAGAGAAGGGGATATTCCTTGAAGATACACCACAAGGTATACGTTGGCGCCGCAAATGAGTGAACAGAATCAGGATTTTGCTAACCTATTTGCTTTCCCGCCTTCAAAAAGTCCGAATTTATTAAATCCGCTTGTGTTGGCGTATATTGGGGATGCTGTGTATGAAGTCTACATCCGGCAATATGTCATATCTGGAGCTAACCATCGCCCGAACCACTTGCATAAAGCTTCTACGGGATTTGTCTCTGCCAAAGCGCAGTCCAAATTGTTGACTGCTTTGATGCCCACGCTAACAGAAGAAGAAGTAGACATCGTGAAGCGGGGGCGTAACGCCAAGTCAGGAACAACAGCCAAAAACGCGGATGTGCTGGAATATCGGCACAGCACCGCGTTTGAGTGCTTAATCGGATATTTATATTACAAACAATCTTTTGAGCGATTGAAAGAGATATTAGACTTCGCCATCACGCATGATCAGAAGCAGAAATAGAACAGGAAATAGACAAGCATTCGCACGTACTTTTAGGAGGAATTAGGATGGATGAAGACATTATCGGCGGGAAGCACTCCGTTTTGGAGGCCCTTCGTGCTGGACGGACGATTAATAAAATATGGATTGCCGAGGGTGCTCAGAAGCAATTCGCAGGCCCGATTGTGGCAGAAGCCAAGAATCTAGGTATTATTGTCCAATTCACGGACAAGCGTAAGCTGGATCAAATGGCTGAGGGGCTCCAACATCAAGGCGTTGTTGCACAAGTTGCAGCGTATGCCTATGTGGAAGTTGAGGATATCTTAGCCAAGGCGAAAGCGCTTGGACAAGAGCCATTCATTTTGATTCTGGATGAAATTGAAGATCCGCATAACCTAGGATCCATACTGCGTACAGCAGATTGTACGGGGGTTCATGGGGTGATTATACCGAAGCGCCGTTCCGTAGGCTTAACTGCGACAGTGTCCAAAACCTCGGCAGGCGCCGTTGAGTATGTACCTGTTGCACGTGTAACGAACATTGCCCAAACTATTGAGCAATTGAAGGAGCAAGGTGTGTGGGTTGCTGGTACGGATGTCTCGGCTGCTCAGGACGTGTATAAAGCTAACTTTTCGATTCCGATTGCCCTAGTTATTGGGAACGAGGGTAAAGGTGTAGGTCGACTTATTAAAGAAAGATGCGACTTCTTAGTCAAGCTGCCGATGGCCGGACATGTTAATTCGTTGAATGCCTCCGTTGCCGCGGGTGTTTTGATGTATGAAGTGGTAAGACAGCGCAATAAGAGCTAAATAGGATGGAACAGATCCTAATTGTAGATGGCTACAACATTATCGGAGCCTGGCCCGAGTTAAGTAAACTAAAGGATACTGATCTTGAAGGCGCACGTGACGGTCTGATCCATATGCTTGCTGAATTTCAATCCTTTTCGGGAATGAAGGTCTATCTGGTTTTTGATGCCTACATGGTGCCTGGGCTGGGTAAGAAATATGTGCAGAATAAGCTGGCTGTGCTCTATACCAAAGAGAAGGAAACCGCAGATGAGCGAATCGAACGACTGGTTACGAATCTGATGGGGCGGCGCAAGGAAATATTCGTGGCGACATCGGATATGATTGAGCAGCATGTCATATTTGGCAAAGGGGCGCTCCGCATGCCAGCGAAGGAATTGCTAGTGAAAATCAAACAGAATCGTAAAGAGGTCCGCGAACGCATTGTGCCAGAGACGACAACCAAACGCAATCCATTCGACGGCAAACTGAGCGACGAGATGAAAGCGAAGTTTGAACGGTGGCGAAGAGGGGAGTAAATCCTCCAAATGCTAGAAATGGTGGGGTTCCCCGTTGACGGTGTGAGATTTCATCATGTATACTTAACCTAACTTTTATAGTGAAATCTGGGTAGTCTTGCAGGCCGGAGGGATTGTTGGTGAGTGTCGACCTCAAAGAACTGAGAATGTATGATTATGACCTCAAGCCAGATGAAGACATTGTCGAAGCAGTCCGTGAAGGCAGTAGCGAAGCTTTGGAATATCTTATCAACAAGTATAAGAATTTTGTTCGTGCCAAAGCACGTTCTTATTTTTTGATAGGTGCAGACCGAGAAGATATTGTGCAGGAAGGTATGATAGGTTTATATAAATCTATCCGCGACTTCCGAGGAGACAAGCTTGCTTCATTCAAAGCCTTTGCTGAACTGTGTATCACGCGGCAGATCATCACGGCTATTAAGACAGCAACTCGTCAAAAGCATATACCTCTTAATTCCTACGTGTCACTGGATAAGCCCATCTATGATGAAGATTCTGATCGGACGCTGCTTGATGTCATTAGCGGTTCCAGGGTCACGGACCCTGAAGAACTTGTAATTAATCAAGAAGAGTTTACGGGACTTGAAGATAAAATGGGAGAGATTTTAAGTGACTTAGAGCGTAGAGTGTTAATGCTCTATCTCGATGGCAGATCCTATCAAGAAATTGCTGTGGATCTCGATCGCCATGTGAAGTCAATTGACAATGCTCTCCAACGTGTCAAGCGGAAGCTTGAGCGGTATTTAGAAGTCAGAGATTTGTAGGAATGCCCGTGCCGCTTGAGCTGTACGGGTGTTTTTCTTGTTTGTATGTTTAGTAACCCGTGTGAGAGCCTATACTGGTGATACTCTTGCTTTTGTGAGACTTCTACCTTGACACTCGGGGGACAGTTGTGATAAAGTGTTTCAGGTAGCCCTAAAAGTCGCTTTCTTTTTGATGCGCTTAGAAGGGCTTTAATTAGAAAGTGTCTGTAGGAGGTGTACATCATGCGGGTCATCATCACATTAGCGTGCACAAATTGCAAACAAAGAAACTATGCATCCACTAAAAATAAGCGCAACAATCCCGACCGTATTGAGTTGAAGAAATATTGCAAATTTTGCAATGAACATACTGCTCATCGCGAGACTAGGTAGTTCTTTGGAGGTGTAGTTTGTGGCGTTCTTGGCTAGAATGAGACAAAGCTTCGGATCCACTTTTTCCTTCTTCACCGACAGTTGGACAGAACTCAAAAAGGTCAAGTGGCCAAGTCGCAAAGAGATGACTACTTATACGCTTGTCGTTATAGGTACAGTAACTTTTGTTGCTATTTATTTTTTTGTGCTGGATCTAGGAATTTCTGAGTTGCTGCGCCTTGTTTTTAAATAAACAGGACTATAGGTGAATTTATTCATGGAAAAAAGATGGTACGTCGTACATACCTATTCAGGGTATGAGAACAAAGTGAAAGCCAACTTAGAGAAGCGTGTTGAGTCTATGGAAATGACGGACAAGATCTTCCGTGTGCTTGTGCCTATGGAAGAAGAACTGGTGAACAAAGACGGCAAGAAAAAAGTCGTCATGCGTAAAGTTTACCCAGGGTATGTCCTCGTGGAAATGATTCAAACCGACGACTCATGGTACGTAGTACGTAATACGCCAGGAGTAACTGGATTCGTAGGTTCTACAGGGTCTGGCTCTAAACCAACTGCATTATTACCTGAGGAAGTTGAATCGATTCTGAAGCATATGGGAATGGAAGAACCGAAGGAAGTTATTGACTTCGAACTGAAAGAAACCGTACGCGTCAAAGTGGGTCCATTTGCAAACTTTGTTGGCTCTGTTGAAGAGATTATTGCCGATAAGGGTAAACTGAAGGTACATGTCAACATGTTTGGAAGAGAAACACCGCTTGAGCTCGATTTCGACCAAGTAGAGAAACTCTAAGAACATGACAACCAAAAGGTTCTACCAGGTCTATTCCTTGGGATAGACCTACGTTAGTGGGATCGCATTATTTTCCTGAATAGTGAGACTTTGATTCTTCGAAGACTCCTATATTACTGCAAGGAGGTGTCTATCATGGCAAAAAAGGTTATTAAAATCGTGAAGCTACAAGTTCAAGCTGCGAAAGCAAATCCAGCACCACCGATCGGTCCAGCATTGGGTCAAGCAGGTGTGAACATCATGGCTTTCTGTAAAGAGTTTAACGCTCGTACTGCTGATCAAGTTGGTCTAATCATTCCGGTTGAAATCACAGTTTTCGAAGACCGTTCCTTTACATTCATCACTAAAACGCCTCCGGCTGCAGTTCTTCTTCGCGTCGTTGCTGGTATCGAAAAAGGATCCGGTGAACCAAACAAAAAGAAAGTTGCAACTGTGAAACGCGCTAAAGTTCGCGAAATCGCTGAACAAAAAATGCCTGACCTAAATGCTGCATCCGTTGAGGCTGCAATGCGTATGGTTGAAGGTACTGCTCGCAGCATGGGAATCGTCATCGAAGATTAATTCCGCAAGGAATGCGACTGTGTAAGCTCGAAGCCTACAGAAATGTTTTCTACGAAAACATGGAAGTCGCTCGGTGGGAGGATTATCCGCTAATACCACTAAGGAGGATAAATATTATGCCTAAACACGGTAAAAAATACCGCGAAGTAGCTCAGCTTGTAGATGCTGAAACTTTGTATGATCCGTCAGAAGCTATCGAGCTTGTTAAGAAAACAGCTCCTGCTAAATTTGATGAAACTGTAGATGTTGCAGTTCGTCTGGGTGTAGACCCAAGAAAACAAGATCAGGCTGTTCGTGGTGTCGTTGTACTTCCACACGGTACTGGTAAAACAAAACGCGTTCTCGTATTTGCAAAAGGCGAGAAAGCAAAAGAGGCTGAAGCAGCTGGTGCAGATTTTGTTGGTGATGCAGATATGATCAACAAAATTCAACAAGGTTGGTTCGAGTTCGATGTTTGCGTAGCTACTCCTGACATGATGAGCGAAGTTGGTAAACTGGGTCGTATCCTCGGGGGTAAAGGTTTAATGCCAAACCCTAAAGCAGGAACAGTTACTTTCGACGTTACTAAAGCTGTTCAAGAGATCAAAGCTGGTAAAATCGAATACCGTCTTGATAAAGCAGGCCAAATCCATGCTCCACTTGGTAAAGTATCTTTCGATGCAGACAAGTTGAACGAAAACTTCAAAGCATTGGTTGATGCACTTGTTCGTGCGAAACCAGCAGCAGCTAAAGGTGTATACCTTAAGAACATTGCTGTATCGTCCACAATGGGTCCAAGCGTACGTGTGAACCTGTCATCCTTTAGATAAGAAATAGCTTCCAGTTGACTTCGGTTACTGGGCGTGATACTCTATCAAAGGTCCTAAAAATGAATATGCAAACCGTAGACAGTAGGTGCTTAACAGCTTAATTTCCTACCGAGGTGTTATGATATATATAACGATTTCTTTGTACATCAGGGAAAAAGTGAACACATCATGCCTTCGTAGCGTCTACGAAGGCATTTCTTATTCATAGATAAGAAATGCTAATGCTCCTACTGTTTGCGATCTTGAAAGATAAATGCATAAGAAGTGAGGTGTACTATGGCAAACGCGAAAATTCTTGCAGAGAAAGAACAAGCAGTAGCTGTTGTAACTGAAAAGTTTAAAGCTAGCACTTGTACAATCGTAGCAGATTACCGTGGTTTGAACGTAGCTCAAGTAACTCAGCTGCGCAAAAGCTTACGTGAAGCTGGTATCGAATTTACAGTTCTCAAGAACTCCCTAGCGAGACGCGCAACGGCTAACGCTGAACTGACTGAGTTGGATGAGTTCCTAACAGGACCAACAGCTATTGCTTTCAGCAAAGACGATGTAATCTCTCCAGCTAAAATCTTGACTGAATTTGCGAAAAAGAACGATAAATTGAGCGTAAAAGCTGGCGTGGTCGAAGGCCGCGTAGTTGGATACGATCAAATCAAAGCACTTGCAGAACTTCCATCCAGAGATGGTCTTCTCTCCATGTTGCTTAGCGTTCTTCAAGCTCCAGTTCGTAACTTTGCACTTGCTGTTAAAGCAGTTGCAGAGAAAAAAGAAGCTGAAGGTCAAGCTTAATTACAAGGTACTACATGTTTTACAAACAAAAAAACTAATTTATTAATGATAATGGAGGTTTAACCATGAGCACAAATGCAACGATCCTAGAAGCAATCAAAGGCATGACAATCTTGGAATTGAACGACCTGGTTAAAGCAATTGAAGAAGAGTTTGGCGTAACAGCAGCAGCTCCAGTAGCAGCAGGCGGCGGCGCAGCAGTAGCAGTTGAAGAAGCTCAAACTGAGTTTGACGTTATCTTGACAAGTGCTGGCGCATCCAAAATCAACGTAATCAAAGTAGTTCGCGAAATCACAGGTCTTGGCCTGAAAGAAGCGAAAGACCTTGTTGACGGAGCTCCAAAAGCAGTTAAAGAAAAAGTTAGCCAAGAAGAAGCAGACGCTGTTAAAGCTAAGCTTACTGAAGCTGGCGCTTCTGTAGAAGTTAAGTAATTCTTTTTCTTAGGAAACCTCTTGAAGCTTGACTTCAAGAGGTTTTTTTCAACATTGTCTAGATAAACGCTTCTGTCCTTTATGGACGGCGTAGTCGTTTATTGTGCCTAAGTTTTTACCCTTAGGAAAGCCTTAGGAACGCACGTGGTTATTTGATTTTCCTATAGGTAGAAAAGGAGGGAATTCAAGCGTGTCAGAGCATTACTACACACAGCGACCAACCGTAAAGAGCGATGTCCTTACAACGCAAGAGACACTTCGTGGTAAGGCATTTACGTTTCTTACGGATGCGGGTGTGTTTTCGAAAAAAGGTGTCGATTACGGAAGTAAGCATTTAATAGAAACAATGGAACTGTCGGATGATGCAAGTGTTCTTGATGTTGGCTGTGGCTACGGGCCCATGGGGTTGAGTGCTGCGGTTATATGTCCGAAAGGTCATGTGACAATGGTCGACATCAATGAGCGAGCAGTTGAACTTTCAAAAGAAAATGCGCGGCGAAATGGGATTGCGAATGTCACGATTCTGCAGAGTGATTTGTTGGAACGTGTAAAGGATCAAGAGTTTGATGCTGTATTGACCAATCCGCCAATTCGTGCCGGGAAAGAAACGGTTCATCGGATTTTCGAAGAGGCGTATGATTGTTTGAAAGATGGAGGCTCACTGTGGCTTGTCATTCAGAAGAAGCAAGGGGCGCCATCAGCAGTGAAGAAACTGGAAACTATGTATAGCGAAGTGGTAGAGGTATCGAAAGATAAAGGCTACCGCATTCTCAAAGCAACCAAATAAGGTCTTGTGAATATACGTGGGAATTTGTTTGACTTGACATTTCAAATGTGATATTATTAAAAAATGTCAGTATTAAGATGGGACACATGTCTTTAGTTGGTAAAAATGTCAAGTCTTTTTTTTAGCCGTTATGAATAAAATTCGAACCAGTAACGTATAATGTTTGAATTTTGGGAAATTCTAACAGGATGGGAAGAAATTCTTGATAAAGCCTTGTTGAATACAGAAAAAAACCTTCATCCATACAGTCGCTTAATTCGGACGGGCTCCACTAACGGAGGCGTCCTGAGTGTACGTCGGTCGAAGTTTTTCTTCTTTCTTTTTATTTATTGAGTAGAGTTGAGGGGTGAATGAAAGTTGGCGGGACATCTTGTTCAATTTGGACGACGTAAACGCAGGACTTATGCACGAATTAATGAGGTTCTGGGCATTCCAAACCTGATTGAAATCCAGCAAAAATCGTATGAGTGGTTTTTGGAAGAGGGACTTCGTGAGATGTTTCAGGATATCTCCCCGATTCAGGATTTTACAGGGAACCTAGTACTGGAGTTTATCGACTATAGCTTAGGTGATCCTAAGTATTCTGTTGATGAGTCCAAAGAACGCGACGTAACATATGCGGCGCCGTTAAGAGTCAAAGTCCGTTTGATTAATAAGGAAACCGGTGAGGTCAAGGAACAAGAAGTGTTCATGGGGGATTTCCCTATTATGACTGATACGGGAACGTTCATTATTAACGGTGCGGAGCGTGTAATCGTCTCCCAGCTAGTTCGTTCTCCCAGTGTTTATTATAGCACGAAAGTGGATAAAAACGGCAAAAAAACTTACACAGCAACAGTGATTCCGAACCGTGGAGCATGGCTGGAGTTAGAGACAGATGCGAAAGATATCATCTATGTTCGTATCGATCGTACGCGTAAAATTCCAGTTACTGTATTGCTTCGCTCATTAGGATTTGGTACGGATGCTGAAATTCTAGATTTACTTGGCGATAACGAATATATTCGTAATACGCTCGATAAAGATAACACGGATTCTACGGAAAAAGCGTTAATCGAAATCTATGAGCGTCTTCGTCCGGGTGAGCCACCTACACTTGATAATGCAAGAAGCTTGATTGTTGCTCGTTTCTTTGATCCGAAGCGTTATGATTTGGCTAACGTAGGTCGCTACAAAATCAATAAAAAATTACACATCAAAAACCGATTGTTCAATCAACGTTTGGCTGAAACTTTGGTAGATTCCGAAACGGGAGAAATCATTGCTGAAGCTGGACAATTGTTGGATCGCCGTGTACTAGATGAAATCCTTCCTTTTATCGAAAAAGGTGCGGGATATAAAGAGTTTACGATTCCTAAAGGTGTAACTGGCGCGGATACCATCCCTGTTCAGTGCATTAATGTTTACTCACCAACAGAAGAAGGCAAGGTAGTTAAGGTTATTTCTAACGGTGTTATTGATAAAGCTGTCAAAAACATCACGCCTGCCGATATCATTTCATCCATTAACTACTTTATTAACTTACTTCATGGTATTGGAAATACGGATGATATTGACCATCTTGGTAACCGTAGACTTCGTTCTGTAGGTGAATTGCTTCAAAACCAATTCCGTATCGGTCTTTCCCGTATGGAACGTGTTGTTCGTGAACGTATGTCGATTCAAGACGCTAATGTGATCACGCCGCAAGCATTGATTAATATTCGTCCTGTTATCGCATCGATCAAAGAGTTCTTCGGTAGCTCCCAGCTTTCTCAGTTTATGGACCAAACGAATCCGCTTGCTGAATTGACGCACAAAAGACGTCTGTCTGCACTCGGACCCGGCGGTTTGACGAGAGAGCGCGCAGGGATGGAAGTTCGTGACGTGCATCACTCTCACTATGGCCGTATGTGTCCAATTGAGACGCCTGAGGGACCGAATATTGGTCTGATCAACTCCTTGTCTACGTTTGCCCGTATTAACGAGTATGGCTTTATTGAAGCTCCGTACCGTTGGGTAGATCCGAAGACAGGTTTGGTAACAGATCAAATCGCTTACCTGACAGCGGATGAAGAAGATAACTACGTTATCGCGCAAGCGAATGCGAAGTTGACGGAAGATAACAAATTCGTTGAAGATGCGATTATCGTTCGTTACAAAGATGATAACTTAACACTTCCGGTTGAACGTGTCGATTACATGGACGTTTCACCGAAACAAGTTGTCTCTGTTGCGACAGCGTTGATCCCGTTCCTTGAAAATGATGACTCCAACCGTGCGTTGATGGGTTCCAACATGCAGCGTCAAGCTGTTCCACTTCTTATTCCTAAAGCACCACTTGTAGGAACAGGTATGGAGCACAAAGTTGCTAAGGACTCAGGAGTATGTATTGTCTCCAAATTTGATGGAATTATTGAGAAGGCTGCTGCGAATGAAATTTGGTTGCGTCGCCAAGAGATGGTTGATGGCAAGCTGGTCAGCGGCAACATCGTCAAATATAAGCTTCACAAATTTATGCGTTCTAACCAAGGTACTTGCATTAATCAACGTCCTATTGTTAAAAAGGGTCAATTGATTAAAGCAGGGGATATCCTTGCTGATGGACCATCAACTGAGCAAGGTGAATTGGCGCTTGGACGTAACGTAGTCGTAGCTTTCATGACTTGGGAAGGTTACAACTATGAGGATGCGATCTTGCTAAGCCAAAAGCTTGTCAAAGAAGATGTGTACACCTCCATTCATATTGAGGAATACGAGTCCGAAGCACGTGATACGAAGCTTGGACCTGAAGAAATTACTCGCGATATCCCGAACGTAGGGGAAGACGCACTTAAGAATCTTGATGAGCGCGGAATCATTCGTGTCGGTGCTGAAATTGGCGCTGGCGATATCCTTGTTGGTAAAGTAACACCGAAGGGTGTAACGGAATTGACGGCGGAAGAAAGATTGCTGCACGCGATCTTCGGTGAGAAGGCTCGTGAGGTTCGTGACACGTCCCTACGCGTACCGCATGGTACAGACGGTATCGTTGTCGATGTAAAAGTATTTACACGTGAGAACGGCGATGAGCTGCCTCCTGGTGTGAACCAACTTGTACGTGTCTACATTGCTCAAAAGCGGAAAATTTCCGAAGGCGACAAAATGGCGGGACGTCATGGTAACAAAGGGGTAGTAGCACGTATTCTCCCTGAAGAAGATATGCCTTTCCTTCCAGATGGTACGCCGGTTGAAGTCGTTCTGAATCCACTAGGGGTTCCTTCCCGGATGAACATCGGTCAAGTGCTTGAAGTTCACTTAGGTATGGCTTCCAAGTACTTAGGTATTCATGCAGCTACGCCAGTATTCGATGGAGCGCGTGAGTATGACGTATTTGATGCGATGGAAGAAGCAGGTATGCAACGTAGCGGTAAAACGATTCTGTACGATGGTCGTACGGGGGAGTCCTTCGAACGCGAAGTAACCGTCGGCGTTATGTACATGATCAAACTCGCACACATGGTTGATGATAAAATCCATGCTCGTTCCACGGGTCCTTACTCACTTGTTACTCAGCAGCCGCTGGGTGGTAAAGCACAGTTTGGTGGACAACGTTTCGGGGAGATGGAAGTATGGGCACTCGAGGCTTATGGAGCTGCTTATACATTGCAAGAAATCCTTACCGTGAAGTCAGATGACGTAGTTGGACGTGTGAAAACATACGAGTCCATCGTTAAGGGTGAGAACGTTCCAGAACCAGGCGTTCCGGAATCCTTCAAAGTTTTGATCAAAGAGCTTCAAAGCTTAGGTATGGATGTTAAAATCCTCTCTGGCGATGAAGAAGAGATCGAAATGCGCGAAGCTGACGATGACGATGAAGTGACTAGCGATAAATTAAACCTAAACATTGAAGGCTCTGAGCTTGGAGTCAACGAATAGTAACACCACATTAGAACGAGAACGATTCACTTTATAAGTGGGTTTAAATTTCTTAAAGGAGGGTTGCTCCTTGATGGACGTTAACAACTTCGAGTTTATGAAAATCGGCTTGGCATCACCCGATAAAATTCGCTCTTGGTCCCGTGGGGAAGTAAAGAAGCCGGAAACGATTAACTACAGAACCTTAAAACCTGAGAAAGAAGGTCTTTTCTGTGAAAAGATCTTCGGACCTACGAAAGATTGGGAATGTCATTGCGGTAAATACAAACGTGTTCGTTATAAAGGCGTCGTTTGTGATCGCTGTGGCGTTGAAGTAACCCGTCAAAAAGTACGTCGTGAACGCATGGGGCACATTGAACTTGCTGCTCCTGTTTCACACATTTGGTACTTCAAAGGGATTCCTAGCCGTATGGGTCTTGCATTAGATATGTCTCCAAGATCATTGGAAGAGATCATCTACTTCGCTTCCTACGTAGTAACGGATCCAGGTGATACACCACTTGAGAAGAAGCAACTGTTGTCTGAGAAAGAATACCGTAGCTATCGCGAGAAGTATGGCTATGCTTTCCAAGCAGGCATGGGTGCGGAAGCTGTCAAAAAGCTTCTTATCGATATTGATATCGAACGCGAAGTAGACACACTCAAAGAAGAACTCAAGACAGCACAAGGTCAACGTCGTAACCGTGCGATTAAGCGTCTGGAAGTTATGGAAGCATTCCGTAATTCGAAGAACTTGCCTGGTTGGATGGTATTGGATGTACTTCCAGTTATCCCTCCTGAGCTTCGCCCAATGGTACAGCTTGATGGTGGTCGTTTTGCGACATCCGATTTGAATGACCTCTACCGCCGTGTTATCAACCGTAACAACCGTCTTAAGAGATTGCTCGACCTAGGCGCACCGGATATCATTGTTCAAAATGAGAAACGGATGCTTCAAGAAGCGGTTGACGCATTGATCGATAACGGTCGTCGCGGACGTCCAGTAACAGGTCCGGGTAACCGTCCTTTGAAATCCCTCAGCCATATGCTAAAAGGTAAACAAGGTCGTTTCCGTCAGAACTTACTCGGTAAACGTGTTGACTACTCTGGTCGTTCCGTTATCGTAGTAGGACCAAACCTGAAGATGTACCAATGCGGTCTTCCGAAGGAAATGGCGCTTGAATTGTTCAAGCCTTTCGTAATGAAAGAGCTTGTGAATAAAGGTTTGGCTCATAACATCAAGAGTGCGAAACGTAAAGTTGAGCGCGTAAGTCCAGATGTATGGGATGTTCTAGAAGAAGTAATTAAGGAGCACCCGGTTCTTCTGAACCGTGCACCGACATTGCATAGATTGGGTATTCAAGCTTTTGAGCCGATTCTGGTTGAAGGCCGCGCTATTAAACTTCATCCGCTCGTATGTACAGCTTATAACGCTGACTTCGACGGTGACCAAATGGCCGTTCACGTACCATTGTCCTCTGAAGCACAAGCGGAAGCTCGCTTGCTCATGCTAGCATCGGGTAACATTTTGAATCCAAAAGACGGTAAACCGGTTGTTACGCCTTCACAGGATATGGTTCTGGGAAGTTTCTACTTAACAACGGATAACAAATTCGCTAAAGGTGCTGGTTCCATCATTAGAACCGTACACGAAGCAGTTTCATCTTACCAATCGGGCAAAATGGCACTGCATGCACGTGTAGCGATCCCTGCTAAAGCATTGAACAAAACAAGCTTCACAGAGAAACAACAAAACGCTATGTTAATCACAACGATCGGTAAAATCATTATGAACGAAATCTATCCTGCTGATTTCCCATTCATCAATGAGCCGACCAAAACGAACCTGTTGAACGGTATTCCAGATGCACACTTTGTATTTGAAAAAGGTGCAGATCTGAAAGCGATCATGTTGGAACGTGATGAGAACAAAGCGGTTGGTAAAGAGTATTTAGGATCGATTATTGCGGAGTGCTTCCGTAAGTACCACACGACGCAAACATCGATGATTCTTGATAAAATTAAAGAGCTTGGATTCACGTATTCGACCAAAGCGGGTATTACCGTAGCTGTCTCTGACGTTGTTGTTCCAACTGAAAAAGTAGCAATCCTTAAGGAATGTGAAGAGAAAGTACGTGTAGTTACGAACCAATACCGACGTGGTTTGATTACAGATGAAGAGCGTTATGACCGCGTTATTGCGATTTGGAGTAAAGCGAAGGATGAGATCACAGACATTCTGATGAAATCCCTTGATAAGTACAACTCCATCTCCATGATGGTTGAATCCAAAGCACGGGGTAACAAATCACAGATTACACAGCTTGGCGGTATGCGTGGTTTGATGGCGAATCCATCCGGTAAAATTATGGAGTTGCCGATTAAATCGAACTTCCGTGAAGGTCTGACAATCTTGGAATACTTTATTTCCACGCACGGAGCGCGTAAAGGTCTTGCCGATACAGCACTTCGTACAGCGGATTCAGGTTACTTGACTCGTCGTCTCGTAGACGTAGCGCAGGACGTTATCGTTCGTGAAGACGATTGTGGAACAGATAAAGGCTTCATGGTTAGCAAAATTCAGGACGGTAAAGAGGTTATTGAGGATCTCTACGATCGTATTGAAGGCCGCTACGCGTATGAGACGCTTCGTCATCCACAAACGGGTGAAGTTATCGTTCAACGTAATGAGCTTATTGAATCCGGTATTGCAGATCGTATAATTGAAGCTGGTATCGAAAAACTTCAAATTCGTTCTGTACTTAGCTGCCGCACCAATCATGGTGTTTGTAAGAAATGTTATGGTCGAAACTTGGCTACTGGTCAATTCGTTGAGGTTGGTGAGGCAGTTGGTATTATTGCCGCGCAATCCATTGGTGAGCCAGGAACACAGTTGACGATGCGTACGTTCCATACCGGTGGTGTTGCCGGAGACGATATTACACAAGGTTTGCCGCGTATTCAAGAGCTCTTTGAAGCACGTAATCCGAAAGGTCAAGCGATCATTTCCGAAATCGACGGTGTCGTTAAGGAAATTCGTGAAGCTAAGGATCGTCGTGAAATCGAAGTTCAAGGTGAAGCGGAATCCAAAGTATATGCAGTTCCTTACGGGTCTCGTGTACGTGTTTCGTTGAATCAACAAGTTGAAGCTGGTGACGAGTTGACGGACGGATCTATCGATCCGAAAGAAATGCTCCGCATCAAAGGTATTCGCGGCGTTCAGAACTATATTCTTCAAGAAGTACAACGTGTTTATCGTAACCAAGGGGTAGAAATTAACGATAAACATATTGAAGTTATGGTTCGTCAAATGCTACGTAAAATCCGCATCGTAGATGCTGGTGATACAACACTTCTACCTGGTTCATTTGTTGATATTCATGAGTATGAAGCTGCGAATAAAGTTGCTTTGTTCGCTGGTAATGAGCCTGCGGTTGCTCGTCCAATCTTGCTCGGTATCACTAAAGCTTCCCTTGAAACGGATTCCTTCTTATCTGCAGCTTCTTTCCAAGAGACAACACGTGTCTTGACGGATGCAGCGATTAAGGGGAAAGTCGACCAATTGTTAGGTTTGAAAGAGAATGTTATCATCGGTAAACTGATACCTGCGGGAACAGGTATGCCAAGATACCGTAACATTCGTATCACGAACCCGAATGAGGTTGTCGTTTTAGATGAAGATTTGGAAAAAGAAACAGTTGCTGTAGAGTAATTGCATATAGAAAAAGAGGTAGCCACTTGATTATGGAGGTGCTACCTCTTTTTAATTAAATAAGGCTCGCTATTTTTATAGAATCAATCAAACAAACCCTTGACACTAGCCATTCAAAATGCTAATATATCGAAGTGTGCCTAAGTCGATATTCTTACCTTTCTTTGAAGGGGGTGCCTAATGTCTTATGAAATAGTCAAACAGGCGAAGAATAGAGCTGTAGGTACGAAGAAAGTTACAAAAACAGTCGAGCAAGGTAAAGCGATAGAAGTTTTTGTTTCTAAAGATGCAGATCCGCGATTGACGATAAATCTGGTAGCCCTCTGTACGCAGAAGGGTGTGCCTGTAACCTACGTAGATTCTATGAAGATGCTAGGTAAAGCATGTGGAATTGAAGTTGGAGCTGCGGTAGCAGCTGTTGTAAATGAATAAGTGCTAAAGACGTTTTTGTTAGTGGATCAAGCTAGAGTAAGTACTAGTGACTTTGACAGCTCACCACAACAAAGACTTTCTCTTTGCTCATTTATGACTCGCCTGGATCTGTGGGCTTGCAAGAAGCACATCATGTTATGAATGTAGGGAGGAGGTGGCGATATGCCAACAATTAACCAACTAGTACGTAAAGGTCGTCAAGCGAAGGTGGATAAGTCCAAATCACCAGCTTTACAAAAAGGTTTTAACGCTTTGAAAAGAGAAGCAACGGATTTGAGCGCTCCTCAAAAACGTGGTGTCTGCACGCGTGTAGGTACTATGACTCCTAAGAAGCCTAACTCCGCACTTCGTAAATATGCACGTGTTCGTTTGACGAACCGCGTAGAGGTGACAGCTTATATCCCAGGTATCGGTCACAACCTGCAAGAACACAGTGTTGTATTGATCCGTGGTGGTAGAATTAAAGATCTTCCAGGGGTACGTTATCACATCGTGCGTGGAGCTCTAGATACTTCCGGTGTTAACAACCGTAAGCAATCCCGTTCCAAATATGGTACAAAACGTCCGAAAGTTAAAAAATAAGAGATAATAATCAGGGATGATTCTTATAAGAAAGGGGGATAACTATGCCTCGTAAAGGTCCAGTTACTCGCAGAGACGTATTGCCAGATCCTATTTATAATAGCAAACTAGTTACTCGTCTTATCAATCGTATTATGGTTGATGGAAAAAGAGGGGTAGCACAAACGATTCTATACAACGCTTTTAACCTCGTGAAAGATCGTACAGGTAAAGAGCCGATGGAAGTGTTTGAAGCTGCTATCAAAAACATTATGCCAGTACTAGAAGTTAAAGCTCGCCGTGTTGGTGGAGCAAACTATCAAGTGCCTATCGAAGTTAGACCTGACCGTCGTTCGACATTAGGTTTGCGTTGGTTGGTTAACTATTCCCGTCTTCGCGGTGAGAAGACGATGGAAGAAAGATTGGCTTATGAAATTATCGATGCTAGCAATAGCACAGGTTCTTCCGTTAAGAAACGTGAAGATACACACAAAATGGCTGAAGCTAACAAAGCTTTCGCTCACTACCGTTGGTAGAATTCTAAAACAATTAACAGAAAGGAGACATAACGACCTATGGCTAGAGAGTTCTCCTTAAAAAACACACGTAACATCGGGATCATGGCTCATATCGATGCTGGTAAAACGACAACAACAGAGCGTATCTTGTATTACACTGGTAAAGTTCACAAAATCGGAGAAGTGCACGAAGGTGCAGCAACGATGGACTGGATGGAGCAGGAGCAAGAGCGCGGAATCACGATTACTTCCGCCGCTACAACTGCGCAATGGGAAGGTCACCGCATCAATATTATTGATACCCCAGGGCACGTTGACTTTACCGTTGAGGTAGAGCGTTCCCTTCGTGTGTTAGATGGAGCAGTTGGTGTATTTAGCGCGAAAGAGGGCGTTGAACCTCAATCCGAAACAGTTTGGAGACAAGCTGATAAATACAACGTTCCACGTATTGCTTACGTAAACAAAATGGACATCATCGGTGCAGACTTCCTGCAAGTTGTTGAGTCCATGCGTCAAAAACTTGGTGCAAATGCTGTAGCTATTCAACTTCCAATCGGTGCTGAGAGTGATTTCAAAGGTATCATCGACTTGGTTGATGAAGTTGCGTATATGTACAAAGACGATCTTGGTAAGGATATCGAGAAAATCGAAATTCCTGCTGAGTTCAAAGATCAAGTTGCAGAGCTTCGTTTGGAACTTATCGAGAAAGTTGCTGAGCTTGATGAAGAGCTTACAATGAAATATCTCGAGGGCGAAGAAATTACTGTTGACGAGATTAAAGCAGCTCTACGTAAAGGTGTCTGTGAAGTGAAAATCTTCCCAGTTATCGTAGGGTCTTCTTACAGAAACAAAGGTGTTCAATTGATGTTGGATGCGGTAATTAACTACCTGCCATCACCACTTGATGTACCTGATATCAAAGGTGTACTTGACGATGGTACTGAAGTGGTTCGTAAGTCTGCTGATGATCAACCTTTCTCAGCGCTTGCATTCAAAATCATGACAGATCCTTTCGTTGGTCGTCTTACGTTCTTCCGTGTTTACTCTGGTACTCTGAACTCCGGTTCCTATGTCTCTAACGCGACAAAAGGTAAACGTGAGCGCGTTGGTCGTATCCTGCAAATGCATGCGAACAGCCGTCAAGAGATCAGCATTGTATACGCTGGTGACATCGCCGCGGCCGTTGGATTGAAAGATACAACGACTGGTGATACACTTTGTGATGAGAAAAACCCTGTTATTCTTGAGAAAATGGTCTTCCCTGAACCGGTTATCCAGCTTGCTGTTGAACCGAAGACGAAAGCCGACCAAGATAAAATGGGTATCGCATTGCAAAAACTTGCTGAAGAGGATCCTACTTTCCGTGCTTCCACAGACGAAGAAACAGGACAAACGATCATCGCAGGTATGGGTGAGCTTCACCTTGAAATCCTCGTTGACCGTATGCTTCGTGAGTTCAAAGTAGAAACCAATGTAGGTAAACCACAAGTTGCTTATCGTGAAACATTCCGCGCGGCAGCTAAAGTTGAAGGTAAATTCGTTCGTCAATCCGGTGGTCGTGGTCAATACGGACATTGTTGGGTTGAGTTCGAACCTCAGGAAGCTGGCACAGGTTTCATTTTCGAAAGCAAAGTAGTGGGCGGATCTATTCCAAGAGAATATATCGCACCTATTCAAGCTGGTATCGAAGAATCCATGAAGAACGGTGTAATCGCAGGATTCCCGCTTGTGGATATCAAAGCTACTGTTGTTGATGGATCTTACCATGATGTTGACTCCAATGAAATGGCGTTCAAAATCGCGGGTTCCATGGCACTTAAAGCTGCAAAAGAAAAATGTAAACCGGTTCTTCTTGAGCCAATCATGAAGGTTGAAGTTACTGTACCAGAAGAGTACATGGGCGATGTTATGGGTGACCTTAACTCCCGTCGTGGACGTATCGAAGGTATGGATAACCGTCATGGCGCGCAAATCATCCGTGCTAAGGTGCCTTTGTCCGAAATGTTTGGATACTCCACAACACTTCGTTCAAGAACACAAGGCCGTGGTGTTTACTCCATGGAACTTTCACATTATGAAGAAGTACCTAAGTCCATTGCAGAAGAAATTATTGCAAAAGGCAAAGGCGCTTAATATAAAACTAATAGTCACTCTAAGGAGGAATCGTTTAAAATGGCAAAGGCTAAATTTGAACGTAACAAACCGCATGTTAACATCGGTACTATCGGTCACGTCGACCATGGTAAAACTACTTTGACAGCTGCAATCACAACTGTACTGTCCAAAAGATACGGTGGAGCTGCAGTAGCATTCGACCAAATCGATAAAGCACCAGAAGAGCGCGAGCGCGGTATCACAATCTCCACAGCTCACGTTGAGTACGAAACTCCTAACCGTCACTATGCACACGTAGACTGCCCAGGACATGCTGACTATGTTAAAAACATGATCACTGGTGCTGCTCAAATGGACGGCGCTATCCTAGTTGTATCCGCAGCTGATGGCCCTATGCCACAAACGCGTGAGCACATTCTTCTTTCCCGTCAAGTAGGCGTACCATACATCGTGGTATTCCTTAACAAATGTGACATGGTTGAAGACGAAGAGTTGCTTGAATTGGTTGAGATGGAAGTTCGCGACCTTCTTAACGAATATGAGTTCCCAGGCGATGATACTCCAATCATCCGTGGAGCAGCTCGTGAAGCTCTTCAAAACCCAGATGGCGCATGGGCTGATAAAATTATCGAATTGTTCGAACAAGTTGATACTTATATCCCAACTCCTGAGCGTCAAACTGACAAACCTTTCCTTATGCCGGTTGAGGATGTATTCTCAATCACTGGTCGTGGTACAGTTGCTACAGGCCGTGTAGAGCGTGGAACTGTTAAAGTACAAGAAGAAGTTGAAATCGTTGGTATCGCTGAAGAAACTCGCAAATGCGTAGTTACAGGCGTAGAGATGTTCCGTAAATTGCTTGACTCCGCTCAAGCAGGTGACAACATCGGTGCCCTTCTTCGTGGTGTTGATCGTAAAGATATCGAGCGTGGACAAGTACTTGCTAAGCCAGGTTCAGTTAAACCACACACGAACTTTACAGCTCAAATCTACGTTCTAACTAAAGAAGAGGGTGGCCGTCACAAGCCTTTCTTCACTGGTTACCGTCCACAGTTCTACTTCCGTACAACTGACGTAACAGGTATCATCAACCTTCCAGAAGGAACAGAGATGGTTATGCCAGGTGATAACATCACAGTTACTGTAGAACTAATCAACCCAATCGCAATCGAAGAAGGTACTCGCTTCGCGATTCGTGAAGGCGGACGTACTGTTGGTGCGGGCGCGGTTGCTACAATTCAAAAATAATCTCTCTTTGAGAGATCGAACATCCATCGATTTATCGATGGATGTTTTTTTGTTTTATCTGCTGTCCGCGGTGCTAATAACGTATTGCTTCTTTCAATGGTAGACTGGAAACAGAATGCAGTGGTTTTAATAATAATCTTTTATTATAATGTAGAAACGGATTGAGGAAACGACAGATGAGCTTAGTTATATAGAAGCAAAATTCACTAGTAAATAATTTTGTGCATTAGCCTAAAATTTCACTTGCTTTTCGTTTTATAATTTTATATAATATTAAACGTTGGTCTGTGACGTTGCGATGATGCGAAAGGTTGCCGACACACCAGGCCCCTTTGCCATGGGGATGGCTGTTGGAGAATTTTCGCGGAGTATGTCCGATAATAAATTGGGCGATAGAAGGAGGGACTTTTAAATGGCAAAGCAAAAAATTCGTATCCGTTTGAAGGCGTATGATCACAGAATTATTGATCAATCAGCTGAGAAAATCGTGGAAACTGCCAAGCGTTCCGGTGCAGGTGTATCCGGTCCGATTCCGCTTCCGACAGAGAAGCAAATCATCACGATTCTTCGTGCGGTGCACAAGTACAAGGATTCGCGTGAGCAATTCGAGATGCGTACGCATAAGCGTCTAATCGATATTGTGAATCCAACACCACAAACAGTTGATGCTTTGATGCGTCTGGACTTACCGTCTGGCGTTGACATCGAGATCAAACTGTAAAACAACTATAGAGTTAATACTGGAAGGAAAAGAGGTGTCAACGATGAAAGGTATCTTAGGAAAAAAACTTGGGATGACACAATTGTTTACTCCGGAGGGTAATGTTGTTCCGGTAACTGTCATTCAAGCGGGACCATGTGTGGTACTGCAAAAGAAAGATGTGGATAACGATGGTTATGAGTCGATCCAAATCGGTTTTGATGATGTAAAAGCTAGCCGTATCATTAAACCAGAGCTTGGCCATGCGAAAAAAGCAGGGGCAACGCCTAAGCGCTACGTTAAAGAAATTCGTGGCATTCAGTTGGGTGACTATGAAGTAGGTCAAGAACTGAAAGCAGATCTGTTCGCAGAGGGCGAATTCGTTGATGTAACGGGTACTTCCAAAGGTAAAGGTTTCCAAGGTAACATCAAAAGACATAACCAATCCACTGGGCCAATGGCACACGGATCGCGTTATCACCGCGGACCAGGTTCGATGGGTTCCATTCAAGCAAACCGCGTTCCTAAAGGTAAGAAATTGCCAGGACATATGGGTAACGAAACAGTAACACTTCAAAATCTTCAAATCATTAAAGTAGATGCTGAGCGTAATGTATTGCTAGTTAAAGGTTCCATTCCGGGCCCTAAAAACAGCTACGTTAGCGTGAAGTCTGCTGTGAAAAAGTAAGAAAGGAGGAAGACAGATGCCAAAAGTAGCTTTATATAATGTAACAGGTGCTCAGGTAGGAGAAGTTGAACTGTCTGATGTTGTTTTCGGAATTGAACCTCACGTTCATGCGATTCACGAAGCTGTTCTTTTGCAACAAGCAGCTGTGCGTCAAGGGACTCACAAAACAAAGGGTCGTTCAGAAGTTCGCGGCGGTGGTCGCAAACCATGGAAACAAAAAGGTACAGGTCGTGCTCGTCAAGGTAGTATTCGTGCTCCACAGTGGAAAGGCGGCGGTACCGTATTCGGACCAACTCCTCGTAGCTATGGTTTCAAATTACCAAGAAAAGTTCGTCGTTTAGCGATCAAATCCGCTTTGTCCTCGAAACTTATCGATAACAACTTGATCGTTCTGGATCAACTACAAATGAATGCTCCGAAAACGAAAGAATTCGTTGCTATTCTGAATAACCTGAAAGTAGATACAAAAGTACTAGTTGTAGGCGTTCCTAACGACTCCAATGTTGCTTTGTCTGCTCGTAATATCCCAGGTGTGAAATTTGTTGCTGCTGATGGAGTTAACGTTCTTGATGTCATGTTGTATGACAAATTGATCTTAACACAAGAAGCTGTACAGAAAGTTGAGGAGGTGCTTGCACAATGAAAAATCCACGCGACATTATCAAGCGCCCGATCATCACTGAGCGTACAAGCGACCTAATGGCTAACAAAAAGTATGTTTTCGAAGTGGATCTTCGCGCTAACAAAACAGAAATTAAACAAGCTATCGAAGCAATCTTCAAAGTGAAAGTTACAAATGTAAACACACTCAGAATGCCAGCTAAGCCTAAACGTTATGGCAAACACTCTGGTTACACTTCCATCTGGAAGAAAGCTATCGTGTCCCTAAGCGCAGAAAGCAAAGAATTGGAATTCTTCGAAACTGTATAACCCATTTCTTAAAGTAAGGAGGAAACAGAGTGCCAATTAAAAAATACAAACCAACCTCACCAGCTCGTCGTGCGATGTCGGTTTCTACTTTTGAAGAAATCACAACATCAACACCCGAGAAATCATTGCTTGCTCCTTTGTTCAAGCATGCTGGTCGTAACAACCAAGGTAAAATTACGGTTCGTCACCACGGTGGTGGACACAAGCGTAAATACCGTATTATCGATTTCAAACGTACTAAAGATGGAATACCAGGACGCGTTGCTACAGTTGAATACGATCCTAACCGTTCCGCAAACATCGCATTGATTCATTATGCTGATGGCGAAAAAACATACATCATCGCTCCTAAAGGTCTTAAAGTTGACGATCGTATCGTTTCTGGACCACAAGCTGATATCAAAGTAGGTAACGCACTTCCATTGGAAAATATTCCAGTTGGTACAGTTATCCACAACATTGAGTTGAAACCTGGTAAAGGTGCACAATTAGTGCGCGCTGCTGGTACAGAAGCTCAATTGCTTGGTAAAGAAGAGTCTTACGTAACAATTCGCCTTTCTTCCGGTGAAGTTCGTAAAGTTCTAAAAGTATGCCGCGCAACAATCGGTTCTGTTGGTAACGAAGATCACGAACTAGTGAAAATCGGTAAAGCAGGACGTAATCGTTGGAAAGGCAATCGTCCACAAGTTCGTGGGGTTGTTATGAACCCGAACGATCATCCACACGGTGGTGGTGAAGGACGCGCACCAATCGGACGTAAATCACCTATGTCTCCATGGGGTAAACCGACGCTTGGTTTCAA
This sequence comes from Paenibacillus sp. J22P169, assembly GCF_059691995.1. Lineage (NCBI taxonomy): Bacteria > Bacillati > Bacillota > Bacilli > Caryophanales > Paenibacillaceae > Paenibacillus > Paenibacillus sp. J22P169. The sequence goes on along the minus strand of NZ_JCAUAO010000018.1, from coordinate 21,459 downwards.
AACTCGTAAAAAAGGTAAAGCATCCGATAAATACATTGTACGTCGTCGTACGAAGTAATCTAGGATATATGAATTCTCTTGAGGTTCAAGGAAGGGAGGAACACCCATGGGTCGCAGCTTAAAGAAGGGTCCATTTATCGATGGACACTTACTGAAAAAAGTAGAAGACTTGAATACTTCTGGCAAGAAACTAGTTGTCAAAACGTGGTCCCGTCGTTCTACAATTTACCCGCAATTCGTTGGTCACACTTTCGGAGTTTATGACGGAAGAAAGCACGTGCCAGTATATGTAACGGAAGATATGGTTGGGCATAAGCTTGGCGAATTTGCTCCAACACGTACGTATAAAGGTCACGATGACGATAAGAAAACCGGAAAACGTTAATTCATTTTTAACCGAGAGGAGGTACTACCATGCAAGCTAAAGCAATATTGAACCACGCTCGGATTGCTCCTCGTAAAGCAAAGCTAGTTGTTGACTTGATTCGGGGAAAAGCGGTAGGTGAAGCGATCGCAATTTTGCGTCATACACCGAAGGCAGCTTCTCCAATTCTGGAGAAACTATTGAATTCCGCAATTGCCAATGCAGAGCATAACTATTCACTTGATCCAAACAAACTTGTTGTTTCCGAGACTTTCGTAAATCAAGGGCCAACAATGAAAAGATTCCAACAACGTGCAATGGGCCGCGCTAGCGCGATCAAAAAACGTACCAGCCACATTACAATCGTGGTATCTGAAAAATAAGGAGGGGTAACGTGTGGGTCAGAAAGTACACCCGATAGGTTTTAGAATTGGTGTCATTCGTGATTGGGAGTCCAAATGGTTCGCAGAAAAAGATTTCGGAACTCTGCTGCTTGAAGACGTCAAAATCCGCGAATACTTAAAGAATAAACTTAAAGATTCTGCAGTTTCCCATATCGACATCGAGCGCGCGGCTAACCGTGTTAACGTGACGATTCATACTGCTAAACCAGGAATGGTTATTGGTAAAGGCGGAGCTGAAGTTGAAGTTATTCGTAACTACATCGCAGCTATGTCGAACAAAAAAGTTCATATCAACATTTCTGAAATCAAACACCCAGATCTTGATGCTATCCTAGTAGCTGAAGCTGTTGCACTTCAATTGGAACGTCGTGTTTCATTCCGTCGTGCTATGAAGCAAGCTATGCAAAGAACGATGAGATCCGGAGCAAAAGGTATTAAAGTTGCAACTAGCGGACGTCTTGGCGGTGCTGAGATTGCTCGTACGGAAGGATATAGCGAAGGAACTGTTCCACTTCATACACTTCGTGCGGATATTGACTATGGTACGGCTGAAGCAGCCACTACTTATGGACGTATTGGTGTAAAAGTATGGATTTATCGTGGAGAAGTGCTTCCGACAGCTAAGAAAAAGGCTCAGCCGGAAGGAGGAAATTAAATCATGTTAGTACCTAAACGTGTAAAACACCGTAAAGAACACCGCGGTAACATGAAAGGTCGCGCTAAAGGCGGTACGGAAGTTGCTTTTGGCGAATATGGTCTGCAAGCGGTAGAACCGGCTTGGGTTTCCAACCGTCAAATCGAAGCAGCACGTATTGCCATGACACGTTACATCAAACGTGGCGGTAAAGTATGGATTAAAATTTTCCCAGCTAAACCAGTTACACAAAAACCGCTTGAAGTTCGTATGGGTAGTGGTAAAGGTAGCGTGGAAAAATGGGTTGCCGTAGTAAAACCGGGCAAAATTTTGTTTGAACTAGCAGGTGTAAGCGAAGAGGTTGCTCGCGAAGCAATGCGTCTTGCAGCTCACAAGCTTCCAATCAAAACGAAGTTCGTGAAAAGAGAAGAAGTAGGCGGTGAAGCAAATGAAGGGTAGTGAATTCCGGAACTTAACCACTGCTGAAATCGAGCAAAAAGTTAATGGTTTTAAAGAAGAACTCTTTAACCTCCGTTTTCAACTAGCTACTGGTCAATTGGACAACCCGACTCAGATTCGTGATTTGCGTAAAGAGATCGCTCGTGCCAAGACTATTTTGCGTGAAAGAGAACTGGGTATTGGGTAACCAAATCTAGAAGGGAGTGTTCCTTAGATGACTGAACGTAACGATCGTAAAGTTCTGATCGGTAAAGTTGTCAGCGATAAAATGGATAAAACCATTGTTGTTGCTGTTGAAACTTACAAAAAACATGAACTCTACCACAAAAGAATTAAATCTACAAAGAAATTCAAAGCGCATGATGAAAACAACCAAGCTAAGATTGGTGACACTGTGAAAATCAGTGAAACTAGACCGTTGTCCAAAGATAAAAGCTGGAGACTGGTTGAAATTCTTGAAGTGGCAGTTGTTATCTAATATTCTAGATATGAACCCCGAAAGGAGGGAATACGATGATTCAACCATTTACTCGTTTGGCTGTCGCTGACAACTCAGGTGCGAAACAATTGATGTGTATCCGCGTTTTGGGTGGTACTGGTCGTCGCGTTGGTCACATTGGTGATTTGATCGTATGTTCAGTAAAAGAAGCAACACCAGGTGGCGTTGTCAAAAAAGGTGACGTTGTTAAAGCAGTTATCGTTCGTACAAAGAGCGGTGCTCGCCGTAAAGACGGTTCATATATCTCATTTGATGAGAATGCAGCTGTTATCGTGAAAGAAGATAAGAGCCCACGTGGTACTCGTATCTTCGGACCAGTTGCTCGCGAACTTCGCGATAGAGACTTCATGAAGATCGTATCCTTGGCTCCAGAAGTTATCTAAGACGTGTTACGATGTTGTTTTCCGAACCGGAGAACCCCAGGAGGTGTAGAAGCTAATGCCAAGACTTAAAAAGAGACTAGAATCTCATAACAATAAATTGCACGTGAAAAAAGACGATACTGTTTTCGTTATCACTGGCAAAGACAAAGGTAAGAAAGGCCGCGTTATCGCTGCTTACCCTCGTCAAAATCGTGTTCTTGTTGAAGGTGTAAACATGGTTAAGAAACATGCGAAACCATCCCAACTTAACCCACAAGGCGGTATCTTGAATCAAGAAGCTGCGATTCACGTTTCTAACGTGATGCTGATTGATCCTAAGAGCGGCAAACCTACTCGCGTAGGATACAAAGTATTGGATAACGGAACGAAAGTTCGCATTGCGAAAAAATCCGGCGAAGTTATCGACTAATACACACATGTATGGAAAGGAGGAAACTAAGTCATGGCAGTAAGATTGAAAGATCGTTACTTGAACGAGATTACACCAGCATTAATTCAAAAGTTCAACTACACTACAGTTATGCAAGTACCGAAAATTGAGAAAGTTGTAATCAACATGGGTGTTGGTGAAGCTGTTTCAAACTCCAAAGTACTTGATACTGCGGTTGAAGATCTTCAAAAGATCTCTGGTCAAAAACCAGTTGTAACAAAATCCAAAAAAGCGATCGCGGGTTTTAAACTTCGTGAAAACATGCCGATTGGTGCGAAAGTAACTCTTCGCGGTGAGCGCATGTACCACTTTTTGGACAAATTATTTAACGTATCACTTCCACGTGTACGTGACTTCCGCGGTATTTCCAACAAAGCATTTGATGGTCGCGGTAACTACACGCTTGGTTTGAAAGAACAACTCATTTTCCCTGAAATTGAGTATGATAAAATCGATAAAGTTCGTGGTATGGATATTGTTATCGTAACGACGGCTAAGTCCGACGAGGAAGCTCGCGAGCTTTTAACACAACTCGGAGCGCCTTTCGTAAAATAGGTTACCAGTCGTACCTATCAGGAGGTGTTATATTAAGTGGCAAAAACTTCGATGAAAGTCAAACAGCAACGTACCCCGAAGTTTAAAGTGCAAGCATACACACGTTGTGAGCGCTGCGGACGTCCGCATTCAGTGCTTCGCAAGTTCAAAATTTGTCGGATTTGTTTCCGCGAATTAGCACATAAAGGTCAGATTCCAGGCGTGAAAAAAGCAAGCTGGTAATCACCCTATTTTCGGGAAGGAGGTTTACACAAAATGGTCATGTCAGATCCAATTGCAGATATGCTAACACGCATTCGTAATGCGAACATCGTACGTCATGAAACAGTTGAAATCCCAGCTTCAAAAGTGAAGAGGGAGATCGCTGAAATCCTTAAAAAAGAAGGATTTATCCGTGATGCTGAGTACGTTCAAGATAGCAAACAAGGTATCATTCGTTTGTTCCTGAAATACGGTTCAAACAATGAGCGTGTTATCTCTGGTTTGAAAAGAATTTCGAAACCAGGTCTACGCGTTTACACTAAATCACAAGAAGTCCCTCGTGTTCTGGGCGGATTAGGGATTGCCATCATCTCCACGTCTCAAGGAGTTATGACGGATAAAGATGCTCGTCAATCCAAAGCTGGCGGAGAGGTTATCTGCTACGTTTGGTAATACAATTGTAATTGAATGGAGGTGCAAACATGTCTCGTATTGGTCGTAAGCCAATCACCATTCCAAGTGGTGTAAATGTAACACTAGACAATACTCAAATCACGGTTAGTGGACCAAAAGGTTCCCTGTCCCGTGTACTTCATACTGATATGAAAGTTAACGTTCTAGAAAACGAGATTTCCGTTGAGCGTCCTTCCGATAACAAACTCCACCGTTCCCTGCATGGTACAACACGTAGTGTTGTTGCCAACATGGTAAGTGGTGTTACGGAAGGGTTCACGAAATCGTTGGATCTAGTAGGCGTTGGTTACCGTGCAAACAAAAGCGGTGACAAATTAGTTCTTAACGTTGGGTACTCCCATCCAGTTGAGATCAACCCTGAAAACGGCATTGAGTTCGATGTTCCTACGAACACGAAAATCATCGTTAAAGGTATTGATAAAGAACTAGTTGGCGCAATGGCAGCGAAAGTTCGTTCCGTACGTGAACCAGAACCGTATAAAGGTAAAGGTATCAAGTATGAAGGCGAACGCATTCTTCGTAAAGAAGGTAAAGCTGGTAAGAAGAAATAAGATCGAAAGATCGCGGGTAATAGCTAAGAGTTTTCGAATGAAAACTTGCTACGTAAGCATAAGCCTCGCATCATAAGATGATGAAAGGAGTGTAAGTATAGATGATTACTAAAAGCGATAAAAATAAAGCTCGTCTGAAAAGACACCTTCGTGTTCGTAAGAAAATTGAAGGAACAACTCTTCGCCCACGTTTGAACATTTTCCGTTCATCCAAACATATGTATGCTCAACTAATCGATGATACAACTGGTGTAACAATCGTTGCAGCTTCGACTCAAGATAAAGAGCTGAAAAGTGATATTGGTAACGGTGGTAACGTTGAAGCTGCTCGTAAAGTTGGCGCATTAATCGCAGCACGTGCGAAAGAAAAAGGTTTAGACAAAGTGGTTTTTGACCGCGGTGGATACCTTTATCATGGACGTGTTCAAGCATTGGCTGACGCAGCTCGTGAAGCTGGTCTTGAATTCTAGAAATACATTAATAAGGAGGTAAAAGACTTGCGTGTAGATCCTAATACTTTAGAGCTAACAGAAAAAGTTGTAAATATTAATCGCGTAGCTAAAGTAGTAAAAGGCGGACGTCGTTTCAGCTTCAGCGCACTTGTTGTCGTTGGCGATGGCAATGGCTGGGTTGGTGCAGGAATCGGTAAAGCTTCCGAAGTTCCAGATGCAATCCGTAAAGGTATTGAAGATGCGAAAAAGAACTTGATTCATGTTCCTATCGTAGGCACTTCGATTCCTCACCTTGTTACTGGTAAATTTGGCGCAGGACGCGTTCTATTGAAACCAGCATCCCAAGGTACAGGAGTTATCGCAGGCGGACCAGTTCGTGCAGTACTTGAACTTGCTGGTGTAGGCGATATCTTGACAAAATCCCTAGGTTCATCGAACTCCATGAACATGGTTAACGCTACGCTTGAAGGCTTAAGCCGCTTGAAAAAAGCGGAAGAAGTTGCAAAGCTTCGCGGTAAAACTGTTCAAGAGCTATTAGGTTAGGAGGGGTAAACATGGCTAAACAATTACAGGTTACCCTAAAACGCAGCTTGATCGGCCGCCCTGAAACGCAACGCATTACTGTGAAAACACTTGGTCTTCGTAAAATTAACCAAACTGTTCTTCACCAAGATAATGCTGCAATCAGAGGTATGGTTAATCAAGTGAGCCATTTGGTAGAAGTTAAAGAAATCGAAGCATAGAAATACGAATTTAAGATCTAGAGGAGGTGTGCAACGATGAAGTTACATGAGCTAAGTTCTGCTACTGGTTCTCGTCACACTCGTAAACGTGTTGGCCGTGGTACAAGTAGCGGCATGGGTAAAACATCAACTCGCGGACATAAAGGTCAAAACGCACGTTCCGGTGGAGGCGTTCGTCCTGGATTTGAGGGTGGACAAAACCCATTGTACCGTCGTTTACCTAAGCGTGGATTCACGAACCGTTTCCGTACGGAGTACGCGATCGTTAATCTTGAAGATTTGAACAATTTCGCAGCTGGTACTGAAGTTACTCCAGAAGTATTGATGGAGACTGGTATTGTTAAAGCTCCTAAAGACGGCATTAAGATTTTAGGAAACGGTGAAATCACAGTAAAATTAACCGTTAAAGCGAATAAGTTCTCTCAATCAGCGATTGAGAAAATCCAAGCTGCCGGCGGTCAAACCGAGGTGATTTAATGTTCAATACCATAGCCAACATCTTCAAAGTAGAAGATTTACGCAGAAGGATTCTCTTCACGCTTATCTTGCTAATCGTCTACCGTTTGGGTGCCTTCATTCCGGTTCCAAACATTAATACAGATGTTCTGAAACTTCAAGATCAAGCGAATCAGAGCGATGTCTTTGGTTTGCTTAACACGTTCTCCGGCGGTGCGCTCTTCCAATTCTCCATCTTCGCGATGGGAATTATGCCTTATATCACGGCTTCGATCATTGTTCAGCTTTTGTCCATGGATGTAGTCCCGCGCTTCGCGCAATGGGCGAAAGAAGGAGATGTCGGAAGAAAGAAAATGACGCAGGTGACTCGTTACGGTACGATTGTTCTAGGGTTGATTCAAGCTTTCGGTTTATCAATTGGCTTTAACCGCCTTTACAGTGGTTTAGTTATTGATGCTGGGTTTACAACTTTTGCTTTAATCGCTATCGTGTTGACCGCTGGTACAGCTTTCTTGATGTGGCTAGGTGAGCAAATCACGGAGTACGGAATTGGTAACGGTATTTCTATTATCATCTTTGCTGGGATCGTCTCTGCGATTCCAACGAGCATTCAACAAATCTACAAATCACTCTTTACAGCCGATGCAGCGCTGTTCCTGAACATTGTGAAACTTATCATTATTGCTTTAGTTGTTATTCTGATTATTGCTGGAGTTATATTCGTACAACAAGGTGTTCGTAAGATACCTGTACAATATGCTAAGCGAGTAGTTGGTCGTAAAATGTATGGTGGGCAAACAACACACATTCCTCTTAAAGTGAATGCTGCTGGTGTTATCCCTGTAATCTTTGCATTGTCACTTTTGATGTTTCCTCCAACCATTGCTAGTTACTGGAGAGGAAATGTAGTTGCAGAATGGATTATTAACAACTTGAGTATTAACCAAACTGCACCATTAGCGATTGTACTTTATGTACTGCTGATTATTGGTTTCACCTACTTCTACACCTTCGTACAAATTAATCCAGTTCAAATGGCTGATCAGATGAAGAAGAATGGCGGTTACATACCAGGTATCAGACCAGGTAAAACGACGTCGACTTATCTGACACGCGTAATGACTAGAATTACTCTTTCTGGAGCTCTGTTTCTCTCAGCAATTTCTATTCTTCCAATGTTATTTGGAGGACTCGCTGGATTGCCTAGTTCGGTTCAAATAGGTGGTACATCTTTACTTATCGTAGTAGGCGTTGGTCTTGAGACAATGAAGCAAATCGAGAGCCAATTGATTAAGCGTCATTACAAAGGGTTCATCAATAAATAGCTAATAGGTTCTGATGGGGCAAGTTCTGCGACATCGGCACCTATTGTGCTGTTCGTAATGCCGAGTGCGATGGGGAGGTTTTAATTGTGAACGTAATATTTATGGGGCCTCCTGGTGCAGGCAAAGGTACGCAAGCAGAGAAAATCGTTTCTGAATTTCAAATTCCACATATTTCGACAGGCGACGCATTTCGCGCAGCTATGAGCCAAGGTACTCCAATGGGTATTGAAGCTAAAGGGTATGTTGATAAGGGACTTTTGGTTCCAGATGAAATTACGAACGGTATTGTGAAAGAGCGTCTTGCCCAGCCGGATTGCGATAAAGGATTTTTGCTTGATGGGTTTCCGCGTACGGTAGCTCAAGCAGATGCATTATCCGAAATCGTAGATTCACTTGGTAAGAAGATTGAGATTGTTATCAATCTTGCTGTTGATCGCAGTTTTCTGTTGGCACGACTAACCGGCCGAAGAATTTGTAAATCCTGTGGTTCTACGTATCATGTCATCTTCAACCCACCTCAGCAAGAAGGCGTATGCGATAAATGTTCCGGTGAGTTGTACCAACGATCTGATGATACGGAAGAGAAAGTCGGAACACGTTTGGATGAATATATCAACAAAACGGCTCCGCTTCTGGATTACTACCAAAAGAGGGAATTATTGCGTGAGGTTAACGGGGAACAAGACATTCATGCGGTAACTGAACAAATTAGCTCACTGCTACGAGGTCTAGCGTAATGATCATTTGTAAGTCCGAGGTTGAACTAGACCTAATGCGAGAAGCTGGTCGTATCGTAGCCGAAACGCACCGCTTATTGGCAAGGGCGATTCGTCCGAACATTACAACGAAAGAACTTGATCAGATCGCAGAGGAATTCATTCGCAGTCAGGGAGCAATTCCATCTTTCAAAGGTTACAATGGTTTTCCTGGAAGCATATGTGTTTCAGTCAACGAAGAATTAGTTCATGGTATTCCTGGTCCAAGAAAGCTCGTTGAGGGCGACATTATCAGTATTGATATTGGTGCTCAATATAAAGGTTATCATGGAGATTCTGCTTGGACATATCCTGTCGGTGAAATTTCTGAAACTGCTCAGCGTTTGCTGAAAGTAACAGAAGAATCACTTTATCGAGGCATTGCAGAAGCTAAACCGGATGCTAGACTCTACACGTTGTCGCATGCAATCCAAACTTGTATTGAAGACGCAGGCTTCTCCGTGGTTATAGAGTATGTCGGTCATGGTATTGGAACGGATCTTCACGAAGAACCACAAATTCCGAACTATGGTATACCTGACAAAGGTCCCAGGCTCAAACCAGGCATGGTCCTAGCCATTGAACCCATGGTGGTTGTTGGCGAAAGATTTGTCCAAACACTCGAAGACGATTGGACCGTAGTCACTTCAGATCGTACCCTTTGTGCTCATTTCGAACATACGGTTGCTATAACGGCAGCTGGTTATGAAATATTAACTTTGCCTAGATCGTAGGTGAATTGAGTGGATGGTAAGATTCCGCAAGTGGGTCAAATCGTAAAGGTGCTTCGCGGTAAAGATCCCGGAGAATATGCGGTCGTGATTGGCATTGTTGATCATCGTTTTGTCTGGCTTGCCGACGGCGATCATCGCAAATTCGATCAACCGAAGAAGAAGAACCTGAATCATCTTCATTTACAAGAAACGATTAGCAGTGAAGTAGCGTCAAGCATTAGGGATACAGGTCGTGTGACTAATGGGAAATTGCGCTTTGCAATCGCCAAATTCGTTGAACTTATGCAAGTTGAAGCACAAGAGAAAGGAGAATGACTGTGGCCAAAGAAGATGTAATTGAAGTAGAAGGTACAGTGATTGAACCTCTTCCGAATGCAATGTTTAAAGTTGAATTGGAAAATGGTCATAAAATCCTAGCCCATGTTTCAGGAAAGATCAGAATGCATTTTATCCGCATTTTGCCTGGAGATAAGGTTACCGTAGAATTATCGCCTTATGATTTGACGAGAGGCCGTATAACCTACCGTTTCAAATAAATGTTCGGCTTAGAAGTAATACTCTCTCAAGACGTATGCTTACGAAGCAAGTTTTCTAACGAAAACGCAACATGGTTGCTTACGATGAAAAGGAGGGCTTAAAATGAAAGTAAGACCGTCAGTAAAACCGATTTGTGAGAAATGTAAAGTTATTCGCCGTAAAGGCAAAGTAATGGTAATTTGTGAAACACCTAAGCACAAACAAAAACAAGGTTAAAAGGAGGTGCATTCTGTAGATGGCACGTTTAGCTGGAGTTGACTTACCTCGTGACAAACGAGTTGTAATCGCGTTGACTTACATTTTCGGTATCGGCACTACAACTGCTCAGAAAATCATTGCTTCCACAGGTATCGATGCGAGTACTCGCGTTCGTGACTTGACTGAAGATGAAGTGAGCAAAATCCGTGATGTAATTGACAAAACCCTTAAAGTAGAAGGCGATCTTCGCCGTGAAATTTCCCTTAACATCAAACGTCTAATCGAAATCGGATCCTACCGTGGTCTTCGTCACCGCCGTGGTCTTCCTGTTCGTGGTCAACGTACTAAAACAAATGCTCGTACACGTAAAGGTCCTCGTCGTACAGTAGCTAATAAGAAGAAATAATAAAGGGGGTTAGAGCTAATGGCAAAACCTAAAAAAGTCGTCCGTACGAAACGTCGTGACCGGAAGAATATTGAGAGCGGTGTAGCACATATCCGTTCAACATTTAACAACACGATCGTAACGATCACGGATCCGCATGGTAACGCAATTTCTTGGGCAAGTTCAGGAAACCTTGGATTCAAAGGTTCCCGTAAAAGCACTCCTTTCGCAGCACAAATGGCAGCTGAAAAAGCAGCTAAAGCAGCAATGGAGCACGGCTTGAAAACTGTTGAAGTTATGGTTAAAGGTCCAGGCGCTGGCCGCGAAGCAGCAATCCGCTCTTTGCAAGCAGCAGGTCTTGAAGTAAACCTGATTAAAGACGTGACGCCGGTTCCTCATAATGGCTGCCGTCCTCCAAAACGTCGTCGCGTATAATTCAGGATCACTTTGTAGTATAATTATTCCAAAATCGTGAATAATGGTTTGAAGGATAGGCATACTATGAAATTTTCAACGAAGTATCCAGAGGGAACCGACGTATTGAATGGAGGGTACATTTCATGATCGAAATCGAAAAGCCAAAAATAGAAACTGTAGCATTAAGTGAAGATGGCGCTTATGGTAGATTTATCATTGAGCCTTTGGAGCGTGGCTACGGTACAACCTTAGGAAACTCACTACGTCGTATCTTACTGTCCTCCTTACCGGGGGCAGCAGTAACCTCTGTCCAAATCGATGGCGTTTTGCACGAATTTTCAACGATTCCTGGCGTGCTTGAGGATGTTACGGAAATTATCCTTAATCTCAAAGGCTTATCGTTGAAGATTCACTCCGATGAGGAGAAAGTGCTAGAAATTGATGCAGAAGGAGAAGGTAATATTACTGCGGCTGATATCCGTGGTGATAGTGATGTTGAAATCCTTAACCCGGATCTACACATCGCTACCTTGTCTCCAGATGCACGTCTTCACATGAGGATTCATGCGGGCAGAGGGCGCGGTTACGTCCAATCAGACAAGAATAAGCATGAAGAGCAACCAATTGGTGTAATTCCAATTGATTCAATCTACACGCCTATTACTCGGGTAAACTATGCTATTGAGAATACTCGCGTCGGCCAAGTGACTAACTATGATAAGTTGACCCTCGAAGTGTGGACCGATGGAAGTATTCGTCCAGAAGAAGCAGTAAGCTTGGGCGCTAAAATCTTAACTGAACATTTGCTCTTATTCGTCGGATTGACGGATGAAGCAAAAGACGCTGAGATTATGGTTGAAAAAGAAGAAGATAAGAAAGAAAAAGTTCTTGAGATGACGATCGAAGAACTAGATCTTTCCGTTCGTTCTTACAACTGTCTCAAACGTGCAGGGATTAATACCGTACAAGAGCTGATTACCAAAACAGAAGAAGACATGATGAAAGTTCGGAACTTAGGTCGCAAATCCCTTGAAGAAGTTCAAGAGAAGCTCGAAGAGCTGGGTCTGGGTCTACGTACCGAGGAATAATCTTGTCAGAAGGAGGTTAACTCAATGAACTACAGAAAATTGAACCGCGATTCCAGTAATCGTAAAGCATTATTTCGTGATCTGGTAACGGATCTGTTCATACATGAGCGCATTCAAACAACAGAAGCAAAAGCAAAAGAAATTCGTTCAATCGCTGAGAAGTTAATTACTCTTGCGAAACGCGGAGATCTTCACGCACGCCGTCAGGTTGCTGCTTTTGTTCGTAGAGAAGCTGCTAACGAAAATCAAGATGCGATTCAAAAACTATTCTCTGATTTGGCTACTCGTTACTCCGAGCGTCCAGGTGGATACACTCGTATCCTAAAGCTGGGACCACGCCGCGGTGACGCAGCACCAATGGTTTACCTAGAGCTAGTAGATCGCGCATAGAAGACGGATGGGAAAGGGTGGACGGAATCACTAGATTCTGGTGAAGCCCTTTTTTTGCAGTCTTGGATCGCATTCTAGTGAAAAGAGTTGCGCAAGCAACTTGAACTAGGTAGAAAGGATGTCTCATGGAGGAACAAGCCTTGAGAAATCTACGCTTTACCATAAGCTACGATGGCACATCTTATTCTGGCTTCCAGATACAGCCGAGATCAGACACGGTACAATATCGGTTAGAACAGGCTGTCTTTTTGCTGACAGGTGAGACGGTGAAAGTCATTTCATCAGGGCGTACAGACGCTGGTGTTCATGCGAAGGCGCAAGTTATCAATTTTACAACGAGTTCTAAGATTCCAGTGGAACGATGGTGCTTAGCTCTAAATGCTAGACTACCCAGGGACATCGTCGCACATACGGCGGAAGAAGTCCTCCCTACTTTTCACTCTCGCAAAGCCGCGAAACGTAAAACCTATTGTTATACGATTCGTTCGGCGCGCTTCCCTGATGTCTTTCACCGCAACTTCGAGTATCATCACCCCACACATTTAAATGTGGAAGCCATGAGAGAGGCGCTCCCTTGCCTGCTAGGTGAGCATGATTTTACTTCGTTTTGCACAGTGAGAACGGATAAGGAAATCAAAGTGAGAACCTTATATGAGGTTCGTATGGTGACGGAATCCGACGAGTTGGTGGCGACTGGTAAAGTAGATCGTATTCGGTTGATTATAACAGGCAACGGTTTTCTTTATAACATGGTGAGGATCATCGTAGGGACGTTGATTCAGATCGGTGAGGGTAAGAGACCATCTAGCGACATGCAACGTGTTCTCGAGGCCAGAGATCGGTCTCAGGCGGGTCCTACAGCCGAAGCTATGGGTTTGACCTTGTGGAAAGTCGACTATTAAAAAGTTGACATCAGCACTTGATTCTTAAGACGTTATCGTGTAAAATATAACTTGGCGTTTCGTGATCGGCTACCCCACAGCCCCTGATCACAAATGACCATAACAATCCATCGCTTATGTTAAATTAACACAACTATAACTTATGTATTTCAGATATATTTTTAGGAGGATTAAGCATGCGCACCACATATATGGCTAAGCCAAATGAAGTTGAGCGTAAATGGTACATTGTTGACGCTGCAGGCCAAACACTTGGTCGTCTTGCAAGTGAAGTTGCTAGCATTATCCGCGGTAAGCACAAACCGGAGTTCACTCCACACGTAGATACTGGTGATTTCGTAGTAGTTATCAATGCTTCCCAAATTAAGCTTACAGGTAAGAAAATGCAAAACAAAATGTACTACCGTCACTCTTTGTACCAAGGTGGTTTGAAAGTGACTTCCGCTCAGGACCTACTTAACACTAAGCCTGATCGTATGATCGAATTCGCAGTTCATGGTATGCTTCCTAAGAACCGTCTAGGCGACAGCTTGAAAACTAAGCTAAAAGTCTACGGTGGAGCAGAGCATCCGCACCAAGCACAACTACCAGAAGTCTGGAATCTTCGCGGTTAATATAAGGAGGAACGTTTCGTGGCACAAGTTCAATATTATGGAACGGGTCGTCGTAAACATTCGGTAGCGCGTGTTCGCTTAATACCGGGTGAAGGACGCATCATTATCAATAAACGTGATCTAGATGAGTATTTCGGTCTAGAAACGTTGAAACTAATCGTTAAACAACCACTTGCTCTAACTGAAACTATCGGTCAATACGATGTTCTAGTTCTTGCAAATGGCGGTGGAATCAGCGGACAAGCTGGAGCAATTCGTCACGGTATCTCCCGTGCATTGTTGAAGGCTGATCCGGAATACCGTGGATCCTTGAAAAAAGCTGGATTCCTAACACGTGATTCCCGTATGAAAGAGCGTAAAAAATACGGATTGAAAGCAGCACGTCGTGCTCCTCAATTCTCCAAACGTTAAGATCTTGTGCCTCTGGCACGCGAGAAAAACCTTTTCGGCTTATGCTGGAAGGGTTTTTCTTTTTTTTTACCTCAGAAGTCGTATTTTTACCCGTAAAATATAAGTTAATACCAAAATGAGAAAAAGTCATTGACACCCTGTAGAAGTCGGATATAATAAAATATAAATCATACAATAACAGTCGGGATTATCGACTATTGGAGGAATCGTACGATGAATCTATTTGAAAAAGAAGCATTTGTAACGAAAGCTGCGGAAGAATTCGAAAATCAATCGCCTGAAGCCATATTGAAATTAGCTGTAGATACTTTTCAAAGCTTAACGCTTGCTTGTAGTTTTGGGGCTGAAGATGTTGTCCTAGTTGATATGCTACAAAAAATTAACCCAAATGTAGATATATTCTATTTAGATACCAATGTACATTTTGATGAAACGTATGAAACGAAAGAACGCCTTGAGAAACACTATGGCACGAAATTCGTTCAAGTTTTGCCGAAACTAACGCTTGAAGAGCAAGCAGAGAAATTCGGGGATGAGCTTTGGAAGAGTGATGCGAACCAATGCTGCAACATTCGTAAAGTTGATCCATTGACAGACATTCTTAAAAACTATGATGCCTGGATTACGGGTATTCGCCGCGATCAAGCGCCTACTCGTGCGAATGCTAAAAGAGTGGAGTATGATGTGAAATTTGGTCTAATCAAATTCAATCCACTAGCAGGTTGGACATCAGAAGATGTTTGGCAATATATCCGTGATAACGATGTAATCTACAACCCACTTCATGATCGCAACTACCCAAGTATTGGTTGCACACATTGCACGCGCCCTGTAGCTGAAGGTGAAGATCCGCGAGCAGGACGTTGGGCAAGTATTGAAAAAACAGAATGTGGTCTTCATAAGTAAGTTAGAGGTGGTTTAGTCTTAGAATAGGATTATGTAGGATTCGGTGATTAGGACTATAAACCACATGGTGGAGAGCTTATTAGCCACCAAGTCTATCGTGATCCGTCTGCTGTGCGCAACGCAGGCCCTCATGAAGCGATTCTACATGCGATTGTACGTAGAAACTATAGCTGCACGCATTTCATCGTTGGACGTGATCACGCAGGCGTTGGTGACTAGTACGGCACGTATGAAGCGCAAGAGATTTTCAGCAATTTACGGGCGAAGAAATGGGATTACCCCATTATTCCTTGTGCACATCTTCTTCTGTTCGTGGTCTATAGCAAGAAGTTCAATGTTTGCCTCCGGAGTCTACGCGTCCTGAAGTCGCGGAAGTACTTATCGAAGTTTTAAGAGATACTGAATATCAAGTGTAAGCCTGGTATATTTGTCCACCCTGTCCCATATAGATGTTACAGAGTCTATAGGGGAACAGAGGTGGTTTTTTTATGCGTAAAAGGAAGAAAAGGTTAGTGGTATGGCTGACCTTTCACAGTAGTTTGAAGCTGATGCTTTCAGCCATGTTGGTTGCATTGGTTGTCTTTATTTATGCGTACGAGCTCCCTACAACGAAGACCTGGTCAGATTGGACGCTCCCTTTATCGGGTAAAACAATTGCGTTAGATGCCGGTCATGGGGGGCCAGATGGTGGGGCAGAGAGCAAGGATGGTATTATTGAGAAGGATATCAATTTGGCAATTACCCTGCGGCTGCGTGATTATTTGCAACAAGCCGGTGCTGTCGTTGTTTTAACGAGAGAAACGGATACGGATCTTGCGGAGTCCGGCACGAAAGGCTATAGCAAGCGTAAGACGCAGGATCTCCACAACCGCGCGGACTTGATTCAAAATAATAATGCCGATATGTTTTTGAGTATCCATTTGAACAGTATACCTTCTGAAAAATGGAGAGGCGCACAAACGTTCTACTATTTGAACAATCCTGATAATCCTAATTTAGCTGCATTAATTCAAGCTGAGCTTAAGCGTAATCTGGAAAATACCGATCGTGTTGCCAAGTTAGCTGATAAGACGGTGTATCTGTTAAAAACATTGAAAATCCCTAGCGCACTCGTTGAGGTAGGCTTCCTTTCAAACCCCGAAGAAGCCAAATTACTTGCTGACGAGAATTATCAGAAGATGCTGGCTGCTTCCGTGTATCAAGGGATTTTAAGATATTTTGCAGGGGAAAAAGTGGGTTCTGCTTCATAATGTGTTATAATAAAAGCCGCTAAGACAATGTCCCAATAAAGGTGTGATGTGGCTATGGTACATAAAGATCAAATCCTAGAAGCGTTGAACACGCTAATGGAACCTCAGTTCAAAAAAAGTGTAGTAGAATTAAATTTGATTCGTGATGTAATGGTGAAGGAAGATGCGGTGTCCTTAAGTCTGATCGTAGTAACAGAGGATGAAGGGTACAAGGAGCAAGCCAAAGCATTCATTCAACAATCGTTAGCAAATATAGGAGTATCTCAAGTTCATATCAGATTTAGATTGATGACGGACCATGAGCGGAGTCGTTTGGAAGGGCCTGTGCAACAGTCGGATCAAGCAACACCGCCGAAGCCAGTTCAACCTCCTATTCAGCAACCGATTCTTGGACAATCCTCTACGGTTGAGTTTATCGCAGTTGCGAGTGGTAAAGGTGGCGTGGGTAAATCAACTGTCACGGTTAATCTAGCAGTCGCGTTAGCTCGTAAGGGGAAAAAGGTAGGGATCATCGATGCGGATATTTATGGTTTTAGTATTCCTGATATGATGGGGATTGAAGAACAGCCGCAGCTCGTTGAGAATGTGATTATTCCTGTTGAGAAATTCGGGGTAAAAGTGATATCGATGGGGTTCTTTGTCCAAGATAACGCACCTGTTGTATGGCGTGGACCTATGCTTGGTAAGATGCTGCGTAATTTCTTCAATGAAGTGAATTGGGGAGATGTGGAATACATCTTACTAGATCTTCCTCCAGGCACTGGTGATGTTGCGCTAGATGTACATCAGCTTATCCCGCAAAGTAAAGAAGTTATAGTTACGACACCACATGCTACTGCTGCTTTTGTAGCCGCTAGAGCAGGTGCGATGGCCATTCAAACGAATCATGAAATTCTAGGTATTGTTGAGAATATGTCCTACTATGAAAGTAAGGATGGCAGCATTGATTACATTTTTGGTAAAGGTGGAGGAGCTAAGCTTGCAGAAGATTTACATAGTGAGCTGTTGGCGCAAATCCCATTAGGAGCTCCTGACAACCATATATCCGAAAAGGATTACTCACCATCTGTGTATAAAGCAGAATCCAAAGCTGGGCAAATTTATTTGGAAATAGCAGATAGAATGATTGCGAAGCTAGAAAAATAGTAAAAAAGGAAGAGGAAGCAGAATAACTCTGCAAACTCTTCCTTTTTCGTTTAAGAACCGGAATCAGAACCGCCATCTTTCTTCTCTTCACCTTGTTTTTCGGAGTCCCCTGAGGAGTCATCTTTCTTCTTTTCATCCCCGCCTTCTTCTGCTTTTTTCTCTCCTTCTTTAGCTTTGTCTTCACTCTTTTCTGTACTTTTCGCAGAAGGCATTTGATCAGGTTTGCTTTGTTGGGCAATAGCAGACTTAAGTAATTCTACCAGTTGCGCACGGAAGAGTGGACTCTGGATGGATTCTTCCATGACAGTCATCATTTGCTGGCGATAAGGTGCTGTTTTCATGACATCAAGAACCATTTTCTCATAGTCCGGGTTTTTCATGACATCAATCAGCGCTTTTTGGTAAGTGGGATCCTTCAGTAATTCCTTGAACATCTGCTTGGTTTCTTTTTGAATTGCTTTAGCGAAGTCACCTGCGAATTTAGGGTCCTTCATCATATCAGTCAAAAACATATTATTTTCCTTAGCAGTCAGCACATCCTTGACAGCCATTTGAAGCTGGAGGGATTCATTTGCAGAGAGCAGCTTAATTTGAGATTGACCTGCAACACTATTTGTCCCAACGTCGCCATTCATAATACTTCGATTTGCTGCGCTGATCGCTTTTTTACCGTCATCTGATTTAAGAATATCCAGGATCATCGTCTTCTGTTCTTTGTACGTATTAGCTTGTGATTGCCCTTGTGAAGAATTATCGGTTCCACATGAAGCGAGAAGAAAAGCCATTGAAATGACCGGTAGGACTTGAAGCTTTCTAAGTCTTGTCTTTAACATAACTACATGCTCCCTTCCCTTAACTTTAATGCTGTTAGTATGTGTGGTTAGGGTCAGAATATAAGGGGACATTATTGGCTTTTTATCGCAAAGGTTGGTACAATTAACAATTAGAGTTGATGTGTGGAGGTAATTAAACGTGACATTACGTAAATGGTTTCACTTATTTTGGACAACACTGGTTTTAGGTGTAGTTGTTTCCACTGGGGTTGGACTTATCCTTCAATTTTCAGACAAAGAATTTTCAGTAATGGGTTTATCAGCGGTTGGATTTAATCTGATTAATATGATTCTTGGTGGGGCAACTATAAGCGTGTTGAGTCAAATGGGCTTCTTCGCTTATTTAATAGTAAGGTTCATTGCTGTTGGTATTATACGCTCCAAAACAGTTTGGGACCTGTTACAGCTTGCCGTTGTCATAGTTGTTTTATTCGATCTCGTTTACTTGAGGAAAACTAATTTTAACAGCTCGGAATCGTTACTTGGTTACTTCATATTACCTGTCTGCGTACTAGTGATCTCCTTAGCAGTTAGCTATTGGAAGGTGAAAATGACGAATCGGAATGCATTCATTCCTACATTATTCTTCATGACTGCAGTCACCGTACTTGAGGCTGTACCAGCATTGAAATTGGATAACACGGCATCAAGTCTATTTATGTTGGCACCGTTATTCGTATGTAATGCATGGCAAATACTGACCCTACATAAAATATTGGATACCAAAAAGAGCTAATCAAATTAGCTCTTTTTTTCAAATCTATTCAAGTTATTTTAATGAATTTGTTTCATTGCTTGATCCTCGACAGGGGTTGTCTCAACTTGAGTTTGTTTAATGAGCTCACTGACACTTACAAATTGGTAACCCTTTGCTCGAAGCTGCTGGATGATCGTTGGCAATGCCTCATGTGTTTGTTGAGAAGAGTCGCTCGCATGGAGTAAGACAATATCTCCGGGATGAGCTTTACTTACAACGCGGTTTACAAGTGTATCAACACCTTTATTCAACCAATCTTGAGAATCTGTATCCCATTGGATAACTGAATAACCAAGGTCATCGGCGATCCGTAACACACGTTTGTCGAAATCGCCATTGGGCAGACGAATGAGGTTAGGTTCTTTTCCGATTAACTCTGTCAAAATGCCATGTGCTGTAGAAATTTCGTTACGGATTTCCTCGTCGCTAAGCGTACTATAATTGTCAAATTTATTCCCGTGGCTGCCAATCTCAAAGCCATAGCTTTTGATGTGTGAAACAATATCGGGATGACTCTTGCTCCAAGGGGAAGATAAGAAGAATGTCGCATCTTTTACACCATTATCCTTTAGGATTTTCAAGATGGGTTCAGCTCGAGTATCCCCCCAGGAGATATCAAAGGTAAGGGAAATGACTTTCTTTTCGGTTTGTACGCTGTAAATGGCTGAGGGCTCGGAGTTCATAAAGACAGATACATTGCTTTGTTCGGAATATACAATGGCCGCGGAGAAGATAATGGCGAGAGCAATGAATAAATATTGCTTAAACTTCCGTGCGTTGATTACAAAAAAATAGTTCATGAATAGCTTGTACCTCCTTTATGTCAAGCAAATGAGCAGCTTGTATTACCTTTAGTAAATAATGTATGCTCGTACACATGGTACTTATGCTTCCGAAATTGGAGGAATTAGAAAATGAATTTTCAGGCATTACTTAGACATTTCAAAGAAATGAAGCATTACTTCATCGTGGTTGTACTCGTGTTTGGCTTTAGTTTTTACATGGGTTGGGCAAACTCTGAGCAGTTTTCACACTTCTTAGAAAAGCAGTTAGAAGGACTACAACCTATGATCAAATCAATAAGCGGCAAAGAAAATCCGCAGGTTTGGCTATTCATTTTCATCTTCTTAAATAATGCGATTAAGTCTGTACTTATTGTTTTCTGTGGGCTTTTCTTTGGTGTATTGCCGCTCTTTATGTTAATTGCAAATGGCATGATATTAGGTTATGTACTCTCGTTACAGACGAATGAAAGTACAATATCTATTGTTCTAAAGGGAATATTACCTCATGGCATTATTGAGATCCCTGTCATATTACTTGCGTGTGCTTATGGGCTGAAATTAGGAATGCTGGTTTGGAAGATGGGGATACAGCTACTTGTCCCAGCTGAGAAACGTAATGCCCGAAGTGAAATGGTCAGAATTCTGCAATTAACCAAACCCCTCAGTCTTGGAATCGTCTTCCTTCTTTTGATTGCAGCTATAATTGAAAGTACGCTTACCTACTGGTTGGTGCATTTGTAAAATATTTTCAGTCTCATTGTCATAAAACTGGCAAAATCTGAGCATAACAATAAGGCGGAAATGAAGAAGGGCAGGATTAGCCCCACATATCTGTCTAACGAACTGTTAGTGCCATGAATCTCTACAGTCGAGAGGGGTTTGGATGGATGTATGCTCGGATTTTTGTTCAATGAGAGAGAATGCAGAGAATTAGATTATGTATTACGCAAAGAATTAGACGAAATGCTATTCGATCTCAATGATAAGAGAATTGATCAAGAGATAAAGGGAGCTATAGAATCTAGATATAAGGTTATCTTCAGGATGTACGCTCGCCTAGCGACACCAAAGGAAATATCGAAGTACGCCAGAAACCGTAATTACCAAGCTCAGAAAAAATAGGGGGTAAGTGCTTGACTTACCCTCTCTACCTGTGTTATTTTATAACTCGTCCCTTCGAAACAAAGCTAGTGAGTCGGATCGGAAAAAGATGTTCTCAAAAATCTTTCGAAAAAAGACTTGCAATCTTCGGTGAGACTGTGATATATTTAAAAAGTCGCCGCTAAACGGATGACGAACAAAACGGAAGAAATTGATCTTTGAAAACTGAACAACGAGTGAGTAAGCACGAACGAGAAATCGTTCAAAAAAGAGATTGCAAAATCTCGCTAGCAACGAAAATGAGCAATTAAGCTTTCAGA
>NZ_JCAUAO010000017.1:0-66074 GCF_059691995.1 Paenibacillus sp. J22P169 | reverse complement strand
ATAGTAGAAAGATGACTTGCTCATTTGAAGCTAGCGAGATTTTGCAATCTCTTTTATAGTCGATTACTCGACTGTGCTTACTCACTCGTTGTTCAGTTTTCAAAGATCAATCACTCTTGTCCAACCCGCTCTCTTTCGAAAGCCGGAAGACCAATATACCACACTGAGTTTTTATTTGCAACCCTTAATTTCAGGTTGTTTTTTTGTTGTGTTTCTGTGTTTCTCGTGTTGTCCTCAGCGGCAACTTTTATAAGATACCACAGACCATATATACTTTGCAAGTCCTAATTTCAAAAAAATTAGAGGCACCGAATGGCGCCTCTAAACGAAGAAATTACTCGCCTTGGCGTTCACGCATCAATGGGAATAATAAGACATCACGGATTGATGGTGCATTCGTCAATAGCATGACCAAACGGTCAATTCCTATACCTAAGCCACCCGTTGGCGGCATACCATACTCAAGTGCACGGATGAAATCTTCATCCATTTCATGCGCTTCATCATTACCCTGTTCTTTCTCACGCAGCTGCGCCTCAAAGCGCTCTCTTTGATCGATTGGATCATTAAGCTCTGTAAAAGCATTCGCATGCTCACGCGCCACGATAAAGAGCTCAAAGCGATCCGTAAAGCGCGGATCCTCGGGGTTCTTTTTGGCAAGCGGAGAAATCTCTAATGGATGCCCATAGATGAACGTAGGCTGAATCAACGTCTCTTCAACAAACGTCTCGAAGAACTGGTTCACAATGTGACCAAATGTCATGTGCGGCTCAACAGAAACCTTGTGCTCTTTGGCCAAGCCGTGTGCTTGCTCATTCGTCATATGGACGCTAAAGTCTACACCGGTAACTTCTTTGATCGCATCAACCATGGAGACACGTCTCCAACCCACAGCTAAATCAACCTCATGGTCTCCATAAGGAATCGTCGTCTGACCAAGAACCTCTTGCGCGATATGAGCAACAAGCTCTTCTGTCAACTTCATAATATCTTTGTAGTCGGCATACGCCTCATACAACTCGATCATCGTGAACTCAGGGTTATGGCGCGTAGAAATACCCTCATTGCGATATACACGACCGATTTCGTACACTTTCTCCAGTCCACCAACAATAAGACGTTTCAAGTGAAGCTCGATGGCAATACGCATATGAAGCTGCATATCCAGCGCGTTGTGATGCGTGTTAAAAGGACGTGCAGAAGCGCCACCCGCGATAGAATGCAGTGTAGGTGTCTCCACTTCCAAATAGCCCAAGGAATCTAAATAACGGCGCATGGATTGAATGATTTTGGAACGAAGAATAAACGTCTTTTGGACATCTTGATTCATAATCAGGTCCACATAACGTTGACGATAGCGAAGCTCAACATCACTAAGTCCATGGAACTTATCCGGTAATGGAAGCAAAGATTTCGTCAATACCTCAAGTGATTTCACTTTAATAGAGGTTTCGCCTGTTTTCGTTTTGAAAACAACACCTTCAACCCCTACCATGTCTCCTAGATCAAGAATATCAAAAGCTTTATATATGTTGGCATCCAGCGCATCTTCACGCACGTAGATTTGAATTTTCCCTGTGATGTCCTGCAGATGTGCGAAGCTAGCTTTACCCATACTTCTCTTCTGCATAATACGCCCAGCAATACGTACCACTACGTTCGCTTCGTCTAGATCTTCCTTGCTCATCTCTTGATAAGCGCTAAGAATCTCCCCTGCTGAATGCGTTCTTACATATTTGCCGCCGAAAGGATCGACACCAAGACCGCGAAGCTCGTCCAATTTGTTGCGCCTGATAACGAGCAATTCATTTAACTCAAGTTCCTGACTCATGCTTTTCATCTCCTACGAATTAGTTTAGGGCTGTGAACGGAAAAAAGCTTCCTGAGGGAAGCTTTCCAAAAGGCTTGCGGCTGCACGCTACTTTTTAATATCAACAATTTGATACTGAATGACGCCAGCAGGAACGACAACATCAACGTTGGTGCCCTTTTGCTTACCAAGAATAGCTTTACCCACAGGGCTTTCATTGGAAATCTTATTCTGCAATGGATCGGATTCTGCCGAACCAACAATGTTGTATTCTACCAAGTCACCATATTCCAAGTCTTTCAGCGTAACTATCGACCCAACACTAACTGTGTTAATATCGACATCATCGTTATTAATAATCCGCGCGTTGCGCAGCATTTTTTCTAAAGTAATGATTCTTCCTTCAATAAAAGCTTGCTCGTTCTTTGCATCTTCGTACTCGGAATTCTCACTAATATCGCCATAACCGATGGCAACCTTAATTCTTTCCGCAACTTCCCGGCGTTTCACGGATTTCAGATGTTCAAGCTCATCCTCTAATTTCCGTAGCCCTACTGGTGTAAGAATGACCTCTTTTTCAGCCATTGCCAACTGATCTCCCGTCATGTGAAAGATTTTCATATCGTTGAATCGATGCTTCCTGCTAGGAGTTGGGTCTTTATAGAGCTGATTCAAGTAGTATGAATTCACGTTTCATAATAAGTTGCTTACTCGTTAGTCTTTCAATATATGCAGGAACACATTAATATTGACTGATTATATTGCAACGGTTTCAAAATGTCAATGTCAACCATTGCTGCATGTTTTTAATGCAGCACGGCTGATTCTTCCGTTGTCCCAGACACAGAACTTGTCGCAAGATGCTCGACGTAAGCGTCCAGTGTACGAACCATTTCATCCCGCTTCTCTGTCTCCATAATAACATCTTTTACACGAGCTGCTCCTATCATGCCTTTGAGATACCAAGCCATGTGTTTACGCATTTCCTTTACCGCAACATGCTCACCTTTGAGAGCAATTAAACGATCCATATGCAGAATCGCGATGCGGATTTTCTCTTCAGCTGTTGGTTCCGGTGGAAGCTCACCATTAGCCAGATATTGTACAGTACGATACAACATCCATGGGTTGCCTAACGCTCCGCGTCCGATCATTACGCCGTCTACACCTGTTTGATCCAGCATGCGTTTCGCATCCTCAGGTGTGACCACATCGCCATTACCGATTACCGGAATCGAAAGAGCTTGCTTCACTTCGCGGATGATATCCCAATCCGCTTTACCAGTATACAGTTGCTCACGAGTACGACCATGCACGCTAACCGCGCTGCCGCCGCCTCTTTCGACAGCTTTCGCATTTTCGACCGCGTAAATATGCTCCGAGTCCCAACCAATACGCATCTTGACCGTTACAGGTTTGCTCACAGCCGCAACAACAGTTGCGATCATGGCCTCAATTTTATCTGGTTGAAGCAACCATCTTGCACCCGCATCACATTTTGTGATTTTGGGAACCGGGCAGCCCATGTTGATATCAATAATATCGGCATTCGTATGTTGATCAACAATTCTAGCCGCCTGAACCAATGTGTCCGTGTCGCCTCCAAAAATTTGAAGACTCAGCGGCTTCTCACGGTCATCCACATATAACATTTCCATAGAACGTGTATTGCCGTGGACGATCGCTTTATCACTAACCATTTCAGCACAGACTAGACCAGTACCAAACTCTTTGGCAATTAATCGAAACGCTGGATTACATACGCCCGCCATTGGGGCCAACACAACTCTATTGGGAGCTTCGACATTTCCTATTTTCAGCACCGAAGATTCCACTCCTCTCATTTCGCAACTACTGCGACTAATTCCTCGGGTTCTATGTTAAGAACTTGCGATATGTTATGAATCATTTTATTGTCCGGCTTGCGTGTTCCTCGTTCAATCGCCCCTAAGATGGCAATGGATACACCTAACAAATCGGCCAGTTCACTCTGGGTATACCCTTTTAACTTACGAAAAGCGCGAATACGTTGTGCTATTGAGCTTTTTTCCATAGGATGACGCCTTCCTTTCCTTCCAGTTTCTCCAAGTGTGCAGAGATAGATTCAAACAGAGCGTCCTGCCGCGCGTAGAGAACCTCAGAGAGGGGCACCAATACAAAAGCCCGCTCATGCATCCGCGGATGCGGAATGATCAAGTCGGGGGTCGTTAACTGATGGTCACCATATAAGAGCAGATCTAAGTCTATTGTTCGCGGTCCCCAACGCAATTCACGCGTCCGACCCAGACGGTTCTCAATGGCAAGCAAGGTAACCAATAACGCTTCAGGCGGTAAGTCAGTATGAATTTGAATAACCATATTTAGAAAAGCAGATTGATCCACATAGCCTACAGGCTCGGTTTCATAGATGCTGGACTGCCCCATCACCGTTATCCCCGGTTCCTCATTCAGCGCTGCAATTGCACCCTGCAAATAATGTTCACGATTATCAATATTGGAGCCTAATGCGACATAAGCGATAGTGCGTTCTCGATCTTCCGCTGTCATTCCAATGCCCGCTTTCGATTGATCTCTATAGTAACACCGTCAAAAATAACGGCAAATGGCGGATGCGGCTTAATAACGCGAACCGTCACTTCACTGATACTAGTATAAGTATGCAGAAGCTCGGATGCAATATTTTCTGCTAATGCCTCGATTAATTTGTACGTACGGCCTTCAACGATCTCTTTGATTAGGAAAAATGCCTCCCCGTAATGGACCGTTTGGGTCAGATCATCCGTCTTTCCAGCTTTATCTAAAGGGAGCATTAACTCTACATCTACGTAGAAGCGTTGCCCCAACGTATTTTCTTCTGGGAACACACCGTGATTACCAAAAAACTGCATGCGCGATAGAATGATTTTGTCCATAGTAGAAGCCTCCAAGGGTTAAAACAAACGGCTGAATCGCCCACGAAGGGCGCTGCGCGCGTTTATTCTTGAGTGGAACATTAATTGAAGTATATAAACCTTATTTGTTAAAGGCTGCTGCGGATAATCGCATCGGTCATGACTGCTAGCCGTTTCATTGCTTGGACATCGTGAACTCTAACGATTCCGCACCCCTGCGCGATACCAAGGACAACGGTTGATGCCGTTCCTTCAAGGCGCTCCTCAGGAGGCAGCCCTAAGGTTAGCCCGATGACACTTTTGCGCGATGTACCCAAGAGGACTGGATATCCTAGATCTGCGATCGCACGCAGGTTGTTCATAAGGAAGAGATTCTGTTCATAAGATTTGGCGAAGCCAATGCCAGGGTCGAGAATGATACGTTCTGGTTTAACACCCGCTTGCAGAGCCTGATTCGTGTAACGAAGAAGATCCGAAATCGTCTCGGAAAGAAATTCGACATATTCTGAGCTTGTTCGATTATGGGTGATGATAAAAGGACAATCATATTGAGCTGCCACAGCTGCCATCTCGGCATCTGCTTGACCGCCCCATACATCATTAATGATGTGGGCTCCTGCCTCTAAGGCTTGCTTCGCTACTTGAGCTTTGTAGGTATCGATTGAAATAGGGATGCTGATTTCTCTGCGGATCGCTTCGATAACGGGGATAACACGCTGCAGTTCCTCATCTACTGTGACAGTTGCTGCTCCCGGTCGTGTGGACTCACCGCCAATGTCGATGATGTCTGCACCTTCTGCCACCATTTGATGAGCTCTACGAAGCGCATCCTCGACATGATTATAGCTGCCGCCATCCGAAAAGGAGTCTGGCGTTACGTTTAATATGCCCATAATGATCGTGCGATCACCAATGGGCAGTTCGTGTCCTTTACAGGATAATACATTCATCTTGGGTTCACTTCCTATTCGTTTGCTTAAAGCCCCTACCCCTACTGACCATATCGCTGAATCAGTTGGCGGGTTATAGGACCTGGAGACCCCGAGCCTAAGGTGTAGGCTTGTCCACTCGGTGTGTACAAAGTGGTGACAGGGACGATTTCTTGGATCGAATTCACGAGAAAAGCTTCGTCCGCTTCAACGAGATCCTCCCAACGATACAATCCATCTTGGATTGGAAACTGAAGCTGATTGGCGAGGTCAATGACATACGCTCTTGTGATGCCTGGCAAGATGCCCGTATCGAGAGACGGTGTGTAGAGGGTGTCCTTTTTGACGAAGAAAAGGTTACTGACGATACCTTCGGCTACATAGCCATCCTCCGATAACATAAGGCCTTCGGCTCCTGTTGCCCATGCATATTGCCCTAGCTCTCTTTTGGCCAAAATGTTGTTCATATAATGAAAGGACTTAAACCGATATAAGCCCTCTGGTGTATTTCGTGGAAGTTTGAGCAGTTGCAACGCTTTGCCTTGAAGGTAGGTTTTTTCATCCCTTGGAGGTAAAGGCTTGATGTAAATGATTTCTGATGGCTTCGTATAGTCGCTGGAAGGAAGCCCCAAAGCCTCCACGCCTGCGGAGACGGAGTAACGGATATATGCATCCTCTAGACTGTTGGCATGAAGTAATTGCTCGATTTGAGCTGATAATTTCTCAAGATTAGGCTCATATGAGATGCCAAGTTCGTGACAGCCATCTTTCAGACGATTCATATGTTCGGCGAGCAAGAACGGCTTGCGGTTATATGTGCGAAAGGTCTCAAACAAACCGATCCCGTAAAGAAAACCGTGATCGTATACAGAGACCACGGCTTGTGTTTCTTCTACTAGGGTTCCATTGATGGAGATGATCATGCGTTAGACTCCTGTTTTCGCTGTGCGACGAAGAAAGTTGCGCAGCATCTGATGCCCATGCTGGGTGATAATTGATTCTGGGTGGAATTGCACCCCTTCGATCGGATACTCTTTATGACGTAAAGCCATGATTTCCCCTTCAGCCGTTTGTGCGCTGATTTCCAGGCAATCAGGTAAGGTTTCTGTTTTGACAATCAATGAATGATAGCGTGTTGCGATGAAAGGAGACGGAAGTCCTTCAAATAAAGTTTTCCCGTCATGGAAAATCTCCGAGGTTTTGCCGTGCATCAAGCGCTCTGCGCGAATGACATCGCCGCCGAAGGCTTGGCCAATGGATTGATGCCCAAGGCATACACCGAAAATCGGGATGATCCCTTTAAAATGGTCAATCAGTGATAAGCTAATTCCAGCTTCATTCGGCGTGCAAGGCCCTGGAGATATTAAGATATGGTCTGGCGCGAGCGCCTCGACGCCTGCTAAGTCAATCTCGTCATTCCGACGAACGATGACTTCCTCTCCGATCTCTCCCAAATACTGCACAAGGTTGTACGTAAACGAATCATAATTATCAATCACTAAAATCATTCTAAGCTCCCCTTTCGTCAGCCCCACTCGGGCTTAAGCTCGGCTCATGCTCCGCTCGCTATACTCGATTGCTTTCCACATCGCCTTGGCCTTGTTCAAGGATTCGATATATTCGCGCTCTGGAATGGAATCAATGACAATCCCTGCCCCAGCTTGAATGTGACCCATACCCTCAACCGCCACTAGCGTGCGTATAATAATATTAAATTCCATATTGCCATTATAGTCAATCCATCCCATCGATCCTGTGTAAGGACCACGGCGTACGGGCTCTAACTCTTCAATGATTTCCATACAGCGAATCTTCGGCGCGCCCGTGATGGTACCACCAGGGAAAGTCGCCGCAATAGCATCATAGGCGTCCTTCCCTTCTGCCAATTCACCAACGACTTCGGAGACGATGTGCATCACATGGGAATAGTGCTCGATGACCATGAAGTCTTTCACATGGACGGAGCCATATCGCGAGATGCGGCCCAAGTCGTTGCGCTCGAGGTCGACGAGCATAACGTGCTCGGCACGCTCCTTGTCGTTGTGGATGAGCTCGCCAGCTAGGCGTAGATCATCCTGGTCGTCCTTGCCGCGCGGGCGCGTGCCAGCGATAGGACGCGTCCGCAGGATGCCGTCCTCGAGCTGCACGAGCAGCTCCGGCGATCCGGAGACAAGGGCGAAGCCTGCGAAGCGCAGCAAGCCCATATAAGGCGATGGATTAACGATCCGCAGCGCCTCGTAGATCTCCTCCGGCGTCG
Organism: Paenibacillus sp. J22P169; assembly: GCF_059691995.1. NCBI lineage: Bacteria > Bacillati > Bacillota > Bacilli > Caryophanales > Paenibacillaceae > Paenibacillus > Paenibacillus sp. J22P169. Next base: position 58,187 of record NZ_JCAUAO010000017.1, on the reverse strand, counting down.
TGCGCAGCTGCCGGCTCTGTCTTACCGACAAGTTGACTTGGAACACGTCACCTTGGGAGATGTACGCCTGGATGCGCTCCACCGCAGCCATGTACGCTGCTTTGTCGAAGGCAGGCTCGATGCCTGCGATGCTTTCGACGTCGATGTGCAGCTGCTCGCGCGCCATCGCTGGTTGGTCCGCACCGCTCAGCGGCGTGCCCGACCAGTTGCCAGCGCGGATCGCGTGCCAACGGACGAGCATGGCTTCAGCGCGAGCGTGCGCCTGCGCGTAGAGCTCGCTGAGGTCTGCGCCTTTGGTGACAGGCATATGCACCGCGATGAACAGACTCTTCTCGGTGTGATCTAACGTCCACACCTGATCATACATAGCGAAGCTATAGTCAGGAATCGGCAGATCGTCCTGCGATTGCTCTGGCAGCTTCTCGATGGTGCGAATCACATCGTAGCTCCAATAGCCTACGCACCCACCGACAAACTTAGGTGCTCCTTGGACTTTTGGACTACAATAAGTGGACATCCATTGCTTGACGATATCGAGTGGCTTACCTTGAACGCGAGATAATGTCGAGTTCGTGTGCGTTGTGATTTCTGCTTCCAAGCCTGTGCCCCGCACAGTCGAAAAGGGATGCAGCCCAAAGTGCGTATACCGTCCGCCTTTTCCACTTTCAAGTACGAAGGAATCTGACGAAGCTTCTTTCCACGCATCTTCCCACGAGGCAATCCGATCATCTGCGAGTCCTAATTTAATCACGTACGGCAGCATGGTGTAGGTAGAGGCCCACTCCTGCCATTGTTCCACTGAAGTTAAAATCATACTTGCTCTCCTTAAAATCCGTTAATTCGTTGTCCATTAGTATACTCCAACCCTATACAGAAAAAAAGCCCCAGCTGTAATAGCTGAAGGCTTGATCTCTTTTGCATGCGATTCGATCTTATTGCTCTTCGAATTGGTACAAAGGCGTGGAAAGGTAACGCTCACCGTTACTTGGAACGACAGCAACTACACGCTTGCCAGCGCCAAGCTCTTTAGCAACCTTCAATGCTGCGAAAATCGCTGCACCGGAGGAAATTCCGCCAAGAATTCCTTCTTCTTTGGCAACACGGCGTGAAGTTTCGAACGCGTCTTCGTTCTCAACAGCAATAATTTCATCGTATACATTTGTGTTCAAAATATCCGGGACAAAACCTGCGCCGATACCTTGAATTTTATGAGGACCTGGTTTACCACCAGAAAGAACTGGGGATGCCGCAGGTTCAATTGCGTAAATTTTGATATTCGGGAAGTTTTCTTTCAAAACGCCACCCGCACCTGTGATTGTACCACCTGTACCGATACCGGAGATGAAAGCATCTAATTTACCATCATGAGCGTTGATCGCTTCCACGATTTCTGGTCCTGTTGTTTCACGGTGAACTTTCACGTTCGCTTGGTTCTTAAATTGTTGCGGGATGAAGTAGGACGGATTCTCAGCTTGAAGCTCTTCCGCACGTTTAATCGCACCCTTCATGCCTTCTGCCCCAGGAGTTAGTACGAGCTGTGCACCGTAAGCGCGAAGCAGGTTACGTCTTTCCAAAGACATCGTTTCTGGCATAACAAGAATGGCTTTGTAACCTTTTGCTGCAGCGACTAACGCAATTCCGATTCCAGTGTTACCACTTGTCGGCTCTACAATTGTGTCACCTGGCTTCAATTTACCTTCTTGCTCAGCTACTTCGATCATGGAGATGGCAATACGGTCTTTAACACTAGCACCTGGATTTTGGTACTCTAACTTCACATAAACCTCTGCACTGCCTTCTGGAACAACACGGTTCAAACGAACTAGCGGTGTATCTCCAATCAAATCCGTAATGCTCTGTACTAATCTTGCCATAATGTTTCCCCTCCAGATTGAGTATCGAATGATTTCCGAGTTAAAAGGTCGGTATTAATAAATCTAATCTTATCAATGCACTTACAGGTTGTCAACCAAATTTTCACATTCACTTACTGGAACGTCGGATCCACTACACTAGCCTTCCATTTAGTTCGCAGCTGCACGACAAAGTCTTTCAATGGAGGCGCTTGTTGCAGTGCAAGCTCTCTGCGAACGTTCTCACGTACAAACACCAGATCCGGGTTCTTTTTATCCCGTCGATCCTTAAGTGAGACGACCGCAAACCCCTTTGAAACAAGGAGGGGCTTACTCACTTCGCCAACCTTCAACAATTTCGCCGCTTCCAAGATAGGCGCCTCTACAAAAGGATCGTCACCTTCTATCCAACCCAAATCACCGCCGGTGTTATTGGTTGCATCATCAATTGACCGATCTCTGGCTAGGGTCGCAAAGCTCTCCCCTTTAGCCAGTTCTGCAATGACTTTCGTCGCTTGCTCCTTCGTGGTCACAATAATCTGCTGAATGTTGTATTCCGTTTCTTGCTTAAACTCATCCGCATGTGTATTTATGTAGGTATCAACCTGAGTGTCTGTGATGTGAATCGAGGCCGTTGCTAGCTTCTCAAGTAACAACTTATTCGATACATCCTCTTTGATTTCCTGCTCTGACATCCCTAATTGGCTCTGCATGGAGTCGTAAAATTGCTGTTCATTTTCGTACCCTTGCTGCATCCTTTTCAACTCACGGTTGACTTCCACACTCTCTACCTTAGTTCCCGACTCATTTCCCTCTAGGCGAATCACTTCACGGTCCAGCATTTGACTTAGCTGCTCTGCTCCATAATGGCGCGCGAGCGCTGATTCGAGCTCATCCATGGTAATTTCTCGATCCCCAATTTTGGCGATAACTCGTGTATTCTTATTCTCACCCTGCTGTTCTGGCTCTGGTGATTGTCTTGGTTCTGATTGGTTGATGGCATGACTGATCAGCAAGGATGCGAGCACGAGAATACATATCGCCATCGCGATGATGACTCCCCACAATCGCTTTACATTGCGCATCCTATTTCCCTCTTTTACTTCCATATTGCTGCTTGCACCCGTGTTCCAGCTAAATCAAGCAGATCACCCACGCTTACACATCAATCATCCGTTGTAAATCTTCGCCTTCATACCGGTAAGCTTCATTGCAGAAATGACAGACGACTTCCGCAACTCCTTCTTCCTCCAGTATTTCTTGAAGTTCGTGTTTACCCAAGGAAATCAAAGTAGATTCCACTTTCTCCCGACTGCATTTGCACCGGAACATAACGTCCATCTCATCGAGCTTCCGGAAGGATGGGAGCACCGTTTGTAATATTTCCTCTAGATTCAATCCGCCGCCTAACATGTTCGTGAAGGCTGGTATTTGGCCTAGCATGGCTTCGATCTCATCAATCTCACTATTCGTCAACCCTGGGAGCAACTGAATTACGAATCCCCCTGCAGCAAGGATCGAATAATCCGTATTCACCAATACACCTAGCGCAACAGCCGACGGTGTTTGTTCAGACTTAGCAAAATAATAGGTAAAATCTTCTGCCAATTCGCCCGAAATCAAAGGAACACTTCCTTTATACGGTTCTTTCATGCCTAGATCTTTCGTTATGTATAAAAAACCATCTGTCCCTACCGCAGCGGCAACATCCAATTTGCCGTTCTCTTTGAGCGGCGGATCTACGGAAGGATTATCTACGTATCCACGCACTTCACCCTTCGCATTCGCATCAACAACGATTTGTCCGATTGGGCCATCCCCTTTAATTTGTACAATGAGATGTTCTTCTCCTTTGAGCATAGCAGCAACGAGTAGAGCCGCGGCAGCTGTTCTACCTAACGCTGCTGACGCTGTCGGTGTCGTTTGATGCCTTTGACTAAGCTCTTCGGTTAAGCGCGTCGTCTGAACAGCGAAAGCACGTACACGCCCATCTAACGCTGTTCCTCGAATTAAATAATCACTCATGTCAATTTCCTTCCTTAAACAGCTTAGACATTTTTCTCATAAATCATTTGCAACCCCTGTAAGGTAAGCAATGGATTGACGACTTGAATCGTCCGTGACTCACTGGAAATGAGTTCTGCCAATCCACCCGTCGCGATAACGGTTGGATTTACATTAAACTCTTGAATGACCCGTCCGACGATTCCGTCAACCTGGCCAACATAACCATAAATAATTCCCGCTTGCATCGCCGCTACGGTATTCCGACCGACAACACTTTTCGGCTTAACCAGCTCAATACGAGGCAACTTCGCCGCCTTTTGATACAGCGCTTCCGTTGAGATCCCAATGCCTGGCGCAATGGCGCATCCCACCAGCTGCCCTGACGAATCAATGTAATCGTAGGTTGTAGCTGTACCGAAATCAACAATAATACATGGAGCTCCATATAGCTCCAGTGCTGCTACCGCATTCACGATGCGATCTGCGCCAACTTCCTTCGGATTGTCCACACGGACATTCAATCCTGTTTTGATCCCTGGCCCTACGATAAATGGCGCCCTTTTCAAGTAGTGTAAGCAGAGGTTTTCCATGGCATTCATCAACGGGGGCACGACAGATGAAATAATGACACCTTCTACTTGCGCAAAGGAAATGCCCGAGTGTTGGAACAAGCTGTGCAGCTGCATGCCATACTCATCCACGGTAGCCGAACGATTCGTACTCACACGCCAATGATGCATGAGCGTCCGTTCTTGGTAGAGGCCAAGCACAATGTTCGTATTCCCGACATCGATAACGAGAATCATAGTGCTGTCTCCTTCCGCTCATTCAGATCTAGTGAAATATCGAGCGCTGCTACCGAGTACGTCAGTCGTCCAACAGAAATCACGTCTACACCCGTTTCCGCCATTGCTTTAATCGTTTGCGGGGTGACCGAACCTGACCCTTCTACTACAATATGCGGCGCTTTGCTTTTAATTATCGAAACTGCTTCTTTCATTTTGACTGGAGCCATGTTGTCCAGCATGATGATATCAGCCCCTGCTTGGAGCGCTTCATGCAGCTGTTCAAAGTTTTCAACTTCCACCTCGATCTTCATCGTGTGGGGGATGTTCTGTCGAGCGGCTTGAACCGCCTGGGTGATGCCACCCGATCCTTTGATATGGTTATCTTTAATCATCACCGCATCATAGAGGCCAAAACGGTGATTATACCCACCACCAACGCGCACAGCATATTTCTCAAGCATTCTGTGCCCAGGTGTTGTTTTACGTGTGTCAACAAGTCTAGTCGGCAAGCCTTCCAAAGCGACCACAAATTCATTCGTTTTCGTGGCAATCCCCGACAATCGTTGCATCAGATTCAGACTCAATCGCTCGCCCAATAGGATACTCCGTGTATTGCCTTCCACTTCTGCTAGTATGGTCCCTTTATGAACAGACGATCCTTCGAGCACTTTTGTTTCAAAACGAAGTGATGCATCGACAACAGCAAAAACCTCCTGTGCGATGCGAAGTCCACAAACGATTCCATCTTCTTTGACGTGGATAATCCCTTTGGATTCTTGTTCCAAAGGGATTGTTGTCAGTGTCGTGACATCGCCAGTGCCGATATCTTCTTCAAGCCAAAGGCGAATTTGCTTCCGAACCAATTCCATATTTATTTCTAACATGCTAAATCCACTCCTCAATCCTAGCTTCCCCGCGCTGGAAAACAATATGCTTCTTCCATACCAAGTCATCCCGTTCAGGGAAATCTTCTCTATAATGACCCCCGCGGCTTTCCTCACGGGTTAATGCTGCTGTCGTTGTTAAAAGGGCTACATTAAGCAAATTGGCAAACTCATACTCTTCACGTTTCGTCATCAAGGAATCAAAAATCGACAATTGTCTCGCAAGCTCCTCATGCCCCTTTTGCAAGCCTTTGGCATCGCGCTTGAGACCTGCATAACGGAGCATGACTTTCTGAAGCTTCAACTTTTTCTCTACAACAGCTTGGTTTGGGATCTCTGTCCTTGGAGCTTCGGATGCCGTGCGGATCTGAATATCTCCTTGGAGCGCAGGCAGCTCTTGAATTCGCTCAATAATTCTACGTCCGAATACAATTGCTTCTGATAAGGAGTTGCTCGCTAAACGGTTAGCACCATGTACCCCTGTCGACGAAACTTCCCCGCATGCAAATAGGCGACGAACCTGTGTTTCTCCGTGCAAGTCGGTTTTTACGCCACCCATCATATAGTGCGCGGCCGGTGCTACTGGAATCCAATCCGTGCTCATATCGAGCCCGTAATTCAGACAATATTCAAATATCGTTGGGAAACGATGTTTAATCAGTTCTTCCGATTCGTGTGTAATGTCAATATAGACGAAAGTTGATTTACAGCTCTCCATTTCGTCAACAATGGCACGAGCAACAACATCTCTAGGCGCTAGCTCCAGTTGAGGATGATAGCGATCCATGAAGCGCTCTCCTTTGATGTTGCGCAAATAAGCGCCTTCGCCCCGCACCGCTTCAGAAATCAGAAACCGCGGTGCGCCCGGGTAGCATAGCGCTGTTGGATGGAATTGAATGAACTCCACGTCTTGAATCTGAGCACCCGCACGGTGAGCTATCGCTATCCCGTCGCCAGTGGCGATATCAGGGTTCGTTGTATAACGGAACAGCTGTCCCGCGCCACCGGAACAAAGAATCGTGGCGTTGCCGCGCACAAACACGCGCTGTCCACTTGGTTTCTGAACGAGCGCTCCGTAACATTCGCCGTCTTGGGTAATCAGGTCGATCACGAAGTGGTCGTCCCAAATTTCGATATTCGGATCTTGCTTCGTTCGTTCCGAAAGAGCTCTGACAATTTCTGCACCTGTCGCATCACCATTGGAGTGTAATATGCGTCGTTGGCTGTGTGCCCCTTCTTTAGTTAAAGCAAATTCCCCATTCTCTAGATCGAACTGGGTTCCCATACGGATCAAGTCCTGAACGCCTTCAGGACCTTCATGTACAAGTACATCGACAGCTTCCGACGAGCAAAGACCTGCGCCTGCAATCAACGTGTCCTGACGATGATATTCCGGTGAATCTTCGTCCGAAATCACTGCGGCAATTCCGCCCTGCGCATAACGTGTGTTGCTATCTAAGAGAGACTTCTTCGTAATCATGAGGACTTTTTTATTCTCACTAGCGCGCAGCGCTGTGAAAAGCCCGGCAATACCTGCACCAATAACAATAACATCCGTATGTATATGAGGAATAGAATCTAAATCAACATCTACGAGATATCTAGGAATCATGACGTTTCACCTGTTCTTCACCATTAATACCTCGTAAAGCAACGTCAGTTCGTCCACAATTTACTCATTGGATCGATACTAGCCTTGCTTCACGAGGGCACCTATTCACGGACAAGAGAGTAGCGCATGCTACTTAACTTGTAACATGCGCTCTAAGGACAATCTTGCTTTATCTGCTACGTCTTCTGGTACATAGATCTCTGGTTGCATCGTCTCAAGACATTTCACGATTTTCTTCAAATTGTTCACTTTCATATTCGGACACACCAAGTATTTGGTAGCAAAATGGAACTTCTTATTAGGACTGTCTAGACGCAGCTGGTAGCCAGTTCCATCCTCGGTACCTACGATAAATTCTTGGCAGTCGGACTCTTTACAATATTTAATAATCGCGGTCGTGCTCCCAACAAAGTCCCCTAGCTTCACTACTTCAGGGCGACATTCTGGGTGAACAACAAACTGTGCATTCGGATACTGCGCTCTCATTTCTTCAACATCTTTAACAGTCAGCATATCATGCGTATTGCAGTAGCCTTCCCAGATGATCACTTTTTTGCTTGTGAATTTTGATACATAGTCACCCAAATTTTTATCCGGTACCCAGATGATTTCATCTGAATCGACGGAATTGATGACATTGATGGCATTCGCAGATGTACAACAAATATCGGTTTCGGACTTCACATCAGCCGATGTATTAATATAAGCAACGACTTTGGCATTCGGATGTTGACGTTTAAGGGCACGCAGACCTTCCACATTTACCATATCTGCCATCGGGCAACCAGCACGTTCGTCTGGAATAATCACGGTTTTGTTCGGCGCAAGGATCTTCGCGCTTTCACCCATGAAATGGACACCACAGAATACGATGACATCCGCATCAGTTTGTGCGGCCTTCTGAGCAAGCAAAAAGGAGTCCCCTCGAAAATCCGCTACCTCTTGAACTTCGTCACGCTGATAATAATGAGCAAGAATAATAGCATTCCGTTCTTTCTTCAATTGCAACAGTCGTTCTTTGAGCTCGCGGTTTTGTTCCGCTTTGCGTTCTAATGCTAAGGCTTCCATGGTGCTTCCTCCCCTATCTGGGACGTAAGATGGTCTCATCGTCTATCTAAAAGTAGTATGATCTAATCGCAATAAAATTAGAGATTTACAACTAATTTACACATTCTCACATCGCCTGTCAATGCGCAAATACATTGAAAAAACTCGGAAATCCGCGCACACTTGATGTGTACAACGGATTTCCGAGTTCGTATTGCAACTTACTCTTCTGTTTGATCCGGTTTGATATCTTTAACTTCTTTTTCCTTGTCAAACTCCAGCTTATTGCTTTCGCTAGCTTGGCTTTGACCTTGAATATTAACTTTCACATCGTCCTCATCAGAACTGGCGTTTAACTTGCCCTTTTCCAAAAGTTCAATGATTTCGTCTTTATCCAACGTTTCTTTCTCAAGCAATGTCTTGGCAACAAGGTGGATCTGATCTGCATGCTCCGTAAGAATCGCGCGTGCACGTTCATAGCACGTACGAATAAAGTTTTGCATCTCCTGATCGATCTCGTAGGCAATCGCATCACTATAATTTTGTTCATGTCCGATGTCGCGGCCTAAGAATACTTGACCTTGGGAACTACCGAACTGCATCGGTCCAAGCTTATCGCTCATCCCGTATTCCATAATCATGCGGCGAACGATTCCCGTTGCTTTCTGGAAGTCGCTGTATGCCCCTGTGCCAATTTCCCCGATGAACAATTCTTCGGAAACACGACCACCTAAGAGTCCAGTTACTTTATCCAGAAGCTCGTTCTTCGTTTGCATCATGCGATCTTCGCCTTCTTTAGGCAACATCATCACATAACCACCAGCGCGTCCACGAGGAACGATTGTAACTTTATGAACCATGTCCGCATTCTCTGCATGATAACCGATAATCGCGTGTCCCGCTTCATGATACGCTACGATACGCTTCTCAGTCTCAGAGATGATACGGCTTTTCTTCTGTGTACCCACGATAATACGGTCAAATGCTTCTTCAACCTCCGCCATCGAAATATCTTTACGATTACGACGAGCTGCGATCAAAGCTGCTTCATTCAATAAATTCTCAAGATCCGCACCCGTAAAACCAGTTGTATAACGTGAAAGTGAATCTAGCTTCACGTCTTTAGCAAGCGGCTTGTTACGCGCGTGAACTTTCAATACGGCTTCACGGCCTTTGATATCCGGACGATCTACCGTAATTTGGCGGTCGAAACGGCCTGGACGCAATAAGGCAGGGTCTAGAATATCAGGTCGGTTGGTTGCTGCTACGATGATAATACCTTCGTTCGCGCCAAATCCGTCCATTTCAACAAGCAATTGGTTGAGTGTTTGCTCACGCTCGTCATGTCCGCCACCTAAACCAGCGCCACGTTGACGACCAACCGCATCGATTTCATCGATAAAGATAATACAAGGTGAATTCTTCTTCGCATTCTCGAACAAGTCACGAACACGGGATGCGCCGACACCGACGAACATCTCAACGAAGTCAGAACCAGAGATGCTGAAGAATGGTACGCCCGCTTCACCCGCAACTGCACGTGCAAGCAAGGTTTTACCTGTTCCTGGAGGACCATTCAAAAGAACACCCTTAGGAATTCTAGCGCCAACCGCTGCGAATTTGCGAGGATCCTTCAGGAACTCAACAACCTCGATCAGTTCTTGCTTCTCTTCATCTGCACCCGCAACATCTTCAAAGGTAACTCGTTTCTTCTCCTCATTATAAAGGCGTGCACGGCTCTTGCCGAAGTTCATGACCTTACCGCCGCCGCCTTGGGCTTGATTCAATAAGAAGAAAAACAAAATGAAGATAATGACGAATGGAATAATGGACGTAAGAAAGCTAATCCAAACGCTATCGCGTTCCATCGGCCCGTACTCTTCCGAAGGTACGCCGTTCGCTTCAATCATTTGTACAACTAACGGCTCGTAAGGAGCATGTGTTTCGAAGCTCTTCTTATCCGCGCCATTAGGCGGGTTAATATACTTACCCTTAATCGAATAGGTATACCCATCGAACTTTAATACTACGGACTCTACATTTTTGTTTACTACTGCTTGTCGGAATTTATCGTAAGTGATTAACTCCTTCTGTTCATTCTGGGTACTGATGAAATGAACGATCCCCACGGTAACCAAAAATATAAGCAAATAAAAGCCGGTATTCCGGATAATTCGATTCATAACGAGCCTCCTCTCAAACGGCACACAATTATTATTTTACCACATCCCGGTAAAGCGCTACAACATTACTGTCCTGCTGCGCCTCTGGAACATGACACTAGCTCGAATAGATCTCTGGTTTCAATATGCCGATAAATGGAAGGTTACGATACTTCTCTGCATAATCCAGACCATATCCGACAACGAACTCATCTGGTAGCACATAACCCGCATAGTCAGGCTCTAGCTCTACCGTTCTTCGTGCCGGTTTATTAAACAGCGCAACAACTGAAATTGTCTTAGCGTTGCGACGTTCTAGCACATCTATCAGATAACTTAGCGTTAAGCCGCTATCGATAATATCTTCCACGATCAGAATATGACGTCCTTCCACCGGAACATCAAGATCTTTGATAATCTTAACGACGCCGGAGGATTTCGTGGATTGACCGTAGCTGGATACCGCCATAAAATCAATTTCCAAAGGCACTTTAATTTGCTTCACAAGATCCGCCATGAAAATAAAAGCGCCCTTCAGCACACAAATAACCAATGGATTCTTGCCTTCGTAATCAGTGGAAAGCAATTCCCCTAATTCTTTAATCTTGCCTTGAATTTGTTCTTCACTGTAAAGTACTTCTTGAATGTCGCTGTACAAGGATGAACCCCCTAGATTATATTATGAATCCTTATAAATTTACATTCTAGAAGAACGAAATTTACGTATGTTCCTGCAGCACTAGCTTCATATGAAGCACACGTTCTGTGTCTGGTCCGACCATAGCGTGTTTGGACCTACGAAATCCAGCAATCCAGAGAATCCGTCCGGATGCGTCGACCAGTAGTGGGATGACCTCACGCTTCGTTGGAGGCATTTTGGCATCAATGAACATATCCTTTACTTTTTTGGACCCGTTTAAACCAAGTGGTTCCAATCGGTCACCCGATCTGCGGCTTCTCAAACAAAGCGGCAATTCTACTTGGTCCAAATCCAAAAAAACGTCGCCATTATTATCTGGAGATGAAGCAGCTTTCTCATACGAGCTTGAAGGCATCCATGAGTAGATCAATTTGGCGTTCATGTCAGGCAGGTCCATTTCATTTGAATCTAGCCGGATCTCAAAAGCATATGGCTTCGGATCTGGCGCGAAGGTCTGAAATTGAATAGATCCATATTCTCTCACAATATAAACCTGTTCATCCACCTGGAGGACTTGATTCGACATCTGATCTTTCACAATTAACTCACGTACACGCTCAATTCGTGTAAATACCAGCCGTTCCCTTTCCAAACAAAGACAGTTTAATATTAATTTAATCAAACGCCTTTGTAAAGCAACGTGAAGCTCAGCGAAATCACTCCGATTCAAGCGGCAGATGTTCGACTGACATGTCACGATTCGGCGAAAAACGTTATCCGTTTGTGCATCCAAATAGTCATTCTCAGCTTGCATCACATCCGTCAATCGATTAAGTGACTCTGGAAGTTGTTCATTATACTGTTTCAGCACCGGCATAAGATCTAGCCGAATCCGATTGCGGAAATACTTCCGCAGCTCATTGCTGCTGTCCTTACAATAGGTAATTTCATGCTGAGCGCAATAATTCACAATATCTGATTTGTATATACGTAAAAAAGGACGAATCAGTTCCACTTTTTTTTCGCGCCTGCGTTCCGGCATGCCAACAAGCCCTGAGGGGCCTGTCCCACGTAGAATTCGCATCATCATCGTTTCCGCTTGATCATCAGCATGATGAGCCAAAGCGATCCGATGCGCACCGTATTTATCGGCTACCTGATGAAGGAATTCATACCTTTTTTCACGTGCTGCCGCTTGCCCATTTAAAGAAGCTTCCTCTATATAGGCAGGAACATCGATGACACCAATTTCACATGGAAGCTCCATTCCTGCCGCGAGCTCCGCAACGAAATCTGCTTCCGCATCCGATTCCATGCCCCTGAATTGATGATTCACATGGGCTACAACAATCGTCCACTGATAGGTATCCGCAAGACGAAACAGGACATGTAATAGCGCCACTGAGTCAGGTCCCCCTGAAACCGCAACGATAATCACATCCCCTGCATCAACAAGCTGTTCTTCTACTATTCGTCGTTCTACTCGGGCAACAAGATCCGTTCCCATACCACAATTCCTTTCTGCCAATACCTTACCGAAAACTACCAATACATATATATCGTCGCTCCAAACATAAAAATAGATGCAGCAAAGCATATTTTGAGCCACGGCATTTTCAGCGTCGACTGTGCGGCTTGCTTACCTTTCATCAGCTTTTTCCAATAACTGATCGCTTCTTCCGAAGTGCTGAACTCGCCACGTAAGGCTTTATTCAAAAATGGGGACAATTGTGCTGCAACAGGATTTTCACGCATAATCGCCGTTAACTGATCTAACTCTCGGTTCTGGGGCAGCGTTTTGATAAAGCCTGAAAAGCGTTTGCGGTGATCTAGTGTTTTTAATAGTAAAATGGCAAATGAAAATAGATCGTAGCTTTCCTCAGCAACCCGCTCCCCCATATTCCAAAATCCACGATCGTAGACTTCCGTTAGTTGTTTAATCGCTCGTCCCTTTGAGGATACGCCTCCGAAATCAATGAGATCCACGTCACCATACCTAGATACAATCATATTCTCAACCTTTAGGTCCCCGAATACATACCCGCTTCTATGGATTTCGGTAAGCTTTTGCAAGAGGTTCGTGCCTATTACATAGATCCAGTCTTGCCCACGCTTATGTATAAATTCGGTAAGGGTCGCACCTTCAATATAGCGCATGACATAGAAAGAAATTCCCCTTCCCTGAATCATCATATCGTCCGAATCAATCAAAAAATTCTTAAATGAATTCTCTTTCAGTGAAATGGCAAGCAAGGAATTGATCTCTGACTGATGATCTACCGTTTCATATCCCGCTTTAAGCGCAAATCTAGCGTTTCCCCTTCGTACAAGAGCAACAATACCATTGGAACCTGCACCTAATAAGCGTTCGACCACATACACATGGCCATTCCACTTCCCTTTAATCTCAGACCCAGGGCGAAAGGCCTCATCATACCACGTAGTCACTCAGCATCCCTTCCTCGGTCGTCTTTGGTGAGAAAGGCTTTTCTGTCACGAACTGCAACGTTTGCAGCAACGCTGGACCGGTTGGTGTCGTACCCTTCATGTTTATTTTATAGAACATCTTATCAACATTTGCAAGCTGATTCGTCCAGCCATGATCCATTTCTAGCTCCTGGTCACTCGATTTGGAGGATGGAAAATGGAAAACAGCCAACTCACTCACGCCACTACGGGCTCTTAGACTAAGCAAAAGATCATGAATGGCTTCACGTACCGCGGCAAGCTTCGGCTTCATACTCGCACTAGCATCTATTAAAAGAGCAACACGCAGCGACGTGGTTTCACTCATATTATCAATCACTTGTACGACTTCCGCTCGCTTCTCCGGTGGCAATTGTTCAATCTGAGAAATCCCCAGAATGCTTTGCAGTTCCTTGCCTACAGCGTGCTGGATCGTCGCATTCACGGTTTTCCGGGTCATCATTTGTACCGTATGTGAGAGCTGCTCGGAATTAACGATCCGGCTCATGCCACCACCCGCTGCTGCAATCTCTCGAATCTCTTCTGAGCCTAGTACCCCTAGCTCCCCATGATCAATCACCCCGATGACATTCACAGCAACACCTTCTGCATGCGCTTGAGCCGCTGCAATAACGGGACTTACGCCAACATTGGAACAACCATCAGTAATCAATAGTATTTGCCTCATCATGAACTTCTGCCTCCCTGGCGGAAAAGATTAGCTCTCTAGTAGTTTCTTCATATCCTAGTTTTTCCATTTGTGAGAGTGTCTAATCATCTCTTGTACACGGAGTGAGAAAGGTATTTGCTTGACGCTGTGCTGCAAAAAGTCCATACAAAAGCGAATAAGCAGGGGGACACCCCTACTTATTCTAAACTTTTATTAAATTGTGAGATTAACTTAGCGTTTCCTTCGAACTTTCCTTCCTAACATAACACCAAACAGTACGAACGTGAGTCCAGCTAGCTTGATATAAAGATGGCTAGACTCTCCTGTTACAGGCAGTGTCGCAGGCTCAACAGTAGGAGGAGCCACTACACCAGGATCTGAAGGTTTAGGTGACGGGACTGTCACAACAGGTGGTGTAGGCTTAGGAGTCGGCGTAATCGACGGACTCGGAGTAATACTTGGTGTTGGTGTTGGTGTTGGTGTTGGTGTCGACGATGGCGGCGGTGTCGGTGTCGACGATGGCGGTGGTGTCGGTGTCGACGATGGCGGTGGTGTCGGTGTCGACGATGGCGGTGGTGTCGGTGTCGATGTTGGCGGCGGTGTTTGTGTTCTCGCGTTCGTATACGTCACCTTTTTATTCTCTGCCGGTTGCAGTGTGAATGGATGATCACTTCCATCTAGGATATACCCACTTGGAGCTGTGACCTCCTTAATCACATAGTCACCTGCAAGCAGCCCTTGGAAAATGGCTATACCTATTTCATTCGTCGTTTGCGTTTGAATTAAATAAGTCGTTTCGCCAGACTTCCGGTAAAGCTCATAGGTTGCGCCTCTAAGCGATAATTCCCTGTTCGTGGCATCCACCTTTTTCACTTCTAAAGACCCGCGGACACCATTCCCTGTGCCTGAACCAGTGGATACGCCCACTACAATGTCTTTAACGGTTTCTTTTGTGATCGTTGTCACATTATTCCCACTAAAGCTCACCGCATTAGTGACAGATTCCTGATCGCGAGCAGCAATGGCAGATTGATATTCCAACACATAAGCTGTAGAGATAGGATTCGTGAATTTTAAACGGAACGTCTGATTTCCTTCTGCATCCGTTTGGATATCAACTGTGTAGCCGACGCCTTTTACTAATTCTACGTCTTTGGTCAAATCACCATTGGCAGCTACCTTCATACTGAACAAGTGAAAAGAATCCAACAGAACGACTTGATTTCTGGATGGACGATCGAATATTTCCGCATCTGTTAACTTCGATTGACCCTGATTGACGATAATCTGCCAGTTAATCTTATCGCCGCTTTGCGTGCCGTTCTTGCTCACGTATTCCCCACCATGAGGGATATTTACAGTGGCGGTAAGATTTCTAGATACCGGGGTTTGCTTATCGAACACCCTAGCTGTATTGGTAATCGTACTAGGGATTAGCTGTCCCTCCAAACTTGTTTTAAACACAATCGTATAGGCTGCCGAAATTGGTTCGTGGAACGTAACAACAAGCTTATTCTGATCATCAACGTTAACTCCATAACGGGAAGCATCTACTACTGTGCCCAGTGAAGGGTCTCCATCTGCAGAAACGACCATGTTGTACACAACAATAGAGCCCTCAACTAACTTCTGATTATCTTGTAAGACATCCTCTACTGTCGCAGAAGCAAGCTCTTCTCCCCTGTAGTTAACCCCTACTGTCCATGTCAGCTCTTTGTTTACCAAATTATAATTGCCATATTTAAAACCGTTGTAATATGATTCATCTCGTGGATAGAACCCCGCTCCAACTGTTTTCGTATACTCCACTTCATCAGTCGATATCCAATTCATTTGAGCCGTATTATGGAAATCCTCTGCACCTTCAGTGAGTTCAAGCCAATCCAAGCTAAACTTTGTTTGATAGACGATGATGACTGGCTCTGTTAGCTCATTATTGAAGCTTATTGTGAAACCTTCATACTTACTCACATTATTATTCAAAGTGTAATCAGTGGGACTATGAAGCGTCTCATTTCCCTTAGTTATGACCAATGTATCTTCTAAAAAGTACATACCCTTATTAGGGAACGTATCCTTTACAACAACATGATTCATAACCTGACTATTGCCGTTTAATTCAATTTTCCAGCCTACCATCTTCTTACTATAGTCAAACGCACCTAGGTTTTTAACAAGACCTACTTGATTAATATCCTGCGATGCACTGCTATGCTGCTCCATCCATGTTGTCACCTCATTCGTGATGGTAGAATCATCGATGATTGGACGGGTGGCTTGGGTTTCATAATCAATTCGGTACGCACTAGTGATAGCCATTTCAAACTTCAACTTAAAAACATTGCCAACCTCCCCAATTGTTGTAATTGTATACTGATTGGATGGCAGCATGGCGCCACGAATCTCATTTCCCATTGTATCAAAAGTGACTGGATACACATGAAGAGATCCATCTACTAGTTTATGCGGCACGCTTACGGTGTCTATGATATAAGCGTGATCTTCACTAATAGATACCTCTCCGCCATTGTAAAGAACGCTCCAAGATATTTTCTGCTGAGTCACTTGATAATCCGTATTTTCCTTCCTGAGCATACTTCCACGTTGCACTGCAACTGTTGACGTTGCTTCTACAGCCGATGTATGACTTCCCTCAAACTTGGCAGTATTCGTGAATGACGACTTGCTCAGGTTAGTGATATCTGTTACATACTGAATACGGTAAGCCGACGTGATCGAGTTGTTTGTGAAATGAACTGTCAAAATGCCTCCTGCTGTGCTCACTGTGTACTGACTGTTATCCAGTTCTGCCCCTTGTGTGACAGTGCCGTTCAGTTGCACATTCAAAGCATAGATCTTAACTTCCGTTGGTGCAGATAATCCCTCCACGATCGGATCTGTCATGATAGCATCTTGAACCGTATCCAGTGATTTGTTCACATCCACCGTCCAATTTATTGACTTCGCATTGTATCCTTTGGGAACACCTGATTTACTAATCGTTGTATCCAAGGTAGGCCTGAATTTTACGGTAAATATCTGATCACCGCTACGTACAGGGATCACAATCGTTTGCTCGGTGCTCCCCGTAATTTGACTCTTATTAAATTGGGTGAGGAAGCTGATCGTTCCCTTCAGATCATCATAGCTTTCGATAAATTGGTTAAACGTAATCACCACATGATGCGTATCTTTATCGGCATGGAAATCCCCCACAGTAGAGCTATTATCCATGACAAGCGAACCGCTTACATCATTGAACAAAAGAAACTCCTGTGGCAATGTAAACGTAAACGTATCCCCATTATGGTAGCCATGACCATTTGGCAACGACCAGGTGTAGTCCAACTTCGCTTGGGCATTCTGATCATACACATTACCCGTAACAACTTGGCCGTTGCTATCGTATACCGCTAATGTGACACTATCCAGGATGTTGCCTGAGATTTCGGTTGCATTTACTTTGCCCGATAAGGTAATTCCATAAAGGCATTGCATAAACATAAGGAGTGCAATCAGCATGGCCTTCGTTTGTTTCTTCACCATCTTTGTTTAAACCTCCATTTCAGATATGTACCTTTCCGTTAATAAAGAAAGAACATTTCATTTATCTTGATACAAATTGTATCATTTTTGACATGCGGGTAGTACACATGTTTTGAAAATATGTAATTTCCATCCTTTCTATACGTGATCTTCTATTTATTCAATTAATTTTCCTTTCACAATTAAGCGATGTGTCGGGTCTACCATGGGATCACACGTAATTAACGTAATTTCCCGATTACTTCCATTGCTCTGCAGCACCCACACATCCGTTGGTAGGACATACAGCTTTTCCTCTACTTTGTACACTAATTTGCTACTCCCCGTATCTACCCCTATCAAATCACCTGGCATAACCTCATCTAAGCGATTAAAATTTTTGCCATAGGTCAAATTTCGGTGTCCTGCAATCGCATAATTACCTATGGCACCCGCTTTAGCTGTATTAGCGATACTGGCAACTGAGATTTTCATATTATCCATCGTCGCACCTGATAATATGGGTAGTTTCAAATCAATTTTATCAATACTCAGAATCCCCTCCATGTTCTTTGGTTTCGCAGGTGGCGGCTTCGCTGTCGCTATAACATTCATGGCCGTGTCGCTCACGCTTGCGGGCTTCGCTGTTACGGGTACTAACGGCTCGACAGCACTTGCACTTGCATCTAATGACGAAGTCACATCACCCCCAACGGACGTAGCGTTCAAAACACCTACGGAAGGCACAACCTCACTCTCCTCTCCATTCAACTGGTCCATCGCTTGCATATTGTCTTGCCACTGTTTCAAGATCTTCTGTTGTTGATAGCTTTCATATCGATCATTCACCGTGGGATACAGAAACATGAATACGCCCAGGAGTATGAGCAATAAGGCAACCACTCTCCTAATCATTCATCTACCCGCCTCTCTTGACTCAAAAACCGCGCCAGCAAATGAGCCGGCACGGCTTCTATACATCATTAACTAACCGTTTTGGGCCGCTCCATCCGCGTAATGCCAGGCCAACGGAACGTGGCCCACTCGGGCTGCCGCTTCTCGACACGCGCTACTACGACTGTCATATCATCCTGAATCTCCCCATGATGATGGCGGAAAATACGCTCTAATAAGCAGTCCGCGAAATCCTGCGGTAAGGTCGTGTCGATCTCCTGAATCATTCGCTTCATCCACATCTCCTTGTTCACAGCATGGCCCGGTGCATCATAGATGCCATCGGTCATCATCACAAGGATGTCCCCCGATTGCAGCGGGATAGAAACCAGATCAACATCAATCTCGCTCAAGATGCCCACTGGCAAATTGTTCGCTGAGATCGCGATAACCTCCGTGCCGCGCTTGATAAAGCTTGGCGTAGAGCCAATCTTCATGAACGTCGTATTCGCGTTGTACATATCAATCAACGCCATATCCACCGTCGCGTACATCTCATCCGAAGAACGCAGCATCAACACCGAGTTCAGCGACTTGATCGCGAGCTTCTCGTCCATGCCCGACTGCAGCAGCTGCTGCAGGATGTTAAGCGCCGTCTCGCTCTCCGCCCGCGCGCGCTCGCCATTGCCCATGCCGTCGCTCAGCGCAACGGCATACTTGCCATTACCCAGCTCCACCGTGGAGTAGCTGTCGCCCGAGAAGAGGTCGCCTCCCTTGGCAGCGCCGGCGACTCCGGTTTCCACCTCGTATTCCTTGGCTGAGCCGAATACGACCGTGCTGTAGCCCTCGCCGCGCGTGTGCATCTCCTCACGCATGACGGCGACATTCTCGCCGATAATTTCGCTTAGAAGCGGCGCGATGATTTTACGGCATTCATCAAATCCTTTCGTATATTGATGGATAATTTCAATTTCAATATTTCCTTCATCCAAGGAAATGACGTCAATGGTATGAATAGATAAACCGAGCTCCTCCAGGGCATTACGAATTTGCTCTTCTTGGAGGAACAACTCTTGTCCTTCCCTTTTAATTTCCTTCGCTAAATCTTCCATGACCTGCGAAACACCTGATAATTGGTCGGCAACAAGATGTCGACTATCGATGATCTGCTTTTTCCAATGCATGTCGTTCTTATATAAGCTATATTGCTGCTTCATCACATCTAGCACTTGTTCTGTACGGATGCACACCTTCTTCCACTCTGGCGGAATCTGTTTCTTCGTCATACTCTCCTTCGTCTCAATTTGGCTCATCATATCCGTCATATACGTGTAGGTTTGATAGAATTTCTGGTCCCAGCACTGGCTCTTCTTCCAGCAAGACTCACACGCCTTCTGGGTGACAGCGTTCATAAAGTGCCCGACATCCTCCTCCTTACGACTCACCTCATCTTCCGTAGTCAGCTGCTTAAAGCTGCGTGCCAACTGGCGAAACACCTCCGAGAACTGTTCTACGCGCCCCGCAGTCACATCGCGGACACGCTTCGCATAATCCTGCTGCGACTTCAGATTCTCTTGGGTGCCAGGGACATACTTAGCAAGCATGAGAATCACACTGCGCGGTGTAAGGAGGAATAGAGCAACAGCTGCAAGTGACTCCCAGGCGGAGTTGATAACATCCACACTAGAGCCCATATAGAAAGAGAGAATAGATGATCCTAGCAGCATCCCGAAGGCAACCATTAAGCGATTACCTTCCTTCAGGAGACCTGCGAGCATACCAGAGAATGCAAGTAGACTCATCTGATAGATCGCATTGCTGTTCGCCAGACTGAGAATAAGACCTGTCACAACACCGACAGATGCTCCGAACGGCGCTCCCCCTACCAAGGCGAAAAGTAGAATTAAATAACGAGACAACACATGCTCTACAGTAACAGGACCTACGAGCCAGCCAACCGTACCTGTCATTACGGAAGCCAACAAGATGATTAGGCAAATAATCTCCTCATGTTTCAAATGATAGTTTTTACGCGTCAGCGTAAAGACCGGAATTGCTTGAATGAAAATGAGCGTCAGCACCAAACTTAGCAATGCTTCAACCGTGAGCATCATCAGCGAGTACCACGTTAAGTTGGAAACCACTAGCTCTGCAAAGAGCTGCACCAGGAAGGTTGAGCTGAAAACGAGTATCGGCGCTAACGAAACATCGGATCGCTCATATTTCTCGAGTGCCTTCTGGATCAGTATGAAGACCACGATTTCTGTCACTAGATATCCGGTGTTCCCATTCACCGCGAGTAGACTGCCGGTAAAAGCAGCAATGCCCACCCAATGCAAAATATCCTTTCGTGTAAAATAGATGACTGCGATAAATGCCAAGGCAAATGGTGATAACTGTTCCAGAATCATCGCACGACCTAGCAAGAAGCCCATAACGATTAGCAGTAACGACCATTTCTTAGCAACAAAAGCTTGAACCCACCGATTCTCCACAGCTGCACTGTGAACGCCTACTTTTGCTTTCTGCCATATTCCCGACCATCCGCCACCCATCACCGCGCCTAAGCTTCGTCTTTGCATATTCTCGAACACCATCCATTTCTTCCCTTATTTGTTTCTCTAGTATAGAGACAATCTAGCAGAAAGTTTGTCAGAATGAGTTGATAGATTCAAAGAAATTTCCGACATGTCCCGAAGTCCTTGTCAACAGGTCCCAGCCCTTGCCTACTCTAGGTTCCTCATATTGGAAACGTTTCCAAAAGTCTGATTACCTCGAACTTTCGCCCCGCATATGAGGGAGATACCCGTAACTCCATGTCGATTGATTTGCATCGTTTGGGCATGATTTGTCAAGTGAGAGCACCCGCGGCAAATAAAAAACCACATTCGCCTAAGCGAATGTGGTTCATCATCTGCATCTATTAGTCTCTTCTTCCGCCTCGGCCACCGCGTTTGGACTCAGTGTTCTTCTTCAAGGACGAAATCCGCTCTTCACTATCTTTCAGGAAACGAGATACTTTATCTTCGAACGAAAACGGTCTAGCTCCGCCTTGCTGCTTGTTAAAGCCGCCGCGACCACCACCGCCGCCGCCACGATTGAAGCCACCGCCGCCACCAGGACGACCGCCACTACCACCTTGACCACCGCTTGGAGGACCACTACGGTCTCCGCCGCTGCTTGGACGACCACCTTGGTAACCGCCACTTGGACGATCTCCACTAGGGCGACCTTGATAGCTGCTGCCACCTGTTCGTTCAGGACGAGCTGGTCTTTCCTCAACTGGCTTGTCAATCGTTTGCTTGATCGACAGTCCGATCTTGCCATCCTTGTCCACGTTAATTACTTTGACCGTCACCTTGTCTTCCAACTTCAAGTGGTCATTAACGTCCTTCACATAATTGTCCGCGATCTCCGAAATGTGAACAAGACCGGTAACTCCTTCAGCAAGCTCGACGAATGCTCCAAAGTGAGTAATCCCCGTCACTCTTCCCTCTAACTTGGTGCCAACTTCAATTGCCATAAAGTAAAATGTTCCTCCCTTAAAATGTTGAAAACACTGGCTACGCCGATTATAACCGATGCAGAAACCACGGTCAACACGGCATTCGCCACTTCTTCGTAACGTTTTTTACCACATAAGAAAGTATAAGTTTTCGGTATCCGAAAATTGCTTTGTTATTGGCGATAAAACCTACATCTAAACGCGGTCGATCATCTTCGAATTGCCTCGATAGAGGTTTTCTCATTGCGACTTCGAGGCACTCAGTGGCGTCTCTCCCGTTTTACTGTAATGAAAGTCTCGGCGAATGATCTGATCCAAATATTCGTCGTTATGCAGCCGTGCGATTTCCTTCGTCGTTTGGGCATTCACTTTCTGCGCCTCGACGAGTTGTTGTTCCATATTCGCAACGACACTTTTCTTCTCGTGCAGCTTGGCGAACTGCCCCCAGATGTTAACAGCAGCCCAGCTCAGAAAACATAAGACAATGATCAAAAGGATACGCAGTCTTCGCTTCGAGCCTTCCCGACTGATGCGCTTGGTTGAAACGGTTGCTTGAGCATGCATGAATAGGAATTCCTCCTACTTCGAGAATATCCTGCGATAAAGCGTAATGATACGTCCCTTCAGTTTCTTCAACCATTCAGGGATTACCAAGTACTTATGCACAGGCTTAGTCATCCAGAGGAATAATCTCCACACAGGATATAGCAATTGTAGCACAATTCTGTAAAGGAATATAGCTACGGCAAGCAAAAAGCCTAAAATTATCACCGTTAGACGATATAAGCCAATAATCGGTTTAATGATGAGAATTTCGACAGTCCTCGTAAGGAAGCGGTAAATCGCCACAATAATTCGAATGAGAATAAGTGTAAGACGAATCACAAGCGAACTCAGAAGAGCGAAGTAGAAACAAATACCGATCCCCATGCCGAGGAAAATAAAAATACGAACTTGTCCTTCATTACTGTAAATGAGCATCTTGAACACCAGGATTGTCGCCACAATCCAATAGATACTATCTACAATAGGAATGGTCCAGCGTGGTAATCGCAGCTTGCCCGAGAGTACATGACATACATCGAACAGAGCTCCTATGCAAATTCCACTTAGGAACATCATGAAAATCGTATGAAATTGAACGTGAAGTGTCACTTAAACAGCTTACCAAGGAACCCTTTGGATTTCTCCTGGGTATTCCCGTCCACATAGGCTAATTCATGAATGATACCTTCAATGGCGACTAATCCTTGCTCCAAGCTCAAGTTCTTGATGTGCAAATTTTGCCCCTTAATCATCAAGTAGCCCATTTCCGTTTCTAGGAGGAATTCTTCGCTATCAAAGCTTTCAACGTTCAAAACTCCTGATATTTCCAAGAGCTTGCGATTCAGCATCTTAATTTCTTGCCTTTTATTATTGTTTTTCACGGGTTCGATCATGGCCTGTACCCCTCCTTCACCTAATCTTACGATATGGGAGGATGTCCATTTTTAGAACCAAGCCTTGCAACCTATGCCTACAAAAAAAGCAGCCCAAAATTCCCTCTGCAGGAATCCCAGGCTACTTCATCGTTATGCGTTATTCGGATTGGAAGGCTTCTTCCTTCAGCAACGTGTACATCTGCGCAGCGTCTTCCTTACGGGTAGACTCCGTCAGAAGCTCAACGCGAATCGTTACTTTCTTCTGACCGAACTGGATGGATAGCTCATCTCCAACTTTCACATGTGTACTCGCTTTAGCGTCTCTACCGTTAATCCACACACGCCCTTGGTCGGACACATCCTTCGCAACGGTACGGCGTTTGATCAGACGAGATACTTTGAGAAATTTATCGATCCGCATTATTTTACAGCGTCTTTAAGCTTGTTGCCCGCTTTGAAAGCAGGAACATTGGATTCTGCGATTTCGATTGGGTTACCCGTTTGTGGGTTACGACCCGTACGGCCGGAACGTTTGCGAGTTTCGAATGTACCGAAACCAATCAATTGTACTTTATCTCCGGATGAAAGAGCGTCTGTCACTTCACCAAGGAATCCGTTAAGGACAACTTCTACGTCTTTCTTAGTAAGTCCGCTTTTTTCAGCGATGTTGTTGATCAAGTCTGTTTTGTTCATGTGTTTTCTTTACCTCCCAAAATGTTTGAAGATCAGGTCTTCTATGTACCAAGTGTGGTTACATTTCATGATTATACCTTGCAACAAGTCTAGTATTCTGCTTTTTTCGGCAAAATCCTTCTATCGCAGATCAAGTTTTACAACTTTTTTTGCTTCCTGCCAGTAATGTTCCATCTCTGATAACCCAGTTTGTTCAAAAGATAAGCCCTTTAAACGTAGCTGTTCCTCAATATATGAAAATCTTTGCATAAATTTACGATTTGTTTGAGCTAGTGCCTCTTCGGGGTCTACTTTGAGGAATCTAGCAACATTGACGATAGAAAAAAGGACATCCCCAAGCTCGTCACGGCGCTCCTGAGCCCCGTCTTCCGCTCCTAACGCAATCGCTTCGCGCAGTTCAGCTAGCTCCTCTTCTACCTTGGCAAGCACATCATCCAGCTCTGTCCAGTCAAATCCGACCGTCGCCGCCTTCTTCTGCAGCTTCATCGCCTTCATCAAGCCAGGCAGCTCACGCGGAATCCCATCCAGCACAGATTGCTTCGTAACATCGATGCCTTTCTTCCGCTTCTCTTCGACCTTAATCGCATTCCAATTGACTAACGCTTCATCAGCATCATCTACCTTCGACTCTCCAAACACATGCGGATGGCGGCGGATCAGCTTCTCATTCAACGTAGCGATCACATCATATACGGAGAAGGTACCGATCTCCTCTTCCATTTGCGCATGCAGCATGATTTGTAAAAGCAGATCCCCAAGCTCCTCACACATGTGATCCGGATCATCTTCATCGATAGTTTCGAGCACTTCATAAGCTTCCTCTATCAAATTCTTACGCAGACTCTCATGCGTCTGTTCACGATCCCACGGACAACCCTCTGGGCTGCGCAGAATCTGTATGATCTCATGCAGCTTACCAAATGTCCGATTGTACGGCGCCTCCTGCTCACTGCGTGGCACCCACACCAGCGACAGGTTACCATAACCTTTGACATGATCCAACTCATGTAACGGCACTTCAATGATCCGCTCCTGACCTGCAACCCCTAAGGAGTGACCAACAACAACCTTGTACTCATCTGGATAGGCATCCATCAGGCTGATTTTCAGATCAGAGGCTGTGTAGGTATCGTACACTTGCCCAATTACTGTATGCAGCATCGGATTCAACGCATAACGGCTGATACTCGTTGCATCCAGTAACTGAAAACCATCGATTGGATCGAAGCCAAAGCGTAGGAAAGCTTGGTCTAAGAAGCTCTCTCCACCCGTTATTTGGAGTTGGATACCTTTAGATTGACAGCGTTGCTTCAGTAGTTGCACCGTGTACTCCGCCACCATGGGATGGCCTGGGACGGCGTACAGCACTTCAGCAGTATGGCTTTTCGCTGCAGTGATTAATTCTTCCGCAATAGACTCATAGACTCCCTCAAATGACTCATTCGACATGTAATTCGCATCAAACGTTTCATACGGAATCTGATTGGCATCCAGAAGCTGCACCATCGGATGGTCTTTCGTACGTAGGAATAGCTTCGCTTGCGACTTTGCCGCTAATTGAAGCTTCTTCCATACACCTAATGTTAATTGATCTTCGTCTCCGGTCCCGAGTCCAAGGACGGTTATTTGCGGTTTATTGGTTGACATGGGATGACACCTCCTGATTGATGGTTATGTTTATAGGGAGTAATTGCTAGTAATATCACGGTTTATCTCCATACTGATTCAAAGCCCTGCTACTGATCCCGCTTCGCCAGCCTCAGCTTCATCAGGACCCGCGCCAGCTTCCGGTCCAGCTCCGGCATCAGCTGCATCTCCTCGCGGCTGATGCTGCCGCTGCGCAGCAGCGCAAGCGCGTATACGGCTGCGCCGCCGGCTACGCCAACCACAGCGATGGCGCTAGCACTCCATCGCTCAGGCACGTGCCATGCCGCTGTAGCGAGCATGGCCAGCCCTTGCAGCGCTGCGAGGCCGCCGCCCATCAGTCCCACGCCCAGCGCGGGACTGACGGCGTACGGCCACAGCGCGAAGCGCACACTGGTGCTGCGACGCAGCTGCACCAGATTCAGCCCCGCCGCAGCGGCGTAGGCGACTACCGCGCTGAGCGCGGCGCCGTCGATGCCCCAGCGGGGCATCAATAGGACGTTGCCGAGTGCTTTCAGCACGATGGCAACGAGCAGGGCTTTGGCCGGCGTGCGGATCGCGCCGGCGCCCTGGAGAACGCTGGCGCTGACAGCGTTCAAGGTACTAAACAAGGCCGTGAAGGCCAACACGGCCATCGTCCAGCTAGCCTCAGCGCTCGTGTAGAGCATCACGTTGATCGGCACTGCCAAGAAGGCGAGGCCAAACGAGGCGCCGAGCCCGATCAACCATGCGAGCCTAACGGACATCTCCGCGCGAAAACGGATAAGCTCGACCTGCCCTCTTAGCTTCGCTTCCGCGATAGCCGGCACCAAGACCGCCGACATCGAGGAAGCCACCATGACGACCAGCTGTACGAGAGGAAGGCCTCGGTTATACAGACCGAACTGACGCATAGCCTCCAGCTCGCTGCCCAATGAAGCTTTCAGCAACCGAGGCATGGTGAACGTATCCACGAGCGTGAGCAGCGGCACGACAATCGCGCCTAAGCATACAGGGATCGCAAACAACGTTATCCGTTTCGCCCATTGCCAAGACGAAATCACTTGCTCGGCCTCTACGCTGGCTGCTATCGCTTTCCTCGCTTCTTGCTCTGACCCTTGCCCCGTTCCAGCCTCTAGCTCCCCATCATACGTCGGCAAGTCTGCCTTCACATGCTTCACCTGCTCCGCACGCCGCTCTCGCTGCCAATACACGGCCATCACGACGAGACCCGCTCCAGCGCCTGTCACTGAGCCAAATGTAGCCCCAGCTGCGATCCATGCCTCATCATAGGCAAGCGCGACCATGTACAGAAGTAAAGCAACCATCGTAATTACACGAATGAGCTGTTCAATGACTTGCGACACCGCGGTTGGCACCATATTTTGATACCCTTGAAAATAACCGCGGAGGACGGCGAGTACGGGAGATAACAGCAGTGCAAATGATACACTGCGGATGGCAGTCACGGTTTGCTTGATGCCTATCCAACCAGCAATCGTCTCGGCACCGAAATACAACAAAAGAAATAAAAGAAGCCCTGCACTCATTAATAGCGCTGATGAGACAACTACAATTCGTTTCGCGCCTGGATGATCCCCTGCCATAACGCGTTCGGCTACAAATTTAGACACAGCAACTGGAAATCCAGCTGTAGCTGCAAATAAAATCAAAATATAGAGCGGATAAACCGCATTATAAATACCAAAAGCCACATCTCCGGCTACGTTTTGCAAAGGAATCTTCTGCAGCGTTCCTAGTAACTTGGAGAGCACTGCGGCAGCCCCAAGCAAGGCAGCTCCTTTCAATAACTTGTTCCCCTGTTTACCGACATTCCGCTGGAGTCGGTCGGCCTGATGACGATCTCGATCCTTGTCGCCCACTCCCATTCGATTTACTCCTCTACCCTATCGTGATTCCTATGTACGTATTATAGCGAAATCTGCCAGTACAGACAAAAAAAGCTTCACTTACAGATGCGTCACCATCTCCGTAAGGAAGCCTTCGTTTGGCATTATGTGTTCATTGCTCCATCTGCTTCGCTAGAAATCCAGCGGCAGTCTCGACCATTTTAACTTCCATATTGCCCATTTTCACATTCTCATCCTTCGAGATCAGGATAACCGAACCAATGGGATCCCCTCCTGCTACAATCGGCGCAGCTACGAAGGAAGTGAATGTTTCATTGGTATCTTTAATAATCTCAAATTGCCCTGAACTGCTTTCAATGACAGCCTTACGATTTTCCATGCAAGACTCTATGATCGCTCCGACGGATTTCTCTAAATAATCTTTTTTAGATCCGCCAGCCATAGCAATAATATTATCTCGATCAGAAATCAAGGCAACATGATTGGTGCTTTCAAATAGTGACTCTGCATATTCCTTTGCAAAATCACCTAGCTCACCAATCGGTGAATATTTCTTCAGAATGACTTCTCCATCACGATCCACGAAAATTTCCAAAGGGTCACCTTCACGAATGCGTAGGGTGCGCCGTATTTCCTTGGGGATTACAACTCTCCCTAAATCATCTATCCGACGGACAATTCCAGTTGCTTTCATACCTCTAGATGCCTCACTTTCCGCTTTCGAATTAGATACGACACGAGCATGAAACCTTGTATGCTAGATCGGGATTTGGTGGGAACTTGAAATCTATCCATAGTATTCTTCACTTCCCATTCTTCTATGCAGACGCCTCGACTAAGCAATTTACTTTATTTAGCTCTGCACCCTGCTGCGCTTATCATGTCCAAAAATAACAAATAAAAACAGGATGCCCATTATCGGACATCCTGGTAAGTTCTTACTTTGCAGCTGGGCTTGCAGCAGGACTAGCTGCTGGACTTGCCGCTGGCGCTGGGCTTGTTTCTACTTTAGGAAGGTTATTCGTTTCGATCAATTTCGGATACTCAGTTTCTGCAAACTCAGACAAGGATTTCTCTGCAAGCTGAGATTTGATTTGTGTTTTAAGCGTGTCATCCAGTTGCTTCGTGCTTCTGGATTCAACTTTCATCACGTGATATCCGAATGTGGATTCAACAGGGTCACTGATTTTATTCAGTGGAAGTGTGCTAGCTGCATCCTTGAACTCGGTTACCCATTGATTGATGTCAGCATCTTTGTACGTACCACCAGTATCTTTGGAACCTGGATCATCGGAGTATTCTTTCGCCAGTGCCGCGAAGTCGCCACCTGCATCCAATTTTGCTTTCACTTCTTTTGCTCTTTTCAGTGCTTCATCCTTCGTACGAAGATCTGCTTGTGTCGCAGAATCTTTCAATCCGATTAGAATGTGGCTAACCGTTGCAACGTCAAACGCATGTGCTGCCGCTTGCTCTTTATACGCATCTTGAACCGCTTGGTCTGTGATTTTGCTTTCCATGCTGCCCATTGTGTAGAAGCTTAATTTCATCAGGGACTCGATATCTTTCAATTCGATACCGTTGTCTTTCAACTGCTTGTCCATTCCGCCTTCTTGCTTACCGAAGTAGTCCGTAATGGCTTTCATTTGCTCGGTTACTTGTTTGTCAGCATCCGCTTTCACTTTGTCGTCCGCTTTAGCGGAAAGAACACGGAAAGTAACCATTTGCTTCAACATATCTTGTTGAAATGCAGGATCTGCCAAATATTGCGCTAATTGTGGAGAGAACATTTTATTCACGTTGATGAATGAATCGAATTCACCACGTGTAATTTTCCCGCCTTCTTTGTACGTAGCAATAATATCACTTGGATTACCTGTAGCAGCCGCTGATGCGGAAGGCGAAGCAGTTGCAGCGCCTTCCTTTTTGCTTCCGCACGCGCTGAGGACAGAGAATGCAAGGACTACTGTCACCAAACCTAATATCCATTTTTTCGAAGTAAGTCGTTGTCTGCTAGTTTCATTTGGCAACATCCTGTAATTCCCCTTTCGTTTTCAGAACATCCTTATATTGTACCAAGAATTTCTCCAACAATTCGATGGAGGCTTCCGGCTTCATACCTTTAAAGCGGATAACAATAAGTAGCTGCGGATCTGCGTTCAATTTGATACGACCATCAAAGCCTTTGGACAAAGCAAGCAGCTTCTGACCATCCAGCCTGCCATTCTGGTCGATATGCACCTTGATTAGGTAATCCTCCCCTTTTTGGCTAATCGTTTCAATCCGGTAATCCGAACCGTATGCTTTCAAACGAGCCACTGTCAGTAGGTTGAACACGGCCTGCGGCAGATCGCCAAAGCGATCAACGAGCTCATCATGCAGATCCGCGGCTTCTTCCAGCGTACGAATGGCGGCCACTTTTTTGTAAATTTCGATTTTCTGCATGCTGTCATAGATGTAATCAGATGGCAAGTAAGCATCCAATTGAATATCGATCGACGTATGCCATTCCGGTTCTGGAATGACCGCTTCTCCATCTATTTCTAGCTTCAGCTTAGCAATTTCTTCGGCTAGCATTTGCGAATACAAATCAAAGCCGACGGAAGCAATGAAGCCGTGCTGCTCAGCACCCAACAAGTTCCCTGCGCCACGAATGGATAAGTCCCTCATCGCAATTTTAAAGCCTGAACCAAGTTCTGTAAACTCTTTAATCGCTTGAAGTCGTTTCTCGGCAACTTCTGTCAGTACTTTATCCCGCTGATACGTGAAATAAGCATAAGCGACGCGATTCGACCTGCCTACACGTCCGCGTAGCTGATAGAGCTGGGAAAGCCCCATTTTATCCGCGTCATGGACAATAAGTGTATTCACATTCGGGATATCTACGCCGGTTTCAATGATACTTGTGCTGACGAGAACATCGTATTCCCCGTCCAAGAAATCGAGAATCGTCTTCTCAAGCTCTTGCTCGCCCATTTGGCCATGCGCTACAGTTACCCGCGCATCCGGAATCATCATCGAGATTTGATCAGCGATTTGTGTAATGCCCTGCACACGATTATAGAGATAATACACTTGCCCCTCACGCGCTAGCTCACGTTCAATGGCTTCTCTAACCAGCGTCGGCCCATATTCCACCACATAGGTCTGAACCGGGAAACGGTTCTCTGGCGGGGTTTCAATGACCGATAGGTCACGAACGCCCAGCATAGACATGTGCAAGGTTCTTGGAATTGGCGTTGCAGTTAGTGTAAGTACATCCACGTTCGTCTTCAGGCGCTTAAGCTTCTCTTTGTGGGACACGCCGAAACGCTGCTCCTCATCGACGATGAGCAAACCTAGATCCTTGAACTGAATGTCTTGCGACAAAAGGCGATGGGTGCCAATCACGACATCAACGACGCCCTTCTTGACCCCTTTCATAACCTCCGTCTGTTCTTTCTTGGAACGGAAACGACTTAATACTTTCACATTGAACGGATAGCCGGAGAAGCGCTCACGGAATGTTTCATAATGCTGCTGCGCCAAAATTGTCGTTGGCACGAGAACAGCCACTTGCTTTCCGTCAATCGCCGCCTTGAAGGCTGCACGGACAGCAACCTCCGTTTTCCCATAGCCAACGTCCCCGCAAAGCAGCCGATCCATTGGACGCGCTTTTTCCATATCGGTTTTGATTTCTTCGATCGCGCGAAGCTGATCCCGTGTTTCATCGTAAGGGAACATCGCTTCAAACTCATTTTGATACGAACTATCCTTGCTGAATCCATAACCCGTCGCAGCTTGACGCTCGGCGTATAGCTTAATCAGCTCATCTGCAATATCTTTGACAGATGCGCGTGCTTTGCTCTTCACGCGAGCCCAGTCTGCGCCGCCAAGTTTATATACCTTCGGTTCTTTCTCTTCGGAACCGACATACTTCTGAATCAAATCAATCTGATCAATCGGGACAGACAGCTTATCGCCGCCGGCGTACATAATATGCAGATAATCCTTATGAATTCCGCCAACCTCTAAGGTGCCGATACCCACGTATTTCCCAATCCCGTGATTCACGTGAACAACGTAGTCGCCGACCTTCAGCTCTTGATAGCTTTTGATCCGCTCCGCATTCTCTAGTTTCTTCTCAACTTTACGCGCTTTACGCTGCTTCTGGGTGAAAATCTCACCCTCCGTAATCACGACGAGATGGATCGAAGGCATTTCAAAGCCTGTTTGCAGATTGCCATCTACAATTTCAGGAACTTCAATCTGGTAGTCGCCCAGAACCCGACGTACACGTTCCGCACGGTCATCTCCATTTGCCAGAAGAATGACCTTACTTCCATTCTTCTTCCAGCGCTCCATCTCCGCCTTGAGGAGATTCATCTGCCCATGGAAGTTTTGCATGACACGGCAAACGAAGTTAACGATATTTTGCGGCTGAATCCCCGCTACCTGACGAAGGAAAAGGGACACATACAACGTCGGGAACGGTCTGCGATGCAGCAGGGTTTCGTAAGATTTGGACAGCACAAAAGCCGGCAAGCTCTTCCCCTCAGTTAACGCATGCATCATCCATTCTGCTTCATCGCGTTCAAGCTGCTTCGCTGTTTCCAGGAGGCGGGCCGGTTCATCGATAATGAGAATCGAATCTTTGGGCATGTAGTCCATGAGCGTCTGTCTTTCCGTGTAAAGGAGAGAAATATATTTATAAATGCCTGGGAACGTCTGACCCTCGCGCATCAACTCGATATCGCGGCCTATGACCTCTAACAGCTTGTCTTTGGCTGAGCGCTCGGTCATCTTCGCCAGCTGCGCCTGCAGCAGCTCGTACGCGTGCTGTGCCGCTGACTGTAAACGCTTTCTATCTGCTTGAATTTCGCGGCATGGCGGGATCGTCACCGTTGTTAATTTATCAATTGACCGCTGGTCACTTACATCGAAAGTCCGAATAGAGTCGACTTCGATATCAAAAAGCTCAATCCGGATCGCATTCTCCGACGTTAATGGAAATAAGTCGAGAATACCGCCTCGCACACTCATTTCGCCTTTGGTTTCAACGCGTTCAACCCGTTCGTAGCCTAGGCTGGATAACGAAGCTAGCAGTTCATCTAATTGAACTGTATCACCGACATTAATCGTTACGCGGGATTCCTCGAACACCTGCTTGAGTGGCAGCAGTCTTCGCACACCTGCAAAAGGAGCAATGACCACGCCGCGGTATCCGCCGGCGAGTTTAGTGAGAACGTCAATACGCTGCGCTAGCATCTCTGGGCTTGAAGCCGCTTCTTCTGTCGTCAGAAGCTCTTGAGATGGATAGAGCAGCACTTCATCAGGGGATAGACACTCCAAGAGGTCTTCCGCTATTTTTTGCGCAGCGAACATATTGTGCGTAACAACGAAAAGCGGACGCTCAAGCTCACGCGCGAGTGAGGCCAGCATCACTTGCCTGGAGGAGCCAGTTAAACCGGCAATGAGCTGCTCTTTCATTTCGGACTTGAGGCCTGTCACGATCGTTTGAAAGTCGGTATCCGCAGAAAAAGCTTGAATTAAAGCTTGCAAACAAGTACACTCCCCTCACAAAAAGAAGCCTCGGCACACTTGCCTCGGCTATTAACTCTTCATCTTCATCATAATTATTGCAACGGACTGGCTAGCAGGGATAACTCTGGGTTCGCTTCTAGTGCCTCATGACAATAGTCGCAAACGACTCTAACCGTAACATCTCCGTTCGTATTATACGATATTATATCTCTACGCTCATCAGGGGTCAAGAAATGGAAGCCTAACTGCTGCTCGGTAATCGCATGCTGATTAATTTCCCCGACAAAGGTATGACAATGCCTGCAAATATACTTGATCATATGTATGCCTCCTTCGACAATTCGATTACATCCTAGTATGACCATTCTTCGGAGGAATTAGCCGAATCTGCCATTGTCATTTTCGAATAGGTCGCTTACATATCATCATGTATACAGCAGGTTAATGTATTGTGATTATTTGTTGAACTTGGCCATCGTCTTCTCGAAAGACTCGCCTAAGCTGAATTCCATCGCATCACACGTTAAATCCAGCACATCGTTAATGGACTTCATCTCTTCTTTGGAGAAGTTGGACAGCACATAATCTGCAATGTTATAGCCTGGCGCCGGGCGGTTCACACCAATGCGAATGCGATTGAAAATTTGAGTCCCCCCATGCTGAATAATCGACTTAATACCGTTATGCCCACCTGGGCTCCCTTGGTAGCGAAGACGAATTTGACCGAAGGATGTGTCCATATCATCATACACAATCACGACATCCTCTAATTTCGCTTTATAAAAATCGAGAAAGGCTCGCATGGATTCACCTGAAAGGTTCATGTACGTCATTGGTTTAAGTAAATACACCTTCGTCCCGTTCACATTACCTTCTGCCAGCAGCCCCTTCCCTTTATTCTGAAAAGAGGTAATCCCCCATTTGGCGGCAAAGCGATCAATGGCCATAAACCCGACATTGTGCCGATTCAGCTCATACTGCTTTCCCGGATTTCCCAGTCCGATAAAACATTTCATAATTTTCAAAATCCCCCCATAGATAAACAGATACGCCGTCCTTCTATGGACGAGCGTGTTTGTCCAGGTTGACTAGAAAGTAAAAACGAATACTTTCTTTTTCAACTAGCGATAAACTAAAAAACCTTTGCGGAACCCGCTTCTAAAGGTTATTGTTTACAATATACCTGTAATCCGATGTTATCCATCCCATAAAAGCTGTAGGTGATAAAAGAACGATGTATCTTCATGGACAACAGCTTACAGAAGATGATCATTTCCAAGATCATGTGGATGCGGACGTACCCGTCCAAGTATACTATCAAAATCTGCACAAGGATATAGGATTCATTGAAATGTACAACCGTCATTTCGTTAAGATTAATCGTATCTTTTACAGCAGAAAGAAGCATACTTTTATTTCGCGCCCTGGATATTAAGCGCTTACATAGGTGAGACAGATGTGATTCGCTAACTTATCCTCACAACCGTCTTATGACAGCTGCAGGCGCACTAGCATGCGAAAAAGAACCCCTTTCGGTCTCGCTCAGCTTGGTCGCTTTCACGTATTCAAGCTGAGTGGGCAGCAACTCATTCTTAGCGTACCCTGCCTCAAGAGGTTCCATTCCTATTGCTCAATCTAACCGTCGTGCATGATCACTCACAGTTCATCAACGACCTTTATTTTCTTTCTTCGCCCTCATCCGCGCTTTAATTTTATCTGCATACCCTGCTTTATTCTCTTGCCGTACACGAGCGATCGCCATATCGCCCTCATTCACGTTATGGGTAATCGTAGCGCCAGCAACGACAAACGCACCATCCCCAATTTTCACAGGAGCGATCAAATTGACATTACTGCCAATAAACGCATCATTCCCGATTTCTGTTACGTTTTTATTAAACCCATCATAATTCACTGTTATGGCACCGCAACCGATGTTCACGTTCGTCCCGACCACCGCGTCACCTACATAGCTCAAATGCGAAACCTTCGTCCCTTCACCCAGCGTTGCATTTTTGATCTCTACGAAATCGCCAACCTTCACTTGCTTGCCAAGCTTAGCACCAGGTCTTAAATACGCGAAGGGTCCAACGGATGTTTCACTATCCACATAAGCCCCTTGCAGAACGGATTGCTTAATCGTTACTTCATCTTGAATCGTAGAATCGATGATTTCGGTTTGTGGTCCAATCGTACAAAGCTCACCAATACGCGTGTTTCCGCGCAGAATCGTACCTGGCAGCAGAACCGTATCTGCGCCGATCGTAACATCCTTCTCGATATACGTATTCAACGGATCGATAATGGTAACCCCGTTTAACATGTGCTCGCGATTAATCCGAGCTTTGAACAGCTGTTCCGCTTCGGACAACGCCACACGATCGTTCACGCCAATCGACTCAGCTGGATCTGCCATGCAATACCCTTGAACGACTTCGCCTGCGCTTGTCATAATCCCGATAACATCGGTTAAGTAGTACTCGTTCTGTACATTCTTATTCGTAACCGATGCTAGTGCTTTGAACATTTTACGATTATCAAAAATGTACGTACCCGTGTTAATCTCCGGAACAGCCGCTTCCTCTGGCGTGCAATCCTTCTGCTCGACGATCCGCGCAACGCGTCCATCTTCTCCGCGAATAATACGTCCGTAGCCTGTCGGCTCACCCAGCTTCGCAGTCAAAATCGTCGCCGCTGCGCCCGATTGTTGGTGCAGTTCAATCGTTTTTTGTAGTGTAGCTGCTGTAATAAGAGGGGTATCGCCGCAAATAACAACCGTCATTCCCTCTTCCTCACCAAGAAGTTCCTTCGCCTGAAGCACCGCATGACCCGTTCCTAATTGCTGTTCTTGCAGCGCATACTGCGCACGATCTCCCAGGTAACCTTTCACTGCCTCCGCACCAAATCCAACGACCACTACGGTTTGCGTTACTTCTATATGTTGCAGCGTATCCACAACGTGACCCACCATCGGTTTACCGACAACCGGGTGAAGCACCTTGTATAGCTTTGATTTCATTCGTTTCCCTTGTCCTGCAGCCAACACAATTGCCATGAGCTTCAACGAATATACAACTCCTTTATAATGAATTCATGATATCTCTCTTTATATCTAAAACGATGAGTTCTTCCCCCAATATAGCATCATTACCTGCGAAAAGAAAAGAGAGCCCTAAGGGCTCTCTCAATAATCTGAATTATGCGCCTTCTTCAATAACTTCCTCTTCTACAGCCGCGCGATCATATTCAGCGAGTACTGCTGCTTGAATTTTCTCACGAGTTGTGGACGAAATCGGATGAGCGATATCGCGGAATTCACCGTCTGGTGTTCGTTTGCTCGGCATAGCAACGAACATTCCGTTATTGCCATCGATGACACGAATGTCGTGTACGACGAATTCGTTATCAATGGTAATAGAAGCAATCGCCTTCATCCTCCCCTCGGAGTTTACCCGGCGGAGTCTTACATCTGTAATTTGCACTTGTGTTCACCACCTTTTTCCATCTCTGAGACTTGGGTGATATATTCAACATCTTCATGCAAATTCCTTCTTATTTTTTTGAAATTTTTGATAATTTAATGCGTTCTTAATGTTTCTGTTAAATTTCGACAGGAATCACAGCAATTAGTTCAATTTCGACATAAACATCACGTGGTAATCTCGCAACTTCAACGGTAGATCTAGCAGGTTTATGGTCACCGAAGTAGGTGGCATAGATCTCATTAAGCTCTCCAAATTGGTTCATATCTTTCAGGAAGACTGTTGCCTTCACGACATGACCGAACGTTGAACCAGCTGCCTCAAGCACACCTTTCAAGTTCGCAAAAACTTGATGCGCCTGTTCCTTGATGCCGCCTTGTACGATTTGACCGTCCAAGCCTAACGGAATCTGTCCGGAAGTAAACAATAGATTGCCCAGTTTAACTGCTTGTGAGTAAGGTCCAATAGCAGCCGGTGCTGCTGATGTTGAAATGAATTCCATGCTTTCGAATCTCCTTTTATTTTGAATCAAAATAGTTGCCAGGCTCTACCGTAATTTGCTTCGTCTTGGAGTCTACGCCATATAACCGAGCTAGTGACACATAATTATCCACCAACTGCTCCTCGGCCTCGCAGGATTCCATGAATACGCCTACGCCTTGTACGGTCGCTTTAAACTCCGCCAACAGATCCATCATGCCATGGATTGTACCGCCAACATGCATGAAGTCATCGATGATCAGCACCTTGGATTCTTCCTTAAGTGCGCGCCTCGCTAGTGACATCGTCTGGATCCGCTTGTTGGAGCCCGACACATAGTTAATGCTAACCGCCGAACCTTCCGTCACCCGGCTGTCTCTGCGCACAATCACAACAGGCAAATTCATATAGGTGGCTGTCGCATAAGCGAGCGGGATCCCTTTGGTTTCAACAGTCATAATCACATCCACGTCCCGACCAGCGAAAGCGGATGCAAAGGTCTTGCCAATTTCGTTCAAATATTGGGGCTGCCCCATGATATCCGACATATACAAATATCCACCTGGTAGAATCCGTTCTGGTTGCTGGAGTTGCAAACATAGGTTCTGGATAAACTTCAGGGAGATTTCTTTGGGCACCTTCGGTGAAAACTTCACGCCTCCAGCGGCACCAGCAAGCGTATTAAGCTCACCTAGTCCTTCTTCTTCAAACACTTCTTTAATGATGGCAAGATCTTCGCTTATGGAAGATTTCGCAGAGTTGTAACGCTCGGCAAAAGTCGTTAAAGGGATTAACGAGTGGGGGCGAAACAACAAATATTGTGTCATTTCTACCAGCCTAGCGCTCCTTTTCAACTTTTTCATCGCACTACCCCCAAAAATCCGAATATTATAATGAAAATATACCACTTTTATACGTATTTATTCAAGCTTACCATGAAAATTATGTTAACACCAACCTAACACATATGTAACATTGCCTAAGGTTTGTTTTACCATTCTTACCATTATGCCCCTTTAGATGAAAAAGAGCCCCATCGCGGGGCTCAAATATAGCTCTTTACGTCAGCATGCGCACTGCGTAAACATCCTTACAAAAACCTCGCAGTCCGTTATAGATGCGCGGCACCTTAGCCTCCTTGGAAACTAGGCCAAACACAGTCGGCCCACTGCCCGACATCAACACACCGTCTGCGCCCAAGCGCTGCATGCATTCCTTCAGATGTCTGACCTCTGGATACAGATCCAGTGTCACTTCCTCAAGTACATTGCCTAGATTGTCGCATAAACGATCGAACTGCTTGTCCCGTATCGCACTCAATACACCCTCCGTAGAAGGATGACGCTTGATTTCTCGCGCGTTCAGCTTTCCATAGATCTCCGAGGTCGACACGTTAATCGGTGGCTTCGCTAGTACAACCCAACACTGAGGCGGGGCCGTGATATGTTCCAGCTTCTCGCCACGCCCTGTGGCAAGAGCAGTCCCTCCCGTCACACAGAAAGGCACATCCGAGCCAAGCTCTGCGCCTAGCACCTGAAGCTCCTCATTGGGGATATTAAGGTTCCAGAGACGGTTGAGACCCCGCAATGTTGCCGCTGCGTCACTGCTCCCGCCTGCCAAACCTGCAGCCACCGGTATCCGCTTGTCCAAGTGAATATAGACGCCCTGTTTGACGTCATAGCGGTCTTTAATGAGACGCGCAGCCTGGAAGGCTAGATTCTTCTCATCGAGGGGAATATACCCCGCCTGACTCGATATGATAATCGTATCACGCGCCATCTCCTGCATTTCGATCCGATCAGCCAGATCCACCATCGTCATAACCATCTCAACTTCATGGTAGCCGTCTGGCCTTTTATGTAAAACATCAAGAGACAAATTAATTTTAGCCGGTGCTTTCTCAAAAATCTTCATCCGATCACCTTCTTTTGCTCGTTTGCCATTGAGATATTATAACAAAAGCGCAAAAAAAAAGCTAAAGCAATTGCTTTAGCTGTAATACGGACGTTGTGCACCATGAACACCCTGCTGATAGCTCGCCGGCGAATGATTCATCGTACCTGCTTGTTGCTGATACGTGTTATAGGATGGTGCATACCCCTGTCCATAATTAGAAGGCTGACTAGCCGGTGTCTGGCGGTAATTTGATGTGCCTGTATGCACGTTGTTCGGAGCAGAAACATGTTGCTTGGCCAAATGCTCCTCCGCAATTTGAATCGCTCGCTTCACCATATTCCCCGCATCCTTAGTGCGAATACCTGCCCAACCTTCACGTTGCACGACATCATAGAATCCAAGATCCTTCGCCAATTCATATTTGAAGCTTTCAGACATAACACTTCTTCTTCGACTCATACCAAATCCCCCTTATCATTTTCGCACAATGAACGCTGCAACCATCATAAGCAGTGATTGATGACGATTTCGATTAGTATGCCCTGACACTGTCAGTCCATGCACCACACTTAACTCCAGCGTGATCAGCATATCTATACAAAGCAAAAACAGACCGCGAGGGTCTGTTCAATATCGGAACGCTATTAAGCTAATGCTGTATGTAAGTGATGCGAACCTGGCCGTCATCATTGCATACAGTAACTTCAACGGATTCGGTAAGGATATCGGCGTAGCTGTATGACACTCGTTTGAAGGCGTGGGATTCTTGATCTAATTTCACAATAAACACAGAAGGGTAGGTTTCTTCTAAAACACCAGAACGCTCGACAGTCTTACGACGGCCACCATTCGCTCTCAACATGATCTTCTGCCCAACGTGGGGCTCCAAACTGCGTTTGATTTCCAATAGCGCATTTTTTGCCATTGTCAACTACCACCTCTTTCCTTGTCAATTATAACCCATACACCCCATCATGTCAAATGAGGTCAAATATTATATCAGCACCCTAATCCCGTTGTCAACGGCATTTTTGTTCGTTTTCCGATTTCTCCTCCCTTCAGGTTGTCACCAATGTTCGCAAATTATTCACACTTTTCCAGTTAAGGAGAAACTTCTTACTTACGCCTTAGGCGTACGCGCATTCTTTTAGCTTGATTTAGAGCAAATACGGGCCATACAAGCTTTCTGTGAGCAAAAAAAGAACACTTGCTGCCACCCTCCTCCACGGAGATATGACAAGCAAGTGTTTCTTTCATAAAATGACTAGCAACTATATGTTGTCCTTCAGGAACGCCCATCCAGCTATACTGACTCTTCGGTGTGATGAATGCCAGGGACACCCATCCGATAACTGCCACGCGTCTCCACCCCTCCTAGACCCTCTAGACCTGTCACCGTTAAATCCATAATATCCAACATCGAGATTGTCTCTCTCGTCGGGGTATAGGACAGCTTAGCGGCTATGCAAAGTGGATCTAAGGCGTGAATGAGAATGCGAGCAGGTGAGCTTGCAAAATTAGCTCCAGCCCGCAGCAAGGCTTCGAAATGCGACTGACAAGCACCCGCCACAATAATGAGAGAATCACGATTCCTCTCATATTGTCTGGCCACTCGAACCGCATTCACAAAGTTTTGAGAATTCTTATAGCTCGACAGATTGCTGGGACTGACACTTTGCCGACTTTTCAAAATGCCATCATGACCAGTAATGACGACAATGTCAGGTTTATATTGAGGAAGCAATCTTTGCAGTGCTTCCGCCATTTGCACCTCAGGAATGTAGAAACCTTCTGCCGGCACGCGCAATTCGCCGTATAATTGCATACTCTTGCGTAAATAGCTTGGATCGCCATCTAAGTGAAGCACCCTTCCTGGTACTTCAAAATAGCTATTATTAGTGGGTAGAGACTTCTGTTTATTGTTAATAGCTATCTGATTCTTCTCCTGCAATTGCACTTGGGACACCGCCAGTCGACGCAGTGACTCACGAAACTCAGGCGAGCTTGACCGTGGATGATCTAAGGTCTCCTTAGGATTCGCTTTTGTCAGATCCGTGAGCGGCGCATCTGCTAGCAACCGAAAATCGACACCTCGCAGAATGGCCTTGAGATGCTCAATTCGTTCAATTTTAAACACGACGTCGCCGCCATAGGAAATACGGGTAACAAAATCTCCTTGCCTCATCGCACAAATCCCCTCCTAAGGGTATCCTATGGCGAGACTAGGCATTTGGTGCGGGTTATTTGCAGCCGTGCGCACGAAGCGCCGTTGATAAGCGTGCGAACTCTTCCATGCTAAGCGTTTCACCGCGGCGCGAAGGCTCGATCTGAATGCTGTGCAGCAAAGCTTCCAGCTCTGGCTTGTTCTCTTTGGAAAAGAACCTCGCCGCGAGGTTGTTGTAGAGGGTTTTGCGACGCTGAACGAAGGACGCTTGGACGACAGCGAAGAAGAAGTCCACGTCCACCACTTCGACAGGCGGCGCTTGACGCACACACAGCCGGATGACAGCGGAATCGACGTTCGGCTGCGGTACGAAGACGGTGCGAGGCACGATCGTGACGAGCTCCGGCTCGCAGTAGAACTGCACGGCGATGCTAAGGCTGCCGTAATCTTTGGTGCCCGGACGGGCCGCCATGCGGTCGGCCACCTCTTTTTGGATCATCACTACGATATTCTCGAGAGGAAGCTTCTCTTCCAGAAGCTTCATGATGATCGGCGTCGTGATGTAGTAGGGCAGGTTGGCGACAACGCTGACGCCCTCCATGCCTTCAAAATGCTGCTGGAACAGCTCCGGCAGGTTGGTCTTCAAGATATCCCCATGAACGACAGTGGCATGGGGGTAAGGCGCCAGCGTTTCGCCCAGAATGGGCAGCAGACGCTGATCGATCTCGACGGCCAGGACGCGGCCAGCGAGCTTGGCTAGCTGCTGTGTGAGCGCGCCGATGCCGGGGCCGATCTCAAGCGCAGCCTTCGTAGGCCCAAGCTCAGCGGCCAAGACGATTTTGCTCAATATATTTTGATCAATCAAGAAGTTCTGGCCTAAGCTCTTTTTCAGCACGAGACCATTTTTCTTAATAATTTGTTTCGTTTTACTTGGTGTAGCCACATCTTCTGCAGTTACAATAACTTCTTGTCCGGATATTGTCATTGGATAGACCTCATTATCTATAGGTTCTCATTCTCGTCAATCAATTCAAATGCTCGAGGGCCGCCTCGAATTCTTCACGCGAAATCTGAAACATCGCGCAGCGCTTATAAAATTGTTTGCCATTGCAATAGCCAATACCAAGTGCGTTGCCTACGGTCAATCGGCGAGCCGCCGCATCCGGGTGCACGATGAGGCCGGCAGCGATCAGATCCTCTAGCGTCAGCTGCGAGACCGCCGCATGATACTCTGTCCGCAGGCTCTGAAGCGCCTGGCGGATCGTCTCCGGCGTCGCGTTCTCGACGCCAATGTCGCCTTTATACGCAGCTTGCTCCTGCGTAATGAAGGCATGCTTGCAGCCAGGTACCTTGGCTGCCACGATTTTACGGATCCGCTCACCGGCGTGATCCGGATCCGTGAATATAATGACGCCTCTACGCTGCTGAGCCAGCGCAATCCGTTTGAGAACGGCTTGTCCGATAGCGGAGCCGCCTGTTTCAATTGTATCGGCCTCCACAGCCCGCTTAATAGCGGCTGTATCGTCTTTGCCTTCCACAACGATCATTTCTTTTATCATTTACGTTTTCCTTCCCCAGTACGCAGAAAAAGAAGAGGGGTCTCCTCTCCTTTCGCGCAGGCATATGCCAAGCTACGTGTATAGCCTAGTGTTCCCGGCCTAACTACCGTTTACACGTTAGTTTTGGGACGGTTTTGTGGGGCCTACCACATACACCGTGTATCCTTGTTTCGTTCCGAATTTATTCGCATAACCGTGATCTTCATAGTACACATCAATCATTTGGCCTTTCACGCCACTGCCAATATCCTCAGCACGACGGAAACCAATCCCTTCAATGTACACCCACCAACCGAGCGGAATAACCTTCGGATCGACAGCAATCGTACGGCCTTCGGTTACAGTAGTCCCTGTGTAGGTTTTACCATACCCCGCGGATCCCTCGGTTTTGCCTGTCGACGCGGCGCCCGCTGAATAAGCAGTAAGCTTCACGTTTTTGAGAATCTGCTTGTAGCCGAAGGTCACACCGCTCTTGGAAACCTCATCCACACTCGGTGAAGAGGCAGAGAGAACAACCACAGGATTTTTCGTGCCTACGGATACTACTTTCTTAACGCTTTCTGTTTGTACTTCTTCACCCACAACTGCTTCCGCGACTAAAACACCGTCCTCGAAAGTCTTTTCTTTCTTCTTGACCAATACGCCTTCTTTACCTTCTTGGACGATTTGCTCTTTCCCTTTAAGTAAAGATGCGTCATTCTTTTTCTCTGTCTCAAATGCGATCGGTTCAGAGACTTCCTCCGTCTCTTTTTTCACACGGACGATCTTGATTTCATCGCCAGTGGTAAGAGCGGATGTCGGTTCGGGAGTAATTCGATCGTTCTCCCCAAGTGCAATATTTAAACGTTGCAATGCACTTTCTACCGTTCTTGCAGTTGTGTAAACAGTGGTGGTCTTTCCATCAGCAGTCAATTGAATTGGTGAGGCATGCTCGATGACAATTTTGTCTCCACCCTTGAGCTTGGTCGTGAGTGAAGCTGAAATTTCATCGTGCTCACCAATCGTTATGGCTTGTTCATCCAGTAGGCGTTGCAGGACCCATTGCTTCGTGTGCACAATAGTTTCTTGTCCATTCACAACCACGGATACGCTCTTGGTAGCCGTTCCGTACAACAACACCAAAAACATGAAAGTCATTGCGATTGAGATTATAGCCAGGCTTAAAATCAAACGCAAGTTTTCATGCTTCCATCGCAATGCGAAGGACATGCTGGATGATCGTTTTACATGGGTCTCGCTAATTGAGATACTGCCCACTTCTTCGGTCCTCCTTCAAAGCCTCGCCGCCAGGTTACAGCATGATTAAATTTGACGCGACTAAGGTTTTTAGTTTAACTTAACATGTTCACCAGCATCAGCTTTCTTACCCTGCTGAATCTGGTCGTCCCCCCCTTTTACCTATTCATCATCCTATGAATTCCGGGTTGTTTTATGTCTTCCGGTCTGTGTAGAACCCTGTATGTGGACAAAAAGCCAGCAAGAAGAGGACTCTTCTCGCTGGCTTAGTTTGCATAGTGAAATACA
The DNA here is from genome assembly GCF_059691995.1 of Paenibacillus sp. J22P169. Taxonomy (NCBI): domain Bacteria; kingdom Bacillati; phylum Bacillota; class Bacilli; order Caryophanales; family Paenibacillaceae; genus Paenibacillus; species Paenibacillus sp. J22P169. The sequence continues at coordinate 13,901 of NZ_JCAUAO010000017.1, read as the reverse complement.
AATAGCACGCACGACAATCGTTACCTCTCTTACGCTTACGAGGTTAGCTGACGGATTCGGACGTGAGAGTCGCCCTACGTGAACGCAAACTGCTTGTTTGACGTCCATGATTCACCCCTGTTACTCTCTGCTCACTTAACAGCATAGGAATGCTAATTAAGCTTGCAGTGGTTCCCCCGTTTCCACATTTGGAACTCAGCGAATGGAAAATTGGCAAATTGGATATTAAGTTATTATGAAAAGTATATTACGCTGTTAATCTCAACCTGTAAAGGGATTAACACCCGTTAAAAAGGGCTAAATCAATTAAATTTCGATTATTTTTCAAATATAACCCACTTTTATCTACATTTTTCTAACTTTAACGTACGTATGCTCAATTTTTCATAGTTTAATGACCAAAACTAGGCTAAAAATGCAAATTTGTTTATAATGATTCTGGAAGTATTTGATTGGAAAATACCAATAATTTGCTATTTAGGGAGGCAATTGAGATGGGCCCCATCTTGCAAGTAAACGCTTTATTCGGTGGATATTTACCCAACAGACCCGTTCTTCATGACCTTTCCTTCTCAATCCGTCAGGGTGAAATGATGGGGCTGATCGGACTCAATGGTGCAGGTAAAAGTACCACCATCAAAAATATTCTCGGACTGCTTCAACCGCAAAAAGGGTCCATTCGCATTAACGGTTTAACTTTAGCCGAAAATCCAATACCCTACCGTGCCACATACGCTTATGTACCTGAAAGTCCAGAGTTATACGAAGAGCTTACGATTCGCGAACACCTTGAGTTAACTGCTATGGCTTATGGCGTTTCCAAAGAGGATTACGAAACTCGTTCTCGGTCCTTGTTAGAGCAGTTCCAAATGAAAGACAAACTGAATAGCTTCGCAAGTCATTTATCCAAAGGGATGAAGCAAAAGGTCATGATCATGAATGCATTCCTGATCGAACCCTCTTTATATATTATCGATGAGCCGTTTCTCGGTCTCGACCCTTTAGCGATTCGTTCCTTGCTCGAATTAATGGTTAAAATGAAACAAAAAGGCGCATCCTTCCTCATTTCCTCACACATTTTGTCTACAATTGAAAAATATTGCGATGCCTATGTCGTTCTCCACAAGGGCCGCATGGTTGCTCAAGGAGATTTAGTCGAATTACGCGCACAAACAGACCTGCCTCAGGCGTCATTAGACGACATTTTTTATAAGCTTGTTCAAGGAGATATGGCATGAGTCAATCAATGGATAGTACACATGCATTTAACACACAAGCATTATGGAAGCAGCGTTTTCAGCATTATATGAAGGAATCCATGGGGTATTGGCAGTATGCCGCACGCAGTAATTTTATCGGCTTCTTGTTGTTTCTTGTCATCGTTTCTTCCTATTATTATGCAAAAACATTACAGCGTCTTCCGACAGATTATCCATACCTGTGGATTGTCCTTCTCGTGCTCGTTCCACTCATCGCTTCGAGCTCTATCCGAACGCTGACTCGCAGTGCCGATCGGATGTTTCTATTGCGGATTGAGCATGAAATGGGTGCTTACTTCCGAAGCAGCTTCCTGTATAGCTTGTCACTTCAGGGTATTTGGATATTTCTTGCTTGGGTCACCCTACGACCGCTATATAATCACTGTTTAGGCGCTAATTCACAGCCTTTTCTTCTTATCTTAGCTCTGTTGCTTCTATTAAAAATAGCAAACCTATTAGCCAGTTGGCAGGAAGGAAGATTTGCTGCTGAACGTACAAGATTGGTATCTGTTTATTTCCGTTGGGCGGCAACCATCGCCTTAATTACAATCCAATTTCACTACAGCAGCTTATGGGCAAGCCTAGCAGCAATACTTCTAGTATTCGTTTGGTTAATTGCATTCCGTTACGTGGCCAAATATGTGATTGGATGGGACTACCTGATTGCCAAAGAGAAACAGCAGCAAGCTAGACTCTACGCCTTCTTCAATTGGTTCGTAGATGTACCTCAATTGCCAACGCGAATAGCCCGCCGAGGTTGGATCAGCGGGCTTACCCGAATGATTCCATTTCGACAGGATTCGGCGTTTCTCTACTTATATATGAAGACATTGCTGCGCACTGAGTTGTTCGCCATTGTGCTACGTCTGACCGTCATCGGCATTTTAGCTATAGCCGTTGCAGACTCCGCTGCTGCACGAAGCGTCATCCTATTCATCGCACTTGTGATCTCGATGGTTCAGCTTACTTCATTAGAGCGTGCGCATCGCTATACGTTCTGGCTGGATATGTATCCCTTAGAAGCACAAGCCAAAGCTGGCTCCCTTGCTTACATCATCTGGTTAACCCTTACACTTCAGCTGGTCATCCTGACGATTCCGTTTATGATGGGTACCTCCATCATATATCTCCTAGTTCCTCTATTGAGTCTAGCCTTCATTTCTTTCGCGTGCGGCGTTGTCCTTCGCCGAAAGTTCAAGAAAAACGCCTTACTTGAGGCCGAGTAAACGAATCGCATTATTCGTCGTGATCTCAGCAATCTCTTCCAGCGTCATCCCCCGAATTTCCGCGGCAGTCTCAGCCACCAAGCGAACATAACCCGTTTCGTTGCGCTTACCGCGGAAAGGATGGGGCGTTAAGTAAGGAGCATCCGTTTCGATCAGTAGACGATCAAGCGGAACCTGCGCCAACACCTCTTTCGGTTGCACAGCATTTTTGAATGTAACCGGCCCCCCAAAAGAAATATGGAAATTCATATCCAGACACTGCTTAGCCGTTTCCCAGCTGCCTGAGAAGCAATGCATGATACCTCCGACTTCCGCTGCCTTCTCCTCTTTGAGAATCGTTAGAATATCTTGGTGTGCATCTCGATTATGAATCACAATGGGCATGCCCAGCTTTCGTGCAAGACGAATTTGCTCTCGAAATACACGCTGCTGAACATCCTTCGGCGACTTATCCCAGTAATAGTCCAGACCGATCTCCCCAATTGCGACCACCTTCTCATGCTGACATAAGGACTCAATCCATTCCAAATCGCCAGGCATCATATCAATGGCATCGACGGGATGCCAGCCTACCGTTGAATAAATAAAATCGTATTTCTCGGCTAGCTCAATGGAGCTAGGGATGGTTTCTCGATTAAAGCCGACATTTACAATTCTCGTAACGCCAGCCTCTAACGCCCGCTGAATAACTTCCTCTTGATCTTCTTTAAATTGTTCGGCATTTAAATGTGTGTGTGAATCCGTTAGCATGACTGTTCTCCCTTATGTAACTAAGTATGATTTATATTCTATAGCCTTTCTTATTCTTGCTCGCCCAACATCTCCCAAATATCTGGATACTCTTCCGCATTCAATCGCTCTAGCAGCTCCTCTGGGTAGTACACATGATGTTTCCCCATTTGAAAACCACTAATAGACTGTACAATTTCCGAGCGATGGGTAATTTCCGTTAAATTGTCCTTATGATCCAACAAGAGGATTGGCAAATTATCATCATTTTCACCAGCTCTGTACACGTCATAGGATTGATTCGAAGGGAAATCGATCTCCATATAATAAGTCGGGTCAAAGCCAACCTCTCTCATCACTTTTTCCATACGCTGAATGAGTTGCTCCTGATCTCCATCGAAGGTACTGTACTTGTACAATTTACGATCCAAGAAACGCTTGCACATATCCCCCAGCATACCATCCTTCTCTTGGCTCCAAAAGGTCAGCATGGTCTGCATGACCGACTCGTCGAGCAGCAAATAATCTTCCAAGGAGATGCGATTCTGAATAAGATGAAGGATCGGTTCAACCATAAAGCCGAACGTATACCCTTCTTCATATAAGTGCTTCGCTCGTGCAAATACTTTATGTAAAAGAATTTCCGCACTTCGTGTTACAGGATGGAAATAAACCTGCCAATACATCTGATAACGAGACATGAGGTAGTCCTCAACGGCATGCATACCGCTCTCTTTAACCACAATATGCCCTTTGTACGGCCTAATCACCCGAAGAATTCGTTCTAGATCGAATGTGCCATAATTAACGCCTGTGAAGTAAGCATCTCGCAGCAAATAATCCATGCGGTCCGCATCCAGTTGACTGGATACCAGGCTCACCACAATTTCCTCGCTATATGATTTACAGATGACCCCTGCCACCTTCTTGGGAAAATCAGGTGAGACTCGGCTCAGTACTTCATTCACTTCGGTATCGCCTAGCACGATGCGGCAGGACCAGTCCTCGTGTCTTGTACCGAAAGCCTTCTCGATCGAGTGAGAAAACGGACCATGTCCCAAATCATGCAGCAAAGCCGCGCATAAACAGAGCAAACGCTCTTCCTTCGGCCAATCCTCGTAATGATTGCGTTCGAATTGCGAAATAATTTTCCGAGTAATCTCATACACGCCAAGCGAGTGAGAGAAGCGACTATGCTCAGCGCCATGAAAAGTTAAGTAGGACGTGCCAAGTTGACGAATACGGCGTAAGCGTTGAAACTCCTTGGTATTAATCAAATCCCAAATCGTATTGTCTTGTACATAAATGTATTTGTGAACGGGATCTTTAAACACCTTTTCTTCTTTCATGTAGCATGGCCCCCTTATTATCGTAAATGCTTTCGACATTTTCGACACACAACCCTTCTTCGTGTCGATTATTGTCGATTTTCAAATTCCAATTTATCCACTTCTCAACATCGATTTTTTCCAATATTTCTCAAGCATTCAGGCATCAAAAATACGTAATATACCCCTTACAAGCCCTTGTTTCTACGGCAATTATCGTTTTTTTATATGTCACAAAAATAATGAATTTGTATATCAATCCGCTTGTTTTTAGCGAAAATATGGTTGACTATTTTGGGAATCGTTGGTATCATAAGTCATAAGCAAATGTCGAAACATGACGATCTTGATTAAAAATTGATAAAATCGAAAGGGGTTTTATATATATGATGAAATCTACCGGAATTGTTAGAAAAGTGGACGAACTAGGACGCGTTGTTATTCCAATCGAGCTGCGCCGCACGTTGGGTATTGGCGAGAAAGACGCTTTGGAAATATATGTAGATGGCGAGCGCATCATGCTGAAGAAATATGAGCCAGCTTGTATCTTCTGTGGCAATGCGGAGAATGTATCGTACTTCAAAGGAAAAATTGTTTGCCATATTTGTTTAGCAGAAATGCCAACACCTGTGACAAAATAAGAAAAGTAGTATATAATAGAAGTAGCACTTATCCTATTGGTAATTCTAACCTTTTTCATATCTCCTTTCATCTCTAACTTTGTTGGCTTCGGCCACGGGTTAGAGATCTTTTTTTGTCTGCGCCAAAGAAGACACCTAGTTTGAAACCATCTAGGCTGAAAGTCAAAGAAAGAAGTCATCCTATATCTGGTAGATGGATCCGGCCCCCTAAGGGGCCTTTTCCTTTTCTATGTCTGTCTGAGCCCATTAGCGCTCCAGCAGCGCATTGTATACATCTCGCTTCGATAATCCACGATCCGTCGCAACCAGCTTCAGCGCATCCTTGCGATCGATCCCGCGTTCCTCGTAGTGGGCAACATGCTCGCCGAGCGACTTCGCCTCCCACCAACCATCAGCCGCTTCCTGCACGGCCGCGTCGGAGGCGCCTTCGGCGATAATGCAGTACTCGCCCTGCGGCGGGTTCTGCTCTAAGTGCACGAGGCACTCTGCGATCGTGCCGCGCAAGAACTCCTCGTACCGCTTCGTCAGCTCGCGGGCGAGGCAAACCCTGCGCTCCGCCCCCCACACTTCCGCCATGCGTAGAAGTGTTTTGTCCACGCGGTGCGGCGATTCATAGAACAGCAATGTGTCTTGCACATGCTGCAGCCCTTCAAGCAACTTCGTCTGGTCCTTTTTCTCCCTGGGGAGAAAACCGACGAAGGCAAATCGCTCTGTCGGCAAGCCTGATGCAATCAGTGCCGACAGGGCCGCGTTCGCGCCGGGTATGGGTACCACCGGCACGCCCTCGTCTACGGCCATCCGCACCAGGTCATAGCCTGGGTCGGATATGGCCGGCAGGCCGGCATCGCTGACTAGCGCGATGCTCTGCCCTTCAAGCAGCAAGCGGACCAGCTCCGGGCCGCTTGCTTGCTTGTTGTGTTCGTGATAGCTGACCAGTCGCGTCGCGACTTCGAAATGGGTCAGCAGCTTGCGCGTTTGCCGCGTGTCCTCCGCGGCAATCATGCTCACTTCCTTCAGCGTGCGAATAGCGCGAAAGGTCATATCTTCAAGGTTGCCGATCGGCGTGGCAACCAGGTATAGCGTACCTACACCGATATGATCTTCGCGGTAGCTTTTTTGTATAGTCAAACTCACGGTTAAATCCCTCATCGCTTTATATTAATCATACAGTTAACCTACTCATGAGAACTCAAGTGAGCTCCGGCCTCCATAATAGATATCTTTGAGCTCTTGGCAGTATTCTTCGTTCTCTGTGTATACGATCAATGGCGGCAGGGTGCGGATCTCTGGCTTGCCATCCTTCATCCCTTCGATCAGTACCATCATCGCTTCTTCTCCCGCACGCGCATGCACATAACGGATTCGCTTCGGTTCGATACGATACTGCCTCATCATGCAGATGATGTCGACAAGCCGCGTAGCACGGTGTACCATGGCTACTTTGCCGCCAGCTTTTACAAGCTTTGCGCTTGCCGCAATCACATCCTCCAGCGTGCAATGAATCTCATGACGCGCCGCTGCAAAATGCGCATTACTATTCTGCTCTCCATTGGGTACTGGCAAATAAGGCGGGTTCACAGTGACAGCATCAAATTGTCCGTGTCCCAAGGTTTTGTGAATGGTTTTCAAATCGCCCTGTACCATATGCAGGCGGTCGGATAAATCGTTAATCTCCGCATTACGCATGGCCATATCCGCCAATCGTTCCTGGATTTCAACGCCCCAGATCTCCGCACGCGTCCGTGTTGCTAGCAATAGGGGCACCACGCCATTACCTGTGCATAAATCTACGATTCGCCCCTTGGGCGGAACACTGCTGAACCTCCCCAGTAATACAGCATCCATCGAGAAGCTGAACACTTCATCACTTTGGATAATTTTCAAATCATATGTCAATAAATCATCAATGCGTTCAGTCGGTAGTAAAGGAACTTGCTTCATACGTCTTTCCTTTCTCTATGTTGCTTATTATGGAAAAAAACCGTAAGGGATACACCCCTACGGCCAAGCGTCTTATTTATTTAAAAAGGATAAGCAAAACAAACAATCTCCCTCAGTCCGAAGGTGTCCATAATACACATTGCAAATATGAAATCCTTCATTGTATAAGCGGGTTAAATTATCATATCCGGCTCCTGGTATCTGTACCGGTTCTTCATCAGTTTCTCTCGTCGGCTCCTCGACCACAGTTTCCTCTTGGCGGATGAGCTTACGCAATTGCTGATTCTCTATGCTTAATCTCTTGTTTTCTTCGATGAGGGTAATAATCCGTTTCTTCAAGGCACCTAATTCAGCATACGTGGTACCCATTCTTTCTTCGATCCCATCTATTTGTCCAAAAATATCTTGTTTATCCACGCTTTCACCTCTAGTGCCATGCATGCTTACTGGCCAGCGCCTCCTTGGATCCTCGATCTTCTATTCCTGTTCAACAACATCATCGAATGGTAGATCTAGCGCTTTCCCAAGATCAAACAATTGAACCTTTGCCGTACGTTCTTTAATATTAAGCCCTAATACTTTCCCACTACCAAATGAAGTTATAACCAAACGACCAACTGTCGGCAGCGAATCTTTGGCACTTTCATAGTTATCATGTTCATATTTCAAGCAGCACATTAATCTTCCGCATAACCCTGAGATTTTGGTCGGATTCAAGGACAGATTCTGATCCTTCGCCATCTTAATGGAGACTGGTTCGAAATCACCTAAGAATGAAGAACAACATAGAATTCGCCCACACGGACCTATGCCACCCAGCATCTTCGCTTCATCACGCACACCAATTTGACGGAGCTCGATTCTTGTCCGAAAAATACTCGCCAAATCCTTCACAAGCTCACGGAAATCGACGCGCCCTTCAGCCGTAAAATAAAAAATAATTTTATTCCGGTCAAAGGTATACTCTACGTCCACTAGCTTCATCTTAAGACTGTGGTCTTTAATTTTATCATGACACGTTTGGAAAGCGTCTTTGGCTGCTTTTTTGTTCTCTTCAACCAAATCAGCATCCGTATCATCCGCAATGCGAATGACCTTTTTGAGCGGCAGAACCACATCGTTTTCTTTGACGATCTTTTTACCCACTACGACCTTGCCGTATTCTACACCGCGTGCGGTCTCAACTATTACGGCACTTTCTTGCTCGATCGGTAAATCAATGGGGTCAAAATAATATATTTTACCCGCTTTCTTGAAGCGGACGCCAACCACTGAGTACATCTTACACCCCCTGCATCTCCACGAGCATTTTCTCTATAACCAGCTGAGAATTGGCATTGGAACGCAGTCGCTTTTGTAAATCTACGGCTTGCTCCATCATACGCACCCAGACTGAGACATCTCGACTTAACGCGAGGGAGCTCATCCAGTCTAGCTGGTCATTATATACAAGCTTATCTCTGCGCTCAAGGCGCAACTGCACCATATCTTTAAACCAGAGAATCATTAAGTCGAACAACGTCGAAACATGATCCGCAAGTTCTGTTTTCACAATCCGCTGTTGCACGGTAATCATGGAAGTAGGGAAACGTGTGAGCGTCTCCTTCGCTAATTGTAACATTACGGTTCTCATTTCTGCAAACCAATTTGCTGCAATTAAATCTCTCGCTGCTTGCAATCCTGCTGTTACATGTATTGCAGGCCCAACTAACGCTGCTGGAAGGCCTTCTTCCAACAGTGTGAGCATCATTTGTTCACGTGCCATTGGTGTAAATTGGATCCACTGAGCCCTTGATTGAATCGTCGGCAGCAGTGCATTTCCGTTCTCGGTTATAAGTATCGCCACAACGCGAGAGTTCGGTTCCTCCAGAAATTTCAACAAACTATTCGCAGCTTGCACCGTCATCTTCTCTGCATGGTACAAGACATATATTTTCGTTCCAGATGCTGTTGCACGGTAAGCAAACTCTTTTTGCAATTCTCGGATCTGCTCAATTTTAATTGAAGCGCCTTCAGGAGCAACCACATGGAGATCCGGATGATTGCCATGCTCGACCTTACGGCATTCCAGGCATTCGCCGCACGCGTCATCCGTACCGTTCTGGCAATAGATCGCTTTAGCGAGTGCTATAGCCATTTCAGAACGGCCTGTCCCAATAGGTCCACTAAAAATATACGCATGCGAAAGTCTATCTTGATGCAGTCCGTTCTGCAGCAGCCGTTTGGCCGCCGCTTGTCCCGGTATCGCTTGGAAGGACATTTATTTTCGCCCCATTACACGCTTATATTTTTAAAATAACAAATTGATCAACATTCCTCGGATTTCTCCGATTCTATGCAAAATTTCGATCCGCCCCTGCTCATTCTCCAACAATTCATCAGCTAACGAGAGGAGCTCTTGATCGATTTCTTCCAAAAGCTTATATCGCTTCGAACGACCGCGACGATCCCAGCCCTTCGTATCTCTTAAGTTAACCCCGCGACGCGCTGTTTCCTCGAGAAACTGACGAATCAGCAGCTTATATTGCAGCAACTCCCTCACCGTCATGCCTCTCGACAAACGATCACCTTGAAGTGTGATTTGCTGCACCATCTTGGCTAGCTGCTCCTGCGTGTACTTCTCATCATGCTGCTGCATGATGTCAGAGAAGTTCCGAGGAGCCATCTGTGGCGGAGGGACGTTCTCGTTCACTTTGATATTCTTACCGATGGGCTGCAACCCCGGATTAATTTTCAAGACGCATCCATCCTTGTGTAGATCTGATTATGTTAGAAATGCTCGAATCGTTCAACTGGCAATACGAAAACGGCCGCTCCACCCACTTGCACTTCCACTGGGAAGGGAATGTACGAATCTGTCGTTCCACCCATTGGAGAAACAGGTGTAACCAGCTGCTCACGAATTTTACAATTTGCTCGAATCACCTGCATCACTTCTTGCACTCGGTCATCTTCCGTACCAATCATAAAGGTTGTATTCCCTGCACGCAAAAATCCACCGGTACTTGCCAGCTTCGTGGCTCGAAACCCTTCCTTAATTAAAGCGTTAGAGAGACGGTTACTGTCTTTATCCTGAACAACGGCTACGACTAGTTTCATAGGTGATGCCTCCTTATATTATAAACTAAGAATTGGTTTTCCGCTTTAAACGGAAATATGTTCCTCTAGCAACTGTTTGCAATCCTGCCATATATCCGCGGCTATTAGATCTACACTACGATTCGCATCAACAACCAGGACACGCTCTGGATGATCAGATGCAATTTGGTGAAAGCCTGCTCTTACTCTGCTGTGATAATCGACATTTTTCTGCTCAATGCGATCCAATTGCTGTGTCTTGTCACCAGCACCTGCTCGCAAATTTAATCGCTCTAAACTCACTTCAACAGGTACATCCATGATGTACGTTCTTGTCGCTTGGAGCCCTGAGCTGGCGTATTTCGAAATACTCTTTACCATCTCGATATCGACGCCAAGACCATAGGACTGATAAGCCACACTAGCATCAATAAAACGATCGCAAAGAACAATACGACCTGCTTTCAAAGCTGGAAGAATCAACTCGTGAACGTGTTGCGCACGTGATGCCGCATAAAGCAGTACCTCTGCTTGATCCACCATCTCCTCGTTAACAGGGTCAAGAATAATGCTGCGGATTTTATCGCTAATTGCAGTACCACCTGGTTCTCTTGTAACGAGCACGTCATGTCCTAACTTTTGCAGTTCCTGGGCTACTTTCTTAAGCTGCGTTGTTTTTCCGGCGCCATCAGGCCCTTCAAACGTAATGAATATTCCGTTCACGTGTTCCTCCTGCATACTGCCTCACGAAGTCCCTTCGTGATCTGTGTATATAGTTAATTTGTACGTCTGTCCAAAATGGGTTCCTTGGAACCTAATGCCCTGACTAGCCAAAAATATAAGTGCCTCGACTACAGAAGCCGTAATGACTTCACCTGGATATAAGTAAGGAATACCCGGTGGATAAGGAATTACCATCTCACCTGAACGCTTCCCAATTGCTTCCTCTATATTAACCAACCGAGTCGTTGCTTGAAACACAGCACGATGGTTAAACCTTATTGGCGAGGAGATGGGTGCGTAGGTGGGTAATTTAATTATATTCGAGATAGGCGCCTGAAGTTCCTGCTTATGGTTCGTGATGTCCAAACAAATGTTACTTAATACGCGGAGTACTCGAAGCATATCCTCTCTAGCAGTAGCAGGGGAAAATACCAGTAAAACCAGATATCCATCTGTCATCTCTACGAAACAGCCTTCAGCTTCTAACCTATCTTTGAGCTCCGTCCCCGATAAGTGGTAATTGGGATCATAAATCGCTATTTTAAAAGGATCCCTCGTTTCGACGATTCCCGCACCGCTTGACTTCTGATTATCCCGCGGATAGACACGGAGACATTGCAACGCTTCTAACCCTTCTCTGAATTCTTTCATTGTATGGAGTCCTTGTTCCAACCAAGGTTGACCCTCGGTATGCATTCTTTTTCTCGCTAAGTCCAACGAAGCCATAATTGGATAGGATGGGCTTGAACTTTGCAGCATCGCCAACAATTGTTTGAGTGCCCTGCGATTAATCCTTGGACCTTGCACATGGAGCATCGCCCCCATTGTCATAGCGGTTAGCATCTTATGCGTAGACTGCACGACAGCGTCAGCGCCTTGGGATAATGCGGATGCAGGTATCTCCTCATGGAAGCCGAAATGCGCACCATGCGCTTCATCCACTAGCAGAAGCTTTCCTTTCTCATGCATCAGATCTGCAAGAGGTTTCAATTCCGTGCCGATACCATAATAGTTCGGGTTCGTTATAAATAATGCCTTTGCGGTCGGATACTGTTCGATCGCTTGTCTAACATCCTCAATATGTAAGCCTGTTGCTACGCCTGTCTCTGGGTCAACCTCTGGTGCTAGGAATACGGCTTGAGCGCCCGCCAGCATGAGCCCGTGAATGACCGACTTATGTACATTCCTTTGAACAAGAATGAGATCGTCCTGTTGGCAAACAGCTCCGATCATCGCTAAATTACCAACCGTACTCCCGCCGATGAGGAAATACGTCTCTTCCGCGCCAAAGCATTCTGCCGCGAGCCGTTCCGCCTCCCAAATCACACCCTCTGGATGATGCAAATCATCAAGGCCTGTAATTTCTGTATAATCAATGGACATGACTGTTTGTAGAAAAGCTATTCCTTCTTCCAGAAGCCCTTGGCCTGATTTGTGTCCAGGCACATGTAAGCTAACGGACTTCTTGGTATGATGGGCAACCATAGCCTCATATAGCGGGGCTCGAGCCTTATGTGAATGTTCGCTGCACAAACGGATCAAACTCCTCGAGCTTCGTGAGCCTTGAATTTTCGATTTACCCTTCTATAGTAGTGGATTAGCGGCAAAAAAACAAAAAAGCTTCTATAAAAGAAGCTTCTCCTCTTAATTCATATACTGTCTTGAATTTCCCATGTAAAATGCCTTCCTCATCTGACTCACAAAAAACGTATACTTCTGGTCAGACACATTGGTTTTGACGATCTCTTTACTGCATTCATCACAAATGAATGCCGTTACTATATGAATACCGCCAATTCGTTGTTGTTCGCAAATCATACACAGTCCAAACCGATTCTCCTCCATATGATCACCCCACGATCTTTTACTTACGACTAGTATGTCCGATTCTCGATTCTCCTAAACTAGCTAAACACTCATATTATGGAAGGGAGATGCCGATAATACATTCATAACACGTTACCGCGGCGCGGAGGTCTGTCTTATGTCAATCAAACAAGAATCTAATTTATCTAAACAATCTACGATTTATAGCTATACGTTAATGAGGCGTTTTTATCATTCTTTATATAAAATAGTTCTCTATTATACGTCTCTAATACTAATAGTTTTCTACAAATTCGACTCATCCCACTGGTTTCCATTGCTTGTAAGTTACCCACTCGTGCTCATCTTTCATACACTGCTTATTCGCGCTTATTTCCACTTCACCATTGGTATGGCGATGCGGGGTTGGTCCTACCGCTTCGGCATCTTCTGGTCCGGCTTCTTACCTGAAGGCAATGCCTCCGTTCGTCTTGTTACCAAAGTACAGCTTCACCTATTCTGCATTGGGTTGGCATTAATACTTATCATGTATCCGTGGATACCAGGCATTTGGCTGCTTCATCTGACAATATTCCATTGCTGGATGCTGCTTCCGAGACTGTGGATGCTACTTCGTTTCCAGCCTTACCGCAAGGCAGGCTTAGTCAAAATATCGAGTAAAGAAACGTCCTGCTATATGCAGTAATCGAGGTTAGGCTGGTGCGGCTGGTGCATTGACTAAGAAGCACTGCATCTACCATTCATCCCCGCGATTAACTGGAAAAACTCCATCTAAATTGTCGCCTACATCTCGTATCGACAAAATAGATGGGTTTTCTCCCGCTAATTTTAATGATTTCAGCCTTCTGGTAGGAAAATCTCGAAATTAACTACATATCACCAAGAATATCGATTATTTCATGAAAATCACAAGAATTAGCTGTAGGAAATCCATCTAATCTTAGTGGTGACGAGCGAGACATATGCGATACCTGCAGTGATCAGCATATCCAGACAAAAAAGCCTTACCTGGATTTCTCCAAGTAAGGCTCTTTTAGTTGCTTGGCAACGTTCTACTCTCCCAGAACCCTGCGGTTCAAGTACCATCGACGCTGGAAGGCTTAACGGTCGTGTTCGAGATGGGAACGCGTGGATCCCTTCCGCCATCAT
>NZ_JCAUAO010000016.1:0-70101 GCF_059691995.1 Paenibacillus sp. J22P169 | reverse complement strand
AGTTAATCGTATACGTCGCAGTCTGAACTGCTGACGAATTGCCCGCAGTATCTCTACCGAAGTATTTTAGCGTTGTCGTTGCGCTAATTGCGATCGTTGACGAGTATTGCGTGCTACTCGTCGTAGGTGTCGAACCATCCAGCGTATAGTAAATCGTAGCCGTTTCGTTAGCGCTTAACGTAACAGATTGCGCGCTCGTAAACGTTCCTGCTGTGGGACTTACCGTTACTGTTGGAGCCGTCGTATCCGCTGCGGCAATAGTTGTCACGCCGACCTGTGCGCCAGTTGCTTCGTTATTAGCTGTATCGCGAGCTTTAACCGTGAAAGTATACGCCGTGCTTGCCGTTAGTCCTGTAACGTTGTATGTCAAACCAGTTACCGTAGTTATCAACGTAGAACCGTTATATATGTTGTAATCTTTGATATCGGACGAAACCGATGCGGTCCAACTTAAAGTCACGCCAGTCGCTGTGGGATTACTCGAGCCTAATCCGGTTACGTTCGCAGGCGGTGTTACATCCGCGGGCTGAGCCGATGTCGTAGCGGTTACGGACGATCCTGACGCCATGTTATTTGCTGCATCCTTCGCTTTAACGGTGAATGTATATTGCGTAGATTGCGTTAGACCAGTTACGTTATAGTTCGTTCCCGTCACGCTGCCGAGCAAAGTAGCGCCGCGATAAACGTCATAGCCTACGCAATCATTCGATGCTGATGCCGTCCATGTTAGCGTAAGACTATTTTGCGTGGTGTTCGAAACTGCGAGGTTAGTTACGTTGTCTGGCGCTGTTGTATCTGTCGGAGTACCAGGTTGAACGGATACAACGCCGCCGACTACTACTTTACCGTAGGCTCTATACGCAACCGAGCTCGTAATTGATACTGTTGTAAATGCCGAAAACTCTTCCTCGAATACTTCGCCGGCCTTTACCGTATATGTATCTCCACCGATCGTAAACATAAGGTCGGCGTTTCCATCGTTACTAATGACGAATCCGTTCATCTCACTCGCGAATTCCTTCGTCAAGTTAGTTGATCCGCTAAATGGCTCTTTCGCTAATTTAATCGATGACTGCATGCGGTAAGATCCTGCGGATCCCTTTACGACTTCCCAATCTCCGAGCTCATCGTTCCAATACTGTGGAACTGGATAAGCGCCCGCTTTTTTTAATGGTTTGCTACTATCAAACGTCACAGTTTCGCCTCCCTTACGTTAAGTCAGCTTCGATATTTATCGCGATATAGCCCGCGTTCGGGAATGTTTCTATGCTATCGTCCGGATATGTAACCTCGAATTCCGCCTTCATTGCGCCAGTTTGCGTTAATTCTTCTCTAGTAAAAACGAAAGCTACCTTACCGTTAACCGCATCGATCATGTCTGCGTCGCGATTCACAAGTATTGTTCCATATTTAACCATGAAAAACTTAACGCTCGCTCCGGTTAAGTCAACAGGTGTTCCACTAGGATTTTTTAACGTTGCCTTAATCGCGGTTCGCGTATCGTGCCTTTTTATATTTAGTGGCGCTGCCATTAGCCCACCTCTTTTCGTTCAAATACGAGTTGGACTGGAGCGATATAACCGTAGATGGTTTCGAATTTTACTAGCGATATAGAAACGCTGTTTTTCGTTGGTTCGACGATAATTACGTTCTCTATCGGATCAATTACGATACTCTTATCCACGGTTTTTCACCCTTTCCGGATCTCTAATCGGATTTACTACGTGCTTACAATTCGGATGAAATATCGCACCAGACGCACGTAAATCGCCAACGTACGGATAATCTCCGTCAGCTTCAGGTGTCAGCTTAACGACTTTCCCTTCGTAATCAGCGCAGCCATCCGTCGCGCCATGTCTTGAGATAACGCCAAATAACGCACCACGCGCGATAGCTTCGTTAGCTGTCGCTTCCATGTGCGTTGTCATCATCTTCGTTCGCGTAACTACTTCTGCGTAGACTTCCGGCCTCCACCGTCTACCTCGTGCGTCTATAATTCCGGTATTTACCGCGTCGCCTAACGTTCTTCGCATTCCGTCCAGTATGTCGCGCCTAATCGTTCGCCGCCCGTTAATTCCCGCCGCCATATTAGCGCGCATAGAATCAGCGGTTACTTTACGGACTGCTGCACGAACCCTACGATCAACGTTTTGTGTAACCGCTAATAGATCCGCTTGCGTATCCGCTATAACTGAAGCGACCATATTCGAATTGATGCGGTTAAACTTCGCGATCTTCTCCGCCTCGGTAACCGTATCGACGACGCTAAGCGAGAGGATTGCGCGAACAACACCATCGCGTGCTGCTTGCGGAATGTTATCCTCGGCCCACTTCGCAGATTCAGCGTTTAATGACGTAAGAATACGTGAAACTTCCGCCAATGCTGCCGCACTATTCGCACGCGAAATATCCGATACATCCAGGCGCTGTAATTCCGCAAGTATGTCGGAGACTGCTGCTTTATATGCGTTAGAAAGTCGGTTAATTGCGTAATCATAATGCGGATCAGGTACGGTAGGCATTACGTAACCTCTTTACGTCTTCCTTCATGCAAAACACCGCGCACATTCCAACGATTACTGCCGCTATCAAGGCTTTCCTCATTGCGCCGCACCTCCAGAACCGCTATTAAATACAGTGCTTTCAACGAAGGCAGCCGCTTTCTCATCTTCGGCTATCCGCGCTTCAATTTTCGAAGCCTTCTCGTCATCTACGCCGTCAATTCGCTTGATAGCGGACTTAACGTCGATCGTAGACTTACCACCTGTGCGGATCTGGTACACTTCGGCTTCCGCTTTCTCATCGCGAGGAATACCATCTTTCCACGTAATCTTCGGATATACAGGCTCATACGGGGTGAAGCCAGCGATACCTTCATTAGCGAAGTTTTCGAGTTCCATCGCTGTCCATAACGCGTCTCGTATAGCGCGATCAACGTGCACACGAATTCTTTTTACCTTGGAAAGAATCGGCATGAAGCGCGCTTTAATTGCTGCGCCGTCCGTGTGGGACGTGCCGCTTCCGCCTTTATCCTCCGCGAGTGTAGTACCGAACAGCCATTGCGGAGTTTCCGACATTTGATATACGAGACCGAGCAGAATGTCGAGCTCTTTAAACGCGGCGTCAAGTTGACCATTCCAAATCATATAACCTGGAGTTGCGTCTTCCTTGCCGACCGGTATGTATTTACCGCCAGTACGTACACTTCCGTCTGCTTCGCGATCCAATTCGGGACCGTATGCCGTCGGGTCACTGTGCTTCCACAGGATATAGTCGATTTGCACGAGACGGTCGTTAATCGCTGCCAACGTACTCTCTAATTTTTCAATTCCACCGATGCCCGCCCAAGCGTCATCAACCGTTTTGTACGGAACGTGATGAACGAGTAACCGCGGAATTCCAGTCTCGATAACGTCAATATCTCGTCCGGTTGAAACCTTCTCGCCGATTGTATACGTTGAAATAGGTACGCCATACTGCGTAACAACTTCGGATTTATGTAGCCGGTAGAGCTCATATACGATATAGCCAGGAACATGGCGCTCAACGTTTAGGAACGGAATCTCTTCGTCACGCGTTTCGACCCATTCGACCCACGCGATATTAATCGCTTTGAACCGCTTACGACTTCCGCGTGATAACTCCGGAAATACTGTTGACGCGTCCACTGCTTCGATAATCGGTTCCGGTAATGTGGTCGGCGCGGTTAATCCGAGCTTTTCCGTTTCGCTAACGTCCTGCCGATCGGCATAATACGTTTTAAGCCATGAATCTCCGCGAATCCCACTGCCGATAACGATCTCGTGACCGAGTAAATTAAGATCGTTTTCCTCAACGATTCGATTAAGCGCTTTTTGCTCGAGTGTATCGTCAGGATTACCACTCTCGTATGTCGGTGGCTCACCGTACATTAAATCCGCCGGCTTCGTAATCAACGCGTCCATAATATTGACCGCGATATAAAGCTTCTCTAATTGCGCCGCGAATGGCGTATCTTTTAGTAGCTCCGAGGCGCGCTCGTAAATTAACGCTTGATTACCGTCGAAAATAGCTCGGCCGCGTGCGTATTTAGCTAGACGTTCGATGTCTCCTTGAGGCGGATACTGCGCGCCTGATACGAATAATGCCAATTGCGTTCCTCCTCTCCGTTACAACCACGTAGGTTTATCAATAATGCGTTTCCGACCGCTCTTTGACGCGCTTACTGCCATTTCCATCGCATCCACGACGTCATCATGCGTATTTGATCCGTATAGTTCAAATTGCTCGAGCAGCAACGAGTGCTTACGCGAGAATCGTATTGTTCCGTTTTCAATATCCGGCGCCATCGCTTCAATCCGCAGTTCCTTACGTGCGCGCTGAAATATCTCTTTAACGCGACTATTCGCAGGGTAACCGGCTGCCCTTAACGCTTCCTTCAGCTTGTGAACGAAGAATTCTTGCGCTGCCTGCGCTTCGGCCGCGATTCCTGCCGGCTGATAGCGAATTACTTTATCAACGATAACGCGAAGAAATACGTCAGGATGAACACGCTCGCCCCACGCATCGATAACGAAAATAGCGCCAGTTGCACGGCTCTTTGCTACCGTAACAATGGCGCTATAGTCACCGCGCGTCTTCCCCATCGCAAAGTCAACGCCCATGTAGACGTCAAATTCGTTCGCGGGAAATTCGTCACGCGTTCCATCCCAATATGTAAACTTATCCGGATTGAATATCATGTTCTCTTCGTCAACCGGATTATTCATATACTCCGTATTGAACGCTTTGCTTCCGTTATCCCATTTCCAGCGGAACAACTTCCATAGCGGCTGCACATCCGGCCATAAGACCGTCGATCCGCGATCCATTTCCGTTTGATTCAAGTAATACAGCGCTTCTGCGTCGGCCGCGCGATTCAAGTTATCGCGATCGATATATACGAGGCGGCACGCTTCCCATAAGTCCATGCGCTCAGGCCATTCGATGATGGCGCGAAATAATTTCGTTTTAAAGTCCGACCGCTTCTCCATAACGTAACGTAATAGTGAATCGTGATGGACCATCGTCCCCATATATACGAAGGCCGTCCGCTTACCGGCGGGATCACCGAGCGGAATTACGACCTGCGTGAACCAATCGCGCATTTCAGTCCGCAAGAGGTCCGTATTCGTGTTCTTTTTACCTTCAAGGTCATCGCATACAATGAGATCCGGCCGTGCCCCGTTCCAGTTACGTCCACGGAGCGCCTGGCCCGTTGATGCGGCCTCTACGCGGCATAATAAGCGTTGCGAGCCGTCCTTACGTGGTTCCCACGCGATAAATTCGGACGAGTTATCCTTCGGATTCTCCTGTTGCTTAACGGAAAGTAGCGGCCCGAAGTCAGCGCGAAGCTTTTCGTTGGATTTTAACTGTAACGAAAGCCACTCCATGTTACCCGTTGATACTTGCGGCGTTTCTGATATGATAATTACGTACTTACGTTTACGAAAAACGAGCTCGTGTATCGGAAATGCCTTCGATAAGAACGATGACTTAGCGTGTGAACGCGGTGCAGCTACGGCGACCTTAGCGTTAATCTCATCCGTAGAGACAACGTTCATGATATCGCATATTTCCGCGTGGAATGGCGGCGCGTCATCGATCGCGACCGGTATCCAGTTACCGCTATTATCCGGATTGTACGTTTCACCGAAATATTCGTACGCGAAGTAGAGTAAATCGATCTCAGCGCGGTTAATTCTTGATAAGCGAGTGTGTTCCGCTACTTTAGCGTCTAATTCCGCTTTAATTTCGTCGGGCAGCCGTATATATTCAGCGTCAGTTAAGGCGGCAAATTCGCCTA
This sequence comes from Paenibacillus sp. J22P169, assembly GCF_059691995.1. Lineage (NCBI taxonomy): Bacteria > Bacillati > Bacillota > Bacilli > Caryophanales > Paenibacillaceae > Paenibacillus > Paenibacillus sp. J22P169. The sequence goes on along the minus strand of NZ_JCAUAO010000016.1, from coordinate 64,277 downwards.
TGATCGCTGCGAGATCGTCGATAAGCGATTTACGTTCGACACCGTTGATCCAGCGATTATTTAGCCAGGCGATAGATGCCGCCCTCCCTTCCGTAAGTTCAAACGTTAATTTTGATACGCGGATTTTCTCCGCACCTGATTTGAGGTATACGAGGACCCGCCTTGGGGGGTCGACGCTTCCACCGTTCCGATCGAACGAGCAGCACTTAATCGTATGCATCGTTTATGCATTTCTGCCCGTAGACATATGTATAAAATACAGAATTTTGTACAGTAGTCTGAGACCGCGCCACATCTACGATTTCCCGTAATAACGGGCTAAACGCGCCTTTAGTTGCGCTCACATATTATGCATTTCCTATACATTCGTATAAATATACGCGTATATCTGTATAAACGATACGATTTGTATACTTGGCATAGCGCCAGTAGCTACGTTCATACATCGAATATGCATCACGTAATCCTTAAAAATTCCGAAGAGGCTGCGCTCCAGGCGCCCGTGCCCGATAATATTACGCAATCCACACGGATTCACATGCGCACGCAAACGTGTTCCTTCATTATATAGCGCGATAAAATACGCTATTGTTAATTCACTACGTTATCCGCCTCGCCACCACTACGCTGCCTGAACGCATCTAACTTCGCCCTTAACGCATTCGTATCGGTAACATCCGTTGTCTTCGTCTCCACTTCGACCTTATCCGTAAGCAGCCCGTTTATCTGCAACGCTAACTTCGCCATAGCCGCGTTCCCATCCCGTATAGCAATCTCGGAAAGCGACGCGATTAACTCCGGTAATTTATCCTGACTATTACGCACCATCTGCGTCTTCAACTCGCGCTCAAATGTCGCATCCTTACGCCAGTTAGCGAGTGTATTCGGATGGATGGCGCAAATCTCCGCGATCTCTTCGAATGTCTTGCCGCCTTTCTTTGGCTGCGCTAGCCACGAGATGGCGACGATCTGCTCCGTGCTTAATGTTTTCGCCATGCCGGCGTTCACCTCCGTTATAAAAGATAATGGCGGGAAAAGCGCCCGCCTCGCTTCGTCACTACGTTCCTAGCGAATTGTGAATATTGTGAATCTCTTCATAACGTAATACCGTACTAGCCCTTAAAATATAAGCTAATCCGGAATTTCATTTCGATCCTGATCGCGTTGTGAATGTCGTAATACTAAGAATAAATTTAGCTATCAAAACGCCGACTTACTTAGTGCCACGCGGGATTTCAGCGTTTTTATGTGTCCAAATAAGCGCAACTTTTCGGGCGATTTGTCCAAATAAGCGCAACTCTAACGGGAGACCCTTCGATACTTCACGTTAAACATCGCCTGGACAGTACCGTCAACTGGTCGCGAGCTGCGTTTAAAAACGAGCGGATTGAACATATATTTCGCGTGGCCCCCGACTGATATCCGCGCGATCACGTACTCTTCTCCGACGACAAGCCGTTTAATTCTACGCGAGAGCTCCGTTTCACTAACTCCGATCGCATCCGCTAGTTCCTTACCGTTAAGCCAATCGACATTGTGCGGATCCCTTTCGGTAGGGTTCGAGCAGAGAGCATTAAACTCGTAATTGACGAACGGCAGCATGCGGTAAATGAGTCCGATATCAACTGCCTGCTTTGCACTGGCGTATGTCTGCTTAATCTTTGCGGTATATGTCCGTATAACACTCGTATCACGCGCGGTTCCTCGGAAATGATAGCGTGGATTAACGGAGAAGCGACCATCCTCTTCTGTAATAATATAGCGCTCCTGTGCCGCCGCAAGGAACGCGTAGAATGTAGATCGTTTACGCTCAAGCTTAAGAGCTCGCATCATATCCGCAGTTGTCATAGGCGATTTATCTGCGTTAATCAGCGTGTTCGAGTCGTAACCTACGTAACATTGGATGACAGCGAGAAAGCCGCATTGCGCCGTTGAAAGTGCGCCAATCACCTCGCCAATCGCCTCCATAGCGGCAAATGTAAAATCAACGCTGCGCCCTCCTGATGGATTGCGTAGACTCTCGAAATACTTGCGATTTGCCTCGCGTTGATCTTGCGATTGAATACTGTAGCCTGCACCGTCCGGTACAAACGTACCTACTTCGCCCGTTTCTGGATTAACTCCGCGTTCTAACGTCATTTTATCGATCTCCTTTTCGGTATTTGGAACAACGCAAAAAAGACGCGCAGCCTATAACGGCCAAACGTCGTCTTTCTACAACATACGGGTTCATAGTGTAATACCGTACTAACCCGCAAATTATACGGATAAGGACTCGCGCCATCGCTGCCCAATTCCGATTTTTTGCACAAACTCTGGCGTTAATTCTCCGCCAGTCTCAAATAAATTGTATGGAACGACTTCACCTGATGCCGTATCCTTACGATACTGAATAGCGCGAGCTTTATTATGTGATTTTGCGCGCGCATCAACAAATTCATTTTCGTAGCCATTGCGTCTTCGGCGTTTAGGTACCGTATAGTTACGACCATCCGTACCGTAGTCCTCTGCCACTTTCGATCCAACTTCGCTGTTATGCCGCCTAGCAAACTGCCGCTCACTTAAGAACGGGTACTCGCTACGCTGAGCTTTACACAGGTCCGGGTCCTTTAATTCTTCGCGCAGTATATAATCAGTAAGACGCCCTAATTGCGTAGCATCCATATCTTCGCGATCATACCCATCTGTCAGCGCCTTAATTGCCGTGATTCGCTCTTCTCTATCCTCTATATTACGTTCAATTAATGCAGTTACTTCGATTGCGAACGTTAGTTTATTCTTCGTCATGAAACGTCAACTCCTCTGCTGTAATTTCTACCGTAACCTCGCCGTAATCCCACCGCTGAAAGATTGTCGATATCCGTTCAGTTGCCGCGTCAAGTGATTGTACGACCGCCGGTTGTGACACGCCCATAATGCGCGCTGCTTCCGTCTGCGTTAGATCACGTCCATAAACCCACGCAATAGACTCCGCTTGGCGATCCGTTAAGCCAGCGCTTTCTATGGCGCTATGAAGATCGATGATGATGTCGGAGGCAGCCGTATCGCCGCGAAAACGGCGCTCAGAAATTCGGTGGCGATCGCGTAATAAGGCGGCGACTCCTTTGGCGGTGTTGAGTGCGTAGGATTGGGTATATTTCCGCGTTTTAGCTTCGAGATCAATCGATCCAGTTCCGATAATAATCCGCCCCTTTTTACGTTGAATTTACGTTAAATTGCGTTTATAATAACGTTATATAACTCGTACAATCGGAGGTAATCACGTATGTCAAAACTCGTAATCGACGTATGGGCGAATAATGGAGCCCACAGCGGAGCAGCGTTCCTCACGTCAGATAAATTCGGTCGCGTCCGCATGTCGGCGGGCCTAGTCGATCTACTATCGTGTAAGGGTTCCGCGATAAAGCTATTCGTTGGATTCGACGCAGCCAACAAACGGATCGCGCTCGGTAAGCCTGACGTCGTGAAGCCGTCAGACGCGAATCCGGTCAGCTTCGATCGCGGCCGCCATTATGCGAATATTAACGCGTTCATGAAGAAGCACCAACTACCGCTCGAAGCGATCAAGTACGTGTTTGACGGTAAGGCTGACGGATGGCTGCTATTTAAACGTGAGGATTACGTTGCGCCTGACGGAAGAGGGACGGAATAGTAAACGAAGTGAGGACGCGTAATTGCCTATGTTACGCGTCTTTTTCTACGTTATCCCACGGATCTCCGTACGTTTTCTCCGCGTTCCCTTCACGCTCAAGCGGCGTCCGCTCATCGTATTCCTCACCGTTCACAGCCGCAATCCTTCCGCGAAAGTAACCTGCGTGATAGCCGGCGCGGTAAGCGTCATATGCGGAAAGAGGTGCGCTACTCATCGGCCGCCTCCCGCTGTTTCTTCAATTCAACGAGAAGGAGCGTTCCATAACCGATTAAATCGAGCAAAGTATCGTCGATCGATTCGTCAACGTTTTGCTCCGCTCCGCCAACGAGGTTCTCTAGTCTCCGCATCTTATCGTCCATGCGGATGAGACCGGACATCACACCGTACTTAGCGAATTGCTTCGCGAAACTATCGCCGTAGTCGCGGTTCTTGCGGATGAGGATCGCTTTGACTTCGTCAGATTGCGTTGAAATACGTTGCTCTTGCGTAGTATAGGCGTTAGCCATTAGGCGGACACCTCCTCGCGGGAATCGTCGAGAATGCGCCCGATTTGATGCCGGCAAATCCAATCCGTAGGTCTTTCCGCATACCTAAACGAGTCAACGCTGGCAACTGCCGTAATGGTAAATGTTTTATCCGCGCTATAAAATGCGGGACTCACCTCACTACCGTTTACGATATCCCCAACGCGAACCTCTGTAGGTTGCGGCGCTTCATAATACTCGGTCGGCACCGTCAACCCTAGCGCACGTCGCAGCGCGATCGCCTTTCCGATGTGAGCGTTGAAGCAATCGTCGGGCGCGCAACGGGCTTTACCGCGAGCCCAAACTGCACCGTCAATGTAGCGGATTAATGCAACAACGATGCGTTTTTCGCGATTAATAACGAATTCTACTTTATCCGTTGAGGAAGTTCCGCATCCTTCCGGATAGAATGACTCCTTATACCCTTCGAGGTTAGGGACGTCCATAATACGTTTAGTTACGAGGAGCTCCGCTACGTCCTTCTTCGCCATCTCGACGATCTCATCGCGCGTTTTCGACGCGAACGATGGCTTTGCGGTCGTTACCGGACCTTCCGCAACCTTTACGTATTTCACTGCGCCTGCTCGCTCAAGCTCCGTAACTCTCAGTGTAAGGCTGGCGACGGTTTGCGTTAAGCCGTCGAGTTGAGCACGGAAGTCGTCTGCGGGTTTATCTTCTGCTACAACTGCTTCGAGCACGACGTACTCCGCATCGTCTGCATACGGCCAGCTGTCTGCTTTCGTATTAAATATGCCGCTGGAGTCACGATTAACGACCGTCCATACGTCTCCGTTATTGTAATCTCCGAAAGTACAGCTAGCGTCAACAATCTTAATCCGTTCCCCAACGTTAGCCTTCCGACTTACCTCGCGATACTTTACCCCGTCAATTACCGTAATTTGTTCTCTCATTCTTTTCATCCGCTCCCTTATCGTTTTTATACCGCTACTGGCGCTTTAATAGCCGGATGAGGCTCGTATCCCTCAAGCGTAAAGTCCTCGTATTTGAACGAATCGATATCAGTGACGTCTTGATTCAAGCGCATAGTCGGCAGTGGACGTTCTTCTCGCGATAATAACTCAGCTACTTGATCGAGATGATTCGTGTAGATGTGCGCATCACCGATCGTATGGACAAACTCGCCCAGCCCCAGTCCGGTTACTTGCGCAATCATCATCGTAAGGAGTGCGTATGATGCGATATTGAATGGAACGCCGAGGAATACGTCAGCCGACCGTTGGTACAGTTGGCACGATAGCTTACCGTTCGCTACGTAAAACTGAAACAGTAGGTGACACGGCGGCAGCGCCATTTGATCGACCTCACCTACGTTCCAGGCGGAGACAATGAGACGGCGGCTATCGGGATTAGACCGAATTTGCGCTATGACATCCGAGATTTGATCGAAACAATCCTCGGTATACCAAGCGTCATAACCCCGCTCACCGCCTCGCCCATGCGTCCAATCGCGCCATTGTTTACCGTAGACGGGACCGAGTTCGCCGTGTCCGTCAGCCCATTCGTCCCATATCGTTACGCCATTATCACGCAGATACTTAACGTTGGTGTCGCCGCGTAAGAACCACAGCAGCTCGTAGATGACGCTGCGTAAATGAACGCGCTTAGTCGTTAGTAGCGGAAATCCTTCTGCGAGATTGAAACGCATTTGATATCCGAAAGTGGATAACGTACCAGTCCCGGTGCGGTCCGACTTCTCAACGCCATTTGCGATGATGTGACGGCATAGATCGTGATATTGGCGCAACTATTTGCCCTCCTTTCGGCTTCTTAACGCATAGGCTCGCGCCCAGACTGCGTTCATATCGTGGACACAACACGCTACCATGAAAACGATAACTACAGTTGCTATCGGATGCTCCATCGCGAATTGAATCACGCGCTCACCTCCGCTTTATAGCCGTCTTTCTCGCTAGTTCCGTCCTGGCGAGCGTGATTCTCCGCGTTCTTTTTCACGTAGATCGAGTAAACGTCATCCGCCGTTAACCCTACTTTTAGCGACAAACTAATGAGGAAATGCCATAGATCGATTATCTCCCCATTTAACGCAGACTTCGAAACGTCCTTCGGATTCTTCCACCACTTCCAATTAACTTCGCGCCGGATCTCGTCAATCTCCGATTCCATCGCCAGAGTGATTCCGATTACCCATTCGTCGAGCGTCTTTTCGATGCTGCGTTCGGTGGTAATGCGGTCATCGAGCGTTTTTTGCATTGCGAATATTTGCGTCAACTTATCGTTCAATTACGTCACCCTTTCCGTTACCATTTCAATGTATCGGCGTGCTGCGCCAGCTTACCGCGGAAGTTTACCGTTAACTCGCATATTTTAGCGTAAGGCTGATCGCGATAGTGTTCGATGTACGGGAGGAAGCCGGACTTTTTTGCGTCAGGTAGATCACACTGACCGTCGTGCCCGATGATTACGACTTTGCACGAATCATGAATCCGCGTAAGAATCTTTTTCAACTCTCCGCGAGTAAAGTTCTGCGCTTCATCGATAATGATCGTTTTATCCTTCAGATTCATACCGCGAGCGAAGATATGACTCATCGGATACACCCACGCATGTCCGCGCTTCTGTGACTCCGCATTCTCCGGATCATATATCACCTTCGCAGGATCTTCGTTGATCTCGTAAAGAGCGTCGGTCAACGGAGTTATGTACGCAGATTCTTTCTCCTTCTGCGTTCCAGGACGAAATCCCATCCGGCCCTCTTCCACTGGTGAGAATACGTAGACCAGCGGCTTACCGATCATCTTCGCAACAGCGACAGCCAGCGTTGTCTTGCCAGTCCCTGATTTTGCATTGACCACGGTGAGCTGCCGATCGAACATTGAGTCAACGTAAACGCGCTGCTCATCCGTCAACTTACTTGCGAGTCCGAAGAGTAACGAATCTTTCGGTAACGGCATAACGTGCGCCTCCTTTTACGTCTATTTACGTAACTCTTCGATAACGACAATGCTTCCGCGTGTCTCTACGACTTTATACTTCTGAGCGTCGATAACGTAGCCGTTCGTGATGCGGACTTCGTGCTGAGTAACGCCTGGATCGGAGAAGGCACCGACCGCCATCAGAGTAAATAATATGGACAAGAAACCCGAGTATAACGCTGCCCACTCGCCATCCTTCGTTAGAAATACGGTAATTAAAATGAGTATTATCACGATAACAAGTAACACCACGCCCCAGCCGGTGTACCCTGCGCGTCCAACGTGTTCAATCGTATTCAGAATTTCCACTCGTCCACCTCCGTTAATTTGTCTTACACTTATTACGACGCCATCCGGATGATTTCCGTACACTACACGAAAATAAAATCGCTATCTATCATTGGCTCGATATTCAACGCCATCACATAACCGTCGCCTTTCTGCGAGAAGAAATCGTGCTGCTTCGTTCCAGTATTGAGCCCGTTCTCAACGATCGGACTAAACGGTTCAGCGTCGAACTCGGTTTCTAATCCGAGATTCATTAACGCTTTGTTCGCGTTATACCTTACGTAGCGCATCACGTCATCGGCGAGACCTAACTCCGCGTAAAGTTCAACCGTGTACTCCGCCTCATTCTCGTAAAGCACGCGTAAAAGTTCGCTTGTCTCTATCGCTGCCCTAACGCGTTCTTCTTCCGATAACTGTACGTAGACTTCTTGCGCTCGATAGCCGACGTAAACCCCGTGAATTGATTCGTCGATCAGTATTTTACGGATGACCTCGCCTGAAGCACGCATCTTACCTTGACCGGAGAGGTAGAGCGGGAAGTAGAATCCGCTATAAAACAGGAAGCTTTCGAGGAATACTGAAGCAACGCACGCCATGTAAATGTCGTAAATCGGAGCGTTCGGCCGCAAAAGCTTGCGATAATACTCCGAAATTTTCTCCGATTTGAATACGAGATTCCGCTGATTAGGCGCCCATTTCTCGAGTAAATAATCCGTATCTTCTGACGTCAGCAGCGTCGTGAAGATAGACGAGTACGACTTCGCGTGGATATGTTCCATCATCCCCATGAACGCAAGGACCGCTTTTTTACGGTAATCGTCCGTATGGAGCGCGATTAGCGGCATGCCTTCGGATGCTTGCTGCGTATCGAGGCCGGTTAAGCCCGCAAGAACCCATTTGAGTACCTTACGCTCAGGCTCGGGAAGCTCCGTCCAATCTTGGATATCATCGGATACCGGAAACTCAGTATCCGTCCAAAACTGCATAATGTTCTGATTCCAAAAGACGTTAACGTAATCCTCCGACTTATTCCAATTCACACACTGCATATGCGTCCTCCTTCGTTATATCGCGCAGCTGGTACACTCGCTGACGTCAATTTGATTCGTTCTTGTATAGTACAGCGATTTAAGCCCGCGATAATTGGCGTAAGCGTAAAGGCGACCGAGAGTGCGTGTGCTGACGTCGCTGTTGACGTAAAGAATCGTCGAGATTCCCTGGTCGATGTGCGGTTGAATCTCAGCAATTAGGTCGATTAACTTGAATTGGTCAACGTTATAAGCGGATTTATAGAACCACATTGTCTCGCGACTCAGGTAAGGCATCGGATAGAACGTCTCGGAGTTTGCGTACGTGCGTCGCTCGATAAGCTCCACAATAGGCATAACGGACGATGTCGCGTTCTGAATGTACGAAATTGACTGCGTTGGTGCGATCGCTAATCGGTATGCGTGGTAAAGTCCGTACTTAGCAACGTCCCCCTTAAGCATGTGCCAATCATGCACATCCGGAGGAACTATGCCGACACTCTCAAACAGTTCCACCACTTTATCGGTAAGCGGTGCGTAGTCGTTTGCCAGGTACATGTCGAAATAAGTACCGTCCGCGTACGTTGACTTTTCGAAGCCGTCGAACGTTACTCCTCGTTCCTTCGCGATAAGCATCGATTTCTCGATCGAGTAGAAGTTCATCGCCGCAAAGAACGCTCGCGCAAAATCCTTCGCCTCTTCCGATTCGTACGGAATCTTATTCTTCGCGAGATATCCGTTAAGGTTCATGACGCCGAGCCCGACCGAGTGGAGCTCCGCATTTGCTTTACGGACGCCTGGCGCGTTAGGAATACGAGAGATATCGGAGATAACCGTCAGCGCCTCCATTCCTTCGTGAACCGTTTCGCGGAGCTTGCCGGTATCCATTACGTTTGCGATATTCATGGACGCGAGGTTGCATGAGATATCGCGTAGAATTTTGCTTTCTTCGCCGAAGTCTGCGATCTCGGACGTTTCCTGCAGCTGGAAAATTTCCGTACATAAGTTTGACATCTTGATCATGCCGAGCGCCTTCAAAGCGTGCGCGCTGTTCGCGTTGTCTTTATTACACATGTACGGGTATCCGCTCTGCAGCTGAGTAACCGCAATACGCTCGAGCATCTTACGCGCGCTCATGATTTCTTTCTTCTTAATGTTTGGATTCGCGAGCAATTCGTCGTACATCGCATCCATATCCATGTCGTCGAGGTGCTTTCCATATTCTTTAAAAACGGAGTGGCCGCCGAATACGGCGAGAGGTTTGTTTTCTTCCGCCAGTTTGTAGAACTTGTTAGGCACGATAAGGCCGATCGATAGAGTCTTAATACGTGTCTTTTCATCCGCGTTAATCTTTTTACAATCGAGGAACTCAATTACGTCCCATCCGAAAATGTTGTAATAAGCTGCTCCGGATCCTTTACGCTGGCCCATTTGATCCGCATAAGAGAACGCGTCTTCCATTAATTTCATAACGGGCATGATGCCCTTGGCCGCGCCCTCCACGCCTTTAATCGCTTCGCCACGACCACGCAGCTTCGAGAGATTAACCGCTACGCCTCCGCCGATTTTGGAGAGCTGCATGCACGTTCCGAGCACGTAGTTTATCGAATTCAGCGAATCGTCCATTTCGAGCAAGAAGCACGATACCATTTCACCACGTCTCGCTCGACCTGCGTTAAGGAACGTAGGAGTAGCCGGCTGTAAACGCTGCTCCATCATGGATCGCGCAAGCCTCGCCGCTCGCCCATAGTCGCCTTGGCCGAGATAAAGCGCAACAATTGCGACGTGTTGCCCGTAATCTTCGAGGTATTGGCGCTTGTCGTTCGTTCTCAACGCGTAGTCAGAGTAGAACTTTGACGCGGCCATATACGAAGCAAACCGGAATTTATATTCGTTACAAAGAAAGTGAACGTCAATGATCTCGCTTTCCGCATATTGCGCGAATACGTCGTAATAGTACGTATTCTCTACGAGGTACTTGAGACGGTCGATCACGGAATCAAACCGCATCGACTTTGCCTTAACCTCTCGCATGAATGCACGGACGGCTTCCGCATCCTTTTCTAAGCGGTAGAAACCGTCTTCTCCGCGTTGCATAATCTCGTTGTTGAGCTCAATATGTTTCGGCAAGTAGCGCAACCTCCTCCGTAAATTTACGTACATCTTCGTCAGTTCCTGATAGCTCAAACTTGAGCAGCGCAGGAACGTTATATTTTTCGCTAATCTTATCGGCAGCTGCGCCGAAGTTGGCGCCCCAATTCCGATTTCCGGACGCAGCTACTCCGCGCAAGTACGAACTATTTCGGATGAGGTAACTCACGACTGGTGTCGGTATCTCTCCGTATCCAGTCGTAGGCGTTACGAGTACAAACGGTTCGACCGCTGGCCAACGTGTGGGTAACGATATCGCAGGTGTAATCCCCGTCTTCCGCACGAATCGGCGAACGTTGCCTGTTAGCGAATAATAGACGATCAGCATGCGTCAACCAGTCCCTCCGCAATCAAATACGCCAGGATAACCGCAGCCGCATCCGATTCATCATCGGTAGCGAACGCATAGTCCACTGGCAGTCCGCACAGTCTACGCACGGCCGTCGCAACCTCCGGCTTCTCCGCCTTACCGCTACCGGCTACGGCCTTCTTTACGGTCGTTGGCGCGATATTCGCAATGACCGATAGACCTACGCGACTCAATGCACGATCGACAGCGGACCACGCTCCGTGAATTTTATCGTTTTGCTCGTAGTTTCGTGCTGGCGGCCAGATTTCGCGAACTACAGCGGCCACTGGCGCACCCTTCCGCAAGTGATCGCGAAGCCAAACCAGCGCGAACGATTCGATTAATTCGTAGCGCAACGTCTGAGCGTCCGCTGATTCCGTTTTATAGTGGTTATGAGCGATTAGCGTAGGTTTTCGTGACTTAACGTCAATGATTGCGAATCCTGGCGATGTGATCGAGAGATCGAGGCCGACGTATCGAAGTGTTTCCGTTTTATTGGGAGGCAACTGGCGCAACCTCCTTAACAAACGTATACTCGGTATTCTGCGTCCAAATAACGAGCTCACCTTCGCCTACTAATGCATCAATAACCATCGACGTATGTACGACCGAGTCCTCATCGGCGTAAGCGTAAATCATCGAAGCACCCACTCGACAGCTTATGATATTTACGCGGTCTCCTTTGCGCCGAGCCTCGCGTTCATTAGGTGTACCGTCTTTGTGGCGGATCCCTTTGATAAAGTATGTCATGCAGGCACCTCCGCCCTAATCTGCGTAATCAACTCGTAAGCCTCAACCGGTCCGCGTTTCTTAAAGTCCGGTAGATTTGACGAAGCCAGGCGTTCGACATACCGCCCAATTTCCTCGTACTCTTCTTCCGTAAGAGACAGCGCACATGCACGTTTGAAGTTATTAAACGTGAATTTCTCAGGATCTAGTTTCGGTGCCTTGCCTATTGCCACCGATTCCAAAACGTCCGCAAAGTAATCGAGCACGCTATTCCGATCATCGTCGCTAATCGCAATACCGAACGCTTTTGTATCCGGATTCTTGGCGTAATCCGCAGCGTCCATTTCCCACGATTTCTTTGACGCGTTAACGTAAAGGATGATATAGTAATCGATCGGCTCGGCGTCTGTCCCGTACATTAACGAGTAACACACGCATTGCTTAACGTGATCCTCCTTCGGACCGTAACGCGTAGAGTAATCGGAGGTTTGGGCCGACGTTGTCTGTTTCGATTTAACTTCGAGGCCGACGCGGAGAAATTCGCCGTCTTCCGTTACATAGCGCATGATACCGTCACAGGTACCATATAGAGCGAATTTCTTTCCGTTATGCTCGATTACATGCGATTTCTTCGCAAAATCCTCGAACATCGGGCGACCGTCTTCCGTGCGTTCAAACGTGAATCTCGGCGCATCGCCGGTAGCCTTTTCGTAATGACGTTCCGCGAATAAGATATCGCGCTGGATGACGTCGCCGATCGCGGTCCCGATGCGGGTCCAACGTCCTTGGTGCGGTGGGCGTCCTACTTTATCGCGCTGAGCTCCGCGTTGCTTTTCGTACAGTTCACGCTTGTCCGAGTTGGCGCTCGAAGGCGAGAAATACGGCATATTGCGTGGTGGAAACAGTGGCTTATCCCGTAAGGCATTTGTATACCATTCGTGAATCTGCGCATCAAGCGGATTATCGTACACTTCATCCGCAGAATGCCACGCGTCGAGGAATCGTTGGAACTCGGTGGCGATTTGGTCGGCGATGGCTTGTGGTGACTTATCCGCTACTGCTGCGGAACCAATACGTGTGAATACGCTCAGTTAGATCGCCTCCCATACTTCGGTTACGATTGTCTTCGTTACCTTACGGACTTCCGAGATATCAGCGTTTCCGTAGTCATCGTAATGCCAGTCGGAGAAGTACGACCCCGATCGCGTAATCGTGCCGCTGAAGAAACGCTCGCCATCCGTGAAAATTACTTCTAGCGATTGATACTTCTCGCCAGCTCCGTCCCATTCGCCTTCCTCAACAACCGTTAGCTTTCCGCCTGGACCTTCTAGCTCCTCATCGCTCCAAAGTTCAATAAGCTGTTTCTGCGTAAGTTTTACGTCCATATAATCCGCCTCCTCTTCATGATTAAAGCATCCGTTAGGGCAGCCGTGATCTCCGACCTCATCCGCAAGTACACGGAATGTGCGTCGGCATCTCGAACATGTTTGCGTAGCTGATTCATGTTCGCGCATTACTATCGCCTCACTTTCGAATGTTTACGTACACGTAAACGTAGATGTATACGTCACACTTATTACGACGCCGTACGATCGGATTCCGTACAGCTATGCATACTTATTCGCAAACTCCACTTTTGGTCGGCAGTTAACGAAGTCCCATTCAGACGGTTTATACTCCTGCATCCAACGCGGTTCGATCACTATATCGGTTACCAGCGGTACGCTCAGCGTCGCAGTCTGCGTCATGATATCGTTAATTAACGCGATCGCTTCTTCCGTAAGCTGCTCGTTTAGGACAGAGTTTTTTATTTCATCATGGATGGATGCGTTGAACTCCCAACCGCGCTTCTTACATTCTTGAGCGTTGCGATTACCGATCATCTTCAGAATGTCGGCGCCAGTGCCTTGGATCACCGCGTTAAATGCGGCGCGCTCCCAATAACCAATGAGGCCGCGTTTTTCCGATAGCACGTCGATTTCGTCTTGGACCGCGATTAAACGTTGCGCATCACGTTGGCTCGGCGCTTCCTTACCGCGCAATTGCTTACGCTCCGTATAGAGCCGGATTAAGCGTTGCTCGTTCTTCGAAGCCGCCGCCGAAACCGATGCATAATCCGGAAAGCGCCGTTTCCGACCATATAGCGTCTCAACGTAGCCGTTCTTGCGCATACCTTCGCGGATATCGGCTACCATCGTTTTGAACGACGGAAATGTGCGGTCGAAGTTTTCGAAGAAGTACGCTGCCACTTCGTCCGTAACGTTCATTTTCTTCGCGAAAGCTCTCGGTGACTGATCGTATGAGACAGCGAGCACGCCCGTTTTCATCATCGAACGTGGTTTGAACGTGCCGGTCGGATCGTACGCTTTGTCGACGCAGAATTCCTCCGCGATATTAAACGTCCTCATCGCCATCGTCGTATATAGATCAACGCCATCGAGGAAAATCTGACGAAGCGAGTTGTCACCGTAACGGTCCCACATAATCGCGCTCATTACACGCGGTTCAATTTGGCCCAGGTCAGCGCCGACAAACGTGAATCCGCGCTTGGGAACGAAGCAGTTACGAACGCGAGTACCTGCGCCTTTTGACGGGAGGTTCTGCATGTTTACTCCGAGTGGAATTTTGCGATCATCGGCTACTAATTTACGTACAATTGCGTGATAGTTTGCGTCAGTTACTACGAACATAGGCGTGGATTACCTCGCTTTCTAGGCATCCAAGTACCTTGCCTCATATCTTTTGCGACTTTTACCGCCTCGTCAAAGTTTTTACGTTTGGCTCTCGTAACAACTCCGTTTCGCATAACAGCGACATGGTATAGACCGCTACTTTCCGAATAACAAACGTTTAGCTCTCCGCTTTTGTTGTTTCTACTTGGAATTCCTCTGAGGTTCTGCATGTTCTCAAAGGTATCCGTTACACGAAGATTACACTTACGATTGTCTAGTGTGTTTCCGTCGATATGGTCAACAACTTTGCCATCTGGAGCGTTAGTGAGAAACCTATGAAGCTTAACGAATTGTCTGCCACCACCTTCGCGCGGTGCGTTTCGGATAGCGTAGGGTTTTCTAGCTGGATCATTATGGACATAAGGTAAGTCTACGCACCACGAACCGCCCACCTCAAGAAGTTTAGGCAAGTCCTCTGTATCCATTAAAAACTCGTACACAATACCGTTTTTTCTCTTGATGAAGATAACTGTCGTTGCTTCACGGATTTCGTAATCATTCTTCATCCGCGTTTACCTCCCGAAACTCGTCAAGTATATCGATCGGTCGACCACTGTACCCGCTTGAGCTATACCGGCCTGTAGCAGTGCCTCCAGCTTTGAATTCGCTGTGTAGGCGTCCGTCTATTGCTATAGCATCTGGAATCTTCATCACATACGTATTCAGCAACTTCTCGTACGCCGCAACGGTTGCCAGCGGCTTCAGCGCCTCTTCTTCCTCGTAGTAAACGTCGAGCACATCCGCAGCCGTTGAGCGCGTCTTCCCTCGTTTAAATCGTCCCGTAACGTCTTCGATACCGAGCGCATCGTAAATGAGATACGCGAGATGGTTGCCATTCGTAATCGTAAATTCCGTTATCGTAAGTGGCGCGTTTGCTTCGATCGGCTCCGCCAACACTTCCGCCTCTAATTGCGCTAACTTGGTGACTGCTTCCGTATAGCGTTTCAGCTTCGTTTTGCTTGCCGCCTCACACTCTGCAATAATAGCGCGTTGTTTAGTGATGGCTTCCGTATGTTTGGCGATCTTCCTACGCTGCTTATCGATCCACTCCGCAACAGCCTTCGCGTTAATATGTCGGTCCATCTTCCGGACAAACTCGTCGTTGATACCGTACGATTCAACCACATCGGCACGCGCCTTCTCCAATAACGGAGTAAACTCGTCCTCTAACGCCTTGAGTCCCGCAATATCAATCTCGAATCCGCATCGCGACATAAATACGTCAGTTTCCGGTAGCTTCGAGTCTATCTGCGCGTAACAATCAAGCAACCGTCCAGGCGCGTTCTTCATCGCTTCATACTGCCATTCGAACAGTTTCCATCCGTACAAAACGTCCTTTATCGCGTAGATGCCGACGAGCTCAACGTTGTATGGCGCCGGCGAACCGTTGCCGAAAAGATCTTCGAATGTAAATATCGGCCCCATTACGCCGAACATTTGTCCGTACTTCGCTACGAGCGGTTTCAAACCGTACGTCGCCTCGTGTTCGTTCAAATGGCGCATAGCGTCCAACGTATCCCAACAGCATCCGGCGATCTCGTAACCGTCCTTAATCGCAACGTGGAGGTCATACCGCGCGCTCCCCATATGAAAAGTTTTACCGTGATTCGGTCGCGTCAGGTACGGAGCAATGGCTGCGATTACTTTTGAACGTGTTAGCTGCGGATCACCTTCTTTAAACGCGTTCGGCACGTCGAATCCGCTAACGTGTCCGTACGGTAGGTAATAGCCTTCGTTAAGCAACGGAAGCCATATGCTGAATCCGATTGATAAGTCGATATACGTATCAACGCCGGTTCCCTCGAAATCGCCCGCCGTCATCGTATCAACGCCTAGAATACGGAAGCGATCGCGCCACTCCGAAAGCTGGCGGCGACATTCTTCGCGTAAACGTTCAACAAACGCGGGCAACTCCGAGTCGTCCGTTAATATGAAGTAATTTACGGGCTTACTCACTAATACTTCGGCAATCCGTTTCTCGCGCAGTCCCTCCGCTTGTTGGCGCAAGAGAAGGGAACCCGCTGAGATAACGTCACCTTTCGTCCATTTACTGCTTCCGCTACCAATCCGGACATTGCCTAATTGTCCGGAGAAGTATGCGGATTTTGCTGCGTTAAATTGTGCGCGTTCTTTATCCGTTAATGACATCGCGCTAATTCGATCGAACGCTTCGGCGGCCGTTTCTGGTTCGGCGGATGCCTTACGTTTGGCTGCGTCTTTAATCGCGTCGGTCGACGGTTTTGCTGCTAACGTCAGCTTCGGGGTCTGTATCGGATTCATACGTTACTTCGCCGCGTTGAACAGCGATTCGACTGGCGCGATGAGTTCTACGCATGACCAGCAGCTAGCGCCGTCAGGGTTATCTACCGTTGCTACTCGGACACTACCCTTATTACCTGAACTTAGCGCGGTGCCTACGTGCCCTACGGGTGCTCTACCACCGCATGCCTTTACGACACGTACAATATCGCCAATCTTGATTTCGTCAACCTTACGTCCGATCGCGGACCATTTCGCCTCTAGCGCAGTCTGTTGCGCCTTTACCTCCTCTTCATTGCGCGCTTGCTCCGCCTCAACTGGCGTTACTGCTTCGAATTTGGTTGATAGTAATCGACTATGTCCGTCCCATTCGTAAGTTACCGTACTGCCGCCATCGCTTACAGCTACTACTTTAACGATAGTACCCGCAGGTGCGCCGGATTGATACCCCGTAATCCTCACGTAATCGCCGACTTTAACGTTCTTACGTTTAGCCTGCGCAACTTCGGCAGCCGTAAGCTTAACGAACTCATCGTAGTTACCGTTCCACCTTTTTTGCGAAGGGAAATCAACGGAAAACATATTGCCGGAGATGTAGCTAATTACGCCTACATCTCCGTTTTTGACCTCACCCCAACCGCGTGACGGACGTTTGCCTTCCGCGATGACGACTTTGACTGTGTCACCTACGGCAAATTGCGCTTTCGCCACTTTACGTTTAGCCTGCGCAACTTCTTCGTCAGTGGCGCGGACACAATCGTCGTTGTGTACAGAGTACGTGGATTCACCGCCGTCAATACTCTCGCAGAATACTCGGTCTGTAGCGTGATCCCACCATTTCGCGACTTTTACGATTTGTCCGATATTGAACGAGTGCGGTCCGAATGAGCCGCGTCCCCTTCCGTCTCTCGTAACTTTCGCATACTCGCCAACTTGCAAGCGTGAGTCAGAGGGAGCTACCGGCTTAACGTTTGCTACCGGCTCAAGGACGACATACTCACGTAAGAAAGCGGTGTTGCGATCTCCGGCTTTATCGGTAAACCTAGCGTCGCCCTCACTGTCTACGTTAGTTACGACAAACTCATCGCCTTTACCGTAATCTAACGCACACTCAGGTTTAACGATGCGAATGCGCTCGCCTACGTTGGCTTTACGTTTAACCTCCGTGTACGTCGGTTCCACTGCTTCGCGATATTTAGGCTGAGCGGCCGCTTTCGGAACGAGTACGAGGTATTCGGAAGATACCGTAACCATCTCGTTAACTACCGGATCACTCCACGAGTCAACCTTAACGTTAGATGCGATAGTACCGATACTGTATTTACCGCGTGCGCCCAAAGTCTTAACGATTAGAACCGTATCGCCTCTCTTAGCCTTGCGCTTCTCCAACGTATACTCAACACCGTCGATCGTAACGGAGCCGGTCGGTGTAACAATAACGTATTCTTCCGGCTGAATTGTAGCAATTCCGTTGCATTGCGGCGCGAACGATCCTTCGCTTTGATACGGATTACTAACTGTTACGATATCCCCATTCGCATAGCTGTCTCTGACACCGGAGATATGGCGTTCACGGTTCCACGCTGTAATTAACGCTAACTCTCCCTTTTTCGAAGCCTTACGCGCTTCCTTCACGTACACTTTGCCGTTGTGGATTACGTAAGTGTCCGGTAAGGACGTAGCTTGCGTCGAAGGAGGAGTCGGTGCTAAAGCTGTGGCTTCGACCTGCTCAAGTACGCGATAATCCTCAGTAGCTACCGTTTGCGTAATTACATCGCCACGTTCGCAAGGCCCCTCTGCTTCGATGTCGCCGCCTGTACCGTAAACTTTCTTTACGTCTACTACGACCGGAACATTTAAGAAGAAGTGAGTCGGACTGCCGATGCGCGAAACTAAGATGACTTTATCTCCTTCGACTGCTCTGCGCGCCACTTTACGGTACTTCACGCCTTCGTGAAAGACTACGTCGTCTGATTTCGTCACAGCAGCTTCTACGCGTTTGAAAACCGTTTTGTCTTCGCCACAAAGATCGAGCTCATCACCGTCATCATCGATAATTTGCGGATCGTCATGTGAATCAATCCGCGTCACTTCATAGAAGGCACCCGTAGTCGCGTAGCTGGATGAATCATCGAATCGAATGATATCGCCGACAACCGCAGCCTCATTGGATTTCACGTACTCCGCACCGTTATAAGAAATGCGCTCAGATACCAATGTTACACCGTTTAATTTCGCCATTTATAAGTTGCTCCTTCGGGCGGTCGTTGCCGCGTATATTTTATTACGTTACTCTACGTCACCTAGCGCTGTAATCGTACCCTCCGCGTCATACACTCGCTCAAACGCGAATTCCTTCGCACAAGTCGAATCGTCACCGCCGTGTACGAACGCCTCTCGGTCATCTACGCGGTGTACTTCGTCGCCGACGTAAATCTCTCGTCCACACCACGCGCAGTGAGCGACGGTGACGGGCTCGGCGGGCGGTGCGAAACGGTCTAGGCCGGACATGATACGTCAGCCCCTTCGTAAATCTCTCGATTCAATTCAATCGGCAACTCGACCCACCGCTGACTTACACGAGCCTCGGTCGCCCAGTACTCGCCGATACCGCGATTTTCGAACATGTAAACGCGCGGCTTCTCACCTTCCGCCCCCAGGACGCCAATAATATAATCAGCCTCGGATAGCGTATAAGGTTCGCCATTACCTTTCTTCGCGTAGACTACGAGGTCGCCGCCACGGTCCATACGCTGACGGATCGTTTTTATTTGCGCAGTATAGAACGTCTTATTCAGCGGATCACGGAAAATCACGTCGTATGATTCGTCCGTTTCCGGTTTAGCTACGACGTACCCGTTAGCTAAAAGTGCTGTCCTCGCGATTAATTCCGAATGTTTACCGACTGCCTCCGTAATATGTGCGATCTCACTCAACCCCTTCCATTTCGTCGTCACCGTCGACGTATACTATTTCGATTGTTTGCGGCAACTTATCGCCAGCTTTCGGAAACTCAATCGGACCAATCATCGCCGACTCCGTAGGCTCGACGCTAACTGCGATATTCAACTCGAACGGACCGTGATCGTGATCAACGCTCTTTAGAAACTTCGCAATATCGCGTCCGACCTTCGGAAGATTGTCAGCGTCCTTTACGTTGATCCCGATCGAGAGTGTGCGCTTGATAACTTGCGTTGAATGCGTTGACTCACTCATTCCGCGCTCACCTCGATATCTACGCTTGTAATAGCGAAGGCTACGATTAGTGCTCCCGCGATAAGGAATGCGAATCCGAACGGAAATAACCCGCCTGTAACTGTCGTAATGCCTAGCGCGACTAACGAGATGAACCCTACTGCGAGCAGAGCTGAGACTACGATCAGTAACGCTATGCTGATTTTTTCGCGCATACAATCCGCTCCTTTACGTTAATTTACGTCAACAAGTACGATCCCCGCGTTTAGCGGAGAAAGTCTTTTGGCGCATCTACTTCGCCGATACCTGCTTTAAATGTAGCGAAGAACACGAATGCTAGTGAGAAAGAAGCGACGGACATAAATTTTGCGATTGTTTTCATTGGATGATTTCCCCTTTTCGATTGGTTTAGTTTTTAATTAAAAGTTTAGCGTTGAAACTGGTGTGTTTGGATCGATCGGCTTTACGTCCGCGTCCACAGGCTGCTTCGGTGCATCTCCGCCGTACGTTAGTCCGAGGCGCCCGATATCGAAGCCGGCAGTGATCAAGTTTTTGACCTGTTCCGCTTCGTCCGCTACGTAAAGACACGTTTCGAGCGATTCCATATCGAATGGAGCCGCGGACAGTTTCGCGAAATTGGCGCGTTGTGCATCCGATAAATCCTCGTCAACGTCGATGATCGGCGATAAGCTTACGACGGCGCTCGTTGAGCTTCCCGTTTTAGACAGTTCAAACGCGAGCTTATCGAGTTTCTTCGCATACTTGACGATAACGGCCTTAATCGTTTTCTCCTGGTTCGGCGAAAGATCCACTACGATATCCTTGCCGGTATCGAGATCGAAGAATGCGCGTAGGAAGCGAGGTTTTCCACGATACAGATAAGCTTCGTCCGTTAGTGGTTTAATTTCCGCTTCACTGGCGCCGGCTTCTTTAGCTGCGTTGGCCTCGGCATACAAGAGCTCAGCTGCTCGGTCCCAGACGCTCGGATTAGCTGTGATATAACCTTTCGCGTTACGTTCGGCGGGATTCTTCGGTACGAAAGTATTACACTTCTTGTAGATCGAGTATCCGTAATACTCCGCAACATCATCGATCGACTTAACGCCGACTTTCAGCGATGTACCGGACTTGAACGATACAATCGGACTATCCTTCGCGCCTCCCTCGTTAGTAGCTGCGGAGTTAACCGCGTCAGAGCCCTTCTTCGTAAATAAACTCATTCGATCACGTTCCTTCCTCGTTCATCTGCGTCATTTTGCGTTGACGCTACGCCGGTCCGCACTTTCAATTTCCCGCGTCCGCCACACGTCACCTAGGCTTACTATTCGCGCTCAACCGGTAAGACCGGCAAGGGCGTTTCTTCGGCGTAGATGGCGCGTGGCCGACGTGGGAAGTGGTTACATCTATTACGACGCCACTCGGCTTAATTCCGTACACTTTTTTACACGTAAGCTGCAATTCCTTTTGCCAGCGTTGTTTTCTCGCGTCTTACTTCGAATACTTCCGAGTTGATCGTAGTGACCGCGCCATCTATTTCCGCAATCCTGGCGTCCATTTGCTTCGCTACATTAATACTCGTCGTCTTAAGTTTACGAAGCGCACACTCGGCACGCTCAACGGTTAGCTCCGCCTTACGCAACTCCAATCGTTTTATTTCGCGTGTCTCTTTACGTTGAGCTGCGCGTAATACCGTCGTCAATGCTTTCGCAACACTCTCACGGACTGTTATCGGCGAGTCTTCACGTGGATACATCGTTATAACGGTGTCTTCGTATTGTGAGACTACGAACGCAGTCCGTCTGTATGCGAATAGGCGGCCGCTGTTTCCGTCTTCACCGAGTACATTTGCATCGATTAACGAAGACTTACGCAATAAATCCATTACGTGCATTGGCGCCTTACTGCGATCGACTCCGAAGTACTCGACGGCGCGTTCCAATGCGTGAGGAGTGACGAAGATTTTACCGGTAAAATGCGTGCCGGCTCGCGGATCCAGTGCGGTCGTCATGCGATTATCACGCCTTTCAGCGAGAGCCGCGGTAGGTAATCGGCGAGATCTTCGTAGGGGCGGCAGCCTCCGTTATATTGAAGGAACGCGTTATCTTGACGCGGTTTCTTAACCAATTTCGTTTGTTTGCGTGTAATTACGTTTTTCATTATATTAACCTCCGTTAGTTAGCGTAATCTTTATCGTATCTTTACGTAAACATGACTAAATAAGCGTTGACATCTACGGTTTTTTCGGTAAAATAGGTAATGTAGACGTAACATAATTTTTATAATATTAACAACAACGTATAACATACGTCATTTATACCCATACTTTAGGTAATGACATCACGGCACTGTGTGCTATAATTAATTAAGTTGAACACGGTAACTGACGCAATGCCTAATCGCCAGTCACCGTTTTTGACCAACTGCTAACTCGCTATGTATTGGCGTTTAATACGTAAATAAGGTGAAATAAACTCGGTAATATCACCGTGGGAATTTCGGTCATATGCACGCGCTAAACGATCAAACTTACGAGCTAGTGTGTTGCGTTGAACACCGAGCGCTTTCGAGAGCGCCTCGATGCTAAAACGTTGTTCTAATCGTTGTAACTCTTTGATGGCGCTAACCATCTCTGAGTCGAAAGGAATCCGGGCGGATTCATGAAGGGAGACTAACAGTTGGCGCTGTTGGTCTTCTTTCTTTTTGTCTAAACGTTCTACAACTTCGTATTCCACATCCAGCTCGTCCGCGATCAAGTGGGAAGTTGGCGCTTCATCACTGTCATCATCGGAGTTGCTTTTCGGTGCTAAAATATAGTGCGCCCGCCGTCGTTTTTCTTTTCGGAAAAAATCGATCCTGGCGTTCTTAAGTGCTCTTGAGAACAGCTTACCGAACTCGATAACGTCGTCTCGGTTGATTAACTTGAAGAGCCGGTCGTCAAAAATGCTGTCTGCGTCGTTCTCATCACCGAGACCTGATCGCAGCACTAGACGCGTGTTCGTTCGTCGTTCTTCGTGTACCTCTTCGTAAATCTCCGCAAATACCGACTGATCATTAGTCGCGCGGTACACACCGACCAATCTATTCAATTTTTCGAAGTTATTAATACGCTCCATCTCCCTTCATTTTCACCTTACACTTACTACGACGCCGTCCAAATACTTTCCGTACACTTTAGCGAAAACTTTTTAGAACTTTTTTCCAACGCTTAACTCTGCTATTATTACGTAGTAACATACGCCCCAAAATATGGGAGGCAAGCGTCAGGTGAGTCGCAAATTCACTATCGGACGCTGCCTTATTCCGGAACTCCTTAATGCGCGCGGTTGGAACCAATTGGATCTCGCAAAGCGAACGGGGATTAGCGAAAGCACTATTTCCGCATACTGTACTAACTTCCGCAAGAAAATGCCGTTAATTACTGCGGTCATAATTGCGGATTCTCTGGGTGTCGAGCCGCGAGATTTGTATGATTGGCTTTACGTTAAGGCGGAATAGGCGGCGTGTGAGCGTTCGGTTAACTACCGGACCTCACCGCTGATCGATCCACGATCGTGGATTACCGCCTAATTTCCTCCCTACAGACCAAGTTATTTTGTGAACGTGCCGACCTTACCTTCTACTAAATCTTACCATGTTTTCCATGTTGCTGGAACACCAGTATTTGGGGGTAAATATTGTTGTTGACATGTCCAAAAAAATGTGTTTCAACTTTGGACAACGCTTACATGCGGGAAAAGTTTCTTTAGAATCTTCACTTTAATCCTCGCGATTTCTCCTCGTATCTCAGTATCGCGGAAGACAACTTCAGCTGCAAAAAAGCTATCAACGACTTTATCGACGTGAGCCATATTTATGAGATTGGTGCTGTCCGCACGCCAGAATCCGAACATCTTCAGCATGTCCTCCATTACACTCAAAGCACCGCTGAGGTTAAACACATAATCCCCGCTTATCGCACGCACCCTTAATCTGCGATCATTCTTTGAAAGTTCAATCGTGTCAATAAGTATGACGCTGCTTAGCGGTATCATGTCATGCGATTTTACAACTTTACCATTTACTAGTCTGCTGCACGACATTTCCGGCTCGACGTTATACATAGTGTTGGTCTCACTTCTTAAAGAAGTTTTTTGGAGCTTCTAATTCGCCGATACCTGCTTTAAATGTAGCGAGGAACACGAATGCTACGCCGTAGGATACTGCCGACATAAGCTTAGCTACGTTTTTCATAGTGGTTTTACCTCCTTCCGTGGAATCAAAAGTAATGCCTGCGCCAGGAACGCCAACGCAACGGTTGTCGAGCCGAACGTACATCCGATTAACACTACGCAGATCGCCGCAGCCTTAAACGCCATCTTCGCACTAGCCTTACCTGTCCATAACGTGTTCCTCAAGTTAGTTGGAGCAAGCAACGCGACTAATACGAGACTTACCACATTAATCCAGACGACATACTCCGGGCTTACATGAATTAACGGAATAACTCCGTAAATTGTTGCTGTAACAACCGCGCAGACGTCCAAAGATTTAAAGTGGTACCCGCCCGATAACATACGTAGTGCGGTAAACGATGCAGCTGCGACTAATGTTTCCGTAAGTTTCCCGCTAACTAGTCCGAAAATGAGCGTCAACAGTACGATCGAGACGAAATTTAGCAGAACCGCGTACTGGTAAACGAGTGATTCATGACTCCGACGCTCTTCGGGATTCCCTCGTAGCGTGAAATCGGCTAACTTTCGCGATAATGTCATCGTCATTGTCCGACATCCTTCCGTAAAGAAATGTAGAGAAGTAACGTTAATGACACGAGAAGCAGCGGTAGTATTATTAAAACGTGAAGCGAGAAATTAAGTATCCAAAACATTATCGTTGTCACTACGAGCGTCGCTAGCGCGTTCGCTACTGAGTCCATTGACGTTTTTCTCTCAACTACATAAGGATCGTGCGGCGGAATATCTACGTAAGAAAACCCTAATCTTAATATGTAAAGTATGAACGCTACTGCAAACGCGCCTAACTCACTTGAAGCCTGGATAATGTATGTACCAAATCCGCCCATCGCTTCAGCGTCGCTAGTTGATACAATGCCTAAAGCGAGCAGTGTCGGATAGATGATAAATTGAATAGTAAGATAGCCGATATAGCCAATTGAGGTAAGAGGAAAAGCGTAGTAGCAGGTGACTTTAAATATGAATTTCAGCGATATAATGTATAGTATGAACTGAATCGCCGGATCGAACGCTTCTAACCCGAGTACGCCCCTATCAACGTAGGAAACTAATCCCATTACAACGGAGATAACGAGTAACTTATTAAATTCTCTAAAGTAAGGCCAGCGAAAGGTTTTAAAAATAAGAGCAAAGATTGCGAGAGTGTCTAAGGTTCCGAATAACACGTTTAATAACGAATCCACCATCGGTTACACCATCTTCTCTATAGAGATAATTTCGGTAATGTCGTACGAATCTTACGAGCATCTGTTACGCGTTCTCTCAACGCTTCCAATCCGCAGCCCAACGCCATCTCATTCGGATCCTTCCAACGCTTGGGGTAGCCGGCCACCTTTAGCGTTATCTTACCGCGCATCAACTCGATAATCTGGCGCTTCAGCTTTTGGCCCGCGTTATCGTGGTCCGCTATAATAACGAGCTCTTCGATCGGCGACCGCAGAATAATATCGGCCTTCGTTGTATTAAACGTGCTACCACCGGTCGCAATACCGAAGATTCCGGCCGCTGCGCATGTCATCGCGTCTATCTCTGCCTCCGTAATGACAGCGCGTTTTATGCGATGCTTGTACGCCAGGTCGATTCCGAAAACGCATTCCCTTATTGGCTTCGCGCCCTTCTCATACCAAAACGTTTTTGCGTCAACTCGCCGATACTTCACGTTGGCAAGTTCTTTACCGTCTGGACACCGCCAAGGTATCGTTACTGCCTTACGCTGTCTATCGAATCCGACGCTGTAGTAACGCTGAACATCTTCCGGAATCATACGAGTACCTAGATATGGGTGACGGTATTGGTACGCGTCGAGTATTCGCGGATCTAGCGGTCGGCGGCGCTCTATTAGCGTCAACTCCGGTACCTCGAGCGTGAAGTCCTCCGCGTATGGGTCGGCGGGCTCCTCGGACGCGTATTCGGCGACCAGATACTCGCGTGTACTATATTCGTCCTCGTTTCGAAGGAAGGCGAGCAGCTTAACGAAGCCTCCACGCTGCCATTCCGGATCAGTTGCGCCCAAGTCGCCCCAATCTCCAGCACGTGCTGACGCAGAATTAACGAGATGAACGTAGAAGGAGCCTGCTCTTCTTTCGTACCGTAACGGGCTTACAGCGATAAGCCGATCCGCATGCCATTGCGCTTGGTTCCATTCATACTCACGGAGTTCGCGTTCGACATCAACGGTGACTCTGCGGCCGTTAATCGTTAGT
Source organism: Paenibacillus sp. J22P169 (assembly GCF_059691995.1). Classification (NCBI taxonomy): domain Bacteria; kingdom Bacillati; phylum Bacillota; class Bacilli; order Caryophanales; family Paenibacillaceae; genus Paenibacillus; species Paenibacillus sp. J22P169. Next base: position 37,983 of record NZ_JCAUAO010000016.1, on the reverse strand, counting down.
GTGGCAGACAAGCGCGGTCACCTCCGGTTATTCGGGAAAATTTTTACTGCGGCGTTTCATGTACAAATGATAGGCGGCAGCCATCTCCTTAGAAGCACCTTCTATTTCTTCTTGAGATAAACCAGGCTTGTAGTGGTCGAGTAACTTCATAATTCCTACTCTCAATTCGTTATCACTCTCGCCAGTGGGAAATTGTTCATTTATGAGTTTGGTTGCTACTTTGCCACCCGCAGCCCCGATGATTGCACCCGCAACTCCCCCTAGTATGCCTGCTCCGCCGAAAAAAGCACCTGCAACAACTCCGATACCTGTAATTGCAGCCATTGATGGGCTTCTCTTTACTATAGTTTTCTGCGTTGCTAGCTCTCTGATGATATCCTCTTGTATGTCCTTATTAACGTATCCCGCGAGTAGGAATAGCTCGTTCTTGTCCGTTTGTAAGGCGTAGGCTATTTTCTCAAGTGACTCCTCAGAGGGTTTAGCGAGTCCGCGCTCAATCTTACTTAACTGAGAGTAGCTTACGCCTGACATTTCGGAAAGATCCCGTAACGTGAGCTTTTTAGTCTCCCTAGCCGTTCGTATATATTCCGCTAAAACACTATCTCCCATAACTTAACCACCTTTTTCCAATAGCTCGTAATGTCATATTAAACCAGCTTGTTTCCTACGTCAACACAAATTTGTTTCTTGGTAGGAAACACGCCAATTATTCTTCTGAAACAATTCGCTTATGTGCAATTATGTTTCTGCATTTTCGTAGTTGTTCTAAAGCTGATTTTAATGTGTGGATGATCTCGATTTCCTGCATTGACATAAACAAAACATCACCCTTTTTGATATCAGATATGTGATCTTCTATCTCACTGAGCTCTACGTATCTTACGATATCCATCAGTTTATAAGAGAGTAATGTGTATTTTACTCGGCTGTTTTCTTCGGAAGATTTAAGAGAAGCTATGAAATCTTTCGTATCTGTCGGTTTAGATTTAGAGTCAGTAGAAGTAGCAGACTCGGTTTCATGTAATAAATCATTCGAAGGGAAGATGAAAACATTTCTCTGCGATAGCTTTTTCTTAATAACTAATTTCGGAAATTTAACATCTAAGTTCCACAAGGCGTTCCTTACAGTGTGTTCTTCAACAGCGAAGTCTGATAATTCTCTTTCTGTTACCTTAAACAGATCAGACTGCCGGATACCCGCCGGATGATCAGCTACTATTTTCAGAGCCTTTTCTCTTATAAAATCCGGCGTTAATGCATGCGACATCTTATCCACTCTCGAATCTATTAGAATTTAGATCTAGTAATCTATATCTAGAATCTAACACCTCACCATGCTTGATGTCAATCTAGAAATTGGTAGAGAATTGCGCAGCCACTTCCGCACCTTTCGGCAACTCCCGTAAAACCCCGTAATCCATGAGCGCCAGCAAGTCGATCGCGAAGCCCTCTCCGCCATTGCGTCCCTTCTCTACGCCGATTCTACCGTTGCCATCGACGGCATCGAACGCGAATAAGTTAGTCGCGATTTCGAGAACGGCCTTCGTCGTCTTCACCTGGTCGCGTCTCGGTAGCTTAAGCTCGCGCCGCCCATCGTCGTCCGATTCGGACTTCTCCGTTGAGCTCGCTTGTATCGCGAATATGCCGACCACATCGTTCGCTCCGATAATCTGTTCAAATCTACGCGCAGCTTGTTCGGCAGCACCGCCCGCCGTCTTGTTCGCGTTAGTGCCGTAGATATCCGCAAGTCCGTAAAATGGATCAACGACACATACGTCAATCTCCGGATTTTGCTGAAGCTCACGGTCTAGGTCCGCCAGTGTTCGCGTTAAGTCACGGTCACCCTTCGCCTGAAGGTAAAGCGCGCCTGGATAATACTCGTTTAACGCGTCAACCATCCGGAGGAAGTACTCCTCGATCTCGCCGTCGAGCTGTCCGCTTAGGATCGCCTTATTCGGAACGCCGACTTTCTGCGCCAGCTCATGGTGATCCACCGCACCTTCGCGTGCCGTTATTATTGAGAGAAGACGCGATAACCACAGGTACGCTTTGAGTTCGTATGACTTAACGAGAACCTTCGCTCCCTGACGGAGAAGCTCGTCTACTAGACACGCGATAAGGTACGATTTGCCGCGCCCTGACTCCGCCATGACTCCGTATATATCACCGGAATACAGACCGCCAATCTCCATGTTTAGCGACTCAAATGGCGTCTTCCACAGCTTAAATGAGCGGCCGTCCTTCCGTTTCTCATACTCCTCGCGAAAGTCATGGCGGAGAGTTTCCAGCGTTTTCCCAACTAAAATACGAACGGTTGTTCCCATTGTAATACGAACAGAACCCTCACGCAAGTAATTTCCGAAGTCTTCCGCACTTAATTCGGTAAACTTTTGCGATATCTCTCCGGACTCAAACCACTCCGCGAATTGGCGCCGTCCGGCCCCGTCTTTAAGCCGTTTTGCAAGGAAATCGAAGGAATCGGTCACGGCGGGTATGTACGTAAATCCGTCAATTTCACCGACGATCGTGGCGTAGGAAGGCGCGTTACCTTTGTTCGCATCCGCATACGAACGGACATATCTGTACGCCTTCTGTTCGCATTCCGTTGCGAAATCGGATTCGGTGATTGAATAACGGATTATTGCGCCAACATCGTTCTCGTCGACGATTTTACTTATGAGCTGTTCGCCGTAATTTGCCATGCGCTCTCTACACCTCCAATTATATGACGAGCGACGTATGACCTGTAAAACGCCATATTCGGTCGAATTCCGCAATTTGATGTAATCTTAATAATCACATACCGTTTCCTAACTAATCCGTTCTAGTTGTAACATTTATAATAATTTAGATTCTTTTGTGCTATTTGTACTAACTAGTCCTTGATTCCGGGAAATAATATTGGGAAATAAAACGTACGTTCTCTCATTTCCTCGCGTTCTCTCACTTTCTCATTCCGCGATTACTAACGCCCTGGAACGATATCTCAACCGCCATATCTCGCACACGATCGGCGAGGCGCGCGTCATATAACCGCACCAATTCAGCCATCGGAAGATTCGACGTATATACGGTGGGGAGTCCTCCCGTCGTCCTTGCGTTAATAATTGCGTGTAAGTCTGCGCGATATGCTTCGCTAGCATCGCGTACACCTACGTCATCCATTACGAGAAAGGGAACGCTCATACTGATACGCTGCTTTTCGTAATAACGTGCGGCTGCCGGCGCTGCAACTTCTTCCGGTACTCGCGGGCGGTTGAATCCGTTGAAGTCCGTCTGCCATTCGTTTACATCGAGAAAGTACGCTGGTCTGTCCGACGCTTGCCTATTGCGCCTGAGAGATCCGATGTAATTTACGATGAGATATTCGTTGAGGAGAGCTGCCGCCGTCGTCGTCTTACCGGTGCCTGGCGATTCACTATACAGATACAACGATTTGATACGTTTGGCGCCGTCATCAAATTGTCGTGTAAATGTTTCCGCATACTGGCCTATAAATGTACCGAGTGCCATCGTGTCGCTGCCTATACGAACGAGTGCGTCTCGGCTCGGCGCTTCCTTCAGCGTGAGTAGTCGGTAGTCTGACGGAAGTCCTGCGGCTGCTACGCGACCTCCTTTGCCAGAGTGACCGTGGTTTGCGACGTAAGGTCCGCACATTGCGTTACATGACTCCGTATTGGCGTACGTGCATGGTTCGCGTAGAATGCATTTGTGAGCGTGGGACAACGTTTGATCACCGCCTTCTACGTTATTAATATTCGCTCTGAATTTACCAACTCGTTAATAATTCCCTTCAGTTCCACTAGCAGCTCCCTTGCTTCCTCAAAGTTAATTGTATTCTTGCTGTTATTGGCCGCCGCACTATATGAGACTGTTATTCTTTGGCGTATCCGATCAAAGTCATCCTTTAACTGTTCGACTTCCTCAGAAGTGAATGCAGGACCCACCACTTTACTTTCAAGTGTAATTTTTCTGAATAGAGCTGGAACTGAGGTGTTCATGATATCGGCTTTTCTTTTTATCCCAGCGTATTCCTCGTCAGAAAGCCTGATCTTAACTTGTTTCTCGCGAAACCTTTTGTCGCTACCCATTTGAATTCATCTCCTTGAAATTATCATCTCATGAACTATAATAACTTTCAAATGAGTGAAACAGTTTGGGTACCCGCCATCACTTTTACACTGCCTCGGTTTCGATTATACGTCTTAATTACGAAAATAAGCGATCGCCAAATTCAGCGATTTTAGGTGCGACGATCTGCGAAATTTTCTTCTGAATGCTAGCGTTATCTCGCGTTTACGGCGTTTCTTGATTTCGTTATATTTATAGCGTATCAGCAACTTGAGCAATCATCAATATACATCCTCACTTCTCCCCCACTTCACTGATGTTAACACGGGACTTGACTATTGCGTTATAACCTTAACTGCTAATATATTGCTAATTTATTTATACTTCTTTGCTACCGACGAACCATCCGCTTAATCGCGTGATATCCGATGAACACTGCCCCGAAAATAATCCACGGATAGTCCGCTACTTTGATGATCGTGAAGAGCACGGGATGAACTTCCGCCCACCTCCACATTAACGCTTCAGACATACGATCGGTTTGCGCAGTTAATCCGAGTAGTTTATCGAGCATTCGCGGTCACGTCCTCTCTCATTTCGATAATAGCACGTTCTTCTCTCTCACTTCGATAATAATACGTTTAGTCTTTGCGCGTTTCCTCGTTACATCGAGGTATAGTTAAATACCGCGCCAGAACTACGGTTTCCGCGAGTCCGTAGTGCAACTGGGGCCGCTTTTTGTTCTATTATCTCGCAATCCCGCATAAACTAGATTATAAGCGCGAAGAGTTGACGGATTCCCGAACTGCTGAATATGCCGCGGTTTCGATGTTCCGCCTCGTACCGTGCTTTCTCTGCGTTTATAACCACGCGGTCACCTCGTCCGCTGATTTCCCTTCGTTCGTAACTACATTCCGCTCCGCGTCCGTTCTCGCACACAGTATCTTCGGTAATATCCGGCTCGCCATGTAAGATAGAACGAAGCCTGCCGTAAGCTGCGGATACTCTCGCGTCGGCCGATACTCGCGGAATGACTCATCGAATACCTCGCGCATGACTTCTGCGTTATATTGCGTTAAATTACGTTTAATCATGCCCTGCTCAAACGCCCAATTCCGCATCGGTACATACTGCTCGACTCCGTACAGCTCGCGATTCTGGTCGGCGAAGTAAGCGTGTACTGTTCGCGTGTTCCATTTATCGTACGGTAGATTTCGCCAGTCAGCCGTGTTGATTTTTTCGCGTGGCATCGGCGTTCACCTCTTCTCATTTATACTATAATATTTTGATCAGTAATAGCAGTAGGGGCTCTGGATATGTGGATATGTGCATAGTTATGTGCGAGTAACCGTAAATCACACGGTCACCCCTTCGATTTTGATTCCGAGAGTTTCTATCGCGAGCTTCATCCCGTCAGCAAACGCTTGCCCATACGCACTGTTACCGCGATAATACTGGTACTTCTTACGGATAGCATCGTGGGCTCGCTGTTCCGACGTCATCTCTCGATCGTAGCCGTTGATTATTGCGCTCACGGTTATCGTTGGGTTACCTACCGCATAGTTTGCGAGCAGCTTTCGTTTCGGGCACGTTGACGTAAAATATGCTCCATTGAAACAGTTTCCGATAATCGCGTCGTCCCAAACGGAGGCTTCTTTACGCAAATACTCGATTGCATCCGCAACCTTACTCGGCAATGTTACGCGTTTGATTTCGCCCATTACGCTACCGCCTCCCTCATGCCCGCAGTTAATTCCGTCAGTCGATTGCGTTCCTCTATGATCGCGTAAATATAGCCCGCCATTTCCTCCGACGCACCCCACGCCGACCGGACCGCCACCGTATGGATCAGCGCTTCAAGCCCCGCGATTGTGAACGAGTAGAAGCCCGCCTGGCGCCATTCATCGCGCGGAACATATACGTAGTCTTCTGGCGGATTAACGAGCGGTTTGACCGTGTGGCGGCGTTCGAGGATGAAGTTGCGGTCGCCATCCGTTGTTAGGCGGAAGTCGTGCGTGAGTCGGATTGATTTCGTTTGCTTAGCGTTAGTTTGCGTCATTTACGTTTACCTCCTCCGAATAATTCCGCGATAGCTTCGATACTATCACGTGCGCTTTCCGGTCCTACGCCCATTTCGTCCGCGATTTCTTTGCCGGATTTGTAAACGGATGTTGTTGCGTCATCGATCGTCTTGAGCGTTTTAACTGATTCACTTACGATATCCTTAAATATTCCGAACATTTTACGTTCCCCTTTCGTATTAAACTACATTTGTCCATATCGCTAGCACGCGGTAAATGCCGATATCACATTTATCCATGTGCGGAATGGCTGCGGATGGGCTTACGGTAGTCCTCCGATAACTTAGCGTTGAGCTTACGTAAGAGATAACGTAGTAAGAACGTTATAAAAACGTATATAAAGATCTTAAAGATATATAAAAGATCTTAAGATCTAAATATAACAATATTCACTACGTTCATATCGTATCGGTTAAACATAATATCTTACCGCGCAAAGGGTTTCGTAAGAAAACCCAACCAAACGGACAGCACGGGCCCCCATTTTCGCAGCCGCCACCTTTGCCGCCGACTCCTCGCCTTGATTTTACCGTGGAATTTACGCGAAATTAGCCGTTTTGGCAGCGAGTTGGAACATTTTATCGTCCGAGCGGTTTAAGGCGCTAATTTGACGCTAAAATCACGGGCAAACGTTAAGGCGGTATTTTCGCGAGTGGAATCGTTAATGTGGGGATTGTTGCGTACGTTGAAGTCACATTTTTCCATGCGTAAACTACAAACGTCCATATTCGCTTATACGGTAAAACTCAGATATCTACGCAGCCAAACGCGGCGCACACGTTCGTTACCGCGGGATAGCTCGGCGAGTTCGAGGAATATGCGTGGCGGGCACGTTGCGAAATCGATGATTTTCATATTGCGGACCTCCTTACCGGTCATTTTCGTCTTACACTCACTACGACGCCGGTCGGAGAATTTCCGTACAGTTTACGCGAAATTAATTTAAAACTACGCCATTTCGATATCGAGATTCATCTGCTCATTGCGGATAGCCGACGCGATCCATTTCGCTGGATTATAGAGGCCGCTGCCGAGTTTAATACGTAGAATCGCCTTTTTGAATGCGCGACGAATAGCCTCTGCGCTATAATGCCAGATATCAGCGCCAGCTGCGGTCATATGTGTGAGGATTGCCTTGCGGATTTCGGACGTGATCTTATTACGTTTTACTTCGTTTTCGAATGGAAGATATGGCGGATCCTCATGCGTAAGTATATTTATATATTCTTCTTCTTGTTTAGATTTAAAAGAACTTTCTTTATAGGGTGAATTTGAGAGCGCCGGCTTGTCCGATACTGGTGAATTTGAAGACGCAGCTTCGTATACATTGGACGTTTGCTTCACGTCTTTAAAACGCGCCTCCTTCGTTACTAGGCCACGTTCAATTAGTCGTTTGACAACGTTAATAGCGGTACGGCGAACCATGCCGCACTTCAGCGCGATCGTTTCGTAGGATGGGAATACGGTAGTGTGTTCAGTGGATAATGTACGGAAATAGATGAGGACAACACGCTCGTACGGATCTAAATCCGCGAGCTCAAATACGGAGGTGATTGCGGATAAATTAGTGGACATAACGAAAAAACTCCTTCTTTTTAGCACGCCATTCATAAAAATGGCAACACTTAAGCAGGAGTTAGCACTTGCATTTTTCGAAAAGGTTAAGTAAAATAAAGACATAAACTTTTTCGAAAAAAGAAGTAGCTCTCTCCAGGGGTTTCATTAAATGCGGTTGGTCGCCGGTTTACATTTAATGAAATAGTGTGTGAGTGCTTCTTTTTTTATTTTATTTTGTGGATAACATGCAGATGGAATTATGTAAAAGTACACGATTGTGGATAAGTAAAATTTTTCTTCCCCTTTATACACAGATAATATTGCCATGCTTCGATAGATTTTGCAAGAGGTTTGTTCAATATCTACGTAAACGTATACGTAAACGTTGATGTTTACGTATTTGTTGATGTAAACGTATACGTCTACGTAAACAGATATTGTAAGTTTCGCGAAAAGCTTGTACTATATAGGAATAGAGCGATGTATACGTATACGTAAACTAAAACGGAGGTTTTCTATTCATGGCAAAGATTATAACATTCGGCATCCAAAAAGGCGGAAGTTCTAAGACGACAACATCCGGAATCGTAGCGCATCTTCTTAGCGAAAATCACCGCGTTCTTGCGGTAGATATGGATTCGCAAGGAAACCTCACGGAGTTATTAACACAACGCGATATCTACGATTTCCATAAGCGTACGATTTTCGAAGCGCTACAAGAGCAAGACGCACGCCCATACATACACGCAATTAACGATAACCTACATATTTTACCGGCCGAGGACCATATCGCACGTTTCGCGTCTTGGCTATATTCGCCGAGCAACGCGTATAAAGGTAATAAATCGCTCGTATTAATGGAAACGCTTGAACCGGTTCTTGACGATTACGATTACATAATCATTGATACGCCACCAGCACTTGGTGAACAAACGCTGAATGCGCTGGCCGCTGCCGATATCGTTGTCGCGATGTTCGAAGCGAGTAAATTCTGCTATTCCGCGCTTAGCCGGTTTCTTGAGACGTGCGTTCACATACAAAATCTCGTTAATCGCGAGATGCAGGTTGCGGGAATTCTGCGCTGTATGATCGACGTGCGACGTACGGATAATAAAGCTCTGATCGAACTAGTAGAGGAAGAATACGCGGAATTGTGTTTTAAAACCGTGATCACACGCACAGCTGCTACCGGACGCTTATCTATTAACGGTTTCGTTGATAATCCGGAACTTAAACAGGCGGTCGCTCAATACCGTGAATTTGTAGAGGAGTTGATTGAGCGTGTCTAAACCGAAGCCTAATACTATGGATTCAATTAAGCAGAAGGTAAAACAGCTTGGCGCAAATAGTGTTCATGCGCAGCTTATCGATTCGAGTATTATCGAAGACGATCGCAAAGAAAACGCTACTGTACCGCCGCAAGTCACCGCGCCAGAGCCGGATATAGCCGTATACGTAAACGTAAACGATGATGTAAACGTAAACGTAGATGTAAACGAACCACCCGCTGAGCCGGCTAAAGAACGCCGCCCGAAGTTTGAAGACAATCATACGCGTCAGACCGTTTGGATCCGTAAGGATCTCGTTGAGCAGATCGAAAAGGAAACGATCGGCGAACGCGGAGAAAAGGCGCGCATATTTAACGAAGCGCTCGAACAATATCTACGTAAACGTAAACGTTGATGTACACGTATACGTAAACGCGAATAAAAGAAGCGTTAGTCCTACGGAAATCAGTCCGCGCGACTAACGCTTCTTTTTTATTTAACGATCGACGCATTCGCTACGCCCCACGATTTTAATGAGCTACCTGGTTCTGCGAGAACACCTTTCAACGTTATCTTTTTACCTTTACTCAAACTCGCGATATCTTCCGTCTCTGGCAATGTAAACTTTACGAAGTCGGTTCCGATTTGTACAACGACTATCTTCGTTTTCTTATCGGCCGCATCTACGAACACATCGTAAACATCTCCGCTCCATTGTACTTCCGTGCCTTTTAGCGTTTTCCAAAGTTCGTCTTGCTGCGCACCTGTTTTCGATTCGTAGTTCTTTTTAATTGAAGTGAACTCGGTAGTCGAAGTTGACGTCGATTGAGTCGCGCCACATCCGGCTAATCCGATCACGGCCGCTATTATAATTACTGCGATATACTTAATATTCATCCAAGTATCCATCCGCCTTTTCCATATATTACCGACATTGTATAACGTTTAGTACGTGCATGCCTAGACCTAAGTTTCAGCCGTTTTAATACGTCTCTCCACTTTACCCGGCAGCTTCGTTATAAATCGTGCGTAGCCTTCCACGCTCTTCACGTAATTCATACTGTGATAGCGCTGCAATTTGCGGAGATCCTCCTCGTTAAACGGATAAAGCTCGCTCTTTAACTCGTCATAATTTTTCTTGTCGCAGCCCGCGATTAACATATACGACGTGTTTGCGCTTCGTAATTCATCGCGCATATAGCGGAGCTGATTAATATAGTGGCAGCTTACGATCGGCTTACATATAAACTTCGCCATTTGCGATAATTTCGCGGTCAGGAATCGCTCCGTATTCTCCACCTGATATATCTCGTCGATGACGAGGTTTACCTTCGTACGAGCCGCCTTATCGCGTATCTTATCGGCGCGAACCTGTAACGCGAGCCATATCTTCGAAATCCAATACGTTGTGCATACGTCCTTCTCTCCTGGCGTCGTAAACATAACCTGCGGCATCTTAATCGTAATCAGCTGCGCTTTCTGCATCTCCTCCGTCAAATTGACGTTATTAGTCGTGGGCTTCTTCAACATGAGCTCCATATACGGATTACGTTTAAGCGCGTTAAGGCGATCGATGATGCCGGCAATTAACGTGTGCTTCGTTCCAATTACCGCGCCGGTTTTGTTATCGTGATCGTCGAGTTCACGCAGGCCATCCATATAGTCTTCTTCGAGATTTGCGTATTGCCTACGTGGAACTTTAGCGAGGAACTCCGCGCGTACTTTATGATTCTGTAGCACACTGAATACGTCCTTTATGCTTCCGTGGCTGATAAATACGATAAGGCCAGCGCTTTCTAAATAACGCTCCATCTTCGCGCTCAGCGGACTTTGCTCCGTATTAATCGAATTGATTAGCGCCAGCATATTCGAAGTCTGATCTTTTGCGTTAACGTACGCCTTAAATACGTCATCTGTACGGCCAACCTCGTTATAGCCGAGACCCTGCATCTTATCGTAATCGTCGCAGCGGATTTCGAGCACCTTATCGCGCGGAAATAATTTCGCAATCTCATCGCTGAGTTCGCAGTTTTCGATAAAATCGAAGATGATAACGCACTCTCCCGCCTGGATCGCATCGACCGTAAGATTCGCGATAAGGTTCGATTTACCCGCACGTGTTGGTCCGATAAGCAGCGTAAGTAAATTGCGGAATTCACGGTCATTACTTAAGTAGGCCGGCGTATCTTTTCCGCGATAACGATTTGTTCCGATGCACATAACGCCTTCTTGTAAATCGTCCGGTACCTCCGTCTCCTGCGTTTCTACGCGATCAATAAAGTTATAACGTTCAAGCACTTCGCGTCCGGCTAACGCAAGGAAACTCTGACACTCTTCGTCTCCCATCTTATTTACGGACGCGCCTCGTATTGTATAATCCGTATAGCGTATATTTCCCTTAAAATTGCGGTGTTTCAGCGCGTTATCCTCCGTAACCGTATCAAAGGCTTGCGCCAAGCTGCGCGCGTTATTTCGCTGTCTTAACGCGTCAGAACTGCGGCTCATAACGAGTATCTGCGTGTTAACAATCGACGCGGTCGCCTTGCTATGCGTGCTCTCGCTAACACGTTTACCTCCGTTCATCCGTTCGAGCGCTTCTTCGAAAAGGTTAGCGCCCTCCTTCTTCTTATCTCCGCTTCCTAACGTCTCCGCCACGGAGTTCGCCGCGTTGACGAGGAGTCCAATCGCCAATTTAGCGAGGTAAGTCGCGCCTGTTTTATCGCGATCAACCGGCTTGTTATTGCGGACCTTATCAAGTGTCGCGCGGTAAGAGCTGCGCCAAGTAAACTGCGATGTCGGCACGAAATTATAGTAGACGCCGACGCGATCGCCTTCCTCTAATACGTCAATAACGTTAAGCGTCGAGTAAAGTAAGTCGCTATTTCGGCGGTCGACTGCGAGACTGAGCGCATCCTCCTTCGTATACGTAAGCTGATATTTTGTTGCGTCGCGGTCAAATTGCGGGAGCTCCGATACCTCATCGACGGTTAACGAACTCCATACGTCGGTCATCTTCTCTTTGATAACGGATAAGTAAGTACGCGGAATGATGAAGTAAAATTCTACGCGTTTCTTTTCGATATAGATGAAATACGCGACTTTTGACGGAGCCTCATACGTTATTTTCGTTGGAATGAATAGCTTCTTACCTAGTACGTTCAGTACACGGATTTCGTCGCGTTTTACGGATTCTAATACGTTCTTATGAAGCGATGCGATCGTCCGCGCCAGCTTGTGGGTCGATTCATTGCGGATAGAGTTATTCGGTTTCAATCGTAAGAATACGTACTCAGGGCGGACGATGCGGATAGCTTCACGTAAGGAAATGGCTTGAATCATAGACCTGACGCCTTCAATGTTTCAAATAATATGAAAAAGAATTTTGAAATGTAAGGGAATAAGAAAACCAGCAATCCGATTTTTATAACTAACTCAATAATGCCGTTAAATGACTCAGCCAAGAAACTAGCGACATCATCCAAAACATCAGCTGTCTTTTTTACGATGATACCAGTACGCGATACTTCTTTTCCATTGATTTTAACAACCATTTGAACTCCTCCTCGTTTAGTTATCTGATTTATTCTCCTGGATGTACCGGAACATATCGTAAATCAGGTCGAAGTTTCCGCCATTAATGAATGCGACGAATTTCAGGAGCTCGGCTGCGGACAGTGATTCCGCCATTTTTTCGATAATGACTGCGGCCTCCTCGATTTCCGCTACGCCATCCTCCGTGTAATAGCTCAATATCCGCGGGAACAAATCCGTAGTAACAATTTTCGCTTTCATAACGCTCACCCTTTCTGTTCTTGCGTCATCTGTTTGTGCATCCGTTCGGGCAAGAGAGCCCACTTGAAATAGTAGCCCCACACCGAGAGCAGGAAACTTTTAATTGTTTTTTCACGGCAATCACTCCTTTGGTGTTGTAATGCGATTCTTTACGTAAGTTGTCGCGACGTCAATCGCGGATGTACACACTTTGATACCGACGATGTACGGTCCGAATTTCAAGAACAGCGCAGCGGCGGCAGTCAGCCCAGTTATAAACATAGTAATCACGCTCCCTCCGCGCACAATGATCATTACGGACCTACCAGAGACATAAAAATCTCTACTCCCCAACATGCAGCGCGATAGGCATGTTCTGTTACGGGAGTCTTATCCATAACCCAGTATATAGCGCTGTCGGCGTGGTCTACGAATGCTCTAACCCCTTCTACTGCGTTAGAGCTAAAACAATCGGCATAAGATGACGTTAACCCTTGAAAGTCTACTTTAGGTGTTGGGGTCTGAACCGTATCCCAAGGAACCTCCGTTTAAGCTAATTTTCACTGCAATCCTCCTCCTTCCTTTACGTTGCCAAATACTTGATGAAGATGTAAGCTACCGTTAAAATGCCCGCCCAGCGAGCGCCCTTTTCCCAGCCTGCTACGTGAAGGATAATACACATGCCTCCGCCAATTAACGCGATTGAATACGATAAGTCGAGTAGCAAGTCGCCCACGCCTTTGATGAATCCGATCATCGTATCGTACGCAACGGATCTCGCGTGTTCCTGAACGTTATCCTTCGCCTGGTCATACGATTTTTCGAGCACTTTACCGAGTATTCCGAGGTGTCCGCCAGCCTTCGGTACTGCTTCCGCAGGATCTACGAATGCGCCCGCCTTGTTGATGAGTCCGAGATGAAGATGCGGCCCCGTAGAAAAGCCGGTCGATCCCGACAATGCGATAAGGTCGCCGGCATGGACGCGATCCCCTTCGTGTACAATCGTGTTATCCGACAGGTGTCCAAATATATACTGGTAACCTGCGCGTGTTTTGACGAATACCGCTTTGCCTAACGAAGCATCACCGTAGTCAACGACGCGCGATACGATGCCTCCTTCCGGCGCATAAACTTTGCTTCCGATCGGCATGGCGTAATCAATACCGGTATGAGGCGTTTTATGGACCGAATCTATGGAGCCGAAGGGTGCGGTTATGCGTGGCGCTAAGTTAAACGAAAGTGTTGCCGTACTCATTGCGCCGACGCCTCCATCTCCGAAAATAGTTTCTCAACCTCATCGAACGCCCATGGCAGCGCCCATAATATCGCGTATGTGAGAACGTAGCCGAGGAAGTTCTTCTTGCCCGCCTGGAAATCGCCCTCCGCTACGGCTTTAATGATATCGATACCGCCTTTTACAATGATCACCCATTTGCCGACGCCAATTAATCGTACATACAGCTTCTTTGCGCCGACATCAATGCCAGTTGACGCGAAGGCTGCGTCTGTTATTCCCAGAAACAAGATGATCGCTGTCCCTATTACGCGATACTTAATTTTGTTGCGCTCGAGATGCGCTAGAAATGCGTTAATTGCCGTTTCTTCACGCCAACCATTGCGGACGAAATCGGGTATAGACATCGTGCGCGTCATAACGTCATCCCTCCGAAAATATCACCGATTCCAGCTTCGCTATCGACAATGACTGGCGCAATAGGTTCCGGTGCAACAAATGAGCTACCGTTAAGACGAGCGCCACTTTTGTGTACGAGTAAGATGTCTTTTACGAAACCGCTAAAATTACCGCTTTGCTCAGCGCACCATTCGTATAGTTTACGTTGGTGTGCGTCGTCCATATTGAAGATGATCGACTTACGAATGTAACCGTCATTCATGTCGTAGCCCTCCCTGCGCGATAATATCCGATCGCGTTAGCGTAAACGGCGTTCGGTAACGGAACTGCTAGCGGAAAGTATTGCCGTAGATTATCCGCCAGTTCTTGCGCACGACCACCGCCGACGAGAACGGTATCGGTCGAGCCCCACTTAATAGCGCCGAGTTCGCCCGCAATCTGAGTCGCGAAATCCTGTACGTTAATCTCCTTACCTTTGCGCTTCGTGTTAAATCCGAAAGGCAGTGTGCCGGAATCGCGATAAATGTAACGGCGATCCTTCATTGTTACGTAGTTCACCGTCTTACTTCCCGCGTCAATTAATCGGACTAGGCCGTCTTGTGGCGCTGACCAAAAGGCAGCTCCGCCTTCTACCGCTACTTTGAGTTCGTGAATCTTGATGATTCGTCTTTGACCGTTAATCGTAACGTCCCATAATCCGGCTCGTGGTCCCATTAACAAACGTCGGAATGCCTGCTTAACGTCTTCAATGTGTTGTTCGACGGGTAAGCCCGTAACCACAGTAACGTCTTGAAAACCGGATTGGTGAATTGCGGTTAATGCGAGCAGCCGTGCGTCCTCCGTCACCTTATCGTCGATTAACATGTAGCGCCAGTTATCTGATTCGTTTTCCGCTAAAGCACCGATAAACTTTTTAACGCCGTCTACTTCGATCTCAAATCCGCTGTTACCGTAGTCGAAATTATTTAGCTTCCGTTCGTTCCATTCGCCGACGATCGAAGGAAAAGTGAATAAGCGAGATTCTGCGCATACCTTCACGCCATTGCGTCCGATATCCAATCCAATTACGTTACTCATTCGTGCTATCACCTTCTTTCGCGAAAAACTCTTTCCACGTGATAACCTCGGTTTTAACCAACTCTCCTGAACTAACTCCGGCGTCTTCGAGTCCTTCCGTCAATCCGATAAAGATTCCGAATACTGTACCGATAAATGTCGCCATAATGATGCACTCCCTTGATGTATTAAAGCTCTTGTAAGCTTTATTGCACGCCCGATGGTATGTTCAGGCGCACATAAAACCTACACTGCCGCAGATCCATCTTCTTCGGGGTCCTCCTCCGCCATTTCCATTAAGTAACGAGATGAAAGCCATTCGTGACCATCGCCAGTTAGATAGATATCAGATCCCATTGCGTAGGCGGCTAGCATTTCCTTAAGAATTTCTTTTTCGCTCATGTTGTGAGCCTCCTTGTGTGCTGTGTGTAAAACGTAGACGTGCTAGGCATCCGCCCGTGTTTTACTTATGTCTTACAATATGCGTCTCCGTTTGTCCGTGTTTCCAATAATCTGAACAAAAGTTTGAAAATCTGAAAACTAGGACATAACTGAAGTAAAACGATTCAAAGGTGGATGTTTCTTATGGCAACTGGAAAGAGTTCGTATGGATTGGGCTTAGGAAGACCGCGCAGTAAATTTGGAGATTGGCTAGATAAGCGAGGAATAAAGCAGCAGTGGTTAGTTGAGAAGACCGGATTAAGTAAAGCGGTCATCAGCCAGCTTGCGGTAGAGGACGATCGGGCACCGACATATATAAACGCGATGAAAATAGAAAAAGCGCTACGAGAGGTCGTACCCTCCGTTCGCGCTTCGCATTTTTGGCGTATAGACTAGCTATTTATTACGGTTAAACGTCGGCTAGGACGCCGTGAGCGTTATACTCACAGCTTATGCGTGACCCTACCGGAATAATGCGTGTACACTCGATTTTCGCGAAAATTTCCCGTATAATGAAGGTGAAGGGAACGAATATTCGCATAGGGAGGTCATCGCGCCACCATGTACGGAACAATGCAAACAGAAACGACGACGTATGTCGCGCAGTATATTAACGATAGATACGGAAAGAACGTAACACCGGAAGAAGTGTTCCAGAAGCTTCCGTGGCATAAGATTGTGTGGCAGCGGTTCTTTGCGGATGCTTATTATAAAAAGCGGAGTACTTACTTTAGCTGGGAGGACGTACCGGATCCGGTCGAAGGGGATACTGCGAATATTATTTCGAAGGAAGTACTTGAGCGATATCAATTTCGTCAAGGCCGTTGGTATAATCTCGGCGAAGCTACGGCGGATTGTTGGAAGCCATAAACGCAAAAAAGGCGCCACCCTACCGCGATTAAGCGATAAGATGGCGCTGTTTTTTGTTACTTACGGAAGTCTTTTGGCGCGTCAATCTCGCCGATACCTGCTTTAAATGTAGCGAAGAACACGAATGCTAGTGAGAAGGAAGCGACGGACATAAATTTTGCGATTGTTTTCATTGGATGATTTCCCCTTTATAATTGTTTTTTTATTATTCAACTGGAAGCCCCGCCGCTTTTCTAAGCTCGTTGGCTAGCCAGTGGATATAATCGCGTTGACCTTGATCTATTATCTCGTAATATGACGGCACCATCCACGTATTAATCACGGTGAGCGCGACGCCAGGATCGAGTAACGTTTGAGCTGCGGGCTTAGGCGGCGTAAGAGCCTCCGCTCCCCACCATCCTTCGAGTCCGAACGATCTATTTTCATCGTATTGGTCACCGTTTTGATACTGGAATATTTGGCAATCCGCGAGCTTTCCGCGACTCCACGCGTATGTCTGCCATAGTTTGCTCGCTGCCCCCGCCGCTTTAACCGCGATTACAACATCGTAAGATCCGTATACTCCCGTAGAGTAATTCGGGGAGGCATCGTTCGCACCTCTAATGTACGCGATTATTGTACTCATTTGGGCCGGCGTAGGCTCGAAATCGACCGCGAAATATATCGTTGACCCTTCTGGTTGCCCCACGTCTACGGCGCACTGTGACGCGATAGCACCGTCGATCAGACCGGCCGCCCTACCGCCTAGTGCGCGATCAGCTGTCGTTTCAAATACGGATACGATCTTCATGCCGACCGCTTGAATTATGTCAGCCTCCGTTTTCGTTAACGCCTTCCAAGCACTAGTGGCCGGAACTAAATAACGGCACGCGAATTCGTATCCGTTAGATTTGAAGGATGCTGCCGTTGTCGTGTTAAGTGGCGTAGCGCAATCGAATCCTTTTGCCATTACGCAGCACCTCCGTCGTCCTTGCTACGATCCTTAAGTACGGAGATTACACGTTTGAGTGCGTCCGGTAGCGGTAGCCCCATCCGTCCGTAATTCTCCGTTATAGAAACGAGTTCGTTCGCGAGATAACAGTAGATGGCGCCGTCCATTACGAAATTCGTCCCCATGAGGACGTCAACTCTATGCGCGAGTAAAATCGCGATTAACATGAACACTTTTTTGCCGAGGCCAGCGAATCCGACCGCGCTAGAAACTCCGCTACCTTCTTTTACAGACGCCATTACGCCGGTCACAATATCGATCGTAATCGCGAGTAAAAAGAACGACATTAACTCCGACCACCCGCCAAACGCGTAACTTGCGAACGCCCCTAAGCCGCCGATTGCGCTATTAAATACCGTAACTTTCATCGTTATCCTCCCCGTAAATCAATTAAATAGGTCGACCGCCATAAATCCGCAGGACTTACGTCGAATGTTGTTTGATCTACGATGCGAATGCCGGTCTCTTCGTATGTTGCCGCAATGAGTTCTTCCGAGCAGATATAGCGTTGCCGATCGTCGTAGTAGAGATTGATACCGAATTTTAGGCGCAAAAAAAGCGCGGCAATTTCGCCCCACCCATAACGAGCCCCTTCGGTCGCCAGTATTCGGTTAAGTATCGCGCGCCTTGTTTCTAACGGAAAGGCGAGCCGTTTTACATCGTATTCAACGAGGTCCGCTAAGTCTGCGAAGCCCGCCGTCCTATTCGCGTTAGCCTCGAAGAGAAGCGTCCCATCAACGTAATAGGCAACGTGTGAGTACGGTGAGCCCGTCACCCACTGAACGAGTCGGCCGAATATCGACGGTCGTTTGCGGCGCTTAACGAATATTACATCGCAAGGTTCCACGTAATCGCCTCGATTTCCTCCGCTGACGTGGCGCCATTGACAGCGGCTTTTAGCGTCCAATAGTGACCGATCATCGCGTTTTTAAAGGCTAATCCTGCGCCGAATACCGCTTTAAACTGAGCGACCGTATGCACCTGCGGAATTCCTGACGCCTTCCATACAATATCACCCGTTACGATTCCTGCTGTGATTGCGTTAAGCATACCGCCGAGATTGATTTGAGCGTCGTAGTCGAAGTCGTACGCGTTAGCGGTACCAATCGCATCAGACGTGAAGCCTGCGAGAATTGCTGCGTTGCAGAACTCATTTAGTTGTTTAATTTTCTGTGCTTTGACGTCCTCAATCGTTCCGTCACTTCGCGGTGTCCAAACTAAGCTCTCCGTTCCCGGGTCGACTCGCAGATCGTATTGCATAAATTTATCCGCGTACTGTCCATATTCCAATTGAACGCATCCGACGGAATCAGGTCCTCTGCCTAAAAGCTCTATAAAAGAGTTTATGTCCTGCTCTTTTGTTGTGACTACCACATCGCCTGTCATTTCATTTGTAATGACTAACACGTTACCCGTTTGAATGTCATAATATATTTTTTTGCCTATCTTCATTTAAGATCCAACCTCCTTTAATTACCAATCAATAGAGTTGTGTAGGATGATGAAGCTGAGGCGGGCATTGTTACACCGTTAGTTGCCGAAATTCCGATAGTACATCCCCCATACACAACAGATGTAACATTCAAGTCCACACTGTAAGAAGCAGGAGATGAACCATAGATAAAGTTAACCCCAGTCTTAGAGATGTATTTCGTTGTATCAGAAGTCCACGCAAAAACCACGTTAGCCGCATTACTCTGCCCGGTAGGAGTTCCAGAAAATGAGACGATAGCAATAACAGGCGTAAACGTCAATCCGGTTATTGTTCCAATGCCGGTAACTTTAGCTGATTTCATCGGTAATACATTCCCGGTAACTCCGAAAATACTAAGGCCGTTCAGAATGTTATTGCTGACTAGGTTTGCGTCACCTGCTACTGTCCCACTTCCGTTATGGTAACCCGCTAAAATCGTCTGTGACGACGTCCCTGGCGTAATGGACACCGCTCCCCTGTTCGCCATCGTACCGGCTGTTCCCGCGATTGTTGTTCCGGTCAATACGTTCGCCGCTGGCACTACTACCGCAGGTACCGAACCGCTCCCGTTATGATATCCGGCCGCGATTGCCTGACTCGATGTGCTCGGCGTAATCGTTACTGCGCCATTATTCGGCATCGTCCCAGTGAGTCCCGCGCTGGAGCCGTTCGTGAACGTCTTACCTGCGAGAACATCCGCGACAAAGGCGTTACCAGTTCCTGTACTAATCGCGCTAATTTTTGTGCTTAATTGCGTAAATGTGTCGCTCCCTGAGGCTGCTACGCCCTTGCCAGTAATAGCGGAAGCGACCGCTGTTTTACCGTTACTGACATTTGTAAAAAGCTCCGTTAAAGCGCCCTCGACGTCAGTCGCTGTAAGGTTATTACCTGCGTCAACAATCGTAATATTTGCTGCCGCTATTTTCGACCCGTTGCCGGCCGTTCCGTCGTGCGTATGAGCAATCTTAGCCGCCCCGTTATCTATTGCGTCAATTAACGCCTGCTGATTCGCGAGCGTTACGTTATCCGAACTCGTCGGACGCGGTAAGCCTAATTTCGGTGTTGTCGTAGCTATGACGAACCCCTCCGTTCTTATAATGACTCAAATTGAGTCCACGTGTAATTATGTGTATCAAGAGAGCCCCACGTAAAAGCATTCGCATCAAGCGCGCTCCACGTCATGTACGTAAACACGAAGTTTATCGCTAAGTGAGCCGGAATAATCTCGCGTAACGCATTTTGGATATCGGGCACATTGGCGGGAACGCCGCGCGTGCTTACAAATTTAATGTCTACGGTATAGGTAGCGTTGTTTTCAATGACAGCGACTTCCCCGTTGTCAAACGATTCCGCCACGCTCTTAATCAGGGCGGTGGTCACCGTGCCTACTCCGCGCAGCTTCGACTTCAGTACGGAGCGCCGCTGATCGATCGGCTTCGAGTCATCCGTCGCGATTCCGCAGATGCGTTCCCAGTTCGCGAGGCCCCACGTAGCGGTATCAACGAAAAACTGCGCGAGAACATCGTAGATATCCGCGTTTAATTTCGTTATTTCCGCTGACTTAGCGTTAAGCAGATTATCGACCGTCTTGGAGTCGCGATAATACGATGGAAGATAATCGCCCATATCCGTCCGGATTGTCGTGAATATGCGAGCCCCTACGTCGTAGTCTTTTGTAGCGTATTTTTTCGTTGATGCGGCTTGGAACGGAGTAATGAAGAACGTGCTTTTCGCCATAGGCTGGCACCTCCTTTCTATCCACGTTTATTGCGTATAATAGTCCGATTGTTCAAAATTGAATAACTCTTCGTTAGTTAAATGCAAAAGAACCCGTCTATTCGACGAGTTCCTTGTTCCATAGTGATTCATTTAATCTTCTCGATGATACTTTTGACGACTTTTTGAATGATCCTTTTATAATTGTTGTACCGAAATAAGGAATTGCTGCGTACCACAACAAAGGTCTCACAATTGTTGCTGACTCGTCCCTCGCAATAAAAAGTAGGAAGGCAAGGAATGTTGCAACCATTGCAATTTTCGCTGGATCACCATTTCGTTCAGCCCATAAGAAAAATTTAACAAGCACAAATCCAAATACAAATAAAGAAATTGGAGCAATTAAGTAACCAAAGTTTGCATAAGCTTCTGCGATATAAGAATACCCAATTCCTCCCCCCAGATTAGCTATAAAGGGATCGACCTGCCAAATTAGCCAATTAGCAAATTTTCCATGAGCAACAGCAGGATGGATATCCCAAAATAGATTCGGCATTGCTGTTGTTAGAGCGTACAAGTAACTTGCTCCTAAATCATAAGACCTATTTGCGGGGATAATAGTCAACGTATATACAACTGTATTCATTGAATTACCCATTTCATGAAAAATGGATACAACTGGATTATCAATCGAGAAGTACGCGTCTGATATCGCAGATAATGAGAACCTTTCACCACCTGAACTATTTCTCAATAAACCAACAATTGGGAATACAAGAAACAAGAATGTTGATCCAAATGTCGTTAGTACAGTTTTTGAAATAGGTTTTACACATGTGTGCCAAACCCATGCGAAAGCCAACAGTGGTAATATTGGGCCAGATCTTGTACCTACGAAGAAACCTGCCAAAGAGTAAAGTGAAATTGTAACCACTGCTAAAAATATATTCAGTTTTTTAGATCCCCGATTGCTACCAGCGATCAAAAATAAAACAGCCGGCACAACGAATGTTGCAAGTAGTTGTGATGAATTATCTAACCCAACGGATGCTTCCTTTTGAAAAACACCCATATATCCCGAATTCAGCACGGTGACGATTGAATTTTTAAATTTTATTATTGTTGGAATAATTGAAACCGCTAATAAAGCCCATCCTATCGTACTAACTGCCTTATAATGCTTATCATCGTATTCCTTCTTTACTAAAGTCTTATCAACTTTCTTTTTATTCCATGCAATTAAAGCGCCTAAATGTAGAAAAGAATGGCATAGGATTACAAGAAATAGAGTCTTCACAATTAAATCATTGCTAAAAGTTCCGTCGAAATACGTGTCTTGTATTCCGAATGTGATCAAGAATGCTTGGCCTGAATTAAATAACATAGACGATAATAAAAACAATGGATACGGACTAAATATCACTTTTGTTACCATTCTCCAAGACCACAATTGCCATATAAACAGAAGGACAGATAAGAGTGAAGTAAAGTAAACATAATTACTCGGATCCAGTGAGGTGTTATAGAATATTGCCCCGCCTAAAATTAAAACAATTGTTATTACAAAGTGTATAGCGGTAATAAAAACCATAGGAATCTCCTCATTATTGTTCTTTTGAATTTCACCTCCGAACACTAGCATAATTTACCTATAATGGCAACTATCTTTTTGATTATGCGTCTATTGCTCCGAATGCCTTCCAAGTACCCGGGGTACCTGCCGTAACGCAAACAAAACCTATCTTTCCACTTGCGGATGGAGCTGAATGCCACACAATGTCACCTACAACCCATGTTCCCGTTGTAGGTGCAGCGCTAGCGGTCCTTTTTATCATTACTTCACGGTAGACTGTCGTACCATCAGGATCGTACTCAAGCTTAGATGAACCTGAATTAAATCTCATATGCCCTTGAGTAGTACCAGTATTTCCTTCGAAGTAATTAATCCCGTTGTACGCTCTATTAGTACCATATTTCGAGTTAAATCCCGATACTCTACTAATCTGATTCGTAATAATTGCCCTAGTATCAATCCCAATTAGCGTATGGATAATAATGTCAAAATTAAACAATGATTGGCCTGCGTTAAGTTCTACAAGAAATTTACCGGCAGCTACAATGTTCGTTTGAAATGTTGTGCTTTCAATATCAACAACGACTCTTCCTGAACCGCTAGCGGATCCGCTAAAGTCAAACACTGAAGCGAGCGAGTTAGGCAAGATCACCTTGCCACTGAATAATTTGATTAGATTAGTCGATAATAGGGTCATTGTCTGCTCAATTTTTAACACTCTTGAACTTGTTCTCTGGCTCACAAAATAAGGATTGATTGCACTAATAACCCCGAAATTTGAAATTGAAGGCGAATTAATACTGAAAACCGTGTCAAACTCCTCAACCCAACAATCAAAAAGATTAATTTCGGAAAATCCACTTTCAATTTTGAACGTATTTGTTGTATCCCATACATTGAGGTTTTGGAAAGTAATTAATCCATTGAATGCAACAATCCTAAACGCATTAGTCGCTCTAGCAACTGTGATACGGTTAATCTGCACCAAACTTGAATTCCCTAGAGTCATCGCGTTAACGCAATCCTCGAAAGAAACATTTGAGAATTTCGCTTGCTCTAGTTTGTCACCAACTATTAAATCGTTGTTACTGTTTCCAGTGAGGGTGATGTCTTCAATTTTCGTTTCATATAAATAACCACCACCTGATTCAACTAGCTGTAATCCGCCCGAATTATGCGTGAAGATCAAACTACTTTTCGTGATATCTCTACCTTTTATATGGAGATATCCGTTTGTTCCAGCTACAATCTTCCCTGCTTTCTTGATTTTATATCGATCGTTCACCATCAACACAGAACTTGTTGACATTGCATCTGCTACCGCTTGTTCTAAAGCAGATGACCAATCCCAATCTGCTTTAGATAAATGCTTATCAGTTGCAAGATTCTCGTAGCTACCTAATGCAATTTCTCTTGCCGTTTTGTACGCAACATCCGCCTTAAGCGCAGTAATCTCTTTCGTAGGGCTATGTTCAAATCGCGACAAATGAGATCCCCTCCCCGCTAACCGACGCGTCAATCCATATTAAATAAGCGTTGCTCACCGAAAGGGTAATGCTATCATTTGCCATTAATTCCGCCCCATAAACGCTTGCCGATACATCCGCACCGCCAACGTAAATAGATCCCGTATTTCCCTTTTTCGCAATCAACGTCACTTCACGGCATGGAATATTCGGCAACTGTACGCGAGTACCCGCCGCCGTCACGCTCTTAAGCGCACCGCTTAGTGTTGAGCTTCCTGTTTGATTAACGTTTACTGTAGCTAAGAAGTCCTTAACGATAACGTAGATAGCGCCATCTTTCCCCTTAAGGACTTCATATGCGTCGACTCCGGTTTCCGCGTTAAAATACTGCGGAACTGGATCTAATTGCTGATCCCCGACCATTTTTTTCGTATTGTAACCCAAATCACGTCAACCCCTTTACGTTATTGTTCCTACAACCGCTATACTTCCTTCCGCGACCGTAATGTTCGCCGTCCCACCGTTAACAGTAAGACCGGAATAATCCGTAACTGCGTCGGCAGTAAGTACGATGTTTGCAATCTGCGTGTACCGTACGATTGGATCAGTAAAGGCTAGCGTTTTTAAATATTCCGCGAGTGCAGCCGCGATTTGATCTCGCGCATCCGTTAACGTTGCCCCCGCTTTTAGCGTGTAGGTTCCGCTAACATCGATCGCGACTTCCGTTGCTCCGACGACCGTAACCGTAGCGCCAATCGGGCTCACCGTTCCAATATACGTCGCCGCATCCGTAACTTTGGCGGTTAGTGGAGCTCGTTTGTTTGCGTCGAGTAATACGACTTTTACTGTTCCCGCACCGCTCCATATCGGATATACTTTCGCGTCAGATATTCCGCTTACTTCTAGCGCCCATTTGCGATATTGATTCGCGTTACCTGACGTAGCTGGCTTGCGGACGTCTTCGAGATATCGCGCGAGTAATTCTTCGTCCGATTCCGTGTTAATACCACCGGAGAACGGAGCCGAGTTCGCCACGCCGGCCACACCGCTAAGATTACCGAAGACTAGCGTTATGGCGCTTGCTGCTACGTTGCCGGAAACACCGCTTAACTGTGCTTCGGCTGCGACGGTAATGGAACCGCCGGCGATGGTACCGTCTGCTGTTGTTACGAATAAGACGGGCGTATTGCCGCCGGTAGAAAGTACCGTACCCGTTGCGATGGCCGTGCCGTTAGTTCCCGTAATCGTAACGGAGCCTGTCGCTTTAACAGCTGCCTTACGTGTGATACCGCGTTCACTTGCACGATAATCGAGATAAGGACCGTACGTTATATCCGCGAATCCAAATCTTAGTACGTTGTCCATTTCAACGTAAGCTTTCGCAAGTTCAATAGCTGACGTTGAGAGTAAATCGAACGTAACAGAGCCTTCGCGTAGATCTAACGTTTGATCGCTTGCGTCTAGCATCCGCTGTAGGACGGCGGCTTTCGTTTCAGTTTCGTACATTTATAGCGTCACCTCCTGCGTGGTCTCACCATAGACCGAATCGACCGTGAATGAAATGTATAGACCGTCGAGTGACCGGCTTATTACGAAGTTTCGGACGGCTTTAATGCGAGCATCGTAGATTAGAGCATCGGTTATTACGCGTGGAATCTCAGCGTTTAATAGCGCCTGCGGAACGTCTTGACCGACGATGTCTTCGAGCTCGCATCCGTATTGATTCGAGTAAATTTGAAAGCGGTAGCGAGCGGTCAGAACCGCTTTTCGGACGAACTGGCGGACAGCATCGATTCCGTCTATTTTCGCGCCACTAACTTCTTCACCATCGAAGTCGATTGCATACGTTTTGGACGGCAAAATAACCGTCGCAACTTCAGTCGCGCGGTTTGTTACGGGTTTTAATGGGCTCAGCGCCATTTACAAAATCACCGCCTTATCGATTACTACGTACGATTGGCCGCCGTTCATTGATACGGTAATCACGCGATCCCCTACTTCAAGCGGAGACTGTACAACCATAACGGATGAAGAGCCGCCGTTTATCGTCACTTGGCGTGTATACTGCGTAAGGTGTTCCGCAATAACGAGGTCGGACGCGTCGAAAACAATCGGGCAGTTATCGATCTTTAATGTGATTGCGGGAAGGACTGAAGTTATGGTAGCGAGCTCGAATCGGTCGAACTCGTTATAGCCGATCTGGCGTATGACCTGTGTTAGACGACTGATACCGGTTCCCTCAAGAACATCGTGACCCATTCATTCAACTCCTTATAATAGCGCTAAAAATTCGTCGTACTGCGACGTGTCCGCACTCTTTTTAATAGCCGGCGCCTCGTACTCTAACGTTGGAAGTCCTTCATCCCCTGAGATCGTCACCGTCATCTTGTACGTATCGCCATCCCACGTATGAGAATCGTTAATAACGTAGTAAGCACCTGCAATACTCGTAAGCGATTCACGTACATATACGACGACACCTGCGGTTACATTGACGTCACCTAACGCTGTTACATTTGCGTCATCACTAATCGTTGCCTTTGTCGCTAGCAAAACGGTAGCTAATTGCTCTAACTGCGACCGTGTCATATCGGAATCTGCGCGCTCAAGATGCTGCATAACTCCGAATTTCTCCGTGAGAGTTTCATCCTTAATCGTAAACTCGATCGGGTTCTTATCCTCGTCGCCACCGATTATTTTAATCTGGTTACGTGTATCTTCGATAGATAGCGAGTAAGAAGCGTCAATGATATTCGTAGAATCGTCGAGAATGAAGTTTACGACTTTTTCTCCGCGCTCGATCAAATTAACGCGACCGTGGTCAGACTGAATTAAAAACCGCCGCCCTGTCTGCTTCCGCGTTTCACTCAGCGCAGTAATCGCCATGCTCCATAATTCCATATCACGAAGCACTAGTTTCGGTAGTATATAACCGGTATCCGCTATTGAGCCAATTTCAATTCCGAAGTCATCGCATAATTCGCGTAAAATAGCCGAGGCCGTCATATTTGAAAATTTACGTGAATCAACGGATTTCATGAGATAAACCGCCTCGTCATACGCAGTTATCTGCATAACGCCTGAAGCACCGATGCTGTGCGAAAAGATGACTCCGCGAAATAGTTCTGTATTATCCGATAATAAAACGAGCTGCTTGCCGAGTTCTACCGTAATCGCCTGCGTGAGCCCATCCTGCGTATTCTTAATAGAAACGTAAAGTCTTCGGTATGCTTGCGTGATGTCTCCGGACCAGTTAACGGATGTGACTAAAGGATCAATAATCGTGTCATCGTAAATTATAGAAATTGTCACGTTATCGTTAACACCTGCCCCGCGTAGATAAGATTCGGATTCTTACCGATAATTTCCTTATTCGCGTTATAAATGTCGCTCCACTTATCGCCGTCTATATATACCGCATGCGCAATTTTCGTTAGGTCGTCACCAGGCTTCACCGTATAGGACGTGACTGTTGGGATAGCCTTCCCTGTACGCGTTTCTTGTCCGGATACAAACGCAGATGCAAATTGCAATCCTTCTGCCGGCTTCTCTGTGACCCTTTTCAGCTCCGTAAATCTGTACTCTTTCAGAGCAATCTCGTAAAAAATATCACCAACGTGACCGGCACGCTCCTCGTAAGTAAAAGAGCGTATAGTTACCGGAATATTTACCGACCCCGTTATTGTTAGGCGAATTGGCTGCCGTGTTTCGATCCACTTTTCGATTAACGCTACGGCATCTTGCGGATTCGGAATGTCTGAGTATTCGCAAAAGGACGAATTATAATCGCGTGGAAAAAACGAAGCAAGCGAATATTCCCGCAATCTATCCGTTCCGATTACGGTAAGCTCGCCGAGTTGTGTCGTCAACACATCGTCGTAGCCGTGCGTTTTCGAGATGCGGATTGATTCCGGATTAACGGGGAGGCGGAGTTTTTCAGCTCCGTTATTATACGTTAGCCAAAACTGAAGATCGTTTGTCATCATACACCGGCCTCCCTTGCTCCGCGAATCTCCTTAGCTAACGCACCAGCTAGCTTTTGAATATCCGCGTCTTCACGGATAACTGTACCGTGCATATTAATCGTAATACCACCGTCATTACCGCCGCCTGATCTGCGCTTATCAGCGTCCGCCTTCGTAAGTACTTCCTCATCTACGTGAAGGCGCGCCGTGTATCCGTTGTAAGGAACGCGTGACAATCCGCCAGCGTGACCGTTCGGGTCCGGCGGGCCTGCGATCGGATTCGCCTTCCGGTAATCTAAGAGCGCTTTTCCTCCGAGAACCTTACCGTTTTCGTCTCTGATAACTTCCGGATTGAGAAGTCTATTTGCCGGAGCGAGAAAGTTTTTAATTCCGGAAATAGTTCCTTCGTTCTTAAATACTTCCGCGTCTGACTTAATATCGCTCGAAATCTGTTTAACCGCGCTTACGCTTCCCGAACCTACCGCCAATGCAGCCGCAATCTTAACCGTCGCACTGCCTGGCGTCGCGATGTATGCCATTAAAGCAGCCATTTTCGGATTCTCTTTGGAAAATTGCTCTAGGCCCGTTAACATGCCGCTCGCGAGCGATTTACCGAGATCAATTCCGACGCTCGCTAACTGGTCGCTGGAGCCTGATAGCGCCGTACTGATAAATCCGATGAGGCTACTTGTAGCGCTTTTTATCTGCTCGTTTCCGCCAGACTTATACCACGAGTCAAACGTCTTCTTCAGATCATCGATGATAAATTCGAATCGTTGCTTAATCGTAGCTAAGTTCTTAAATGCTGGATTATCGAGGTAATTAGTCCGCACGTACTTAAACGCACGCTCAAAATTCGATAGGATTGCGTCCGATCCCGCCTTTGCAGCTTTCGCCAGTCCGTCACCCCAACGTTTAATAGTTGCGCCATTATTGTTAAGCCACGTTACGATCGCGTCGAATCTCGGTTTTAATGCTGCCGCAATGCCTTCGCCCCACTTAACGAGCAGCTTATTGTTGAACGTGTCCTTCATCGTTGACCACATGCCGCCGAGTGATTTCGATTGTTTATCCATCATGTCCGGAAACGTCTTATTCATTCCGTCGATTAACGCGTTGATAGCTTTATCAGCCGGTATGATACCTTTCTCCGACATCTTCATAACGTTGGCCGTCGTAGTATTCATTTTATTTGCGAGGATTTCCCACGCAGGAATACCTGCTTCGACGAGCTGTAACATTTCGTCGCCCTGTACCTTACCCTTCGCGCGCATCTGACCGAGTGCTAGCGTTAATCGATCGACGCCTTCCGCTCCTAAACTAAGCCCAGCAGCGGCGTTACCGACTCCGGTTAACATTGGTACCACTCTTTCTGCGCTGAAGCCAAACGCGAGCATCTTTTTAGCTGCATCACGTAATTGCGGAAGCTCAAACGGAGTTCTATTTGCAAAATCGGACAACTCTTCTAAAAACTTCGCCGCCTTATCGCCGTCCTTAAGCATCGTAGTAAAAGCGATACTCGCCTGCTCAGCGTCAGACGCCAGCTTCAATGCATTCTTTGTTGCCGCAACACCTGCAATCGCTGCCCCAAGCGCATGAACTCCCACCGCTGCTGCGGACGCTTTTAAAGCGAGTGAACTCATTGAGCGTAACGCGCTGTTAACAGGCCGCGTCATATTATCAATTACTCGTAGACGCGCTACCAAATCGTATGCGATACGTCATCTCTCCTTTCCTTGCGCGATCTCTTCGTCAAGTACTATCGCTTCTGATACGAGCATGAACCGTCGAGTCCGTATAT
Source organism: Paenibacillus sp. J22P169 (assembly GCF_059691995.1). Taxonomy (NCBI): domain Bacteria; kingdom Bacillati; phylum Bacillota; class Bacilli; order Caryophanales; family Paenibacillaceae; genus Paenibacillus; species Paenibacillus sp. J22P169. Next base: position 8,249 of record NZ_JCAUAO010000016.1, on the reverse strand, counting down.
CCTTCGCGTAAAACTCGTCAGGCGGGATATGGTGGCGTTGAAAAATCCGATGAACTAGATATGGAACGCCGCCCGCCTGAATTAGTTTTTTACGTCTTCTTCCGCATCCTCTTCGTCTCCGAATCCCGATAGTTCCATGCCGGCAGCTATGATGCGCGTTAGCTCGCCAGGTAACAACGCTTTGCCGACGCACTCGACCGCGTTAGCTGCGCCGTATTTCGCTAGAAGAGCTTTATCTCCGAAGTCCGGTGATACGCAGAATTTAACCGCGAGCACCGCGTTAAGGCGGTCGGCATCTACGGTTGATTCCTTACGCGATCCCTTACCGCTAAATTGCGTACATTGTTCACGTGCCTTTTCGAGTGATTTCGTATCAATCGCTTTAAGGCGGAAATTTACTCCGAGTCTCTTGATGTAAAGATCCTGTTCAATCTCGAGATTTGCGGATAGTAGCGCTTGTAGTGCATCCATTTATATTCCTCCGATAATCGGCGTTAATTGCCGTTGGTTTTCGTAATTAAAAACGCAGCTAACGAATTAACGTTTGAGCTGCGTTTATGTCCGTTACATTTAATTAATCGTGATTTTATCGAGGTACTCAAAGTCATCGAAAACGAAAGGCCATTCTTGCTCGACGATCGATCCGCTTTCGAATTTCATGATGTCTATCTTCGTAAATTGAACGCCTTTTAATCGGACGCGCTCATACCCGTAAGCTTCCGGATCGGCAAGCTTCATAATCAATTCGCAAACGAATGCGCCTCTTCTGTCATCCATAGCCTGCGCGATTTGTTCTGCAAACTCAGTCGTGATTTTATATCCGCCGATACTGCCTGACAGTTCGATCGAGCCTAGCTTGTTACCGACTCTCCGTGTACCACTACGTTTAATCTTGTCGTACGAGATGTCGGCAGCTGCTTCTGCTTTATAGAAATTCGTCAACCAGGCGCCGTCTTTCCAGACTTCACCGGAATGCCCTTGAATCGCGCGTGTAGGATCTAAAACTGGCATACGTTACACCACCCTTCTTATACGGAAATTGTGAGGAAAATTCGTTCCATGCTATCGAGTTCAACGTAGCTAATCAGCAGGTAAACGCTGTCGCCTACGCTTTGGAATTGCGGATCGAGACCGACATTGATGCCCGTTAGGACGCCCGCAGCTTCTAACGTTTCGAGATACGCCTTAACAGCGGAAATAAGCGCCGCCTGACCGTCCGCATCGTTATTGATTTGTCCGATATAGGAATCGGCCGCCGTCTTCGTAATGTCGTTGCTGATCGCCTGGCGTGCGCGAATAGAACGAATTTTCTTACCAGAAGTCGTTAGTCCCTGTTCGATTTTCACCTTTTCCCCGTCGTTAACGAGTACGAGTGAGCCGGCCGCCAACGCCGTTACAACTTCTGCGTTTGTATATCGTTTATTCACGTCAGTCACCGGAGCGATCTTGTACGTAATCGAACGATTGATTGGTGTACCTGCAATAAGACCCGCTACATAAGGCGCATAGACGCCGGACGATACGGTTACACCGTTGATTACTACGCCTACCGTCAGATTAGCGGCGTAGTCGCTGAGTAATCGTACGGAGCGCGCGTTACCCGTTGCTGGCGTTTGATCGTCGACTGCTGCCGCCGTTCCGAATATCGCAAAGAAGTGCTTACCCGCCGTCTTATTCGCGGTTACCCACGTTAGCGTCGAGTCTTGAATAGCCGCCGTAACTTCACCGTCAAAGACGAAAACATTGAACGGACGTGTATCGAACGCCGTCCGTGCGTCAGCGTAATCCGTTACTGTTGCGCCTACTGGCAATGTATAAACGAGGATCTCCTTTGCGCCACCTTGTAGCGCGTACTTAATTGATTCGATATTCCCCGCACCGAACAGTCCTGCCGCCGTTGTTTCGTTATCGACCGTGTAGAACGTTTTAACCGTAGCTGTACCGCCGGCGAATGCTTTTAAGGGAATGGCTACCACTCCTCTTGCGCCACCTTTAATCTGCGCAGCGGCTGCGGTTTTAAAATTGATGTATAAACCCGGCCTAACTGGTAATGCCGTCGGGTCCCAACTTCCTCCTGCCATCGTGCAGCCTCCTTTTTAATACCGAATATTTACGTGCATTATTTTTTGCGTGTTCTCATACGCATCCATCGACTTCATTTCGCGAGTGGTCGTCGTCAATACGCCAATGCTCACATAGACGTCTTCAGCCGCCGATTTAAACGGCATTCCGTAAGCAAAGGAGTCAACGTTTATGTAACGCGTAGATCCACTCTTCGCAATAACTTTCGCGGAGTATAAAGCCGTACTAAGCGCGTCCATCTTAGCGAGTACGTCCTGCGGATTAACGCCAACGTAAATGATCTGATATTCACGCTCAGCTCGCCAGCTGACGTTTGTCTCCGTTTCCCTGCGCTCATTTTGTAGCTCCGTTACGAACGTATTAGCAGCGGTCTTAAGCGGTCGCGCCATGAACGTTTGGGCAGTCGGAAATTTCTGCGCGATGAACGCGTCGATCGATTCAATATCGTTAATTAACGACACGCTACCACCCTCTCCGCCTCAGTTCGCTTTGTATTTCCGCTTCGACTCCGCGTAGCCACTTTTCACCGTGCTGCTCCGATGCTACGTCGAGGAACTTTTTCTCCGTCCCTGGCTTACGTAATGACCGGCCGCCTGCGTTTTTTTCGTGAATGTAGTAAGCGTAATTAAAACGTTGCGCGCCCCGATTGCTTTCGATCGCAGTTACGTTGAACTCACCGTCCAAATCGAGACCCCTTCCGGTAATCCGATTAGGTCCGAATCCGCGACGCAACGTACCCTTGTCTAGCGGAGCAATATCCGTAGACTCGATTCTCCATTCGTCGAGAGCATCGTGCATACCGCGTTTGGCTGCCTCCGCAACAACGTCCATAGCGTTCGAATACAATCGCAAAACGTTACCTAAATTGAGCTCGATTTCGCGACTCATACGTACACCTCCGTAAGCATCGGCTTGCCACTGATTCCGCGTTTCACTGCGATATTTAGCGGTTTTCGTTCGACTGTCACACCGTTTTCGTTCGTATACGTTATCGTGTCGTCGTACGTGATATCCGCCAGTTTATCAAGTGTAATGCGCAAGCTAGTGACCGCTTCTTTTCCGCTAGGTGCCGTTATGACCTTCGTTTCCTCTACAACGCGCGCTTTGAGCGTAAGGATATCGCCCACAATAGCGCCGCCCCAACCATCGGTACCGGCCGATTTAGTTACGTTAATTTCTTGTTTCAATGGAACGATCGGCATTATATCACCGTCCAGGCTACATTACGGCGCGTTGGCTTTATTCCACCGTTTTCAACGCCGATTAAATCGAGAGTTGATTGCGGAATAAACTTCGCTAGGTCTCCGCCAGCGGACGATACTAACGCATCCTTAAACGTAAATGAAGCAGTTCCGCTAATGCTAACGGATGTAACGCCTTGCTGCCCGAGCTTATTCGTATCGTTAAACGCGATCGCGAGATTATTTGCGAAATCATAGACGGCTTTATCCGGAATCGTATACGTTGGGTACTTTGTCGTTAGCGTACGTGATGCGACGTTTAACAATCGTTGTTTTCTCGCTTCGTCACTATCCGACCAGTCCTCAACGTCAATACAATTCTGCTCGATATACTCGTCGGCTTGCCCAATATTTACCGCCATAACGAACCTCCTCCGTTTTCTATTTCGCGGAGGATTTACGCTGAGCTGGCGCTTTAGGCGTTACTTCCTCCGGTATTTCATCCGATTCTTTTGTAATCCATACCGGCACAAGTCCGTCAAGTAAGTGAATCTCTGCTACATCGTCCGTTGAAAATTCGCCAAGATGATCGAAACTAACGCGGATGTCGCCGTTTTGTACCGAATAAAATGGACTAGCTTTATAAATTGCCATTACGTACCTCCGGAGAAAGAAAAAGAGGCGCTAAGTAGCCGCCTCAATCTTCGTTTTATTAGGATACTGACGTGCTGATGTTTTCAATGATCGCGATTTTCTCTTTCGCGTTCTTAACTTTGATACCGTACTCACCGCGGATTTGACGTGCAACAAAGTCAGCGCCTGCTACTGATGCGTCAACGTCACTTACGGAGCGACCGTTAAGAGCGTGCATGGACAAGATGCTACGGTCAAACAACGCAATTTTATTTTTCGGGAAGTTCGGGTCAACTACGATCGTCGCAACGTTTCCGCCCGTGATATCAGAAACGAACGTGGAAATCTGATGACCAGTAGCGGAATCAGTACGCTGTACTTGGATTGCGTTAGCAGCCAACTTCGAGATTTGACGAGCGCCCGCAGTGTTAGTAAGGATTGTGTTTACGCTACCACCGCGAAGGAAAACTTGCTCCATAACTTCATTGATATCTTTCGCAGCTACTTCCGCATTGCTAAGATTTTTCTTGAAGGCGCCCTTTTGTTGTGCGAAGTACAGTAGACCGCCTGTCATACGTGGAGCTCCTGCGCCGGCATCTACACGACGGCCATAGATCAACCAGTCATTGAACTCGCGTGTCATCTCTTTTAGGCGGAGCTGCACTTGGTAGTCGAGCTCGTTGCCGACGTTATACGTACGAACCGCTTGTTGAGTACCCGAAACTTGCGCGTAGCGTTCGATAATTTGGGAGAAGTTGTACTCCACTTGTCTGTCGTGACCTTCGTCAGTTCCGACTCCAGCGCCTTCAAGTTGTGGACGTGCTACGATTCGGATTTCTGCACCGTTGGCGAGCGCAGCAGCCGTAGTACCGTCAAAGCCACGCGATACAGTTATCACATCGCCTGCAACGCCAGTAACTTTTAGATACTCTTCACCGATTACGATTAATGCATTAGCACGGAATTTAATCCCGTCGCCTGTCGCTACAGTAACGGTAGTGTCGCTGATTAATTTTGCGCCGTTAACGGTGGAACGGTTGGAGTTGAGGTTATCGCTCATCCATTCGTATTTCGTTTGTGTAAGCGGCTCGCCATTCATACCAACTAAACCTAGAAGAGTTGGAGCATCGTTGATGATAAGGTCAATACCTGCGGATAGATCACGGATTTGATTCTGAAAGTCGTATGTTTGTAACATTTAAAATTCCTCCTTGGGGGTATGTGTAAATTAAAAAACCATCCTGCACTTTGGCGGGACGGTTATCTACCGTAGTAACTCTTTAATTTTGTTTGATAACTGAATTACCTTACTAAAGTCACGCTTCTGCTTCGCGTCTTCAAGCTGATGCTCTAACGTTTTCACTTCGTCACTAGATTGGTAATTCGTACCTTCACCGATCTTTTTTGGCGTCTCTTTCTTCGCCTCCGCTAGATACGGTTTATCTTTAACAAGCGCCTCAATTACGTCCTTTACGCCGACCACGTTTCCATCATCGTCAACACTTACCGCGGAAGTGTCAGCTAATTTGAATGCGTCATCGAGCGCATCAGCACGAATACCGGACTCTCGCGCTAAAGCACGGAATTCCGATTTAATGAGGCGTTGGTTAGCGGCTGTTAACGCTTTGTCGCGTGACTCTTCGGCAGCTAGCACTTTGTCTAACGCGTCTTTCTTCTCCGCTTCCAGGCGTTCCTTGTCGGACATTTCCGCTAGTTTGCGGGCTTCTTCCGCCTCTTTTAGGCGTTCGCGTTCTGCTTTGATATCGTCGTAATCCGCAAATTTCTTACGCTCACGCGTGATTCTATCCGCGATCATCCGGTCGAGCTCCTCCTGCGTCATCTCTAGCTTCTTAGCTGGCGGATCAGCTGGCGGGTCCTGCGGTGGATCAGCGGGCGGATCTTGCGCGAACATTTGCATATCGAGACTTAGCGGGAATTTACGTTTAATATCGCTCATTGCGTGTACCTCCACCGTTTAAGGTCCGTCGACCATCGTTTAAAACAGCCGTTTCAGTTTTACGTCGTGAACGTTCGGACAACGAGAAATAGCCCCGATCGGCTCGGAGCAAAGATTATTTTCAATTGACATCATTATAGCAACGTGATACAAATTGTATCGAGAGCCTATTATAAAAATGGAGTGAATAATATGCATAAAGTCATACAATCCAGCGATCCCGACATCGATACGTTAAAATGTCCTAAATGCAAAGCGATTTGGCGCGTTAAAGGACACTATGACTACGATGGGGGTGGTTGGGTTTACGAAAAAATCAACGATGAACTATGCCCTTGTGGTTGTAACAATTTTTTTGGATTTCGACTAAAAGGAAAAATATTAAAATAAAATTCTAGTAATTTAATATTTGCCTAAAGATAAGTTCGGCTATCTTTTGCGCTCCCGCAGGATTGGGATGTACTCCATCCGTGGTGAGTGTACTTAAATTTCTGAAGTGCAACCCACTTGTATTCTGTAAATCAATAACGGGTAAAGCGTACTTTTGCCCGATTATTTTTATAGCTGCTGTTGCTTGTGCTGTGTTGGTGATATATTCAGCATCCAAAGACTGAATAGGTGTTAGTAATATGATTTGAATGTTAGCGTTCATACTTTGAATGAACTCAATACTTCGGCAAAAGTTACCGTAATACGTATCAGGGTATGAGTTGAAATTACTAATACCTGAAATATCGGCTATTGTCGAACTTCCTACACCTGCATTATGTCCGATAGTCATCGTTACGAGATCGGCTTGTGCGTAGTTAGGCGCAGTAAATGTTAAACCTCCGCTTGACGTTCCGCCGCATACAATGCATCTAAAACGGTTATGGTCTGCGCCTGAACTTCCAAAATTAGTGAATGTCACATTTAGCTTAGGGGCTAAGTATGTAGGGTAGTTATTTAAGCTAGTTGTATTTGTTATACTATCCCCGAAATTGTACATCCTTTTACCGCTATATTTCATGTATTCGCTGCTGCTTCCACCACCCGATCCCGGAGGACCTTGCGGGCCTGTATCTCCTTTAGGACCTTGTGGACCGGCGGGGCCCTGAGGTCCTACCGATCCGCTGCCGCCGCTAGATTTCTTTATCCACATAAACGAAATACCTCCGTTCTTTAAACAGCTGTTATTTTGAAGTTATCCCCTCTAGGTACGGTAGTATTGTAGAAAACAAAACCGTGTCTAGTACTTGTCAATGCTGCATTCGCTGTATCTGTATAGGTTTGGATCAACACTCCGTCGATATAGCCTTTATACACATTACCTCTAACTTCTAGTTTCAAATGATACGTTTGTCCTGCAACGAAAGAGAAACTAGCTTTTGCAGGTGGGGTAGTAGCGCCTGAGATAGTTGATAGGAAACCTGCGGTTGTTCCGGCTCCTGCTGCCCCGAAAATCAAACCTTCATCCGCAGCGGCTTGGTTTAATCTTGCTGCAACGCCTGAAATGTTACCAGTTGCTAAAGTAGGTAAGACCAAGTCCATTTCAATATCAATATTATCCGATTTGGCTGTGTTCACATTCGGGAAGAAAGTTGAGGCTGAAAGGAATCCGACTTGGTTGCTAATCACTGATGCTCCCATATCGTTCCAACTACCACCTGTTTCAGCGGTTGTCAGCGTTGCATTAGCACGGTTGAATGTATCGCTCACTATAACTGTAGTCCCTGCTATTGGTGTAGCTGTGGTTGTTACCGCCGTGGAACGGTTATTTGATGCGTCAATTGCAACCACTCGGAAGGTATAAGCTGTCGAAGCGACCAGCCCTGTTACAGTTGTACCCGTAGTTGCAGCACTTACAGGGGAACCAAATACAGTGAAGTTTGTTCCGTCTGTACTGTAAGCAACTTCCTGCGTTGCTACATCGCCGCTTGAAGAGAGAGTCCACGAAAGCGGTACGCTATTACTTGTAGGAGTCCCCGCTGTTAACCCTGTTACAGGATTCGGCGCAGTTGTATCGGCTGTCGCTGACGTTGTAAACGTGGTATTCGTTCCTGTCGCCACATTGCCCGCAGCATCACGCGCTTTAACCCAGAATGTGTACTGCGTTGATGCGGTCAACCCCGTTACATTGTAAGTTAACGCCGTTACCGTTGTAACAAGAGACGCACCGTTGTAAATCTCGTATCCTGTTACAGCCACGTTATCCGTCGCCGCTGTCCAATTGAGCGTTACGCCAGTTTGAGTCAATCCGCTTGTAGTAAGACTAGTAACATTACTCGGCGCGGTTGTATCGGCCAAGTTAATCGTATACGTCGCAGTCTGAACTGCTGACGAATTGCCCGCAGTATCTCTACCGAAGTATTTTAGCGTTGTCGTTGCGCTAATTGCGATCGTTGACGAGTATTGCG
>NZ_JCAUAO010000015.1:0-103741 GCF_059691995.1 Paenibacillus sp. J22P169 | reverse complement strand
TTAGGCACGCCGCCAGCGTTCGTCCTGAGCCAGGATCAAACTCTCCATAGTAGAAAGATGACTTGCTCATTTGAAGCTAGCGAGATTTTGCAATCTCTTTTATAGTCGATTGCTCGACTGTGCTTACTCACTCGTTGTTCAGTTTTCAAAGATCAATTTCTTTCGCTCACTGCCGTGTTACCGAAGCAGCGAGAAGTAATGTACCATGTAGACTTTTTAATTGCAAGTGTTTTTTTAAAATTCTTTTTTACAACCAATCTACATCCTCATTCCACAAGGATTTTCCCTCGAAAAGAATGGCGGAATAGCAATATACCATGTATATAAATGCATTGCAACCCTCGTTTGAAAAAAAGTTAAAAGAAGACGACCGCCCTTCAAGATACAAGGGAACAGTCGTCTTCTCTATTAAGCGCCAATTACAACCACTTACAAAGGCACCACGTTGCGCCAGCTACGCAACGCCGTAACATCTTCCGCGCCTTCGGCCGCGTAAGCTTCACAAACGAAGCCCGGGACTTCCGTGCCGTCCCGGAGTTCAACCTTGCCGATCCCGAGCGGAGCCGGGATCGCTGCCGCAAAGCCGCCGAATGCCTCGAGCGGCATCTCCCAAATCTCCAGCAGGATGGCAGCGCCACCCTGCTGTTGCTTAATCATCCCCGGCTTCGCAGGGGATGTCGGCAGCTTCACAAGGCTGTACTTCGCAGCGGATTCATCCTCCCGGATGAACCGCGCTCCACAGCCTTGCATCTGTTTCTCCAGCGGGTAGCCACGCATGTGCAGCCCGCAAACCGCAACAAGCGTCGTCTGCGCAGCAACGAGGCTATCCTCTTTTGCACTTGCCCCCGCACTTACACTAGCAGCAACCTCCGCCTTCGCCACATCAACAGCAGTGCCCGCCACGAACAACTCCGCTGCCCCACAAATCAATCCTTCCTCTTCCGCCAACGCGAAGAGCGTAATCCCAAAAGGCGTCTCCGGCGCCGCGTCGCCCGCAGGCACAGCAACCGCGCACAAATCCAGCAGATTGCAATGGTTCGTGTAGCGCCCCATATCACGATTTGTACTGATCGGGTCCGCAAGCACTTGCTCGCGCGTCCACGTGCCTCCACAGGTTGGCATCACTAGCACGGCATCCTGCAACAGCTTCCTAGCTGTCAATTTATACCCTTGAAGCTTATGCATCGCAACAAATACCGATGCCGCATCGTACTCAGCAGCCGAACCAGAGCGCAATATCTTCTCCGTCACCGGATAAGCTACGCCAGGATTCGCTTCAATAAAGCTGCCGAGAGCTGCCCAGCGTTCAGCCACCCAAGGCCCCTCATATAATATCGCTGCAGCTTGCGCGAATACAGCCGTATCAACTTCAACAATTTGAACCCCTGCACGAAGACAAACTTCCTTCAAGTGACTAACAGATTTCCCCCATGCAGCGCGATACTCATCAGCGTAAGGCCCATAGAAGCCTAGCTCCCCCGAAGGGAGACAAACCCGCTTAGGCAACGCCGCCGGTTTTCGCACCACGTTGCGGGACCAAGGATCTTCCGCGTGGACACCCCGTGCCACGCTGTCTACGATAAGCGCATCCGCCAACGTATGCGCGAAGACCGTGACACAGTCGAGGCTCGCACAGGCTGGCACGACCCCCTTGGTCGGCCATGCGCCGAGACTCGGCTTATAGCCGACTAGGCGATTCAGCGCTGCCGGCACGCGGCCGGAGCCTGCTGTATCTGTGCCAAGTGAGAAAACCACTTGGCCACGGGCTACACTGACGGCTGAGCCGGAGCTCGAGCCGCCACTGATCAGTTCAGGACGCAGCGCGTTATGCGCGTCCCCGTAAGGACTGCGAGCGCCGACTAAGCCCGTCGCGAACTGGTCTAGGTTCGTTTTGCCTACAGGAATGGCGCCTGCCGCAATCAGTCTCTCCACGACACCCGCATGCTCATCCGGCGTAAACGCATATTCCGCGCAGCCTGCCGTCGTTGGAACACCGGCAAGATCAATGTTATCTTTGATCGCAAAAGGAATCCCCCATAGAGGTGCATCCTCCATCGAGAGAGATGCCAATCGATCCAAGTACGGCTGTATCGCATCCATCGTCGGTGGCGTAATCCATATATTCATGTCAGCGTCAGTAATAGAACGCTCTACAATTGTCGCCATGACCTCCTGTGGAGATAAGGCGCCCGCTTCATACTTTTCACGCAAATAAGATATGGTTAACTCTTTTTCCAACTCATCACTAATAACCCGTTCTTCGTCTGTTCGCTCTCCCATAGCCTTCACCTCTCCCTTTACGCAGATTGTGCAATACCCAGAATTAATTGTCCGGCATGCACTTGGTCGCCTGGTTTAACGCCAATCATCGAAACAAAGCCATCACAAGGTGCGTGCTGCGGGAACTCCATTTTCATACTTTCGAGAATCGCCAGTTGGTCGCCCTTCTTCACTTGCTCACCCGGGGTTACCAACACTTTCCAAACACTACCTGGCATAATGCCACGCACAGCAACGGTTCCAGCAGGCAATTCATCTTCTGGTGCAGCATCACCTGTCTCCTGCTCGGAGACATATTCAGCAAGCCCCTTCGCTTTCCAACTCTCACGTTCTTCTTTGAACGCTTCACGCTGCTGGGTACGGAACGTATCCGTTGTTTCTTCTATAGAGCTTAAGAATTGTAGATATTCACCTAAATCAAACGTCGTCTCTTGAATGTCAGCCTCATAACGACCGCGTGGGAAATCCTCACGCAGTTGCAATAGCTCTTCCGCACTTACTTCATAGAATTGGATTTGATCAAAAAATCTCAACAACCAAGGCTTACCCGCCTGAAAGCTCTCCGTTGAGCGCAGGCGATTCCACATTTGAATGGTGCGTCCTACGAATTGATAGCCGCCCGGACCTTCCATCCCATACACACACATGTAAGCTCCGCCGATGCCGACGGCATTTTCTGGTGTCCATGTACGAGCTGGATTGTATTTCGTTGTCACTAGACGATGACGAGGATCAACCGGCGTTGCCACAGGAGCCCCTAAATACACATCCCCTAACCCCAGTACGAGGTAGTTCGCTTCATATACAATCTTTTTCACTTCATCTATTGTGTCTAACCCATTAATCCGTTGAATGAATTCAAGGTTGCTCGGGCACCAAGGCGCATCCGGGCGCACCCCTTGTTGATAACGTTCAATTGCCAGCTGTGTTGCTGGGTCATCCCACGACAATGGCAAACGCACAATACGCGATGGGACACGGAACTGTTCCAAAGGAGGGAGCGCTGCATCGATCTCAACAACCTTTTTGCACGCCTCAGTTACTGTAATTTGCGACGGATCAATATGAATTTGCAAAGAGCGAATCCCTGGTGTCAGATCAAGTACTGGAATTGAACCACTTTCCACGATCGCCTGCATCAAAGCCTGCACTTGGAAACGCAGCAGCAAATCCAGCTCTAGCTCACCGTATTCAACTAGCAAGTTCTGGTCACCGCAGCAGCGAATCGTGATCGGGAAGCGACGGTTCTCTACCTCATGGAAAAGTCGCGGATATTCCGGTGTAATCTCCTCATTAACAGCAGGCAGCTGCACTTGCACCAATTGCTCAAAATGTCCCTCGCCAATCGCACGCAGGTTGCTCTCTTGCAGATCACGCAGGGCTTCGGCTTCCGGAAGCGTCAGCAAGTGGAAGCGTATCGAGTCACCAGGGTGCAGCTGACCCAGCTTCCAGAACTCGGCTGACGCCGTCGTCACCGGACACACGAACCCACCAAGACTCGGCCCATCAGGCCCAAGCAGAATCGGCATATCGCCGGTCAAATCCAGGGTACCTATCGCATAGGCATTATCGTGAATATTCGAAGGGTGAAGTCCCGCTTCCCCGCCATCTTCACGTGTCCATAGCGGAGCAGGCCCTTTCAAACGAACCCCCGTCCGCGAGGAGTTAAAATGCACTTCCCAGCTTGTTTCTGTCAATTGATCCAGATATTCCGTGCGCAAAAACTCGCCTGTACAATGCGGTCCAGGAACAACACCAATCGTCCACTCGCGTGTCATGCCAGGGCGATGATCTGGTGCTAATTCAAACTCATCCTGCACACGTTTCTCGCCGCCTTCATTAACACCTAACACATCGCCCGTGCGAAGCGCGCGTCCACCATGACCACCGAAGCCACCCAACGTAAACGTGGATGAACTGCCTAGAAGCTTCGGCATATCGAGTCCGCCGCCGATGAGCAAATACGTACGCATGCCTTCTTTGGCCTCGCCAAAGCTCAGCACTTGCCCTTTCGATGCGAACACCGGACGGTACGTAGCGACCGTCTCCCCATCCAGCTCAGCTTGCATATCCGCACCTGTTACGCAGAACCACATGTCACTGCGGAACTTGTAGGAGCCGCCACGCAGGGTCATTTCAAGACCAGGAGCATCATCGGTATTGCCTAGCAGCTTATTCCCGATACGGAACGATAGCGGATCCATCGGTCCGCATGGCGGTACACCCACATCCCAATGGCGAATACGGCCTGGGAAGTCTTGCACGGTTGTTTGAATACCGCCATCGACAACTTCAAGCGCTCGTTCAGTTGGCTCAAAAGTATTAAGAAGCTGCGTAAACACGTTGCCGCTCAGGCAAGCCTCTTCTTGCAGAAGTGCACGCACGTACTGCAGGTTGGTTGTTAAACCGTACATGCGCGTTTCAGCCAGCGCTTCTACTAATTTATGGATCGCGTCTAAGCGGTCTTTGCCGTGGACAATGATTTTAGCCAGCATCGGGTCGTAGAGTGTTGTTACAGTTAGACCATCTCGAACCCACGTCTCATTACGAGCTTCGTTAGAAAATACAGCGCGATCCAACTGACCCGCACTCGGACGGAACTGTTGGAGGCAGTCCTCTGCGTAAATCCGCGCTTGGATACTGTGGCCTTGCGGCTTACGGATCAGTGATTGAAGATCATTCAGTTCCAATGCCGCTTCACGCACCATCCACTCTACGAGGTCAATCCCAAGTACTTCCTCCGTCACACCATGCTCAACTTGAAGGCGCGTATTCACTTCCAAGAAGTAAAACTCACACGTTTCTGGATCGTAGAGGTATTCAACCGTTCCCGCACTACGGTAGCCAACTTCTGCCGCCAAACGCTTCGCCGACCCAAACATCGCCTCACGTACGTCGTCCGACAGGTTTGGAGCTGGACTCTCTTCTATTACCTTTTGATTACGACGTTGGATAGAGCAATCGCGCTCACCAAGCGTTACTACCTCACCTAAGGAGTTGCCGAAAATTTGCACTTCAACGTGACGAGCACGGGCAATATATTTTTCGAGGAACATGCCCCCGTTTTTGAAATTCGTTTCGGCCAAATGGCGCACACCGTCGTAAGCCGCTCGCAGCGTCGCTTCGTCAGCGCATACACGCATGCCAATACCGCCGCCGCCTGCTGTACTTTTCAAAATAACAGGGTAGCCAATACGTGCTGCTTCTGTTAATGCTTCTTCTAATTCGGTGATTAGCGGAGTACCTGGCAGCATCGGCACGCCTGCTCTTTCCGCAATCTCACGTGCGGAGTGCTTCAGTCCAAACATCTCCATTTGCTCCGGAGTAGGTCCGATAAATACAATGCCATGCTCGCGACAAGCACGTGCGAAATCCGCATTCTCACTCAAGAAGCCATAGCCGGGATGGATCGCTTGGGCACCGGTTTCAAGCGCTGTCTGCAGGATCAGCTCCGTATTCAAGTAACTCGACTTCGCTGGCCCCTCACCGATCAGAACCGCTTCATCGGCTCCATCCACATGTAAGCTATCTTGATCAGCAGCTGTATACACAGCTACGGATTGAACTCCCAGTTTGCGCAATGTACGCTCAATACGTACGGCAATCGCGCCACGATTCGCAATTAGCACTTTTGTAAACATCGTAACCACTCCTTCGCATTTATCTTCGTTATTTATCCCAGATGAGCACCTGAATCGGTGTCGGGTTATAGGCATTACAAGGATTGTTAAGCTGCGGACAATTGCTGATCAGTGCCATGGTGCTGCCAATGGACTCCATTTCGACATAGCAGCCAGGCGCGGATACGCCATCATCGAACTTCAAACCACCATCCGGTGTCACGGGTACATTCATGAAGAAATTAATGTTAGGTGCCAAATCGCGTTTCGTATACACACCGTCTTGCCCAGCCAATTGAAGCATGAAAGTATCTCGACAATTGTGCATGGACAACTTATCGTGCGAATAACGCACGGTATTACTTTGTGCCGAGCACGAGCCGCCAACGGTATCATGACGTCCGCAGGTGTCAGCTACGATTTTCAGCAATTCCTTACCTGACTCAGCTCTCAAGATGGAACCTGTGCTTAAGTAAATGTTGCTTTGCCCTGTAATTGTCGCCACAGCACTGTAGTGATCCTCTGGATTCTCCGCATCATAGAACAATGTGTCTGCTGCCTGGTTGCCTTCCAGATCCACGATCCGCATCACTTGTCCTGGCTTCAGGACACGCATCCAGCCATCTCCTGCCTGAATGACTTCACTATATATCGCATCCTCCACTTGACGAGGGCTTTCCACTCGATTAAATACTGCCATACTACATGCCTCCTTCGCATTTTCTTTTCTAATAAGAGCCTAGCAGTGTGTGATATTCCCATGTATTTTCAAAAGCTCGGCGATTCTCCGGGCGATAATTCAAGCAAAAGTCGTCTTCATTGACAGGTGATGCTGTTAGCACTTCGATTTTAACAGGCACTGAAGGATAACTTTCTCTCGGATCAAGCGGATTCGGCGTATTGGACAAGACTACTAATGTATCTAGCTCCGTCCTTAGCGTGACTGTTGCCCCTGCTGGACAGTGATCTAAGCTAAGCCGCATATCCCCGTTGTCATCAACGACGACTTTGGAAAATAGATTCACCACCGGCATCATATCCCGCATACTCAGACCATTACGTACAAGCTCAACAGCGAAGTTCTCTTGACCGCTTCGAAGCCAATCATTGCGCAGCTCCTGATAATTCGTCGCTCCGTACTTGGCATCCGTTGTCGCACGGCTTGTGTATCCGCTAAGCGGATCATGCCAGCCTACGCTGTCTTCCACGATACTCACCATCGCACGGCCGTTATCGCTCATTAGTACATTCCCACGAGTCAAATGCGCCGTATGCTGCGCCTTCAACGTATCCGGCATATTGTAACGCTCCGTCAGATCCTCCGCGTGGTACAACTGGATCGACACATTCGCACCCGCTTCCAGCGCAGTCAAACGAATCAACTTTCCTTTGCCAATTACCCCTGACCATTTGCCTCCTGGCCCTATGTCCTTACTCCAAATGTTCCCCATGCTATCGCTCTCCTTCGCTTTTTGCTTAAACAAAAAGGGAGACATCACAAGACCCATTGTCTTGGTGATATCTCCCAGGTTTTTATCCTTCCGTGTCACTCTCTCACAAGAGTGGTTTACTCTCGGACCAGCCCGGTTAGTACCGGCGGAACCCTAGTAAACAATCGTATTCGTTTGTGTTACTAAACATAACATCGTTGATGATATGTGTCAATAACTTCTAATTATTTTAGTTAATATATGCAAAATACTTCTCACAACCCTAAATATGTGTTATATTAACTTACATAAATGACGAATATCTAACATCATCAATAAAACAGTTAACCATCTTATACATAAGTAAAGAAACATCACATACAAAGTTTTCTAGGGTTCCGCGGGCGGACTATTCCCCGGTCTGGACCAAGAGGAAACGCACAGCTAGCCCTGTGTTCACGGAGGGATAAAAGCCCGGGAGATATCTGTAACCTAGATATCGCCTTGGCTTTTTTGCATACAACCTCTTCTGTGTTCACATTAATCACTGATGAGGGAGTGTTATCGCATGACCAATGAAATCACACTACGTAAGTCTCTGAGCTTGTACCAAGTTGTTTACATGGGGCTCGCCTGGATGACACCTATGATTTATTTCTCCATCTATGGGATCGCGTATGAAAATGCACACGGAATGCTGACGCAAGCGTATTTACTCGCCTTCATCGCTATCTTCTTCACCGCGTACAGCTATGGTGTGATGTCGAAGGTTTTTCCTACTTCTGGCTCCGCCTACACCTACACCAAAAAAAGCATCCATCCCTATCTAGGCTTTCTCGTTGGCTGGGCTTTGCTCCTAGACTACTTCTTCTCCCCCATCATCGCGTGCTTAACCTTCGGCATTTACCTGCATGCTCAGTTCCCTTCCATTCCTGCTTATATCTGGATCATCGGACTTAACATCGTCCTCGGTCTTATTAATATCATTGGCATCAAATTCTCTGCGAATATCAGCAAATTGTTCGTCTGGATTCAAATCATCTTTATCGCTGTGTTCTGCTTCTTCCTTTTCCGCAACTTATCCGGCGTTGGTGAGATTCACCCACTTCAGCCTTTTCTGCAAACGGATGTGCCTTTCTCCACCATTCTCGCTGGCGCCTCTATTATATGCTTCTCTTTCTTAGGCTTTGATACAGTAACGACGATGGCAGAGGAAACAGTCAACTCTGAGAAAACCATTCCACGAGCTATTATGATCATCATTGTCGCGGCCAGCATTCTTTACTTAGTGCCGTCATTTCTAACACAGCTTGTTTATCCGCATCTGACGTTCGTCCATATCGATTCTGCTGGTTTTGAAATTGTAAAAATGGTAGGAGGAGCAGCACTGAGCTCTGTGTTCCTCACCGTTTTGATTCTTGCGATCTTCACTCAAGGTCTATCGTCAGTTACCAGCGTCTCGCGTCTCCTCTTCGTGTTAGGGCGAGATAACGTACTTCCTAAGCGCGTGTTCGCGTTCCTTCATCCGAAGTTCAACACACCTGTCATCAACATCGTGATTGTTAGTGTCGTCTCGTTGCTCGCACTCGTAATCTCCCTGGATAATGCCGTGAAATTCGTCAACTTCGGCGCATTAACCGCCTTCTTCTTCGTAAATGTATCTGTCATCGCGCAAAAGTACATGAAAGAGCGCCAACGCTCACCGAAGCAAACGATATTGTATCTTGTGCTTCCACTCCTTGGCGCCGGATTTATCGGCTATCTGCTATCGTTGCTGGATAAAGATGCGTTATGGATGGGCGTAACGTGGCTGCTGATTGGGGTTGTGTACCATCTCATTCAAAAGCGTACCGCTCAAACCAAAGACGCCGCAATTGCCATACGCGCAGCAGGTTCAACTCCTCTGAACTAATGTCGCGTAGAAAGCAGAAGAACCTGAGAAATTTCTCAGGTTCTTCTTTGTTTACGTTTAGGTTCACTGTTTAACCCAAGAATCACGACTCGGTTACATCGTATCTTACCCGCCATTTCACCGTACAAGGTACAAGTACCAACTCGCCGCAAAAAATCCCTAAATTCACTACTCCACCATACAAGCACTAATCCAACCCTCTACCACCAACTAGCTAGTCACTACCCTCGCAACACGAATAGCTGGATAAACCCCAGCTATTCACCTATCCTACCATACAAGCACCACTCCTACCGCCAACTAGCTAATCCCTACTCCCTGACACGCAAAAAAATAGCTGGAAAAACTCCAGCTATTTTCTCTCGTATTCCTGTCTACAAACGATTAACGGGAAAACCTCCAGTTAATTCTGATCATTTCCTACGTTAGCTACCAAGAGCGTAGAATTAACTACATAATATCCATCTAATCCCGATTATCACCCGATAATGGCGAAATTAGATGTAGTTTTTCCAGTTATTCGCCGGCGCAGTAGGTAGCCGCAACGCGTTCCGAGGTCTGCGGCCCGAGATTGGCGTCTGGGGCTCGGGGTCCGAGATTGAGAATCCCCCTTTCACCCTTCACGTCGGCCCTACTACTACTTACGATCCGCCGGGAACACCAACCCGATCTGCTTGCGCGCCTCATCCATGATCGCCATTGCTGCGCTGGAATTCGCATGCGAATTTGTCGGGGACTCCAACTCGCCCGCCTTAATCAGTCGGCTAAACTCCTCCGCCTCATAGCGCATCGTCCTTACACTCTGCTCCTGAGTCAATTCCTCAACGGAGCCGTCGCGGTAACGAATTTGCACCTTTTCCGGTTGGTTAATCTTATCGATGACCATCGTCGCTAGCTCACCTTGAATTTCAGCTGGCAGGTAGGAGCTGGCGATTTTGGAATGCTGAATCACAGCATCCATCTCTTTATAACTCAGCAATAAGCTGCCCTCGCCATCAACGCCCGATTCTAACATCACTGCACTTGCCTGAACTTTGTCCGGCGCGCCAAACAACACAACCAATGGATAGATACAGTACACGCCTAGATCCATCATGGATCCATTCGAGAACGCTGGATTAAACGCATTCAGCACGGTGCCCTGCTTATAGGCATCATATCTGGATGAATATTGGCAATAGCTCGCAAAATAACGTCTTACTTTCCCAAGCTTATGTAAATTCTCTTGTACGACTTTAAAATTAGGCATCAGCGTTGATTTCAACGCTTCCATGAACACAACCTTCTGGCTGCGCGCAGCGTCAATCATCGCCGCAAGCTCAGCACTGTTCGATGCCGCAGGCTTTTCACAAATCACATGCTTGCCATGCTTCATGCAATGAACCGCATACTCCGCATGCAGGGAATTCGGACTCGCGATATAGACAGCATCAAACGTATCACTTTCCGCAAATGCGTTCAAATCTGTATATCGATGCGCTGCATCGAACTTATCAGCGAATTCTGCTGCCTTTTCCGCCGTGCGTGAGTAAACAGCGGTCAATTCGAACTCTCCTGTTTCGAGCGCCGCGTGTATGAATTCCTCTGTGATCCAGTTCGTACCAATAACTGCAAATCGTATCATATTTCCCCATGACTCCTTCATCTAGCAATATTCTATGACTTACCCTATCAAATTCAACCTCCGAATTCAATTGTCATGCCTTTTCCACTTTCTTTACAATCACTGAAACTTCCCATAATGCTTGATTTTCACTTTCGTTTGACAATGAATCTCTACTTCGGGGTACACCTCGCGCCAGTCCATAGCTTTCCATTCCTTATAGGGGACAATATTTTTAATAGCATTTCCCAGACCGAGACTATCCACATTATACTTCTGCATATCTTTCAACATCGTCTCCATGTGCGAGGTGATTTTCTCTCCAATTTTGCCCTCAAGCGCATGCCGATCTTCTTCCTTACTGATTTTCAAATCTCCCATGTACTCCAGAATAGTCCCGCTTACTGAAATTTTGAAATCCACTTTGAACGAACTTCCGCCCGTGCGCGCTGCATGAACCTTCCGTTTGCTAATCAATGAATCGAATAACACAAACTCCTTAGCTTCACTCGCTTCACTTAGACGCATTGGCAAGGAACCTAATTTGAAATTATCGCTAAGCATGGCAAAATAAATCGATTCCTGCTCGTCTACCCTCATCAGGAAACGGTCATCTCGAAATAAGGCAATCCCATCTATCTTCACATGGTCGCCAGCATCTTTAATGATGGGAGCAACAGGATCAACACCATCATCATAATAATCTCTTGTAAAATCATATAAGGTGACCTTAGGAATACTCTGAAATCTCACTTCTGATTCCATCATTCGATCAATATATTGTGCTGTTCGCAGGTAATTGCTGTAGTCTTTGACTAATAAGTCATGAGCATCTCCATTTACGACTGTCACTTTGACCCGCGGTGAAACCGAAGGATCTCTCACTAGCGTATCGATATCATCCCAAAACCCTCGTCGTGCTAGTGTCGATCCGAACAAAATATTACGCATCTGGCCGCTGACCAGAACCAGTTGAGTCTGCCTAGAAAGGTCCACCTTTGCACCTTTACTGCTATCGGAAACAGTCGTCAATACTTCTCTCGGCTTTCGACCTTCATCCACAGCTAGAGGTATGCTATTAGTAACCTTAAGCATACCCCCAGGCATCAAATCAAAACTTGTTGTATGAGTTATCCCAATCCTCTCTAAGATCCGTTGGTCACTTCCACAGCCCGTGATCAAGAGCAGCAAACAAGTAATCAGCCATTGAAACCAAGTCTTAAGCAAGCTGTTTTCGCCACCTTTGAATAGAGAGAATGCCAATTAAACAGATCGGTAGGACAAAAGAAAAAGCAATATTCAAATAAGTACAAATAAACAACCATTTACCGACCTCATCCAACACACTTGGAATGAACGAAATTAGAAATGTGACAGCCATCAAATATAGCATGATCCGCGCAGACGAACTATTTTTGAAAATCCGCTGCATACTCAAACTCGCTGCCCACTGATACATCACAATTGTAATGAGAACCCTGAAGACAAGAAAGCTAAAGAGGATATTCTCCGCTCTCTCGATAAAAGGAAATTTAATATAAGCGAGTAAGTCAATGAAAGGAAACATGATTAACTTCAACTGCTGCAAGCTATAGAAGCCGAAGCAAATCAGGGTCACACCCAAATAAACGATAAAGCTGAAGAAATTAGCTAGCTGTACACTCGTGAAAAATCGCGTTTTCTGCTGAACATAAGGGAACAACAGCGTACAGAGCTCATACCCCAAGAAAGAACCATATAGATTAAATGCGCCCTTCCAGTGCTCTTTACCCTCATGAAATATATAATGCGTGTATCTCGTTAACTTCAAATCATTATAAAACGTAATTTCCAAAAGCATCAACCACATCACCAGGAAGAAAAATACTGTACTCGCCTTAGCAATTGCATAAATACCTTTGACGATCAATAGATATGCAAGCAGGCTGATGACGAACATGAAAACCATCGGATTTGCGGTTGGAAATGCTGTAACTTGGAAAATAAGAACATATTCTTTAGCAACTAGACTAGCCGTAAATGACCATGTAAGCGCCAAAATGACATATGACGGATAAACAACCCACCTAGGCAGGCAGCTTTCAACAATGGTGAAAATACTTGCTCCCTTTCCCATCTTCCATACGATCCAGATCAGATAAATATTGAACGCGACTAGCGCAGCGATGATGACTAACATGAGCCAACCGTTATAACCAAAATATTCAGCTGCAATACGTGGTAAAGCAAAGATCCCCACACCGACTTGTATCATATGGATCAAAATGAAGATATGGAAACCGTTCAGCTTCTCATTCACGCACGGATCATCCTTATTTTCTCATTTTATTCTTCTTGGAATTGGTCGTTTTCACCTGACTCGGCCGTGTTGTCAGCATAGAGAAAGGACTACGAATAAAAATATCCTTCCAATCACTCCATTTTGTAGGTGCAAAGGGTGACAAATAGGATGTCCCTAAGCTCGTTAACCCACATAAATGGATCACAATATAGCCGATTCCCACCATCAGACCGAAATTCCCCCATATGCCCGCCAGCAAAATTAAACCAAAACGGATGAGACGAATCGATGCACTCATAACATAACTCGGAATAACAAAAGACGATATCGCCGATGAAGCAACTGCAATGATGAGAATGTTACTCGTAAGCCCCGCTTGAACAGCCGCTTGACCAATAACAATACCGCCAACGATACCGATGGTTTGTCCAATTTTGGTCGGCAAACGGGCCCCCGCTTCCCTCAGTAGTTCTATCGTAACCTCCATCAACATCGCTTCGATTACGGGAGGGAACGGCACTTTACTTCGCGATTCTCTTAAAGTTAAGATCAACGCCTCTGGGATCATCTCATAATGATACGTGGTCACGGATACATAGATGGCTGTAAAAGTAATGGTAATCACGAAGGCGATAAACCTGAGCATTCGGGTTGCAGTCCCGATCGACCATCTCTGATAATAGTCATCCGCAGAAGAAAAGAAGTCGAAGAAAGCCGTCGGAGCGCTAACCACTGCGGGACTCCCATCTACAATTGCCAGAATGCGGCCTCCAACCAATTTGGATACAGCCGTATCAGGGCGCTCCGTAATTAGGAATTGCGGGAATAATGAATACGGAAAATCATCGATATACTGAGAAAACATGTTGCCATCGTAGACAGCATCAATCTCAATCCCTCGAATACGACGTACAAATTCGTCCACCAGCTCCATATTCACAATACCTTTGATATAAAGAACGAATACGATGGTTTTGGTGACTTCACCAACTTCTAGCTTAATTACTTTCAAATGTGAGCTTTTCACCCGTCTTCGCACTAAAGAGAGATTCGTACCCGCCGTTTCTGTAAACGAATCATGCGGCCCTGTAATAATGCTCTCCGTTTCGGACTGCTGCACCCCCCTTGATTCAGGACCATAAACAAAGAATAAGTACACCCTTCCATTATGAAAAATAGCCACTTGCCCAGACAATACACCAATGACAATTTCCTTAGGGTCATCCGATTCTTCAAATTGAGACTGCTCCAAAATGGGGCTTAAATCATCCGTTTCCATATTCGATAATGGATCAATGACTTCCCGAGACAATTGCGTGTGATCAATCATATGGGGAATATAAACAATATCAACTTGGATACTAGGTATGTTTCGATGAAACACATCCATACAATCCTCAAATTGCTCTAGAATATGAGCTAATGATATCGACTCATCCGTATTGGCAGGCTCAGTTAAAGCAGGTATCTCAAACCGTTTAGGCTCTCTGTCCATTTTCCGCGAAAAGGAAAATAATAAACGATCCCATATGGCCATGCACGATCCCCTCCACCTAGAGCTTTCCTTTATTCTGAGCAGTTCTGCTTAAAATATTCCATTTCGCCCAAAAGTTGCGCTTTGGTATGTGTCTTGACACGAAACCAAATGGTTTCGTATAATGAGACATGTAACCAAACGGTTTCACATTGACGAAGTCGATGGAAAAGTGATTTTACGGGAAAACTAGGTGGATGGACATCCATTTGAAGGGAGATTGTCTGATGCAAGAAGAATTGCTGAAAAAGTTGCGATATAAGCAGGGACGAGCTCTCGTTATGGAGGCACCCGAAGGCTATGCACTCGGTGTCGAGGATGATGCGGAGCCGAATGGAACTTATGATTTTGTTCAGCTTTTTGTTAATAATGCTGCAGAAGTGGAAACATGGATCCATAAAGCGATTGCCTATTTGAACGAGGACGCCTTGTTCTGGATCACGTATCCTAAGCAAAGCTCGAAGATCAAAACGGATATTAACCGTGACAGCTTATTCGGGTTAGTCGGCGATTTAACAGACTATCGAGCGGTCAGCAATGTTGCGGTGAATGATACATGGTCAGCGCTGCGTTTTCGTCATAAGAGTAAGGTAAAAAGTAAATAACTATACTGCCACTGGAGGCCTTTTACTATGGAAAATCAAATACAATCCCTGCCTGATATTAAACAAACACTCGTCTTTAATGCACCTATTCAAAAAGTATGGAATGCTGTAGCCACGTCTGAAGGCATCGCAGTCTGGTTCATGCCAAATAATTTCATGCCGGAAATCGGCTATGAATTCCATTTGGAAGCTGGCCCTTTCGGTAAATCCCCTTGCAAGGTTACAGAATTAGATCCCCCGAATCGCCTAAGGTTCTCTTGGGGCAAGGACTGGTTCTTATCGTTTGAATTGACCGAGTTAGATGGCAAAACACAATTCACCCTCACCCATGGCGGCTGGGATATCGACAAGGTTACCGAATTCGGCCAACCGCATGATACGGTTCGCGATACGATGTCACAAGGCTGGGCAGGCATCGTCCAAAGGCTATCTGCTTACATCGAGGCTTAAGATGGCTATTCCCGCGCAAAAGCATGACGTCTTCCAGGCCATAGCCGATCCCACACGACGACACCTGCTGCAGCTTCTGGGAGATCAGGAAATGCCTGTCACTGTCATCTCCAGCCATTTTCCGATGAGCCGTACCGCAGTGTCTAAGCATCTTCGCATTCTAGCTGAAGCTGGCTTAGTGAAAGAACGCAAGGTTGGCCGCGAGACCCGGTACCGATTGGAGGCCGAGCCGCTGATGGAGCTCAAGCGTTGGTTATCGTATTACGAGCGCTACTGGGAAAATAAACTTAACGTGCTTAAACGTTTCGTTGAGCAAGATGAAAACACAGAGGGACTCTCGTATTCTCGCCTAGAGGTTGTGGACCCGGAGCAATAAAGTAGTGAGCCTCCCGTGAGGGAGGCTCATTTGCGTTTCGCGGGTTGTGGTTGCGGCGGAATCAGCTGCGACGTGGTGTGACGGGGTGTGGCGGACTGTGAGATGGATTAGATGGAAAAACTCCAGCTAATTACGGCGTATTCCTCTGAAATCACCAAATAGATGGAATTTATGTAGTTAATTCATAGGAATTCGGCGTATTGACCAAGTATCGAAGAAATTAACTGTAGGAAATACAGTTAATCGTTTAAAAGAGCCTATTCCCCACAAATTAACGGGAGGAAATCCAGTTAATTGCAACCTTCCCTCGGCGCACGAACTCCCCCTTTAAGTAACTAATAAAAAGTAATCTACTTACTTGACGAGAATAAAGCAAAGGCGTATCATTAGTTACATAAAGTAATTAAATATAATTAAGTACATTAACTATAAATAAGGAGATGTTCGCCATGATTTCACCGATTTTTGTAGGGCATGGTTCACCCATGATGGCTCTTCAAGATACCGCTTGTACGCAGTTTCTACTCGATTACGGTACAAAGTTGTCACCCAAAGCTATCGTGATCTTCACCGCGCATTGGGAAACTGAAGTGCTCACCATTTCCGCAACGAATGAGGTTTATGACACGATTTATGATTTCCGCGGCTTTCCCGATGAGCTGTTTCAGATCAAATATCCAGCCAAAGGTGACGTTGCTCTTGCTCAATCAATCGCGGAGCGCTTTAAGGCGAAGGGCATTCCTGTTCAATTCGATAGCACGCGCGGCTTAGACCATGGCTCATGGGTACCGCTGTTAAGGATGTTCCCTACAACACCTGAATGCCCCGTCATTCAAATTTCGGTGAATCCGTACTTGCCGCCAGCCGAGCAGTACCGGATCGGCGAAGCATTGCGCGGTCTGGATCAGGAAGACATCCTGATCATCGGCAGCGGCGCGACGGTCCATAACCTGCGCGCGTTGAACTGGGAAGCCACGGAGCCCGACGCTTGGGCGGTTGCGTTTGACGATTGGCTGGCTGCCAATATGCAAGCCCAGAACTTAGAGGCGTTGTTCAACTACGCCACAGAAGCTCCCAATGCGAAGATGGCGGTGCCGCGCCCAGAGCATTTCATCCCGCTTTACATCGCGATGGGCAGCGGCGACCCGCAGCGACCTGTCGAGATCATTCACCGAAGCTACGAAGTCGGCTCATTGAGTTATTTGGCTGTTTCATTTTAAGGACCGTCCCGCATGAAATTGGCAATGTTGCACAAGCTAACAAAACCAATTTCAACAAACAGAGGTGCTCTGGTATTGGCTTGGACATGGACAACTCGCATCATTCAAATCTTGTTAGCGGCAGCTTATATCATGTTCGGGGTTCTGAAGCTGTCCGCCCATGACCTGCAAACGGAAGTCTTCACATCGACATATGGGTATAGTGTAACCTTCATGTACATCGTCGGAGCCGTCGAACTCATCGCGGGCATCGGGCTTATCATCGGCTTATGGCAGCCGCGGACTGCCTTAATCTCTGCGGGCGTCATCGGCATGATCATGGCCAGCGCGATGCTGACGCATATCCGCTCCCATGAGGGGATGCGCACCTCGATACTACCGCTAATTTTCCTCCTCATGGCGATATTCGTCGTTGTGAGCAGCTCGCGTGGCGTGCAACGAAAACGTGAGTGGATTTAAAGTTTAAACCAAAAAGCGTGTGAGCCACCGGCCCGCACGCTTTTACTTTACCTTTTGCCACCTACTCTGGCTTCGTGGCTTCCTGCTCAACCCTTTGCATAAACGCCTGCACCACTTTGTTGTTGCTCTGCTTGCTGCCCAGCTTCAACATGGCTCTCCCGACAAAATTGACCCCTTTATTATGACCCTCATATATAAATTTCGTATTCTCCTGATCGATCTTAACTAAAGTAAAGGTAAGTTTAATCTCAAAAGCTTTCCCCAACACAAAGCTAATCGTCTTCCTCTTCTCATTCGCTCGATCTTCATACGCTAATGTTTCCACGATATACGTTTCCACACGTTTGCCTTCCCGATAGCTCTGCTGATGCTTGGCTCCCGCTTCTTTTTCACTCTTCTCAATGAGCGTATGCTCCTCTACTTTCGGCATAATTCTCTTGATATTTCTGTCCGAAAACAGTGCCCAGACTTTCTCGATTTCAGCCTTAATCACGATTTCTTCTTTCCATTCGATCATGTGTCCTCATCCTTCCCCGATGCCAGAAATTCATCGATTTCTCTAGCTTGAGCTTGAAGCTCTTCAACTTGGCTTTGTATCTGTTTTCTTTTCTGAACTAATAACTCGTCCAAATGGGCGAATGACTCATCCTCCATCACGGAACGCATTTCTTGTATCGTAAAGCCAAGTTTTCTCAATTTGATTAATAGGATTGCAAGAAAGTAGCTCCCATCATCGTAATACCGATAGTTGTTAATTGGATCAATCGATGCAGGTTCGAGTAGTTTAACTTCAGCGTAATATCGTAAGGTATCTTTGCTTAACCCCGTCATCTCAGAGAATTCACTAATCTTGTACATCTTTGCCCTCCCACCAAAATAATAAACCGTTGGGTGCACTACAGGGTCAATAGGTGGAATGAGTAATATGCTTATGTGCCATACTTCCACCAGCTCTATTTACTATGTTTTCCATCGCAAGCCTCCCCTGATCCGCAGAACAGCTAATATATAAGCAAAAAAAGAGACCCACAGCAACGGGCCGCGGGTCTTAAGTATATATATATTTAAAAGGGGGTCGAATTTCATTATAGGCCTCGAACCTTAAGGCGAGATGAAATTCAGATGTCATTTCCGTGACAAATGATTCCCTACATGTTACAGCTTGCACGTATTCTATTTACCCTAACTCATGCCGCGCACTATACGCTCACAAGTCTACTTCGCCTTGATTGGAATATAAATATCCATCTCCACAAGCTCATGCAGGTTCGAATGACAACGCTCATCATAATATTCAAATTCGGCGCTTCCCGCATGCTCATACCCCGAGTGAGGGAACCATTCCGAGAAGATCGCCTGCCATGTAGTCTGAATCGATGCTACAAATTGATCCTGCTTCACCTTTGGAGTCGTAAACACGGCATAATTTGCTTCCGGAAATTCGCGGCATACTAGATTCGCAGGAACGTTCTCGAAGCTCGTCGCCTCCATCCCAATGATGTAGGTCAAATCCCCGCTCTCCAAGTCGAAATCTGCACAGATCCCAAGCTCAACAGGCAGTCCTGTGTGAACACGGTTCGGAATGTGTTGCCCTAGCCCTTCTTGCATATACTTCTGCCAGAATGCCGGGATATCGCGGTGATTCTGCCCTTCCTTGCACGAGGTCTTCAATTCATATCCAATCAGCTTAAACCCAGGCTTTGTTTTCAATGCGTAGTTCATAGATATTCCTCCTAAATAGGGATTAAATTTCCGATCCAACACGTTCACTTTGGGATAGTTAGGTGGTCGTATGCCTTGCTTGCGATAGGCAAGCGGTGTACGTTCGAACACTTTTTTGAATGCCCGCGTGAAATTTTCATGGGATTGGAAGCCATTGTCGAGGGCAATATCGATCAATTTCTGCTCCGTATGTGCGATTTGATAAGCCGCTCTCGCTAATCTTCTTTTGCGAACATATTCCATCACCGCATCTCCCACCATGGTTTGGAAGACGCGATGGAAATGGAAGGCTGAGAAGCAGGCTACCTCGGCTAAACACTCAACGGACAGCGGTCCCGATAGATGTTCCTCAATATGATCCAGCGTCATCTGAATCCGCGCCTCATAATCGGTGTCCATCGCTTGCCCCCTTCAACTTAGTAATCTCAGTGTACGCTATTCGGAACTACGCTTCTTGATATTTCTTGCTCCTTATTTCCAGCTGCCTTTAGAAGGAACGGCATACGTCTTGTACTGATTCTTCCCATTAATTTCAAGGAGATTCAGCTGCAGACCGTAGGCACAACCGCCATCGATTCCGATTTTGTCCGTATCGAACCACACATCCGCTTTCCCATGAATGTCCTTCGTCGTCGTATGCCCAAACACTACAGGCTTCTTAACAACCGTCTTCTGCCCCAAAAATGGCGCACGAATCCAGATAAAGTCCCGCTCCGGCTGTGTTTTCCAGTCTGCATAAGCAGGATTAAGGCCAGCATGTACAAATATATGCGTATCATTCTCGTAATAAAGCGGCAGCTCCCGCAAAAAGGCAAGGTGCTCGCTGCAATTCGCTCGAATGCGTTCTTTTGCTGTTTTCAAATCAAAGTCCCTAACTCCGCTAAAGCTTTGAAACGTCTGTATGCCACCATGCTCAAAAAACTTCATTTCCGTCAAGTCATCGGTCCCGCCCATCACTTCCAAAAAGCGCTGATCATGATTCCCTTTGAGCGCTATCGCACCTTTCTCACGCACTAGGAACATCACATGCTCCACAGCCTCCCGACTCGCTGGTCCCCGGTCGACATAGTCTCCAAGCAGAACAAGCTGATCCTCTTCCGCATTAAACTTTACTTTATCTAATAATTCCTTAAATTCGTCGGCACAGCCGTGGATATCACTGACAGCTAGTAGTCGTTTCATTACTTGTCTCCCCCGATGCTGCGCTCCGTATCCAATCTGTCTTTTTTACGGGCATCTATTTGATTTAGAATGATTTGAATCTATTATTCTATTTTAACATAGTCGTCACCTCTCTTGAACGATTGGTAACTTAATAGAAAAGAGGACGTCCTAATAGACGCCCTCCCCAAGCTTAATTAATTGATAAACTGAACAAATTGCAAGAATCTCTTCAGCATTACCGCGGCTTCCGCTCTCGTGGCTGGAGCTGCCGGGACGAATTCTGTTTCGGTTACGCCATTTACAATGCCAGCACTTACCGCACCAGCTACGGCCTCTTTCGACCACACGCTCAATCCTTTGCTATCTGTAAATTTATCCAATTGCTTGAGGTCAACTACGGCTGACTTACCAGCAACTTTCATTGCTCGCGTGATCATGACCGCCATCTGCTCTCTCGTGATTTGTTCATTCGGTCTGAAAGAGCCATCTTCAAAGCCCTCAATCAAGCCAGCTTTAGCCGATGCGCCTGCTGTCCCCGCAAACCAACTGTTTGCAGGTACATCCGTGAAACGCGTTGATGCCTCTTCGTTTAAGCCTAGCGCTCTAACCAGAAGGGCCGCAAATTCGGCACGCGTAATGTGATTGTTAGGTCCAAAAGTGGTATCCGAAGTGCCTTTGATCACCAATTTGGAAGCCAACAATTCTACCTCGCTCTTCGCCCAGTGTCCTTTCACGTCTTCGAACGTTTTGAAAGATTGAACGACTGCGTAAATACTGTTACCTTGACGTTTGATCGTGACTTCTGTCTTGCCATCTACTGTTGTAACAATTGCAGGAACGAAAGTCATCTCTCCGGTTTCCGGATTATACATGACAACAGTTAACTGATTGGATTCTACGGTTTGAACAAGCGTAATCTTTCTCGGCACGTAAGTATTTCCAAAATTATCTACTATCGTCGACTTACCATTGCCTTCTGCAGTAATGGTAAAATCAACCGCTCCGGAAAGAAGTGATAACCCTGCCTCTTTGGCTTTAGCGTTAATTAAATCTGCTGCAGGACCCGTAACTTTTTCGATAGAGATATTGATTGTTACATTGCTTACGTCGGTACCAAGCGTCTTAGCTATACCTGTAAGATCCAACGACTTGGCAGGAAGATTATAAGTTACTTCATTGCTTTTAATAGATAATACCGTATCTGGCGCATCTTTCAGACCTGCCGATAAGGCGTCTGCTTCAATCTGAACCTTCGCTGCTCCTTCACTGCTTTTTACTTCAATATTAATTTTTTGATCTTCGGATTCTTTGGTTTTGAGCGCATTAAAAGCTTTGCTGAGCGTACTTCCATCCACCGTAACTACAGCTACGGTTTTTCCGTTGATCGTTTGAATAACCGGTGCGATTGTCACTTGAACACCATCATCGTTACTGATTGGAGCAGCAGGTGCCGTAGAGCCTCCAGTTGAGTTATCAGCTTTGCCAGGCACTACACCTACTACATTCGAATATTGACCTTCACCTACAGCGTTCGCTGCGTTTACCTTGTAATAATAAGTCGTGCCGTTAGTTAATTCGCTATTTGTGTACGTTGCACTTGTAACGTTTGTTGCAATTTTTTCATAGGAGCCGTTTTGAGCCATTCCACGATAAACGTTATAATACGTAGCTCCAGTAACGGTATTCCAACTTAAAATCGCTTTTGCGTCACTTGCACTGGCTATTAAAGCCGGTGCAGAAAGCGGTGCAATAAATTGAAGGAAAGTGCCCAAGATAATGCTGCCGTCTTCATTTCTCGTATACGATTCAACAGGTACTAAACTTGTAATGTTGGCATCTGTCAGTTGAATACCCGATTTGTTAACGGACTTAGAACCGTCAAACATGAAGTTATTGTCAGCTTTTAATTCCGCCGGGTAACTATCTTTGACAGATACCGTTTTTTGATAGGATACAAAACCATTGATTGTGAAATCAGTAGGTATGCCTGCATACGTTGTAAAGCTTAAGTTGCCTTTGGCATTGTTAAAGCCAATATTATTTTCAGCTCTGACACCTGGATTACTATTGCTTGTAAAGCCATTGGCACCATTGCCAAAAGCGATGCTGTTTCGAATGAGATGAGGTACGTGAATGCCTTCTCCACCAAGCTTGAAGCCATTCTTGTCGCCTTCACCTTTACTGCCAATCGTTAAAGTACCGTTATTATAAGCAATGCTATCCTCAATCGTAACAGCGCCTATCGCACCTGAACCCACTTTGGTATAAAGATCCCAACCGTCATCGATGTTATTGTGCGCAATATCACCTCTGAAAACATTGCCTACACCCGCTGTCAGTTTTGCAGCAAAGCCATCAGCATTGTTATTCGATGGATCTATATTATCGAAGGATTCATTGTTCAAAATCAGATTGTACGAAGGCCATGTCGATTTATCCGTGGATCCATCTGTGCTGCTGATCTGCAGTCCCGTGTCACCATTCGAATAGAATCGACTGTTCTCCACGATGTTGTAATTCCCGCCAACCGTAAAGCCTTTTGTATTGCCAGCCGAGCGTTTAAAATCAATCCCTTTAACGTACCAGTAATCCCCGCTTAATACAACGCCCTCAGATTTTCTAGCAAAGTCAATGACAGGTTTTGCCCCCGGAGCGGCAATGAGCGATTTCTTGGCATTGGCCGTACCATCGTTGCCATTCTTAATGTCTAACTTGGTCTTGCGAACATATCTGCCATCCTGCACAATGATCTTCTGACCTGCACTTACATAAGCAATAGCCGTGTCAAGATCTAGCGGGCTGGAGATGGTACCTGTTCCTGCACTTGTACCCGTTGGAGAGACATAAATGTCTCCGCCTTGACCAAACGTTTTCATGGTGACAGAGAAGGTTTTCACCAATCGACCATATGAGGTTAGAAGCTGTGTATCGTCTGGTATGAAAGTAGCGCTAAAATTCGTAGTTGTGTCCACCGCAACCGAAGTTTTCAGCGTAATCATTTTTCCAGCTTCAACAGTTCGATCTAGCGCAATCACGTCTTCACCTTTTTTGATCGTGACCGTACCGTTAACATTTGGCTTTATTGTTAAGTCATAGTCTGTCTTTGAAGTTTTATCCAAGGATAGGATTTGTAGATCAGGTGTAACTGCGGTTTGGGGTCCTACAACCTTAGGTGCATCCGCTTCTGCCGCTGTTACTTTCAACTTGATGTTGCTTACATCAATCGTCGCAAGTCGAGCTGCGAAGAACCCAACGTACATCTTGGAATCTTGGACGTTCATGATGTCAGGAACAAAGAACTGTGGAGGATTAATACCATCATTCAAATTCCCTATAAAACCACTATTTGTTTTTGCGAGCGTAAGTTTATATGGTACAGCAGGGCTAGTAGTAGCTGTCGCAGGTCTTTCATTTTTTAGCATAGTACTTTGAATCCCTTTGCTGCCTGTGCCATCCTTAGCTTCGACACCTGTTCTAACAAACAATTGAGTTCCAATCGGTTTGGTTGTTCCTCCACTGTACCCACCAACGGCTGCAATATTAGAAGCAAATACACTAGAATCACCAGGTGCTCCAATAGCATCTCTAGCCATAATCCCAAAAGATTCTTGGCCATCATATGGATTTTTAGCAAAAAGAGTCACTTTAATATCTGCCGATAACTCGAAGTTATCTTGAACGGCATCAAGTTCCGTATAGTAGAAGGATATACCATCATGATCACCGGTAACTTTTCCGCCGCCTTCTAGTGCTACAAGGTTTACAGTTCCATTTGCATTAGGCGTTATAGTATTGCTGACTGCAGTTGCAGATTGTCCGAATCTTATAGCGTTCCATTGTGTTTGCACAGGTGCTCGTACGACCACTTTATATGTAATTGGAGCAATACTTGTATCTGTAGGAACAACTCGTATCTCATACGTTCCTACGCTATTTTTATTATAAGCGGAAGAATCAATGGAAAAGCTCGTTAGAGTCTCTGTATCCAGATTATCGTATACTTTGGACACGCTTAATCCAGTCGTGACTAGATCTTCACCGATTAGATAAGTCGTTTTAGGATATTGGCTGACTTTGATCCCTGTTAATGCTTTTTGTATAACCGTAACGCTGGAAGAAGCTTGTTGTCCTCTATACGAAATGACAACTTGCTTTAACCCTGCAGTACTCGTATCAAGTACAGCGGAATATTCGCTAGACATCAGTCTTACTCTCGAATCACTATATTTCGCATAAACAACCATTCCGTTAGGTTTGAAAGCATCACCGAGATAATAAAGCGTTTTTTGCGGTGGTTGTGCGATTTCTAAACCAGTGAGCAAAGCATCTCTCACCGTCACGTTAAAGGTAGTCGTTTGTGCAGGAGTCTCCGTCGATCTGATCGTAACGGTTTTTGTCCCTGGGGTGTCGAACGTATACGTAGCTCCTGTAACTGTAGCATTCGGAATCGAGACTGTATATTTATCGCTTGTAAGATCAGATCTGCTACCTGAATCATATCCAGCTGTAACGACTAGACCCTCTGGATCAAATTGATCACTTGTGTAATATACCGTTTTAGCAGGAACTAATGTCGTATTCAATGCCGTAACGGTCAAAGGAGAAATGGTGAGGTCAATCGTTTTGACGGCACCGTTATAGTTGACTGTAATCGTATTGGTTCCAACTTTACTGCTGTCAAACCCTGTAACGATATAATCATTAGGTGATAATACCTCATAAACGGAACCTGTTACTGATTGTACGATTAATCCAGTTGCATCAAAACTTTGATCCTTCAAATACTGTTTCTTCATAGAAGTCGTGTCAAGTGTAATTCCACTAGCTGCCGCCTGAGTACCCACGCTAATGTCAAAATTACTAAAAATGATTTCAGCGTCTCTAGCTACAAATAATCCTGCATATGCTGTATTGGAAAGTAAATCAAGAAATACGGTTTGACTTTGCCCATTAATCGTTAGTCTATACGCGTTCCCTGATTTTTTAATCGAAATATCATATTCTTCACCATCAATAGGATCATTGACACTTGTGAAATTCGTTCTGCTTTGAGCACCTGGTTTGGCAGGGTTTGCGCCTGCGACATACCCCGATTTGTAAACGACCTGTGTAACGGTAGAAACAGGAGTGCCTGGAACAGTGGCTGTAGGAGCGACTGCATTAACTCCAACTCCACCGACTGCCACATAATTTGATGTTATAGTTGATCCAACAGAACCGACGTTCCCTCTGACCATTAACCCAAAAGCGGCTTGGCTGGAGTTGGTGTTAGCTGGATTGGTAAAACTCACTACTTTTGCTTTCGTACGAATCTCAAAGTTTGACTCAGTTGTTAAGTCTATCTGTTTATAGTAAAAAGACAGCCCCTCGCTCGCACCATCAATTTTCCCTCCGTTAGCAGCTTTTAGTGTAACGGACCCATTTGAATTTGTTGTTATGGAATTTTTGTCAGTAGTCGTATTTGATCCAAATATAACTGGTGTCCACGCTGCCCCAATAGCCGCGGCAGATCCGCTAAAAGGAACCATCGATAATAATAAAACTAACGACAAGACTGTTGCTAACAACTGTTTTTGTTTTTTCAAGTAACATTCCTCCATTTGCTCGATACTGTATGCGCTTACTTTTATACTAAGATGAAGGACGCCAACTGGCGCCCTTTCTCCTTAACTCACTCCTACGAGCGAATTGTCTCTTTCTCTTCTTCCAAATAACCAGACTCCATAGACTGTCTGCCTGTGAAGAACACTTCCTCCGAACGAGCAACACGCACAACCGGTGTATCCGAATGCTTCTCCTTCATCGCGAGTGCATGCACCTCAACACTCCGTGCATCTTCCAACCGCAGGGCAGGACCCTGCCGCGTTTCGATACGCACATGGTGAAGCTCCAATTCCGCAACATGCTTACACAACATGCCGTCGCCAGCCATGATTAACTTCTCGCGAACCATATCAGGTTCGTCCCCCTGCTCCGCAGGATCTATCGTCATCTCGATATGAACCTGAGATAGCTGCACGTCGCGAATCGGCATTTCCGGCAATCCATAGAGGAAACCAGCAGCAGCACGAGTCCGCTTCGAGGTTACTTGATGAATTCGTATATGTTCAATCACTGGTGTACTTTCGGTCACCGGAACAGCATGAGGACTGCTGATCAGTGGATTGCTTTCGTCAACGCCGTGTCGGTAGAACGAGTTGATCGTTAACGGACAGAACACATCTTCCATGTAAATGTTGCTGATCAATATGTTCTTGATGTACCCGCCGCGGGCGCGGTTTGTTTTCATCCGTATACCGCGATCGGTCCCTGTGAAGATACAATTGGAAATAACCACATTGCGAATACCGCCAGCCATCTCGCTGCCAAGCACGACACCGCCATGCCCTCTCAGCATCGTACAGTTGGTAATCACGATATTCTCTGACGGCTTGCCCACCCGTCGCCCATCTTCATCAATGCCAGATTTAATGCATAAGCAATCATCGCCAACATCGAAGAAGCAATCGGAAATACGGACATTTTGGCACGAGTCGATATCCAATCCATCGCCATTAGGCGTGTCATTCGGGTTCTTAATGGAAACCCCGTGAAGCTGAACATCCGTACAATAGACCAGATGTGTATTCCAGAAGGGCGAGTTTTGCAATGTAATGCCTTCAAGCCTAACACCTTCGCAATCGATCAACTGCAGCAGAGGCGGCCTCAGAAATTGAGTGGGCCATTCCACGATATTGCTTTTCACCGTTTGTCGTAGCTCGTGATTTTTCACTTTAAGCTCTTGGGTCTGAGCGGATTCGAACGTACCGCCTTTGCGAATCTCTCGATACGCTTGCCACCAAGCGCTGCCTTGCCCATCGATAATGCCATCACCCTTGATAGACACCTTCTTCAAGCCTCTCCCATAAATGAGCGGGGAGTACCCGTAGCATTCGTAGCCTGACCAGCGCGTCTGCACTAGTGGATACTTGTCGAATTCGTTGATAAACATCAGCTTTGAGCCCGTCTCAAGCTCCAATGTCATGTAGCTGCGCAGCTCAATCCTGCCCGTGAGATACGTCCCAGCTGGTACATAAACCGTACCGCCCCCCTGAAGGGAGCAGGCCTCAATCGCCGCTGCGATAGCCTGCGTGTTATCCGTTTCGCCGTCTCCGACAGCGCCAAACGTCGTGATGTGATAAATCGCCATAAGTCGCTCCTTCGGATCTTTACTTAATCAACGCCTGAACTTCAACGCATGCCATGACAAAAGCTCCCACACCATGCAGATCATTCTCACTCGTTGGTCGCGTTACGTAATTCTCGTAGTCTCCCGCAGACGTACCAATACAGATCAGCGGCAAAATAACCCTACCTTGCTCGTCAAATTTCAATGTACGCAGCAAGCCTTCATACCCTTTCACAGCTGCTGCCGCGCATTCGCGGCCAACAACTCCAAGATTCACGGCTTTGGCAATCGTGTAGACGAACAAACTTGTACAGGAGCTCTCAAGCCAGTTATCCGGCTGATCGCCTTTGTCTACCACCTGATACCAGAGACCGCTTTCCGCGTCCTGGTAGCGGATCAACACATGCACGAAGTCGTGCAGCGAGCTGACCAGCGCTTCACGCCCTGGCTCGTCGGCCGGCAATTCGTCCAGGAATTGCGCGACGGCTAGGCCGTACCAGCCGAGCGAACGTCCCCAGAATTCCGGCGAGCAGCCGGTTTGGGGGTTCGCCCACGGCATGCGGCGGCTTTCGTCCCACGCATGGTACAGCAGACCCGTGCGCTCGTCTTTCATGTACTTGCGCATGAGCTGCTCCTGGTGCAGCACGGTTTGGCGCAAGCTTGGCTCGCCGAAGGCGTTCGCGTATTTCAGCGAGAATACGCCGGCCATGTATAAACCGTCCAACCACATTTGGTTGGCGTATTTGTCTTTGTGCCAGAACCCGCCCTCGGAGGTGAGGTTCAGCGTTTTGAGCAAGTTGCGCAGCTTATCCGCAGCAATGCGGTACTTAGGCTGGCCTGTGCGCTGCTCGATGCGGAACAGCAGCAGCCCAGCTTGCATCGCGTCGAGCTCGTCGCGGGCGAAATAGAGACTGCCGTTGTCGTCGACTAGACCATCGACATAGCCTTGGATATACGCGTCATAGCGATCATCCTGCCCTGCTTGTGCGAGCATTTCCATACCGCAAAGGAAGACGCCTTGATGGTAATGCCAACGCCCCGAAGGCGGAAGCTCCATTGGTCCATGCGTGTCCATGATCGAATAGCAAGCAGCTTGTGCCCACTCTAGTGGCGTTTTCGTCTGAACAGGAGCCATGATGAGGTTCCCCCTTTCCTAATTAGAAAATAATTTATTTAAACGTTTCAATTTTGATTCATTACGTGGAATGTCGGCCCTTTGGTCAAGGGGGGCGCCTTCTTGCCAGCTAACTGATAGCAGACCGAACGAATCAACAAAGCTTGTGTGCCAGCGTTCATATCACCTTCCACTTCGCCACCCCCGATATGAACAGCCTTCGGCATGCCGGGGTAATATTCGCCTTCTTTCACCTGCGCTACATTAGGCGCTGTTGGCGAATGAGCTAGTTCACGGGAGAAGCCACCGTCTACACGAAGCAGGCGCTTCATATTCGATAGTGTAATGGCTATGATCTCTTGTAAATCTTCTGCCGGAATGGGTAACTTCATATACGACAATAAGTGAATCGGATTACGTATATAGCACATATCCACCGCTTCCTCATGCCGTAAGGCATAGAGGATACTCTGGTAAATTCGTTCCTCTCTTGGCAGCTGCACGCCAAAATGGTCATAGAAAATGTGCAGCTTAAACGTGCCTGAGATCCGCACATAATAGGATCCTTCCCCCCATAAACCGGTAAAAGGATCCTGTTTTTTTGCGAAGAAATGGAATGCTGTTTGCGCAAACTCAGCTCTGCGGCTCGCGGGCTCGACTTGCTTCACATACACACTGGAGGTGGAAAGGCGATCACAGCCTCGCCAGCTGTTCGGTAATTCAACCGACTCCAGCCAAGTGAGATAGTCTTCAGGTGAGGACATATACGATGGCGCTTGCTGCGCCTCGTATGGCAGTGCATGAAGCGGCTGCCCGCCAAGCTTGCGCAATGCATTCAAGCTATAAGAAATAGCGCGGGCAACCATCACTTCATCTTCACGCATCAGCGGATTGTCATCATAGAAGTAGCCTGACGATGCCTCTTGCTTGCTTTGAAAGAAACGGATACACCCACGCTTCATGTCTGTGGACATGGTATTCAACCAATCGCAGCGTTCCAGAATGTTCAACGCTTGCGCAGTGGATTCAATGTCTGGAGCGCCGCCCAGCATTCGTCTGGAGCTTGCGGCGTAATAGAACCCGCCGCTTTCCGCATCCATTTGTCCGCTAAGCCACGCTCCAAAACCATCAAACAATTGATCCATTTCGGCAAGTAGTTTACTGATTTCCGCACTTTGATCATGTTTCATATCTTGTTGATCTTGTTCTTGTTCTTGTTCTTGATCTTTTTCTTGTGCTTGATCTTGTTCTTGTGCTTGATCTTGTTCTTGTTCTTGTTCTTGTTCTTGTTCTTGATCTTGATCTTGATCTTGATCTTCTTGATCCTGTATCTGATTTTTCCCATCTGTCATGTGCATTTCCCCGCTTATGTGTTGTGCTGTCTTGTCCATTCACAGACTACCCCTTAATGGATCCGATCATCGCACCTTTAGCAAAATGCTTCTGCAAGAACGGATACACAATCAGAATCGGAATCGTAGCTACCACGATAACAGCCATTTTAATCGACTGTGCCGGTGGTGGTGTGGCGCTATCCAAGTCCGAACTTACGTCCAATCCGCTGGCAAGAACGACAATTTGGCGCAGCAAGACTTGAATCGGCCATTTGGCACTTTCATTGATGTAAAGAATCGCACTCAAGTACGTGTTCCAATAGGTTACCGCGTAGAACAACGAGATCGTTGCAATCGCAGGCATCGATAATGGCAGAACGATACGGAATAGGATACCGAAGTCGCTGCAACCGTCGATTTTCGCCGACTCTTCGAGTCCTTCAGGAATGTTTTGGAAGAAGTTTTTCAAAATAATTAAGTTAAATGCACTGACTGCTGTTGGAAGAATCAACGCCGCGTAGGTGTCGATCATACCAAGCTCCTTTACGACGAGAAACGTCGGGATCAAGCCGCCATGAAACAACATTGTAAAAACAACGAGGAACATAATAATTTTACGTCCATCCACGTCTCTGCGTGCCAAGCCATAAGCCATCAATGCTGTGATGAACATACTGATCACCGTGCCGACAGCCGTCGTCCCAATCGAGACCGCCATGGCTTTAAATATGGTATTCGTTGAAAAAATAAAGCGATATGCCTCGATACTCCAATCCGTCGGAATGAGGACGAACTTCTTAGTCGCCATTTCCGCACTCGTCGTGAAGGAACCTGCCACCACGTGCACGAACGGGATGATCGTAATCAATCCGATGATGGTTAATAACAAATAGTTAATGATACCGAACATTCTTCCGGCTAATGTTTTATCTTCTACCACGACTTCAACCTCCTAGCTGCTTTACGTTCTACCCAAGCCTAGTAAACGCCTTCTTCGCCCATTTTTTTCGCAATCCGATTCACAATCATCACGAGCACAAGTCCAATGAATGATTTGAACAAACCAATTGCTGCGCTGTAGCTGAATTGCCCTTGTTTAAGACCCGCTGTATATACATAAGTATCAATGATCTCAGCAACTTCTCGGTTCATGGAGTTAAGAAGCAAGTACACATGTTCAAAACCGAGCTCGAGAACCGCACCAATTTTCAAAATTAATAAAACAATAATGACACTTCGAATCGCGGGCAACGTAATGTGCCACACTTGTCTAAGACGTCCTGCACCATCCATGCGAGCAGCTTCATACAATCCAGGATCAATAGAAGCAATCGCCGCCAAATAAATGATTGTTCCCCAACCTGCTTCACGCCAAATAACTTGTAAAATATAAATCGGTCTGAACCATTCTGGAGCTAGTAAGAAGTTCACTTTTTCTAAACCGAAATACGAAATCAACTCATTAATAATACCGCCGTCCATAGTCAACATAACAAAGCTGATGGAAACGATAATAACCCAAGACATAAAGTGAGGCAGGTAAACAATTGTTTGAAACACTTTCTTGAACAGATCTCCTCTAACCTCATTCAACATGAGCGCCAAGATAATCGGAATCGGAAAATAGAACAAGAGATTCATACCGAACAAGATTAACGTATTGCTCAAAATATTCAGGAAATCCGGCTCTGTAAACAAGCGCTTGAAATGCTCCAACCCGACCCATTCACTCCCAGTAACGCCTTTGAAAGGCTTGTAGTTCTGAAAGGAAATGATCAGTCCATACATCGGGATATATTTGAAAACGATAAAATACAAAATCCCCGGCAGCAACATGACATAAATCCATTTATTTTTCCAAAGACGTCTGCTCAGTTCACTGCTTGACTTCCTAGCGACAACACTTTGCGACACATTCACTTCTTGCATAGGACTTCTTCCTTTCCTTAAAAGGAGAAGACTGCCGCGATGCAAGCAGCCCTCTCGCCTTGACTTGTCAGACACTGTGTTGCTGAATTACTTTTTAAGTGCGTTGTATTCTTCGATGATTTTGCTGCCACCACGAGCTTTCCAATCTTCAATCGCTTTATCAAAGCCTGCTTTATCGATTGTTCCGTAAATGTATTTGTTCGTTGCATCAGTGATAACGGCTTGCGCTTGAACACCTTTTTCAAGGTTTGTTTTGGAATCAAGTGCAGCTACTGGATCTTGAACAGCGAACTTCAGGTTCGCGATTTTCAACTCGTCTGCTTTTCCTTGTGCAGGGATCGTTGGGATACCCAAGTATCTACCGGATGTATCTTCATCACCAATCGCTGCATCTGTGAATGGCTTCACTTCGCGTGTCCATTTTTCTTCATCCAGCTTCTTCGCTTTGTTATCTGTCAAGCTGTAGTTCACATCTTTAATGCCCCAGTTTGCCATGTTGGCTACTTCAGGTGTCATCATTTTGTCGAAGTAAGCTAGTACTTTACGAAGATCTGCTTCTGTTTTGTTCGCAGATTTCGGGAACAGTACTACGTTTGCATAGCCAGGTAATGCCCATGCTGCGAATTTGCCGTCAGGTCCAGCTACCATACTGTGAACATCAACCACTGCTGTCGGAACGTTTTTGACCAAGTCTTTGTTCAATGTCGAAACGTCCGTCATTGCTCCGATGTACATACCTGCTGCACCGCTAGTGAACAGCTTTTGTTGATCCGTTTTACTTGTCGCTGCGAAATCTTTGTTGATGTAGCCGCCATCACGCATTTTCTTGAAATAATCCATCGTTGCTACATATTGTGGGAACATGAATTCTGGAGCTAGCTTGCCGTCTTTCACGCCCCAGTTATTCGGAGTGCCTTCCCAAGCAGCTATTGTTTTAAATGCACCGTAGATCAGATCGTTACGATCTGTAAGTCCGATGGTATCTTTTTTGCCATTTCCGTCTGGATCATTTTCCGTAAACGCTTTCGCCATTGCGAACAATTCATCTAGATTTGCAGGAGGTTTCAGACCCAACTTATCTGCCCAATCCTTACGGTAGATTAGACCTTGACGAGCGATGTCTACACCGCGGTACAAGGAGTACAATTTGCCATCCACTTTCGTATTGTCATTCGTTGTGGATTTCAATTTGCTAAGGTTCGGGAAGTCCTTCAATAGAGGCCCGATCTCCCAGAACTGTCCGTCACGGATCGCTGATTTCATTTGAATGAACGTCGCTTGGTTTTTCAAATACGTTGCTTGTGGCAGTGCACCCGTTGCGAAAGTCGTATTCAGCTTCTCTTCATACGTGTCTGCCGGGAAGAATTGATACGTCAGCTTCGTGTTCGTCAGCTTTTCAAGTTCTTTAATAATCGTATCCGGTGGTGTTTGAGCCGTATTCAGTGGTGCCATGATCGTAATCGCTGTCGGCGTGTTATCCGTAGGTTTCGGTGTTGCTGCTGCAGGTGCTGTCGTTGTTGTTGCTGCTGTTGTTGAAGCAGGCGTTTCTTTATCTCCGCATGCTGCCAAAGCAAAGCTGGAAACGAGAAGTACGCTTAGTGGAATCGTAACTAAATTTCTCTTCATATCGGTTTGACCTCCGTGAAAATGTTGTGTGCTACAACTCACACATTACACGCTTGTAACTAGGTACCGAAACAATCATTTACTCATATAACCCACGTCTGACGCGGGATGTGAGATGATGATTATCGGGCGAGGAGATGATTATTGAGGAAGCCTTGATCGACGCGGATTGTGTCTTTAGGTGCAAAAAAGACCGTCTAAGTGCGAATTGCACTTAAACGGCCATTTCTAACCTTTGGATTATTCTAGATATGTAAATATAATCCCGGTCATGAGTGAAATCAGGCCAACCACGACCAATGCCCTATAATTATTACGCTCATCTTTGCTTCTTTCTTCCCATTTCCTCCGGTAAAAGAATCGAAAAAATAGCAGAAGAATGACGACTAGAATGAAAAAGCCGAAGAAACCATTCATGTCTAACCTCCTAGCTTCGTGTCACGCAACTGAAACTATCTATGTCAGACCGCTCACCTAAGTGTCGCGCCACTGATTAACTGGAAAAACGCCATCAAATTTCACCCTAATGCGCCCTAGTTCCCATTTAGATGGATTTCCTACAGCTAATCTGAGCCAATATACCCGATTGCCCATAAGTAGCTCAAAATAACTACCTCTTTTCCATCTAATTGAGCATTTGATTGAAATCTGCCGAAATTAGCTGTAGAAAATCCAGTTATCCAGTTATCCAGTCCCCCGCAGCGTGCCCCGATATACAGGTAATTGACGACTACCCCTTCTTCGCAAACGCCTCATTATACTCCGTTATCATCTGATTCCCGCCGCCGCGCTTCCAACGCTCAATCTCTTGTTGGAATGCCGCTTTATCCAGCTTGCCTAGGATGTAATTGTACGTCGCGTCGGAGATGATTTTGTACAGCTCGACGCCTCGTTCGTCGTAGGTCTTGGACTCCAGACCTAATGTCGGATCCTTGACGACATATTTCTCATTATCCAAGCTAAGCGTATCCGCCAGCTGAGACAAAGATTCACTTTCCACAACGGGAATGACGTTCGGGTTGTTCAGATCTGCGATCATCAGCGCATACAGCGCGTTAACCTCATTGACGCGAATCTTCGACGTCTCTTCGGAGAGCTGAATTTGCCCATTTTTGGCCGTATAATGCCGTCCCTCCAAGCCATACTTCATCAGATTGGCGACATCCTTATCCATCGTCCGATCGAAAAACTGCAGCATCTGCTTGAGTTCCGCCTCGGTCCGAATTGCCTTTTTAGAAAACAAATATAAAGCACTATAATTAGGAATGGACCAAATATGAAACCCTTGCGGCCCTTCAATATGGTTCACCAACGTCAGTCTTGCCTCAGGATTCACTAACTGCACCTCATCGGACAGACGCTGCACATCCTGCATACTTCCAATATACACGCCAGCTGTTCCACGAATCAGCTTATCCCGCTGCACTTCTTTGCTCGTCACGGCAAAATCAGAGTTAATTAGCTTCTCCTCATACAGCTTCTTCATGAAATTCATCGCATCTACATACGCCTGTGTTTCAAACTCCGGTACGAGCTTGCCTCCCGACATACCCCAATTATTCGGTGCTCCAAAATAGGAGCTGACCGTCTTGAACGAACCGAATACCAAGTCATTACGGTCTGTCAGCCCTATCGTATCATCCTTACCGTCACCATCAGGATCACCGTAAGTGAAAGCTTTCAGAACCTCATAAAGCTCATTTAAATTCGTTGGCTTTTTCAGCTTCAACTTGTTCAGCCAATCCTCACGAATAATAATACCCTGCCGAGAAGAAGGACGCTCGGTGTATAAGCCATAGATTTTGCCATCCACAGCCGCCTGTCCCAAAATCTCTTTATTTAGCTTTTTCAAATTCGGATATGCCGCCAAATAGGGCCCAATATCCCAGAATGCGCCGGAACGAATCGAATTTTTCATCAGCATATAGTCTGTGTATTTAACATAAGTCGCCTTTTTCAACGAGTTTGTTGTAAGGGCCGTATTCATTTTATCTGTATAAATGCCATCTGGAACCCAATTCAATTCCAGCTTCGTTTGCGTCAAATTCTCAATCTCTTGGACAAGCTCAGGTATCGGCGGATGTGGAAAATGAAGAGGTGCCATGATAGAAATAACAGGTCTGGCGCCTTTGTCATCTTTTTCTTTTGGTGTGTTGTCGCTCTGACAAGCACTCATCAACATAAGGATAATTAGTAGTATACTCACTCGTCCTGCCCATTTGAACCACTGGCCCCTCAAACCACTTCTCATGCTAGCTCCCCCTTGCAACAGCTGTGTTTCAACGGCAAATATGAGATAATGATTATCTCATTTGCAGATGATTATTGATCTGAACCGTACTCTTGACTACAATACATAGATAGTCTGACGAATGATTCTTCGAATAGATAAGGTGTTGGATGCGATGCGCTCTTTAAGTTTTCTTAGTAAAATGACGATATTCAGCTTCCTGCTGAGTACGCTGCCTGTGATCTTTATCGGTGCTTTCGCCTTCGTAACGTCATCCAGTGAGATCCAAAAAAATGTCAACGAAGGAAAAATGCAGTTAATCACCCAAATTAACTCCAATGTAGAGCAGAAATTAACCACTGTCAACCATACACTAAATCAGGTCATCAATTCCACCGTTCTCAAAAAGGCCATGGAAATGCCCCTGACTGTAACCGATTTCATGATGTACGATGATTTACGAAGCGAAATTCGATATATGCAATCTTTTGACACGAGACTGGAAGATGTTCTCCTGATTAATGCCAAACAGAACTGGATGATCAAAAATTCAGGGCTCTATAAATTTGACAACTATCCGTTTGCCGATAAATTGATCTCACTGATGAACGCACAAGATAATAGCACTTGGACCCTAAATCCTTCCG
This sequence comes from Paenibacillus sp. J22P169, assembly GCF_059691995.1. Classification (NCBI taxonomy): domain Bacteria; kingdom Bacillati; phylum Bacillota; class Bacilli; order Caryophanales; family Paenibacillaceae; genus Paenibacillus; species Paenibacillus sp. J22P169. The sequence goes on along the minus strand of NZ_JCAUAO010000015.1, from coordinate 67,037 downwards.
AGTGGTTTTACACCGAAGAGAATGCCCGGAGTGTGACCTGTGACTATAGTATTTCGCTTGTTAAAAAGCTGCCGACCACTGGACTCGATAAATTCGGTCTCGCTTTAGCTAATATCCCTGCCTGTTCCCTGCAGGATATGATTCAAAGTGATACGGAACACCCCGATGACATTGTCATCATGGATGAACAGAAGCGAATTGTAATGAATCGGGACCCTGGTCTGATTGGAAAATCAATCACGGCCGCCGGTCTATCCGACCTGACACCGCTTGAAGAAGAAGCGAGCGGACAGTTCCGTGCCAGCATTCACGACAAACCGTATTCCGTCACCTACCTGCGTTCGAACTTGAACAATTGGACTTATTTATCCTTGACCTCGATCGACAGCTTAACAAAGGAATCAAGCAAAATCGGAACCTACACCATCTACATTTGCGTCCTGATGTTAATTCTGGCGTTGCTGCTTGCATGGCTGGTTTCGCGTAAAATGTACTCACCTATTCAGCTTCTCCTGAATCAAATCGGGGGCTTGGTGAGCGGGAATCAGAAACGCAAAGCAAATGAGTTCCAGATGATCAGTGAGCATGTGCATACGTTGTTCCAATCAAAATCGCAGCTCGAAAAAGAAGTCCATCAGCATATCGGACAAGTTCGCACCTTCTTCCTGATCAAGGCTTTCCAAGGACATATTAAGCCCGCTGAGTTGGTAGAAAAGCTAGCACAATTCGGTTACACCGAACATATCACCTCTTGGAAAACGATGTCGGTCATCACGATCCAAATCGACGCCATCGACCATACCCGCTATGAGAAAAAGGATATGGAATTGCTGCTCTTCGCCGTACACAACATGATGGAGGAGCTCATCCCTTCGGAACAGCGCTTAGCGCCGATCCTCATTGATCAGACTATCGTTACTTTGATCGGAAGCGCGGACTCGGTTGATAGTGATTTTCGCACGATGGTGTACGGCCTAACCGAGCAGGTCCAGCAGCATATTTATAACTTCCTGAAGCTGCATATCTCGATCGGGATCTCCCTCCCGATTCATGCCTTCACCCAGATGTCACTGGCCTACAAAGAAGGGCTAGAAGCCTTGAAGCATCGCATCAAGCTCGGCGAGGGTATCATCATTCAGTATGAGAATATCAACTCAGGGAAGCATTACTTGAATTTGAACTATCCGAAGCCTCTGGAGAACGAACTCATTGACAGCATCAAGCTAGCTGAAAAGGATAAATCCCGCGAGCTGCTGAAGCAGCTGCTGCATGCCGTCTTCGCAGCGCAGCTCTCCCCGCAGGAGTATCAGATTCCGTTGGCTCGGCTGCTTAACAACCTGCTCATGATGATGCAGGAATCCGGCATCGCCTTGAATCAGATTCATCCGAACAAAGGCTCATTGTTCGAAGAAGTGCTCGGCCTGCATACTACAGCCGAGATCGAGGACTGGTTCTGGACAGAGGTCATCTATCCGCTGATCCGTATTTACCGCGACCGGCAGGATGCGCAGTACCACAACATTTCCGAGAAAATCATCGATCTCGTTCAGCATTATTACGACACGGACCTGACGCTCGAGGAATGTGCCTCTCGCTTGCATTATAATGCCAACTATTTGAGCAGCATTTTCCGCAAGGAAACGAACTGCTCCTTCAGTGACTACTTATCGAACTATCGCTTCAATATGGCGAAAAAATGGCTTTCCGAAACCGATATGCCGATCAAGGATATCTCCTCGAAGCTGCGCTACAACAACTCGCAGAATTTCATCCGCTCCTTCCGCAAACAGGAAGGACTCACGCCGGGTCAGTACCGGGATAAGCAGAAAGAAGGCTTGCCGCCTAGTACGTAGGGCGTTAAGCTGAAAAGCAAACAGCCTGCGAAGCCACCACATTGTAGTTGGTGGTTTCGCAGGCTGTTGTTTGTTTTGGGGGACTGCTCCGAGAGGAGCTTGTCCAATTACGAGCTGCTTCACATCGGTTTCTAAGCGGAAACGACTTGGCTTGCTTCGACAGCTGTTTTGAGCGCAGCACGGTTGTCCCACAGGAAGGAGAGAACCTGATTACGCTCCTCGAAGAACAATTCTTCCGCGTCCTCGTAATCTTTCCCTACGCCATGCACACTGAAGCGTTCACCTTCATAACTCATTAAGGTCCATTGACCTCCACGTTTTTTATCAGCAAAAACAAGGTAAAGCTTCTTCCCTGCTGCATCCCACTCTGCGAAGTTTGAAAAGTTGTCCAAAATCAAGCTGATGTCCTGTTTATTCTTAATTTGCATGATCTTATCTCCTTTTCGCTTTTTTAAAATCGTACCCGAGTTTCCGTGAGAAGTTTGTCACACTTTAGGGACGAATTGTAGGAATTTTTGTCGAAGGGGAAGTGGATGGTGTGGTGAAGCGTCGTGGAGTGCAGCTTCTGGCTGGTAGTGGCGCCTTTAGCTGGAAAAACTACAGCTAATTTCGGCGGATTCACCGAGAGTCTCCGATTAGATGGATTTACTACAGCTATTTTCTGGCGTTTTGGCATGGGAACTGAAAAACAATAAAAATAACTGGAGGAAATCCAGTTATTCGACTCAACGCTTGGTTTTTCCGAGAAATAGCGGGAGAAAATCCAGTTAATTGTATGTTCGGGGTTCCGGTTCCGGGTTCGAGGTCCGGGGGCGGCCGAGTACCCCTAGAAACTAAAAAAAGCGAATCCCGAAAGATTCGCTCGCTCAAACACACTATTACAGCCCCGCCGCGGCATAGACCTTGTCGAAGCCAGCTTTGGACCGCTCCACCAGGCTCTCTGGAGAATCTGTCGGCGCTTCGGCCGTCAGGATCTCCTGCGCCACAGAGCCGGTATAGCCAATCCGCTGCAGTCCTTGCAGGAAGCCTGCCAAATCAATAACGCCCTCGCCCGGGTACACACGTCCGTTGTCGAGTGCTTCCTCTACCGGCACGTCCGGCGCATCGTTGATGTGCACATGCACGATCTGATCGACGCGGAGCTTCTCGATATCCGCGACGGTCCCACCGTTCGTGTACCAGTGGTACGAATCGAACAGCAAGCCCACGTTGCGCTCGCCGATCGCATCGATCCAATCCAGCGTTTCATCAATCGTCCAGATGAACGGATGCTTCCATCGCGTCCGCAAATGATGCGGACCGACGAACTCCAGCCCTAGTCGGATGCCGTAGGCGCCTAGGATTTGGGCGCACGTGCGCAATCTGCGCGTCGCGAGCGCCATGAAGTGCGCTGCTCCGAGGTCCGTCGAGGGCAGCACATACGTGCAGCAGCTCGTGCAGCCGAGCGCTGCTGCCGCTTCCGCGGCTTGGGCCAGCTTCGGCAGCCCCTCGCGGAACACCTCCTCCGTGGAACGCCATTCCACGGGCAAACCGATGGAACCGACGACGAGGCCGCGACTCGCTAATAACTCCCGCGCACCAGCGACGGTGTGCGTCTCTACAAGACTCAAAGCGTCGATGTCGACCGCTTGGAAGCCATATTTTGCCGCTAACTCTATGAATTGCTCATTGCTCTCGATTTTACCAAGCCCTGCTCTTGTTAATCCTCTAAGCATCGGATCATCCTCCAAATGGTTGCCAGTTCTTTGGCTATTCTCTGCTTGCTCTTATGGCTGTTCTTGGCCTCTCTGTTGCCTGTCTTACTGTCAGCCTTGAGTTAATTCCAGTTCAGCTTAACCTCACTACCTGTACGCGAAGATTCATAGATCGCATCCAAAATCAAATTGTTCGTATAACCAGAAAGCGCCGATGTGATCGGTTGCTTACCTTCACGAATACAAGCTAGGAAATGTTGGCTGAGGCGTTGGCGCTCACCTTCATCATTCTCAGGCTTTTTCAACTCAGTCTCGATCGCACGGTTGAATTTCTCAGTCAACAATTTACCTGTAGGCCCCTTGTAGCTTGCTCCGCCATCCGAGCCCATGAGGTGCACGAATGGTGTATTGTCTGTATCCATATGAACCGCCCAACTCACTTCCAACGTCAACGTGCTGCCATCCTCCATACGAATCAGTGCAGTTGCCAAATCCTCTACGTCGTACGTTCCGTTCCAGTTCGGCTTGCCCCATGTGCCAATCCCTTTGCGGCGCGGGCCGAATTCCGCATACGTTGCACCAACAACAGATACCGGTTTCGGATTCCCCATCAAATAGAGCGCAAGATCCAACATATGAACGCCGATATCGATCAAAGGACCGCCACCTGACTCGTCCATTTTCGTGAACCATGTGCCCCAACCTGGAATGCCTTTGCGACGGAACCAGCCCGTTTTTGCTGTATAAATTTTGCCTAACTCACCAGCTTCAACCTGCTCTTTAATTTGCATAGGAACGGATTCCCAGCGCATTTGGTGACCGATCATGACGATCGTGTTCGTCTTTTGGCTTGCTTCATATATTTGTTTAGCCGCTGCAGCGTTAATGCCCATTGGCTTCTCGATAAGTACGTGTTTGCCCGCTTCAATCGCTTGTACAGCAAGGGAGGCATGGTATTGATTCGGTACGCCGATAATGACGGCATCGACATTCGTGCTTTGAATAAGCTCCTCCGGCGTAGCTGCCACGTGGGCAATCCCGTACTCTTGTGCTTTCGCTTCAGCCAAAGGTAAGTAAGCATCTGTGATCGCCGTGATTTCGCATTGATCCGCCAGCTTCGAAAACTCCCGAATATGAACCCCGCCAATATTGCCTGCACCAATAATGCCAATTCTAATTTTGTTAACGCTTTCCACGATTCGTTCCTCCTCATAAGTACACGCTGTTGACCCTGCTTTTATGATAAAATAAGTTCCATAAGAAGTCGTACCGTATATTCGGAAAACGTCCCATTTTTTCGAAGGAGCCCTGATCGATCATGACGTATTTTCCAGATTATCTGAAAACGTATCCTAACATGCATTCTTCATTCCCTTTTCACCTTAGTCAAAATACCATAGAGCATGGTTTTCGAGCACATCGCCATGATTTTTTAGAGTTCTCCTATGTGATGGAAGGTCTCGGCGCTGAAACGATAAATGATGTGAAGCATGTGATGGCGCCTGGCACGTTTACCTTTGTGCTGCCTTATCAGGTGCATGAGATTTTTACGGATCCCGGTCAAAAATTAGTGCTTTTCAACGGGATGTTCAGTATGGACCTCCTCATGGAGCCTGGGAATGATCAGGGGTTGTCTGATTTATTTAATGATGCTAATGATCTGCCTGCTTATGTGCAGTTCGAGGGGGCCGAGCAGCTTCTAATGGCTGCGTTAATTGAGGATATGTACAAAGAGTATCGCGGGGATGAACGGTACAGACAAACCCTGTTGAAGGCCAGATTAAAGGAAATCTTGATCCGGTTTGATCGGCATCGGTTTCAGCATGCTGGACAGGAAGCAGCTGCTGCGGCGAGCTCGACTGCCAAAAAAGCCAGCCATACCGTGTGGCCGATTATTCATTATATCCATCGGAATTATCAAGAAGATTTGGCGTTGTCTGATCTCGCAGCTCGCTTCACGATGAGCGTGTCACGTATCAGCGAAGTGATTAAGCAAACGACAGGTCAAACCTTCGTTCACTTCTTGCACGATCTGCGCCTGCGTCATGCCTGCAGCCTGCTGGTCTCCACCGACATGAGTGTCACGGAGATCGCATTGGAAGTCGGCTATGGCTCGTACAAAACCTTTTCGCGGATTTTCCGTGAAAGTAAGGGCATCGTGCCGAAGGAATACCGAAAAGTTGAGCATGGGCGAAAGGTGACATAGACAGGGGTTCTACACCTATAACAAAAAAAGAGACCCACAGCAACGGGCCGCAGGTCTAAGGTTTATATTTAAAAGGGGGTCGAGATTTAGTATAGGCTCGTTTCCTTAAATCTACCTGAAATTCAGATTTCAGCCATGTTACATTTACATGACGGCTTATTGCCGATCGTTTATGACTTCAGCACCCTGTTCGAAACATCGCTGATCTGCTTCAATTCTTCATCCGTCAGCGTGAACTGCATCGCTTTCACATTTTCCTCGGCATGGTGCGTTTTCGATGCGCCGGGAATGGCGAACACCGTCTCCCCATGCGCATGGATTAGCCAGTTCAGCGCAATCTGCGTTGGAGATGCATCATACACCTGAGCGAGCTCTTCAAGCTTATCGATTAGCGGCTTCGACTTCTGCAGCCCTGCATTGCGGAAAGCAGACGTGAATTTACGCGGACCCTTGATCGCTTTAACGAGCGAGGGGTTCTTGTGGAATTTGCCGCTTAATATGCCTTGCTCCAACGGCGAATACGCAATAATGGCGATGCCAAGCTCCTGCGCGGCGGCCATGATGCCATTGTGCTCGATGCGGCGATCCAGCAAGCTGTATTTGACTTGGTTAGAAATTAAGCGAAGTCCTTGCTCCCGCAGGACACGGTCGGCTTCACGCATTTTATCAGCAGAAAAATTACTGACACCCACGTTCTTGATTTTCCCCATCTTCACCAGTTCAGCCATTGCGTTCATCTCCGCCCGTACCGATGAGAAGGAGAAAGGCTGATGCACCTGATGCAGATCAATCGTCCGATTCTCGAGTAAGCGAAGACGCTCATCGATGGTCCCGGTAATGCTGCTCGCTGTACGCAAGAAAGGCCACCACTTCGTTGCGATATGCGCTCCGTCAGCCAAAGGACCTGCTTCGCGCAGCGCTTCTGCCAGCATTTGCTCGGATTGACCTTGTCCGTAGACTTCCGCTGTATCAAACCAATTGATCCCGCCCTTGAGACTGGTTTGAACAATGCTGCGCACATCGTCTTTCTTCAGCACCGGCCAAAACTTGCCGACCATCCCCTGACCATTACTGAATTGCCAGCAGCCTAGCCCTAGTGGCGACAATGCCAACGTTGAGCTGCCCAGTTGCCGAAGTACCGCTTTCCCCATCATATCTATTCACCTATTCCTCGCAATGATGTGATTCTCCCATTGATTATACACGATATCATTCGGTATCACCCAATCCTCACGAGGGCGCTCAGAATTAGCTTTTTCAACGAGAAAACTCAAGCTGTCGAGAAAATCTCGACGGCTTGAGTTTATAATTAATCGCTAATCAACCTATTGGTAATCCTTTGCTTTCTTCACCAATTCATCGTACGCCGCTTCCGGTGTAATTTTGCCGAACATCACTTTCTCACCAATATCCTTAAAATCCTTCGCTGTGTAGTTACTCCAGCCTTTAGCGCCAGGATTAAATGGTTGCGCATCCGGAGCAACATTCTTGATCAGCTCGATTTGCTGTTTATCTGCAGGAGTTAGCTTCGGTGTCAAGTAATCGAGAACCTTTTTGGAAACGGGTACGCCTCGCGTTGTCGTCAAAATATCTGCTGCTTCCGTATCGTTCACAAACCAGTCGATAAATGCTTTGGATGCTTCGATGTTCTTGGAGTCCGCACTGATGGACCAGAACATGGACGGCTTCAGAAAGCCGCTGGCTTGAGCGCCTTTAGGCTGCGTAACAAACTTATAAGCTCCCGGTTTCACACCATCAAAGCCAGGCAACAAGGCCGCGAAGCTGCGTTTAATCAAGACCGTATCGTTGTTCATCAAATCCATCTTCGCATCGGATTCTTTATCTGTCGTTGCAACGTCCGGAGGAGGAACAACGCCTTCTTTTCGAAGGTCCGCATATTTCTTCGCGTACGTAATGTACGTATCTTTGTCCAAATTAAATTTGCCGTCTACGGTTACCGGGTAGCCTTTGCCTTGGCTGATTTGGTAGGAAGAATAAACGGTGTAATCACTCGTCGCATCCATTAATGCATATTTATCTTTCTCTAGCTTCGCTTTCGCATCTCTGCCGAATTGGAAATATTGATCCCATGTCCAGCCATTGGCCGGAGGTGTGATGCCGAGCTTGTCCACCGCATTCTTGTTGAATAGCATGCCCGTAGCGTTATTTCCTAGTGGAATCGCATACAACTTATCTTTATATTTACCGGAATCGACTAGAGATTTATCAATATCCGCAACATTGATACCTTTGGACAGGTCCACGAGCTGGTTTCTGCCGCTATACTCGGCTAGCCAAGCTGGGTCCATCTGGATCACATCAGGCGCATTCTTCGCCGCAGCTTGGGTGGCTAACTTATCCGCATAGCCATCAAAGCCAGAAAATTCTGGTTCAAACGTTACGTTCGGATGTTTCTTCGTGTAAGCATCAAGTGCCTTCAAGGTCGCATCGTGTCTGGCTTGTGAGCCCCACCATACAATACGCAGCTTCACCGGCTTATCGCTCGCTGCTGCTGTTGTTGCTGCTGCACCGCTGCTCGGTTTTGCAGCTTCGTTCGTTTTGGTTTCGGCACCACAAGCGGCCAGGCTTACAGCTGTAAGTGCTGTAACGGTCAGTAAACCCCATCTTTTTATCTGCTTGTTCATCGTTCTATTAAACCCCTTCCCAGGTCCATGTGTCAAAGCCTTTCCGATAAAAGGAACGAAGGCACCGTAGCAGCTCCATTCATTCAGCAGCGCTTCTAGCTTCATTATATTAATGGAAGAACACAATCAAAATAAGGGTAATGAACACATTTCTACCACAATCGAGCACAACCTATTTTTTTCCGAGCTCGCTGGGATTCATACCGTAATGCTTTTTGAAAATGGAGCTGAAGTAAGCCACATTTTTGTAGCCTACCATTTCTGCTATCTCGTAAATCATGTGCTTGCCTTCTGCCAGCAGTACTTTGGCTTTCTCCAGCCTTACACGGATCAGATAGTTCGTGAAGGTTTCCCCTGTCGCTTTCTTGAACATCCGGTTCAAATAATTGCGGGTTAGATATAGCTGTTTGGATAAATCCTCCAAAGCGATATCCTCTGCATAACGCTCATGCGCATACTGAATCATGAAATCGATGGCTTCCTTATGCTTGGAGTGTTCACTCCATCCACGTTGTGAGGAGATACCGGAGATTTTGTTCTCGAGCCAATCCCGGAGCTCTTCGATCGTTGAGATCTTAGAAATTTCCTGGCTTGCCGGCAAACCGGGGAACAGGTCGTCGAGTACTACGCCGGTGCTGTATAACGAATAGGCGAGAATCGTCCATAGCTCTGAGCATAAGTATTGTAGATACGCCGGCGAAACGGAAGACATCTGGCGGAGCTGCGCCAAGTAGGCATCCACAATCGCGAGCGTCTCCTCTTTCTTGGCGTACACGATAGCCTCGGCCAGCTCCTGATAAAACTTGATGGGTCGTATCGTGAATTCAGGCTCTGCCCCATCCGGGATAGACAGGCGAGTCCCCTGATCTTCGGTCAGCGTTTGCTGCAGTAGATCTAGGAATGCCTCTTCCGTTGAGTTGGAGAGCTGTCTCCAGTCCGCCTGTACGCTGCCAATTCCGATACGGATACTTAGCTTCAAATAGGTCTGGGTACATGCCGTGATATACTCTCCAATACGCCTTATACTCGCTTGGGCCTCTGCATCCGATTGCTCTAAAGGAATGTGAAATACGATAGCAGCATGATGGCTATGCAGCTCGATGAACTCTGATTGCGGCCAATCCCGCTCTAGCACTTCACAGATGATGTTGGCCAGTGCGAATCGGAACAAGCTCCAATCTGTTAAGGTTAGATTGGAGACACGGATTGTCCCCATCAGCTCGATGCCCATGATGAGATGTTTCTGCCTTAGCCACGATTTCTCGTCGATGGGCTCCATGCTTTCCTCCGCCATGGCTCGACCCAACGTACCCGTGACGACAGACTTTAGCCATTCCTTCTGCACGAAGGGCTCGTACATCATCAACCTGCGTCTCGTCTCCTCCTGCTCCAGCTTCGCCAATTCCTTGGTCTCCAGCTCTCGGATAACCCGCTCCAGCACACCACCCAGCTCATCCATCGTGACCGGCTTCGACAAGTAATCGCTTACCTGCAGTCGCAGCGCTTGACGCGCATACTGAAAATCGGAATAACCGCTGAGAATAACGATTTCCCCCGCAAATCCCACCTGCTTCAGCTGTTCGATCATCTCGAGTCCATTCATCACGGGCATATAGATGTCGGTAATGATGATGTCGGGGCTCGTTTCCTTGACTTTCAGGAGCCCCTCCTGCCCATCCATCGCTTCTCCTACCCATTCCGCCTCCAGCCGCTCCCAGGGGATGGACTTCTTCATCCCTTCCAGCACTTGAAAATCATCATCAATAATAAGTACTCTCCACATGAAATGCCTCCTCCAATTCCGTTTTATTGTGCAGAACAGGGAGCAGCAGGACCACTTCCGTTCCGCCCTCCTTTCTCCCTCGCATAGTGACTCCGTAAGGCTCCCCGAAATAGGCAGCGATGCGGTCCATGACATTCCTGACACCATAGCCTCCGGTTTTGCGTGGCTTTGGTATATCCCAATCCGGCTTCAGTCCTACGCCATTATCGCTAATGATAATTTCCAAATCGGTTTCCTTACGCTTAAGGGCAATGTGAACTTCGCCAGCCCTCCTGCCATGAAATCCATGAATGAACGCATTCTCCACAAAGGGCTGTATTGTCAAACGCGAAATATACAAATCCTTCAGCTCTTCCTCGGTATCAATGCTGTATGTGAGCCGTTCTCCCCAACGAATTTTTTGAATTTGCAGGTAGCACTCCACATGCGTCAGCTCATCCCGAATCGGAATGACCGTCTCTCCATTGGAAAGGCCGATTCGGAACATTTTACCCATCAGCGAGACGATTGTAGAGATTTTCTCTTGTCCGGAATCAATCGCAATCCAGTTCAGCTGATCTAAAGTATTGTATAAAAAATGGGGATTAATCATTGCCTGCAGCGCCAATATTTCCGCTTCTCGCTTACGCTTATGCTGTGATTGCAGCGATTGCAGCAGCTCTTCAATCCGCTCCATCTGCCTGCGGTAGCCGTTGAATAAACTCCCGAACTCGTTCTCATAGTCGGTAGGCAGATCCATTGCAGCCCCTGTCGCCGGCACACGTCCCATTCGCGCAAGCAGCAAACGAATCGGCTTCGTGAATTGCTTTGACAGAAACAGTGTGAAGAAGGCGGTGATGCAAATGGCTGTCAGACCGACGGAGACTAAAATATAAGCCAAGCGGATACTGCCGTGTACAATATCTTTCCAAGGAGTAACTTCAATCAGCATCCAGTCCGATCGCACCTTGCTCCAAACGAGTAGAGCCCCCTCACCTTGACCTTGTTTAACCGGAAGGTGTATATAATTCGAAGAGCTTTCCTTGCTGCTGATCAGCCCAAGATCATCTTCACTTAATGTCGGCTTTCCAATTGTGGCGATCGTCCTGCCACTGGCATCCAAAAGCAGCCGGTTCTTCTCCTTACCTGCAGATTCCCCTCGGACGAGGCCCTCGATTGCTGACGCCTTCACGTTGAGCATCAGCAGCCCATAATATTTGTCCGAGTTGTTATATAGCTTGCGGGCGAAGCTGATAAACCGTTGCGGCCCCTTATTCGTTGGGAGCGTACGCTCCCCAACCCAGGTGAAGTCTGAATTCTCAATCTCCGGATACCAGGGTTCCTCCCGAACATGCATCATATCGAGAATTTGTACTGGTGCCTGTGGATCGGTCTTCGTAGGATTATCTATGTATAAGTAAATGGACTGCACCATCGTTGTGCTGTAAGTGATGCTAGCCAGCATCCGCAGCATATCGTCCCTCCGATGGAATAACTCGAACGGATCCTTTTCAAAGGGATCATAGCCAACCGTATTCATATTTCGAGATGCAGCAAGCGACATCTGCTCGATTGATTTCAGTTGGATATCTATCTGCTTATTCAACTCATTGAGCATATCTTGCTGGTAGTAAGATGACGTATTCGCCAGTTCCCTGGACGTCGTACTGTAGCTAATCCATGTAAAGACGAGTAGCAAGATCGACAGGAAAGAAGCGAAGCTTCCGAAAAACAAACGGTCAATCCGCACGCGTTTAAATAAGTTCATCAAGTCCCTCCTTTTTGGCGGTAATCATAAAGGCAAAAAAGCTGCGCAAAACCGCAGCTTTTCACATAACTCTCCAAATTTTACCCCTTCACTGCACCGGACGCAATGCCGTCTACAAAATGACGCTGAGCCATAAAGAAGATAATTAACGAAGGAACAACCGATACGAGTGACATCGCGAGCAGTTGACCCCAAGGTAAGGCAGACTGACTGTCTACAAACAATTTGAGTGCAAGTCCAACCGTATATTTATCCACCGAGTTGATATACAATAGGTGACCGAAGAAATCGTCCCAATTCCATAAGAAGCAGTAGATCGCTACTGTAACAAGTGCAGGCTTGGTTAGTGGCAGGATAATGCGCCAGTAAATGCCGAACCAACTGCAGCCATCCATTTTAGCCGATTCATCCAGATCCTTTGGAATCCCCCGAATGAACTGAATAAGCAGGAAAATAAAGAACGGTCCACCGATACCGCCAGCTAGTGCATGCGGGACATAGAACGGCAGATACGTATTAATCCAGCCGAATGTATTGAACATAATATACTGCGGAACCAACGTCACCTGACTAGGCAGCATCAACGTGACCATCAGGATGGAGAACCAGACATTTTTGAGCGGAAAATCAAGACGGGCAAAGCCGAATGCGACAAGACTGCAGGAAAACACGGATGTAATCAGCACGCCCAATGTAAGTTCGAAAGAGTTGATATAGAAGTGTGTGAACGTATATTTCGGCAGAGCGACCCAGCCATCGGAGAAGTTGCTCCACAGCCACACATTCGGGAACAAATTAGGCGAGCTCATCTCATCATTGGATTTGAATGCCGCTCCAACCCACCACAGGATGGGATAGACCATAAGGATACTGAATATAGCCAAGAAGATATGGGAGCCGAGGGTCCGGCGTTGCGTTATTGTCATTTCTTACGGCCTCCTTCAGTCTCATAGAATACCCAGTAACGGGACGATGCGAAGATCAGAGCAGTAGCGATGCCGATAATAACAAGCAGAATCCAGGCCAATGCCGAAGCATATCCCATATCATAGCGGGCGAAGGCCCTTTCGTACAAATACAGGGCATACATATACGTGGAGTTGATTGGACCGCCTTTTGTAATGATGAATGCCTGCGTAAACATTTGGAATGAGCCAATCGTCTGCAGGACCAGATTGAACAGCAGCACCGGGGAAAGCATTGGCAGCGTAATGTTAAAAAATTGTCTTAGCTTCGAAGCGCCATCGACCGAGGAAGCCTCATACAGCTCCGATGGAATTTGCTTTAGCCCTGCAAGGAAAATGACCATCGAAGAGCCGAACTGCCACGCCACCAAAATAATTAAAGTACCCAGAGCCGTACCAGGACTGCTTATCCAACTGATCCCTTCCACTCCGAAAATGTTTAAAAATTTATTGATAAAGCCGTCGATTCCGAAAATGTTTTTCCATAGAACTGCGACCGCAATACTGCTTCCGATCAGAGATGGCAAATAAATAAATGTACGGTAGATGGAGATTCCCTTTATGTTCTTATTGAGCAGCATCGCGACTAACAAGGCGCTTATCAGCTTCAGTGGAACGGAGATGACAACGAACATCAGCGTGACAGAGAGAGACTGTCTGAACGTTTCGTCATCAGTGAAGATGCGTTCATAGTTTCTAAAGCCCACCCATTCGGGAGCGTCCAGCAAAGTAAACTTGGTAAAGGAATAATAAACCGACCGGATCATCGGCCATAAGGTTAAGAGCAAGAAACCAAGCAGCCATGGGGAGATGAACAAATATCCTGCTACAGGCGATTCCCAGCGGCCCTTCCAATTGAAGGCGGCGAACCGCTTTTGAGCCTGCTTACTGGAATTTATCGTAGGTTGTGTACGCATATTGGGGCTCACCCTTTTCTAAAAGTAATTTCATATACATTCAGTATAGAAGAGCCCTCCCACCAAGAAAATGAGAGAATTGAACACAACTTCATCCCAATCGAACACAACCACTCTGGTGCTCATTTACAAATAACAAGAAAAACCAAAAAGGAACTGCACTCAGCAGCCCCTTTCTCAACTAACACTACTCACACTTACGCCCGCACTCGCGTCTTCCTGGCTCGAAGACAACACCTCGCGCTTCATGAAGAAACAAGTGATAAACGCCACAACCCCAAATCCAACGCCAATCGCGAATATATGCTGGAAGCTCTCAACAAAGACGGTTTTGATCCGCAGCAGCAGATCCGACATCAGTCCGTTCGTAGCGCCGCCGTTCTTCAGGATTGTTTCCGTTGTTCCTGCTGGGAATTGATCCGTCATAAGAACCTCCTTATAACCTGCTATGAGATTGACTTCACAAGCCCGTAAACCACGTATGTTACATCTATTATAGAGCTGCAAGCTCCCCCCACTCATCAGACCCAAGCTTTAACCTCATCTCGGTCTAGAGATGTAGTTTGCTAGGCTATGGTATACTGTCCACATACTCATTATCGAAGGAGATACGATCGTTGAACGTGCTATACAAGGAACAAACCGACCACCATGACATCTCTATTTATGACACAGATACCTTTTCAGGCGAGAAAGGGAGCTTCCGCGTCTTGGAGTTTTCCAATCAGGCCATGCAAGGTGCCATGGATTTAACGCATCCGGATCGCATTCTTTTCGAATACCCGAGAGCCATGATTCATCTCATGACGGTGAACGCCCCAAGCTTTGAACGTGTGTTCCTCATCGGTCACGGCATCGGTACGATCGCATCCCACCTCCTAGAGAAACGATTCACCGTTGCGGAGCTGGACGAGCATGTCGTAAGCCTGAGTAGGCGCTACTTCGGCTACAACCAGAATAATGTACATATCGGCGACGGCAGACAACTTCTGGGCAATGAACCTCCACATACTTACGATTATATTCTTGTCGATGCTTTTACTGAGAAGGGCACACCCCTTCCGTTAACGTCATTAACCTTTTTCCAAATGGCCCGAACAAAGCTCGACGCCGCAGGCGCCATTCTTCTGAATTTAATGGGGAAAGGTGAGCACGACCCGCTTCTCGCCGCCATTCACACGACACTTAGCGAAGTATTTAACTACGTTAAAGCATTCGCTCTCCCCTCCGAGGGACGCCGCGATCTGCAGAATATCATCCTGATGGGTCAAAATAAACCCATCACCTGCCACATGCGCCATATGGCGGGCTTCGTTGAAATAGAGCCAGGTTATGGGCATATCCTGATGGATGAAGCTTAATTTCCTTTTTTTATTCACCTGGGGGAGTTGTTTGCTTCCTATCGTTTATAATAAAATGTAAGAAGAAAAAAAGTTCAATAGAAAAGGTGTCATTCATGAGCATATTAAACGTAGAACGACTTAGTCACGGATTTGGGGATCGCGCGATCTTCAACGATGTATCCTTCCGCCTGTTGAAAGGCGAGCACATCGGACTTATTGGCGCAAACGGTGAGGGGAAATCCACCTTCATGAACATCATTACCGGAAAGCTCCAACCGGACGATGGAAAAGTTGAATGGTCCAAGCGCATGCGCGTTGGTTACCTGGATCAGCACGCGGTGCTGAGCAAAGGAATGACGATGCGCGACGTGTTGAAGGGTGCTTTTCAGTATCTATTCGATATGGAGCAAGAAATGAACGATATGTACGGTCGTATGGGTGACGTTACGCCTGAAGAGCTGGAACGCCTGCTCGAGGATGTAGGAACGATTCAAGATACACTAACGAATCAAGATTTCTACATGATCGATGCCAAAATCGAAGAAACGGCCCGCGGTCTGGGTCTGACAGATATCGGCTTAGATAAAGACGTAAATGATTTGAGCGGCGGACAGCGTACGAAGGTCTTGCTTGCTAAGCTTCTTTTGGAAAAGCCAGACATCCTGCTCCTCGATGAGCCTACGAACTATTTGGATGAGCAGCATATCGAATGGTTGAAACGCTATCTGAATGAGTACGAGAATGCCTTCATCCTCATTTCCCATGACATACCGTTCCTGAACAGCGTTATCAACTTGATATACCATATGGAAAATCAAGCCTTGAACCGCTACGTCGGCGACTACGACCATTTCCTAGAAGTTCACGAAATGAGAAAATCCCAGCTGGAGTCCGCGTACAAGCGCCAACAGCAGGAAATTTCGGAGTTGAAAGACTTCGTTCAACGGAACAAAGCGAGCGTGGCAACACGTAATATGGCGATGTCCAGACAGAAGAAGCTAGACAAGATGGAAGTCATTGAGCTTGCCAAAGAAAAACCGAAGCCACAGTTCAACTTCAAAGAAGGACGTACGGCAGGTAAGCTCATTTTTGAAGCCACAGATCTGGTTATCGGTTACGATACACCTTTATCCCGTCCGCTTAATCTGCGTATGGAACGCGGGCAAAAAATTGCACTCGTCGGTGCCAATGGTATCGGTAAGACGACGTTGCTTCGCAGTATTTTAGGCGAAATCCCTGCGTTGTCAGGTTCGGTGCATAAGGGTGAAAACCAGCAAGTTGGCTACTTCCAACAGGAAGTTAAGGAATCCAACAACAATACATGTATTGATGAAGTGTGGAACGAGTTCCCTTCGCTTAATCAATTCGAGGTGCGCGCGGCGCTAGCTCGTTGTGGACTAACGACGAAGCATATCGAGAGCAAGATTGTCGTGCTCAGCGGTGGCGAAAAAGCGAAGGTTCGCTTATGCAAGCTGATCAATCGCGAAACCAACCTGCTCGTACTCGATGAGCCGACGAACCATTTGGACGTCGATGCCAAGGAAGAGCTGAAACGTGCGTTGCGCGCTTACAAAGGCAGCATCATCCTGATCTCCCACGAACCTGACTTCTATCGCGATGTCGTGACAGAAACTTGGAACTGTG
Organism: Paenibacillus sp. J22P169; assembly: GCF_059691995.1. Taxonomy (NCBI): domain Bacteria; kingdom Bacillati; phylum Bacillota; class Bacilli; order Caryophanales; family Paenibacillaceae; genus Paenibacillus; species Paenibacillus sp. J22P169. Next base: position 50,240 of record NZ_JCAUAO010000015.1, on the reverse strand, counting down.
AGTCCTGGACGACCAAAGTATTCTAAGTCACACACTTAAAGAGCTTATCCCATCAATGAATGATGAGGTAAGCTCTTTATCTTTTCAGTGATCTGACAATGACACTGTGACTGTATCATTTCTGGACAAACTAGCTCCAACATGATACATTATGTATCAGACACTTATCCGAATTAAGCCACGGAAAGCGAGGAACCGTATGCTTGTTTTTCGATTCTTCTTTAAGAGCAAATTGCTGGTTTTGCTGCTCATTCTCTGCTTTTTCGACGCACTATTTACCGACATCGGCCTGCAGCTAGCTTTCATCCAAGAGGCAAATCCGTTCATCCGCCATCTATACGAATGGCATATTATCGCTTACTATCTCGTGAAGCTGATATTCCCAGTCGCTTTAATGCTCATCTATCCCTATATTCGTCAGAAATTATGGGTACAGCCTTGCCTAACCCTCACCGTCCTTGTTTATGCGGCCGTCAACGTGTATCACTTCGTCTGGTTATCCTATGGATTAACCTACGTCGCCGGTCCCGCGTAGCTCTTATTAAGAAAATAAAGAGGCCTGATGCAGCGTCGACCGGCTCACCCGGTATCAACGTCAACATCAGGCCTTTCTATATGATGCCTTCATCCTCAATCGCTTTCTCAGTAAACCTCACTTATAGCCACAGTTGCGCTGTGCTGTCCCAGAATTCCGTCGATCTCGTGCTGAATTCGTTTCAAAATAGGTATGACTTCCTGGTGATCGATGCCTTTCTCCAGCTCTTTCTCCATGGCGAGCACCTCTGCCACCAGCGCATCCGCGTAGAAATTCACAGCAATCCCTTTCAGCGTGTGGATTTTCCTTTTAACCGCGACCAGCTCACCGCCGATAATAAACGGTGTCAATTGGTCATTGAAATTATGATAATCCAGCTTGAATTTCTCCATCATATATTGGAAAATATGCAGCTTATGATCGATATTTCGCATCAATTGCTCCACACCGACACCTGGATACTGGTTTAACCAGCTCAACATATCCCATTTCCCCAACATGTCTGTTAGCTGCCGTTCTGTAATCGGCTTAATGAGCAGATCATTCATTCCCAGCTTCAAAAGCTGCATACGATCTTGCATCAGCATATTCGCGGTCAGCGCGACGATAGGGACAAGATTCAAGTTTTTGCGCTGCCTTAGCTTCTGAGTAGCCTCATAGCCATCCATCTCTGGCATATGAACGTCCATGAGAATCAGCTTAAATGCCTCTTTGTCCGCCACCTCTAATGCTTCAAGGCCATTCTGTGCGATCACTGCGTGATAGCCTAGCTGCTTCAATAGCTCAGAAATCACAAGTTGATTGATTTCATTGTCCTCTACCACGAGAATGTTCCCTTTGGACGCAGCGACCTGTTTCTTCTCCGGATGCGCCATCTGAGTTGGTTCTTCTGCAACGGATCGTATCTCCTGCTGAGCTAACCCTTCAATGGCTTCCTTCAGTTTAGCTCTGCTAACTGGCTTCACAAGCACAGCATCGGCCTGCAAGACCTCTGGCAGCTCTGACATCTGCTCCCTGCCGTCGAGTGTTGTATAAGCGATGACCTTCGTGCGTGAGCGATCGATCGGCGCCATCACACGCTCTAACCCATCTTGATACTGGAGCTCCTCCATTTGCATATCAAGGAGAACATAGTCCACTGGTGAAGCATCCCATGCATCCTCTTCTAACCCTGCCACTAATTCCGACGTCGTTGTAACGCTATCTATCCGAACGTGCATACTTCTAAGTAATTCGCCTATATGCTCGGCAACAAGGGGGTGATCCTCGGCAATCCGAATACGCTGATTCTGATTGGAATTAAGCTTCGTATCCAACGCACTAGGCTTCGCTCGTGCATCCGTCCCCGCTTTCCCAAGCATTAGGCTGAAATAGAATCGGCTCCCATGGCCAATGGTAGACTCCACCTGCAAGACACCGCCCATCGACTGAACCAAATGTTGGCAAATAACAAGACCTAAGCCTGTCCCCCCATATCGCCGACTCATAGAGGTATCAGCTTGCGAGAACGGAACGAAGAGCTTCGAGAGCTGCTCCTTGGAAATTCCAATGCCCGTATCCTCCATGGCGAACGAGAGTAAGTAACCCTCAGCTGATGTTGCCTCCAACGCGACCTTCAACCTCAAATAGCCTCTCTTGGTAAACTTAATCGCATTATTCGTAAGATTAATGAGCACCTGCTCCAAACGAAACGGATCGCCACTGACAATATCGGGAAGGTCCTCTGACGTATCGAGCATAATCTCAATTCGCTTCTTTCCAAGCGAAACACTCGCAAGATCAGCTACCTTTTGGATCGACTCCTCTAATGAGAAATCTAACGTTTCTAGTGCCATTTTACCCGCTTCAAGCTTTGAGAAATCAAGAATATCGTTAATCGTAGCAAGCAGAACATTAGAGGATGAATCAATTTTGCTCAAATAATCCTGTTGGATCGTTGATAACTCTGTTCGTTGTAAAAGCAGTGACAAACCGATGATCCCGTTCAGCGGCGTCCGTATTTCATGGCTCATCCGAGCTAGGAACTGACTTTTGGCCCTATTGGATTGATCCGCTTCTTCCCGCTTCTTCAGATCCGTGATATCGTGAACTGTTCCCGTTACACCATCAATCTCCTTGTCCCCATCCGTAAATAGGGGGGAAAACGTGACATTATAAGCATGTTCGGACCCATCCGGATGCAGGAGGTGAATGCCAAATTGTTGCGTTTTCCGCTCCAGAATGGTTTGCTCGAAGGCCATTTCCCACGTCTCCGGTTCGTCCATCTGGATCAATTCCGTTAACAGCTTTCCTTTCACTTGGTCCGAATTCATCTGGAAGGTAAGATACATCTTACTGTTGGAGGAGGCTATCGTGCCATCGAGTCGAAATCGAAAGATAAAATCTTCTGAGTTTTCTACTAAGGTCCGATACTGCTCGTCCCTAGCCTTTGCTTTAATTAATGCAGCCCGATGCTCCGTGACATCGCAAGCCGAGCCAATCAACTCTGTCACATAACCATTTTTATAAATGGGCTGTAAACTTACTAGGATCGTAAAGCCATTATAGTCATACTCGTAATTGACGCGTTCACCCTGCCATGCTTTCTCATAATAGCCCTTGATCCGAACGATAAAGGGTTCATCATTGAATACATTCACTTCATCTATTTTTTTACCAATAAATTGACGTGGCTGTAAACCTAACATTTGCAGAAGCTGTCCTTCGATCACGATGTAAACGTATTCATCGCGATGCTTATGGAGCTTAAAGGTAAAGCCTGGTTGAAAGCGAAGCATATCAATCAACTCTTCTTCAACTTGCCGAATCTGCTGCTTATACTCCCGATTACGAACCAAATATCGCAAGAAACAAGCAATTACAAAGACGCAGATCAATTGATAGCTGATATATTTCCATATCACATCGAGTGACGTCCCATATACCATCCACACCAACGCATAATAAAAGACAAAAAAGAACGTGGAAGCATATAACCATTTCATCCAATAGGCTTTTGCTTTAGTAAAGATGATACCCGTTCCCGTAATCGCTGCAAGGCCGATGAGCAAAAGCGGCAAAGAAATCGTACCTTCCACGATGAATCTACCTATCCACAAACAAGCAAAAGAAATGAATAACGAAAGCATGCCTCCCATATAGGCAGCTAGCAGTAAACCGACACCGCGGAAATTCAGACTCACCTGTGGCGCCATTTGAATACTGAAATTCATCAAGACGACCACAAGCGCACCGTGCGCCAATCCTATGTAGACTTTATTTAACCAGGTTGGCCTCTGATCAAGCTTCATGAGGAGAAAGAAGTGTTCAACAAATACGACAAAGACGGTTATTAACGCAAAATTGATAATCAAATCACGTAACAGAACAATCACCAACCCGTTTCTGACTCTAGTGAGAATCCCCACTTATCTATTCCTTTATCATTCTATCATTTCACTTAGGCTAGTTGAAACAACATTTCTTCAATATATCCAACTTCGACAGGTTTGCTGTAGTAATACCCTTGAACGAAACGACAGCCATACTCGCGCAGTACCTGCAGCTCTTCTTCCGTTTCAACACCTTCCGCCACAACGGACAGATTCAATTGCTTCGCCATGGAAAGCATCGTACTCACAATAACTGCGTTCACTTGCCCGTGCTGTAATCCTTTAATAAAGGATTTATCTATTTTCATTTTGTCTACAGGGAGGTCACGCAGATAACCCAGTGAGCTATAGCCTGTACCGAAATCATCCATCGCAATGCGCAAACCTAGCTTCTTCAACTTCCCTAGCATATCCGCTGCCAGTCTAGCATCAACACTCAAGCTCTCTGTAATTTCCAGCTCTAAGTACTTGGGATCTAAGCCTGTTTCCTCCAGAATCGCTGCAATGGTCATGCTAAGCCGACAATCATTGAACTGCTTGCGAGATAAATTTACGGCCACGAACATCGGGGGAAGGCCTGCCATCTGCCATTTCTGGTTCTGTTTGCAACCTTCTCGCAAGACCCACTCTCCTATCTCGTGAATAAGCCCACTTTCTTCTGCAATCGTTATGAATTCCGATGGAGGAACATCGCCGAAATAGGGATTATCCCACCGGATCAGGCATTCCAACCCGACAACACAGCTCGTTGTGATATCAACAACGGGTTGATAGACAAGCTTAAATTCCTGCTTAGGGATCGCCTTGCGCAAGTGAAACTCAATATCCATCCGTCTCTGCAACAAAGCACTATGGATCAACGGAGCGCCAGTCTTTGAATAGTCCAGGTAGCCATCTACATGTGCAGCTGCCGGATACACGCCTTTGACCCCATTTTGAATAGCCACCTTACATCGTTCCAGGAAATAGGTAATGACCCCTTCGCCTTTCAAGCCCGAAATTAACATCTCTTTATGGAAATAATCGACTGCGCCAAAACGCATCGCTTGAATCGTTTGAACCGAGCCTTCTGATGTATGTGTACTCAGCATGATCACAGGAATAGGACTATGGTCCATAATGAGCTGAAGTGCCGTAAGTCCTAACAAATCCGGTAAGTCCATATCGATAAGGACTATATCCGGCTTATCACGTAGCATACAAGCCAATGCAGCACTGCCGTGTGCTACAACTCCTGTCAGTACAAGCTGTTCATCCTGCTTCAATATGGTCGCAATGACCTCCTGAGTTTGTTCGGACATACTCACTACTAGTACCCCGTACCTGCCTGTCAGACTCATTTTTCCGCCACCTCTTCAAGCCATTCTTACTTATAATCTCATTGTACTTTCCACTTATTAGGTTACTTACTTAAATCCTATGAATTTTATAGCTATTTTTCACTAATATTTTACTAACATTTTTTTAGATCCCCTTTATGAAAACGGTTTACTCTTAAAATTCGACAGCGTATAATAGAATTATTAGCTAAATATTAGCAATATCTCTCACCTCATCACTTTTTTACGAATATCAAATTAGAAAACTATGCGTTAGGGGGAACTTCTAATGGACAGAGTTCTATTAATTGAGGACGATGATATTATCGGTGAGATGATCTGCATGTATCTGAAAGAGGAAGACTTCTTAGTTCTCAGGTGCCACAATGGACAGGAGGGTCTAACGGCCCTACACAATTTCCAGCCAGATCTGATTCTACTTGATCTTATTCTCCCAGACTTCGAAGGTACAGAGCTATGCAATTCTTTACGAGGGCTTACACCCGTTCCGATTATTATCATCTCCTCTAATTCCAAAGTCAGTGAGAAAATCGAAGCGTTTACCGTCGGAGCCGATGATTATTTATGCAAACCTTTCAGTATGCATGAAATGAAGGCCCGAATCCAAGTTCTCTTACGCCGCTTCAAGAAGGAACTACCCGCTGAGCAGCAACCTGTAGAACCTACCCCGATTCGCCAACGGATTACCGTTCCTGCCATGGAGCTCCAAATTAATTTAGAGAAACGAACCTTGCATGTACGAGGCGAATCGATTGAAATGACCTTCTCTGAGTTTGAACTCATTCGATTGCTAGTTGAACACCCCGAACGGGTATACCGTCGCGAAGACCTGATCAATGCGTTACGTGGATTCGATTCCTACATAAATGAGCGGGCGATTGATGTACATATTACGAATTTGCGCAGGAAAATCGAGGTCAATCCCAAAGAGCCAAAATATATAAAGACCGTATGGGGCGTCGGCTATAAATTTGTCATCTAAGCTAAATTACATATAGACCCGATCCAGAAAGGGAGAGGGTCTTATTTTTAGCTATATTCTTATAAAAAATAGAAAAAATGGGTTGACCTTCCATACATCATCCGTTATCATTGGAGTTCTCAACACTGCTGCCGCGGTAATGATAACTATGTAACTTACGGGTGAGGTATTCGTATGCACAATGATAAGTACATGAGAAAGTTAGATCGTGATAGGAACGGCGAATTATCCGATATGCTTGCTGTCCCCCCAGAACATGCGGAAGCTAAGAAGGAAGATTTGCTAGAAAATCTGACGAACGCTATTTATAGTGCGAAAATCCCTAGTCATCTCGATATCATTCATGTGGGGGAGAACCATATCCATATTTTCAATTCCACCAGAGAATCCCCTTATGCCATTCCAAATGGTATCCGCGATTTGAATCAACAATTCAGCTTACGTAAAGCTCCTCACCAAAGACAGATTGCGCTGTGTATCAAATGGCTTGCTTGTCGCCTACCGCCATCCTTACAGACCTTCGCTTGTATCGGCACTGGACTAAACGCCCTGCGTCAATCGCCAATTGAGCTTGAACAGGATCTTTATTGCTTGCGAGATGACTTCTTGCTCTTTGCGCAGCAAACCGCCCTCCAAGAGATTCATCCCCTTGCTGCCGATTCCCCTAACAAGCCTGCCTGGGTGCAGGAGGTAGTCGCGTTGCACTGCGTAGTTCTAGCCGGATTATTCAAATCAGGTGCCTCCAAATTCATGCCGTACACCCTCTAATTCAATCTTAACGAGGCTAAACAAATAAAGCGCATGCCCCTTTTTATCGGTAGCATGCGCTTATTTTTTGTGGGGTTATATTTTCGGTATCAACCTTTAACGAGATCACTCATAAACTAAGTATTTTACTATAGTTATGTTTAGGTAGACTAAATATCAATTAAGGTTAATGCCATTAATTATTACTTATCTGTACGCAAGAGAGGGGACATCCGCATGAAAGCTCAACAGCTTGTTAATGGGGTCTATCAATTACCACTCGGGACAGTTAATGCTTACTTAATTCAAGAAGAAGAAGAAGAAGACGGTCTCATTCTGATTGACACCGGTACACCAGGAAGTGCTCCCAAAATCTTGGAGGGAATCCAAGCCATCGGTCATAAACCCTCGGACTTGAAAACCATTCTACTTACGCATGGCCATCCTGATCATGTAGGGGGTACTGCCGTACTGAAGCGAGCGGTTCCGCATGTGAAGATTTATATCAGCGAAGTCGATGCGCCGATCGTAGAGAAAGGGCAGCCACAGCGACCGCTGACGGCAACGTCAGGTCTTATGAATAAACTGATGTTCCGTTTATTCATCAAAGAAACGCCGATAGAGACCTTTCCTATCGACGGGTATCTAAAAGCGAATGATACACTTGATTTCGCTGCCGGTTTGCAAACCATCCCTGCTCCTGCACATAGCGCAGGTCAATTTGCCTTGCTTCTGCCCAAGCAAGGGGGCGTGATGTTCGCCGCGGATGCAGCGGCTAATATGATGGGCCTTGGCTGGAGCATCGGCCACGAGAACTTCTCGCAAGCGAAGCAGGATTTGATCCGCATAGGGAAAGCGGATTTCAATGTCGCTTGCTTCGGCCATGGCAAGCCGTTGCTGCAGAAGGCCTCGCAAACGTTCCGGGCCAAATGGTCATAAGTGCGCTTACCACGTAGTATTCGCCCTTAGGAGCCGATACATTCCTAACTCCCACACACAAGCGCGACCGAGCATATCCCCTATGAGCGGGATGCTACTTATCATCGCCACATCTCTGCTGCTCACTCGCATGAGCTGCTTTAGTCCGATTCTGCCGAATTATTTGCTCTTTTCCCTTGTGTGAGAGTGGTTGGGGCGATTTAATTGGGCCATTTAGAACTAACTACGATTTAATGACGCGGCCAGTGAAATTAATTCGATAATTCCGGACTAATGAGTGCCGGGGGAGCAATCTGCCCCCGTTTAGTCGATAAAATCGACTTACTGACACGCCTGGGACTAATCCGCGACCTCAGCTGTCCCGTAAGGTTTCAGCCAAGAGTGCCGTGTGTTGGCGCTTTTTACATTCCTACTAACTAAATAAAGGCCGTCCAAGAGTAGAACTAACTACTCATCTGACAGCCTCCACACCAACCGACACTATCGTGCTCGGTTCTTACTCTTACTCTTACTCTTACTCTTACTCTCACTCTTTCTTTTTCACCTTGATCGAAGCCAACGTTGCTCCCTCAGCTAGAGCATGTCTTCTCGATTTGGACAATCCGATCCGCTGTGAGGTGTAAATCCCCGAGTGACCAGAGAACAGATAGCTCACGATACAGGCCATGAACATGTAGATGATCCCTTCGGAGCCAAACAGCTCGACGCCCATGATGAAGCAAGCTAACGGTGTGTTCGTGGCTCCACTGAATACCGCGATAAGCCCCAACGCTGCCAAGAATGGCGCGGAAAGACCTAACAGATCGGCAAGTGAATTGCCCATCGTGGCGCCAATGACGAACAACGGGGTTACTTCCCCGCCGAGATAGCCCGCCCCGAGCGTCAGCGCGGTAAAGATAGTCTTCCACAAGAACGCGAAGTGGGCGACTTGCTCCTCAAAGGCTTGCTGAAGCAGCGGAATACCCAGCCCGAGATAATCCCTCGTTCTAAACACCGCTACAAGCGCGATAATAACGAGACCTCCAACAAAAGCTCTCAGCACAGGATTAGCCAATAACCGGGCGTACAGCTTTTTCAAACCATGGGTAAGCTCGCTAAATAAGATACTGGCTAAACCAAACAGAATGGAAGCGAACACGACTTTGAGTACAACCCCTGTGGATAACGCTGGCACGGCCCCCATGGCATAATGAATGTGGTGAATCCCCCACGCCATGGTTACGGTATGTGCCACCAAGCTGGCAATGAAGCAAGGAATCAGCGCCTGATACCTTACCATCCCAATAGCAGCCACTTCCAAAGCAAAGATTGTTCCTGCAAGCGGCGTTCCAAAGACAGAGCCGAACCCGCTGCCAATCCCGCACATGAGTAGGATTTTCCGATCATCCTCGTCCACTCTGAATATGCGCCCGATCCATTCGGCAAAGCTTCCCCCCATCTGAACGGCAGTCCCTTCGCGGCCCGCTGATCCACCAAATAGATGCGTTACTAGTGTCCCGATGAGCACCAAAGGAGCCATACGAAAGGGAATCGTCTCCTTGCCATCATCATGTAGCTGTTCGAGGATCAAGTTATTCCCCTTGCCCGAATTTTTGCCGATTTTCAGATAGATATAAGCCATCAGTGCCCCACCTGCGGGCAGAAGAAATAATACCCACGGGTAAGCTACTCTACTCTCGGTAACTAGATCTAAGCTGACTAGAAACAGCGCCGAAGCTGACCCCGTCACAATACCTACGAGGCTGCCATAGAAAATCCACTTTATGAAAGAGCCTATTAGTGCAGCATGCATGAATTTAGCGGCATATTCGAATGCCTTTGGACGATTGTTCAACGTAATTTCCACCCCTCATAGAAAGGCCTAATGCTGCAGCGGTCCGACTCGATCCATTAGAAGCTTGCTTTCCGCGTTCAAGCCAATGATCGTTACGGTTTTATTCATTTGTTCGTATTTTTGCATCGTTTTGGCAATCGCTGTCACCGCCGAATGGTCCCAAACGTGAGACGCTGCGAAATCGATAACGATCACTTCCGGATCATTTTTATAATCGAAAAGCTCAACGAAATGCGCCATCGTACCGAAGAATAGCTGTCCCTTTATACGATACACCTTAGATCCGTTCTTCTCAATGGTCGCGTGAGCCTTAATTCTTGCTGACCGCCAACCATAAACCAATGCACTCAAAATCACACCAGATACAACGCCTATCGCCAAGTCAGATGTAGCCAAAACGACGGCAACCGTCACGACCATGACAAGCGCATCACTCCGAGGAATTCTAGCGAGCGTTCGCAATGAGTTCCAATCGAAGGTCCCGATCGACACCATGAACATCACGCCAACTAGCGCGCCCATCGGGATTTGCTTCACGACATCGCCGAGAACGAGAATAAGGAAGAGAAGAAATACCCCAGATACGAACGTGGATAGCCGCGCTCTACCACCGGATTTCACATTAATAACGGTTTGTCCGATCATCGCACAACCTGCCATCCCACCAAATAACCCCGAGACCACGTTAGCGATCCCTTGACCTTTTACCTCTTTATTTTTGTCGCTTTTCGTTTCCGTCATCTCATCCACAATCGTCGCCGTCATCAAGGATTCCGTCATACCTACAACCGCGAGCGCTAAAGAGAACGGCAACATACGCCAGATCAGCTCCAGCGAGAAATCAATTTGAGGTATATGGAAAAATGGCAGCTCTTGCGTGATTTTGCCCATATCCCCCACAGTACGAAGATCCAGATGCAGACTCATGGAGATAATCGTCATAACAATAATCGCCACGAGCGGTGAAGGCACCACCTGCGTGAATCTAGGCAGTACATAGATAATCGCAAGCGTGCCTGCAATCATCAGCGGCATTTGCCAATTCGCCCCTTCAAAGCTTGGGAACTGCGCCATAAAAATAATGATCGCTAGCGCATTCACGAATCCTGTCATCACCGAATGAGGGATAAATGTAATGAACCTGCCAAATTTCAAAGCCCCCATCACGTACTGGAGGACGCCTGTCAGTATCGTCGCGGCGAATAAATACTCGATCCCGTATTTCGCCACGACAGGTCCCATCAACGATGCCATAGCCCCAGTAGCTGCCGAAATCATGCCTCGGCGCCCCCCTACAATGGATATCGTAACGGCAATACAAAAAGAAGCGTACAACCCTACCATCGGATCTACACCTGCTAAGATCGAAAAGGCGATTGCCTCTGGAATCAACGCTAAAGCCACCGTTATGCCTGCGAGGACATCCTTTCGGACGTTCGAGAACCACGCCATTTTAAACTTTTGAACCAACAACCTGTCTCCACTCCTTCTTCATGCTTCTTGACCTTTCAGTCTCAGAAAAGTCGGGTCCGCTCGTCAACTTGTCTCATTATACACAAATGTTCGACATCCCTCTAGGCAAAAATAAAGAGCTCCTCCATGAAACGGAGAAGCTCCTAAGTTACTTCGTTCTGTTACTGTGAAACACTAACCGATTTCCGACTAGTCACGGCATCTTTTTCTACTTCCTCTGCCTGGCCTACACGTTTAATAAAGAAGGAAAGCAGCAAGCCGACGACGCCAATACCGATAATGACGAGATAGGAATCATTAATCCCTTGAATAGTCGCCTCTTTAATCATATCCTTCGTAGCCGTCGCTGTTTTACCTGCTGTCATTAACTCGATGACATGAGATTTGGTTCTGGTCGTCATAACGGTTACCAGTAGTGCCGTACCAACGCCGCCTGCTACTTGCTTAATGGTATTGGAAATCGCGGTACCATGCGCATTCAGTCTTGCAGGCAATTGATTGAGACCCGCCGTAGTGATTGGCATTAAGAATAGCGCCATCCCGAAGCGTCGTCCTGTAGACATAAGAACTAAATACGTATAGCTTGTCGAATCCGTCAAATTGATGAATCCAAGTGTAGTTACGATCGTAATGGCCATACCGATAATGGACAACCACTTCGCTCCGAACTTATCGAACAGTTTACCAGCTACTGGCATCATGAAACCCATAAGCAGTGCGCCAGGAAGCATTAAGATACCAGACTCTAACGCAGTATATCCGCGAGCATTTTGCAAATACAACGGAAGCAGCATCATATCAGCATACATGACCATTGTAACTGCGATGTTGATTAAAGTGGTCAGGGTAAACATATTGTGTTTGAACGCCCTAAGATCCAATAGGGGTTCTTTGATAACTAGTTGACGCCATGTAAACAAAATTAAGGCAACTACACCGACAATAATAGATAAGATAACCTCCGCGCTTGACCAGCCTTTGCCACCAGCACTACTAAAGCCGTAAAGAAGGAAACCGAATCCAATAGTTGAAAGAATGGCACCCCACATATCAATTTTGGGATATTGACGTTCAGAGACATTTTTCAGGTAGATAAAAGCGACGGCAATCACGATAACAACAATTGGAATGATGCCGTAGAAAAGAGTACGCCATGAATAATGTTCCAAAATATAACCAGCTAGAGCAGGACCAACTGCAGGGGCAAAAATGATTGCCAATCCGACCATTCCCATAGCTCCTCCACGCTTATCTGGCGGGAAGATCGTCAAAATAACGTTCATAAGAAGTGGCATGATAATACCAGCCCCAGCTGCTTGAATCAGACGGCCCGTCAACAACATCTCAAAACCTGGCGCCACGGCTGAAACAATAGTACCGATGAGGAAAATAATCATGGACGCTTGGAAGAGCTCTCGCGTCGTAAAGCGTTGCATCAGGAACGCAGTTATCGGAATTAAAACACCGTTAACCAACATATAACCAGTGGTCAACCATTGGCCAGTTGAAGCGGCAATATTGAATTCGACCATGAGTGGCGGTAAGGCAACGCTCATAATCGTTTGATTCAAAACGGCAATGAACGCCCCCAGAATCATAACAAATAGAAGGGGACCTTTCTTAATAGAACTAGGATCAAATGCTGCAATTTTACTCATATCATTATTCCTTTCACCTTTCAATTTCTAACTAATTGACATTGTGTTGTATAATAAACTTGATGTAAATATATTATAGTCATCAATCCTCATGTTCACAAGCAACAGCTTTTTTATAAATGTTTATTAGTTTACAGTTTTAATGAATATGTCGTCTATCTATCAGATTATCTACAATGATTGCAGAAATTGTCGTATAGAACTTTGGAGAGAAGGAATGATCGCTCATGTCAACAAAACCACAACGAGTAGACCCGCGTGTGCTCCGGACACGCCTATTGATTCGAAATGCCTTTATCGAATTACTTCAGGAGCTTGAGCTTGAGAAAATAACTGTGAATCGTATCGCAGAGCGAGCGACAATTAATCGCGTTACCTTCTATCTTCATTATCAAGATATTCCCGACATGGTTGATAAGCTGGCAGAAGACATGATTAATGAAATCCATGCCATCTTGAAGGAAGCTCCGGATCCGCCTGGCTTTAATATGCAGATCATACTGAACATGCTTGAGCATATCGCGGCAAATTCAAATTTCTACAAGGTTCTGCTTGCTTCCAAGCGTATACCTGTATTTACGGAACGGCTCATGAAGCTGATCGCTGATTTTATCACCAGTCGAATGGACAAATTAGAGGCATCCTCCACTTTGAATGTTAAGGTTAAGAAGGATATCGCAATCTGGTATGGCTCCTCGGCCATCATCGGCACGATCGTGTTCTGGCTGCGCAATGATTTACCCTACACGCCGGTTTTCTTGGCTTCACAGCTCTCAGAATTGCTGCATCTCCCTCAACCCGAGTCTGCATCACATCCCAAATCATAATGCCATGCAAGCAAAATAAGCCCTTGGTCCCTTCATATGAAGGAATCAAGAGCTTATTGATATACTTTATTTCACATCAACGACGAAGGGAACGGTAAACACTTCTCCGTTATGTTGAAACTGTCCCCAAATCTTATAGGTCCCTGCTTCCGGGAATGATGTCATGAACTTCGCCACAGGGCCTGTCGCCTTCTCTTCTACCGGATGAACATGAATATACTGCTCCGCATCCGCTGACAGAATCACAACATGACCTACAGCGCCTAAGTAAGGCTGCAGATTCGTGATATCCTTTTTCGTCTGAGCATCACGAATCATAAATGAAAGTGTCACATCTTCATTAATCTTTGTAGAGCTAAGAGAGAGCTCAACAGCTTTTCCGCTAACCTCTTTCACTCGCTTACTGTCAGCTGTGATCGCAGCATGAGCGGCCTCTTTACCGTCCACCTTTACCCATTGACTAAGCGCTGTACTGGTTCCGCCGCTTGGAATGAAATCAGCAATGAGCTTATATTCGCCGCCTGTTGGGAAACTCGTGTCGATCGTAAACTTGCCATTTCCTTGATACTCAGGATGAATGTGATGAAAGAAAGATAAGGTGTGATCAACAATAATCAAATGCAGCAATTTCTCGTGATTGACTTGGAAATCCTGCACGGGCTTGCCGTTGTTGTCCTTAATTTGAATGGTCAGTGCTGTCTTATCATTGGCCTTCAGACTTGTTGATTCGAACAGAAACGATGCTTGAAGTTTGGGGGATGTCTTTTCTTTTTCTGCACCGTGTCCACTGTGTTCGTCTGCAATTGGTGGGATAGAAGCCTCACCATGAGCAACATGTTCACTCTTGCCTACTGCTGTATCTTTTACACTGCCGCATGCGCTCAGGAAAAAAACAGCGAGCACAGCTGAAATAAGCCCTATTTTCTGAATATACACGTGTTACTCTCTCCTGTTTCGAAGTGAATTTAGTTGCGAATTCTCACACGTTGAAGACGAAGCGCATTAAGAACGACAGAGACAGAGCTTAATGCCATGGCTAGACCTGCTACCCAAGGCGCCAATAAACCAAGCGCAGCAATGGGTATGCCTAATGTATTGTAACCAAGCGCCCATACCAAATTCTGTTTGATGTTCCTCATCGTTACGCGGCTCATGTAGATAGCATCCGGAATACTCGATAAATCGCCGCGCATCAGCGTTACATCAGCAGCTTCCATAGCCACATCCGTGCCTGTTCCGATTGCCATCCCGACGTCAGCCGTCGCAAGAGCAGGGGCATCGTTAATACCATCCCCGACCATCGCTACTTTCTTACCTTGCGCTTGAAGTTTTTTCACCTCTTCCGCTTTTCCTTCCGGTAAAACCTCGGCACGCACATGATCAATCCCCACTTGAGCTGCGATGGCTTTGGCCGTCCGCTCGTTATCGCCGGTGATCATAATAACCTGAATACCCATCCCTTTCAGACGGCTAACCGCGGCGTGTGAGGTTTCTTTGACGGTATCCGCTACAGCTACTATACCCCCGTACCCTTTATCGATGGCAACAAGCATAGCTGTTTTACCAGACTCCTCAAGCTTTGACATCGTGTCATAAGCGCCCTTCGCATCTACATCGAATTTCTCCATAAAACGCCTAGTTCCGATAAGCAGCTCTTTCCCTTCAACGACAGCTTTAATCCCATAACCAGGGATGGCCTCAAAGGATGCTGTTCCTGGTATTTCAATGTTTTTCTCTTTAATGCCTGCAACGATGGCTTCAGCAAGGGGATGCTCCGAGTTTTTCTCTGCGGCGCCTACAAGTCGTAGGAATTCCGCTTCGTCTCCCTCCGTGATTACATCGGTAAGCTCTGGCTTCCCTTTGGTGACAGTACCTGTTTTATCTAAAATAATGGTGTCAATTTGATGGGTTTGCTCCAGATGCTCACCGCCTTTGAACAAAATACCCAGTTCAGCTGCTCGCCCTGATCCCGCCATAATCGAAGTTGGTGTCGCTAAACCCAATGCACAAGGACAGGCAATGACCAAGACGGCTATCGCTTTTTCCAAAGCCCCTGCAAAATCCCCCGGCGTCACAACGAAATACCAGACAAGGAAAGTGATAAGGGAAATGCCCACAACAATGGGGACAAATATCCCTGAAATGACGTCCGCCACCCGTTGGATCGGAGCCTTAGAGCCTTGTGCTTCTTCGACAACTTTAATAATTTGTGCCAGCGCTGTTTCTTTCCCTACCTTCGTTGCTTGTATGCGAAGCATCCCATTTTTGTTGATAGTTGCCCCGATTACTGTATCACCGAGCTTTTTTTCTACGGGTAGACTTTCGCCAGTGAGCATGGATTCATCCACCGAGGATAAACCTTCGAGCACTTCTCCATCTACTGGTATTTTGTCACCCGGACGGACCAGCACGATATCCCCAGCCATAACTTCTTCAATTGGTATGTTAAGCTCTTGACCTTCACGGATGACCAAAGCTGTCTTCGCCTGCAGTCCCATCAAAGACTTGATCGCTTCCGATGTCCGTCCCTTAGCGAGGGCTTCAAACCATTTCCCCATTATCACTAATGTAATAAGCACAGCGCTTGTTTCATAGTACAAAGACGGCCCATGATGCATGCTGGCGCCACCGAGATACCAATCGATCGTCGAATACAGACTATAGAAGTAAGCAGCTGACGTTCCAAGTGAAACCAATACATCCATGTTCGCCGAGCCGTTTCGCAGCGCTTTGTAAGCACCTTCGTAGAATTGTCTTCCGATGTAAAACTGCACCGGAGTTGCCAGGATCAATTGAAACCACGGATTCATGAAAAATTCCGGTATCCATAACCATGAGGTAAACGAAAAGTGGCTGACCATCGACCACAGCAATGGCAGTGATAACACCGCCGATAGCAGAAGTTTACGCTTTTGCTTATTAACCTCTTGTTGCCGGTGTTCGGAAAGGTCACCCAGATCTTGCTTGAGGATTGCCTTGTAGCCAAGCTTCTCCACCCGCTTCTGCAAGTCAGAAACCGAAGCACCAGCTGGATTGTACTCCACATGGGCGACTTCCATCGCAAAATTAACTGTAGCCATGCTAACACCTGGCACCTTATTTAAGGCCTTCTCAATTCGCTGAGCACAAGCCGCGCAAGTCATGCCTTCAAGCTGTAAGTCAACGGTCTCCTTCACCGTATCATAACCAAGCTTCTGAATGCTTTGTTCCATCTTGGCAACATCGATTCGACTAGGGTCATAAGTTACCGTTGCTCGTTCCATCGCGAAGTTGACATTGGCTTCCGTGATCCCTTCCAACTTGTTTAAACCTTTCTCAATTCGATTGGCACAAGCGGCGCATGTCATTCCTGTAATCTGCAGTGATGTTTGCTTTGTATCTGTTGCAGCATCAGCAGTTGCCATCCTCTACACCTCTTTTAGTTGACGTCGTATCCTTGATCTTCAATCGCTTCTTTAATCGCATCTTGCGTCAGCTTATTTTCATCGAATTCCACATGGACCGTTCCGTTGGCTAAGTCCACTTTCCCTGTAGCGCCTATCGTTTTCAAAGCTCCCTCAACGGAATTCACACAGTGATTACAAGACATACCTGCTACTTTCAACGTTACATTTTGCATCTTTCATTCTCCTTTATATGTTGGATTTAATGTCATCTTTGTAAAAGGTTCTTGCCTATTTCAGTATTTCCCGATTGAAATTGTTCAACAACCTTGACTTAAATTTAGTATACCCCCCTACCCTATATTAGTCAAGAGTCAACGAGAAAGAATCTGGAGTTCTCATCATTCTCCAAATCCATCCTCATTTCATAAGTTTATTAATCGTTGTTAACAATTCTGTTATCACTTCTTCGTCGCCATCTTGAATGCGATCAATCACGCAACTTTTCATATGATGCTCAAGTAACTGCTTGCTAACCCCATTTAGCGCGGATTGGATGGATGAAATCTGATTTAGTACATCGTCACAATACGTATCTTTTTCGATGAGTCCCTTAACCCCTCGTATTTGCCCCTCGATGCGGTTCAATCGGGTAATCAGATTACTCTTGGCTTTGTCGGAATGGTGGCTCTTTCGTTCGCTTGAAGTTGCACACATTTCGTGTGGGTTGCTCTCATCCGTCATCACAATCACTCCCTATTGATTGCATTTTATCATAGCCCCCCACCCTATGCAAATGACAAAAGGGGTTGCATTGTTATAAACGACCGGTCTAATATATAGGGGTAATAGAAAGGAGATTCCCTATGAAACCCAATACTCGCGACACGATTATCGCCGCCGCGCTCGAATTGTTTTATTCACGCGGTTACACAGCGACTGGTGTACTCGACATCACCAAAGCCGCAGGCGTGCCTAAGGGCTCGTTCTATCACTTCTTTCCAAGTAAGGAAGCGTTGGCTGAAGCGACCGTCATTGAATACACCAAGAATAATCGTATCGAGCTCCTTACTACTTCCAGCCCTTCCCCGCTTCGACGTATTCATAACCATATTGATCATCTCCTAGACTTTGCAGAGCGTGATGGATATGTGCGAGGCTGCTTATTCGGAAACTTCTCGACGGAAATGCCATCTCAAAGTGACTTGGTTTCGCGTGCTGTTGCAGCCGCCCTCGACAATTGGGTCAAACAGCTCACATTAACGATTACCGCGGCAAAAGAGGCTGGTGAAATCACCACGAACTCTGATCCTGCGAGACTCGCCACCCATATCGTTGCCAGTATCGAAGGTGCCCTCGCACAGTCCAAGGTCGCCCGCTCCAGCGCCCCCCTAGAACTAACGATTACTACAATCTTTACGGATCTTCTCTATTAGACTTATTAGACATCTTTATGTTCAGCATGATACACAAAAACAGCAGTTCAAAGTAACTTCTGAGCTGCTGTTTTTTGACGATTTCATGTAAAAGTTTCACATGCCTGAACCCATCTTTTACGCAGTTTCATTGGCTGAAAGCTGACTATTTTAAACTGAATCTGCAATCCCTCGCACATTAATTTTCGTAGAGAGCTTGCAAATACTAGACGACCGGTCTATTATATAGAAACGGGTAAGGAAGGAGGCTACATATATGTTCACAGAACATGTTTTTGCCGGAAGCGTTTTTATTGCAGGATTATTATCTTTTTTCTCACCATGCATCTTACCCTTACTTCCTGTGTATATGGCTCATCTCGGTGCGGTTTCACCTAGAAGTAACGCAAGGGTAATTCCATTAGGAAAGCTGAAGCTTCATCCCCATCTGATCGGTAATACCTTATTTTTTATCTTAGGCATCTCTTCCGTCTTCTTACTACTTGGGTTTGGGGCAGGAGCCTTGGGGACGGTTATTAATAGCTCCTTGTTTATCGTCTTTTGTGGTGCCGTTGTTATTGTATTCGGGATCTTTCAGACAGGTCTTATCCAACTACTTTTTCTACAGCGGGAGAGAAAATTAACTATTTCAACGAGTGAGAAGAAAGGATTCACAGCGGCATTCTTGCTTGGCTTAACGTTCAGCTTCGGATGGTCACCCTGTATCGGTCCCATATTGGCCGCTGTTCTTAGTCTTTCTGCAAGTGAGGGGTCGTCGCTGGTTGGCGGAGGATATATGCTCGTTTATACGCTCGGATTAGCTATTCCATTTCTGATTCTTTCTATTTTTTCGGATTTATTACTAAGTAAGCTAAGAAAACTGAATTCATATACACCTACAATAAAAGTCATATCTGGTATCTTGCTTATTGTGATGGGCGTATTGCTTATGACGAATAACTTAAATATACTTGCTCTTATTTTTAACTAACTAGAGAGGCGATTCTATCATGATTATAAAAAGAAATTCGATGATCTCTATAGCTATCTTGCTCACGCTACTAGTTCTCACGGCTTGTGGAAGTAAGCAAGCTGCACAGTCAGAGAATTCACCTCGAACTGCTTTAAATAAAGGACAGGCTGCACCTCAGTTTGCATTGAAAGACTTAGATGGTAAGAAAGTCGATTTAGCTAGCTTTGCTGGGGACAAGGTTTATGTGAAATATTGGGCTTCTTGGTGTTCGATCTGTTTAGCTGGGTTGGATGAAATTGATGAATTGGCAAGTCAGAACAATGATTTTAAAGTAATTACTATCGTTAACCCCAATTATCGAGGTGAGCAATCCTCCGAGCGCTTTACCAAGTGGTTTAAGGGGTTACAGGCCGAACAAACAGGAACTAATGTAACTGTTTTGCTAGATGAAGATGGCAAGTGGGCTCAGAAGTTTGGGGTCAGGGCATATCCATCCTCGTACTACATCGGTTCTGATGGCATTCTGGCTAAGTCTGTTCCAGGTCATAACTCAAATAGTGCGATACGAAACAATTTCGACGACATTCACTAATGATTAAAGCTCCTAGGAGGAAATGAAATGAGACGATTTGTTCATATAAGTAGTTTGCTGCTCCTACTGTTTGTTACAGCTTGTGCCACTCCAAGTTTCACTTCACAACCTGCAACGAAAGCGAGTACAGGACCTACGACTACCCGTTCAGAAAATCCGAATGATACTATTGATTATTCAAATAGCAAACTGCAAACCATCTATTTGGCTGGTGGTTGCTTCTGGGGTGTAGAAGCTTACATTTCGCGTATTCCTGGTGTACAGAATGTAACTGCAGGATATGCTAATGGCATAGGGGAAAATCCCACATATAAGGATGTTGTTCGGGAGG
The DNA here is from genome assembly GCF_059691995.1 of Paenibacillus sp. J22P169. Classification (NCBI taxonomy): domain Bacteria; kingdom Bacillati; phylum Bacillota; class Bacilli; order Caryophanales; family Paenibacillaceae; genus Paenibacillus; species Paenibacillus sp. J22P169. The sequence continues at coordinate 29,840 of NZ_JCAUAO010000015.1, read as the reverse complement.
ATCGTAAGTTTGCCGAAGCCGTTGAAGTTAAGTATGATCCGGAACGAATCGCGTTATCCGACCTGCTAAAACGCTTCTTTAAAATCGTCAATCCGACAAGTTTAAATAAACAGGGGAACGATGCAGGGATCAGTTATCGTTCCGGCGTTTATTATCTTAACGAAAGCGACATTTCCGTTATTAATGAAGTGATTGCTAGTGAACAGAAGAAATATGATAAAAAGATCGTCACGGAAGTGTTGCCTTTAACGAACTATTACTTGGCTGAAGAAGAGCATCAAGATTATTTAGTGAAAAATCCAAATGGGTACTGCCATGTTGATTTGACTATTCTGGATGAGCCTATTAAAGTAGACCCCACTTTGTACACACGACCGAGCAACGAGGAACTGAAAGCGAAATTATCGGATCTACAATATCAGGTAATTGTGCTTGGAGCCGAAGAACAGGCTTTCTCCAATGAATACTGGAATACGTATGATCCGGGCATCTACGTTGATATCGCTACAGGAGAACCCCTTTTCTCCAGTCGTGACAAGTACGATTCAGGCTGCGGGTGGCCAAGCTTTACTAGACCGATTGATCCGGATGTCGTGACTTATGAGAAGGATACGTGATATAACTTAGTCCGTACGGCGCTTAAGAGCCGTGTAGGCGGCATTCATCTGGGGCACGTGTTTGATGACGGTCCTGCCGAATCGACAGGTAAAAGATATTGTATCGATAGTGCCTCCATCCGATTTATTCCACAGGATAAGATGCAGCTGGAAGGCTATGGATATTTACGTGCAGCTGTGGAATGAATAAGTGATACGTAAAAAAAGACCGGGAGCACTTCTTACAAGTGCTTCCGGTCTTTTTTATGTTATCTCTTCGTTATTGATAAACTTCCATTTCCCATAAAGAGTAACCATATTGAGTATTTCGTTGCGTACCGGTCATTTTAACATACCTAGCGTTGGTTGGGCTAAAGTCTATGTTATCAATGCCGCCTTTTCCAGTTGTCGTGGCATACACGGGTGCCCAAGACTCACCATCTGTGGATACTTCGATTGTATAAGCTTTTCCCGAAGCATTTTCCCAATTCAAAATGACCTGACTAATCGAGACGGTTGCTCCTAAATCAATGTTTATCCATTGCGGGTCGCTGAAGGCAGACTCCCAACGTGAGCCTTTATTTCCATCTACCGCATCATTGCCGCCTCGAAGTGGGTTCTCGGACGTGAACGTCGGCTTGTTCAAAGCAAGATTAACTGCCAAATTCGGCGTAATCTCCTGCTGAACCGAAGCTTCGTCATAGCCAGTTGCCTGAACGCTGATCGTGTAGCTGCTTGTCTCTGTAAACAAGGAGGCATCTAAGGTGATATTCCCCGGTGTCACGTTATATTTCGCTGCGTTTATCGTTGCTCCATTTACTTTCACCGTTTGGATCGCTTCTCTCCATGCCGAATCGTCCACGTAGGTGATCTCAATCGGCTGACCAATCGTATTCTTCGTCGTATCAGCCGTTAGTTCAGGAGTTGTTACTGGTACTGTCGGTGCACTCTCAGCGCTGCCGTACACTTCAAATTCAAAAAGCGAATAGCCGTATTGCGTTGTCCGCGTCGTACCGCTCATCTTGACATATCTTGTGCTCTCTGGTGAGAACGGGATGTCGTTGATGCCTGGTTTACCTGTTGCTGTTTCATAGACAGTTTTCCAAGTTACGCCATCCAAAGAAACTTCTAACGTATAGCTCTTTGCCGCTGCATTTTCCCAGTTCAGGCGCACATAGTTAATGACCATCTCCTTGCCCAAATCAACCGTGATAAACTGAGGATCACTGAATGCGGACTCCCAGCGCGACCCTTTATTTCCATCTACGGCTTTATTACCGCCTTGAAGAGGGTTCTCGGATGTGATTGTCCGTTTGTTCAAAGCAAGATTCAGTGACAAGTTCGTGTTCGTGGTAACTTCCTGCTGCACGATTGCATCATTATAGCCAGATGCCTGAATGCTGATCGTATAGTTGCCGGCCTCTGTAAATAAGGAGGCATCCAAAGCCATTTTCCCAGACGCTACGCTATACTGAGCAGCATTCAAGGCCGTTCCATTTAGTTTGACAGCGTTAATCGCATTTCTCCATACCGCATCGTCCGCGAAGGTGATCTCGATTGGCTGACCAATCTTATTCATCGTCGTATCTGCGATCATTGTAGGGGATGCTAGTACATCGGATGGGTTTCCGTATACTTCAAATTCCCACAGCGAATAACCATATGCGGTTGTCCGTGTTGTGCCGTTCATCTTCACGTATCTTGCGCTCTCAGGTGAGAACGAGATGTCGTTGATACCTGGTTTACCAGAAGTTGTGGTATATACGGTTTTCCAACTGGAGCCATCTAGGGAAACCTGAATCGTATAATTCTTGCCAGCGGCATTTTCCCAATTTAGAAGCGCGCGGCTTACTTTGTACTCTGAGCCCAAATCAACTGTTATGAATTGAGGATCGCTGAACGCCGACTCCCATCTTGTGTCCTTGTTTCCGTCCACCGCTTTATTACCGGCTTGTCCCGGATTCACCGATGTGATCGTTGGTTTGTTTAGCGCAAGGTTCACTGTTGAGTTCGTAATGACAAATTGCTGAACGACAGCGTTCGTATAACCTTTGGCTCCAATCATGATCTCGTAGATGCCAACCTCTGGGAATAATGAAGCATCCAACGTAATTTTTTCTGGCGCAACACTATATTGACCACTGTTCAGTTCTCTTCCATTTACCTTCACAGCATTGATCGCACTACGCCAAGCTGCATCCTCGGTAAATGTGATGTCGATTGGCTGACCGACACTGTTCATCGTCGTATCTGGCGTTAATTCCGGTGTGTCCAGAACACCCGAAGGGGTACCGAATACTTCGAATTCCCAAAGGGAATAACCGTAAGCGGTTGTCCGTTTTGTACCTTCGACTTTAACATATCTTGCGTCCACTGCCGGGAACGTAATGTCGTTGATCCCTTCATGTCCACGCGTTGTGGCATAGACGGTTGTCCATGATTCCCCATCCTTGGAAACCTGAACAGTATAACTTTTACCTGCTGCATTCTCCCAATTCAAGCGTACATGGCTAATCTTATATTCTGATTTCAGATTGACTGTAATGTACTGTGGATCGCTGAAGTCAGACTCCCAACGCGTATCCAACTTTCCATCTACGGCGAAGGTGCCAGCTTTGTTAGCTTTCTCCGAAGTAAGGGTTGGTTTGTTCAGCGCAAGGTTAACCGTGGAGCTCGTGATGACATTTTGCTGAATAGCAGCATCCGGATATCCGTCCGCCGAAATCGTAATGGTATAGCTCTTTTCCTCTACAAATAAGCTTGAATCCAAGGTGATTTTACCTGGTACTACGTTATATTTCGCAGCATCCACAATGACTCCGCCAACCTTCACGGTGTTAATTGCGCTTCTCCATGCCTCATTGTCTGCATAGGTCAATTCGATCGCTTGCCCCGTCGTATTCTGTGAAGAATCCGCCGTTAGTTGAGGAGCTATTTTGGCATTCTTATCACTAACTTTCGTCGGATCCACTTTCACAAGCATTTTCGGACCAACGATAGCAGAACCTGTTATGCCAGCTGCGTTACGGAAAGTAACAGTAACAGGCGCATTCGTCGGGTTCCAAATCATAGATGAATAGGTTGTACCTTTTTTATATACCGTCGCCCCAGACCATCCAGTTGCCCAGATTTCATTGGAACGCTGACCCATAGTGGCCATGTTATGTACGAACCAATAGGTGTCGAAAATCTCGTTCTTTTGTGTACCTTCAACCGTCCATTTGTTTAGAACACCTTGTGGGTCGCTAAGTGACTGGATTGGCCAAACAATATGCTGCCAAGCCGTCTCAGGTCCCTTATTATCCTTCACGAATCCATTGTATAAGTCCGCAGCTTTTTGTGTATCAAAGCCATAGCTTGTCAAATATTCCCCAGTAGGCAGCCAGTGGATGCCGTATACATTAACAGGATCTCCGCTGAAGAATGTGCCAAAATTATACGCACTTCCGTACACTTGACCGACCGATTTGTGCTTAAACCCAGGCAGCCAGTTGTCATTGTCATAATTGAACCAATATTGCTCTACCGCTTTCAATTCGGTCGTAAAGCCATAAATGGCGATATCGCGATCTGCTTTACTGCCTGAAAGCAAGCTCCACATATATTCCCCGACCCAGCCGAAGAGTGCCTCTCCCGCTGCTTCTTGGTTATTCCCGCTGTTATTGTCTCCATACCCGCCAGCCCATGAATGGCCTTCATACGGATCGAAGTTGCGAAGGAATGGATAGAGTGGATCGTTTTTGGATGGGTTGGCATAATCCCGAATAAGGTGCTCAACCATTCCGCCATAATTGTCTTTGAAATCCTGATCATAGGTCGCTAGAATAGCGGAAGCAAACGCATAATACCCATATGTAAAATGGTGATCCGTTAAACCAGTATTTGCACCGAATTCACTGGATTTGTAATACATGGTACCCCAAGTCGGATCGTAATACATGAAGTATTCCGGTTCGCCCTTCGTGTACGTATACCAGTCGGTTAGTATCGTTTTCAATCTGCTTAGGAAAATATTTTTATAATACGTATCACCGATTTGATCGGCGATCAACACACCCATAGCTAAAGGATGCAGCACTTTTCCTTGCCAGTAAGCATCGCCCGCCATTATATTTTTGGAGGTCGACTCGTCCAGGAAATCTAATTGCTCTAGCAGGGCCTCACGTGAATATGTCGGATCTCCTGGTTCGGTAAACTGAGGCACGATCCCGTAGAATTTGTCTACCGTAGTAAAAGAGTTGCCTTCATGCAGCTTCAAAGTACCCCGAATGGACGTATAAGTCAGATTCGTAAGCGATGAATCCGTCAACTTCCATTGATGAGGTAGTAATGTCATCAAAGTTGTTGGTGCTAAATCAGCCCGCTTCTGATCGATTGTGACATCGAACTTGGTCGTGACGTCCGAGGATTCCTCGTTAAAGCTCGGAGTTACCGTCGTATTCGTGACGAAGGCATAAGCATGTTGATAGAAATAGTTCAAATCACTGGCTGCAGGAATCGTAGCCAAAGACAAGTAATTTTGCCCATTACCAAGTCGAACCTTAATTTTGCCCCCGACTTTCGTAAACGTGGAACCTTCAGGTGCGAACACACCGTAGTTTCGGATCACTGTTTGCGGTTTCGGAGCGCCATCCTTATTGGTGACGGTGAATCCGATATGGTCCGCCTTTACAGAAGCGCCTTCAGACGCCAGTATCTCATTGTTGCTGTCATCGAAAAACCGTGTTGTAGCAGGAAAGTATAATTCCGGTGTTGAGGGATCGCTGAACTCCGAGTATAGATAAGGCGAACCTTTGACGAACGTTGTTTTCATTTTTTCTGTCTCGTTATCGCTTAATACAACAGTGGCGGACCAGTCGCTGTACCCGGATATTTTGTTCTTGATGCGGGATGCACTGATATTACCTGACATCAAGTACACATCGGGATCTCCGCCTGCATACTGCGAATTCCCACTCTCATCCACCCAGCCCGCGCCAGGGTTCAGGATACTAAGACCTTGATTGGTATATTTGGATTTAAGCGGAAGTGTGATCAGACTGTCACTCAAATCTTTGATCAATACGGACTGCCACCAATCGTTGGAGGCAATCGGTGCAGCGACATTATCCGTTTTATTGACCGGTGGTCTAGGCTGCGGCATCGAAACATCATTTGTTAAATAACCGCCTTTTCCAACATTAACCGTAGAAGCAGTTGGCAGTGTAGGGATGGTATACGTCGGTTTGGCATCTCCAGGCACGTAATCGTATACGGAGAAATTGAACAGCGAGTAGCCGAAGCTAGTCGTCCTGCTGATTCCTTTCATTCTCACATAACGGCCACTGGCATATACAGGTGTATCCATTAAGCCTTCTCGTCCGTTCATTTCTCTGTAAATCGTCTTCCAATTGACGGCATCATCAGATACTTGAAGGTCGTAGATTCTACCTGCTGCATTTTCCCATTGCAATCGAATACGCCCGATCGTGTGAACGCTCTCCAAATCAACATAAATCCACTCATCGCTCGTATCGTGAGATGACCATCGTGTCTTCAAATCCCCGTCTACCGCATACTGCGGGACCATAAGGGGTTTATCTTTTTCAGCAATTTGGTAGGAAGAAGCGACTACTGGTTTATTTAAAGCGAAATCCTCACCAAGAACAATGGGTTGAGGATTAGTTCCACCTGTACCGTAAACTTCAAATTCATAGAGAGAAACGCCATAATTCCCAGCGCGCTCAAGAGACAGCATACGGACGTAACGTCCAGATCCTGTTAGCGCAATCGTGTCCACGCCTCCATCACCGGTGGTGTTTTCATAAATATCTTTCCACTCTGCTTCATCGTCAGATACTTGAATCTTATAGGATTTGGAATAGGCGTTCTCCCAACGGAGAACAACTTGGTCAATGGTTGCTTCAGCACCGAGGTCAACATAAATCCACTGTGGATCTGCACTAAAGGCGCTGCCCCAGCGAGAGTCCTTGACGCCATCTACCGCTTTGTCGGGCGTTAATCCTCCCTCCATCGATGAAGCGTAAGTTGCTCCCTCATACGAGATTAGATGCGAAGTACCGGCAGCCTTTGCGGCAGTCGCCTTTGGGGTAGGTACCACGCTAAATACGCTAAGTGCCATGGATGAAGCGATCGATAAAGAAATAATCTTAAAAAATTTCTTGCGAATACTTCTAGCATGTAATGCCATACCAATTTTTCCTCCTTAAGATGTTGCCCCTGTGGGGTTTAAGCTGTGATTGCAGTCATTGCTAAAACGAAACGTTCCGCGCAAAATTTGTCGACTGGTTTTCACAGCCTGATTATATTCTCCACTGGTAAAATAAAACAATAAGCATATCTACCTAAGGTTTCCAGACTACTAGTCCAACTTATCTGTGGGAGGAAAGCATTGAAATGCCATTTTTGATTCCTTATTTCCAGCCGAGGTTGAGCCATTAATTCAAGATGTATGCTGTGCTCATCGCATGTCTATCCCTTCAAACAAACTCATGTAAATTAATGGGTATATTTGCCTATAAAATTCTATTTATGGATGAAAAATCTATATTATATTTTTTTTGTAAACTTCAAAAATAGCATTTCACTTACATTTCCGTTAACACGACGAAGGCGCACCCAAACAGAACCAGCATATTTTACTGGTACTATTTTCCATTCTATAAATGTGTACACTTTTACTGTGTTGAATGTTTCGCCATCGATACAATCAGGTCACTCGCGGAACTTTTGGCAAGAGATCGCGATTCAGGAGTTGCCCACATACCTACGTATTGACATGATCCTCGACTACAAATCCCAATGGTTATAACCGCTTTTTCAGTTGGTGGAAATTGACTAAACTTGAATTCTATCGGTCCTTCCTGTAATTCAATATAACCAACATTCTCAACAACCCCTACTTGGCATACCGGACAATTGCAAACACCCATGATGTCTTCATCCTTTTCTGTTCTGACTATTCAAGCTCTAACGAGACACGTTCGCAAATAAGAGGAGAGGCGAGGGTGACTTTCGTCATAATAAAGCTTCTTACTTTGGTAACAGAAAACTATCCGTAGCATAACATATAAATGCATATTTAACTAGATATTTAGTCTTTTATACCTTTATTTCCATGTCGAATGCTAGGGAACCTTGTTTTTATTTTATCGAGTGATGCGATATAATATAGGGTGTCAAGCTATAGAAAGGTGATCATTCATGAACGAAAAAAAGCTGCCACTTCGCGTAGCTCCCGATCTAGCCTTTAATGTGAATACACAGATCAAGGAACAATTGAAATGGCTGATTGGCATTGGCCAAATCGAACCTGGCGATATGCTTCCATCTACAAGCCAATTGGCCGATGAATTAGGGCTTAATCTAAATACAATTAATAATGCGTTTACTCAACTTCGTTATGAAGGGCTTGTCACCATGCAAAGAGGGCGAGGTACACAGGTTGTAGACGGAATCCAAACAGAGCGGCTCCGAAAGGAACGGCTTTCTATGCAGAAGCTGTTGGAGAAGACCATTCGTGAAGCTATTTCCGCAGGCCACGATTTACAGCAACTTTTCACGGCCAGTCTCGCTTATGTTCTGTTGAACACGCCTCGATCCCAAGGGAAATTACACATTGTGTTAGTCGAATGTAAAGGGCATGATCATCATTTCCTCCAAGAGGCGATTGAACAAGCGACAGATAGTACCGTGACGTTGCTCTTTCTAGAGGATCCTGACCCACACGGGGATGAAGCTGACGAAGTACTACGCCAGGCTCATTTCATCATCACCACCTTGATTCATGAGGATGAGGTCAAGGCCCGCTTCGCCTGTTACGACAAAAAAATAGTTGTTATTGGCACAACCGTCGATACTTCCTGTCTCCTCCAAATTTCCAGGTTAGAGTCGAATACGAACGTCACCTTTGCTTGTCTTGGCAAGACGGGCGGAGAATGGATGGCGAACCAGGTTCGTGACGCGGGTATTCATCATATACATTATGGGATATTAGGCTGGGATGAACGAGAAGAATTGGCAAGCGTCTTGCAGCACTCGGACAAAATTTATGCTTCCTCCTCTGTCTTTCCCGAATTGAAGAAGCTAGCTTCGGAGAAAGTGGAGTTGTTCCCCATACGATTTGAGAAAACCAGTAAAAGCTTGTTACATGACATCTCCAAACAAGGCATTAGACGCTAGAAGTACGAACGACAGCAATAGTCTCATCCCCTGATTTGCGTCTAACTTAAATTCTTCCTTAACTCGCCATTCGTTACCCTCTTCACGTTACACAAAATATCCCCTTCAATTTCACTCATTCCTCACGTTTCATAAGGTTTTTCTGAGTGTTTATTCAAGGGGATATTACCAATTCATAAGTTTGATCTTAGTAGTTCAAAAAACAGTTAACCTCCGCAAATGATCCTGCCAATCATCCTATCTATTCTCCTTTACTTCATCTCTATTTAATTACGGGTCATCCCACCGGCTTAGGCGTAACAGGTGCTGCCACCATAGTCATACGGTTTTTCATCGAAAGGAATAAGGTAAGGAGTGCAAGGAATGCCACAATGATAGACAGAATCCATATCGCATTGCTGAAGCCGTAGACCGTTGAAACCACCCCGCCACCGTAAGCGCTGAGACCTTGGAACAAATAAGCGACGACCAGCACAGCAGAGATAAACTGTACGCGGTATTGAGCAGGCGAGTTGATAACGACAATCCCGATTCCCCCAGCTGCAGAAAAGCCATAGCCAAGTCCGCCGAGGATCGACGAGATGACAAACAGAACAAATGAGTGCAATTCCGAAGCGGTAACCAGCATAATCACTGTTAAAATGACGAAGATCATCCCAGCCCGAATCGACGTCCTAGGGCCCAAGCGCCCTGCAATTGTTGCGCTAACGGCACCCAGCAGATACGCTATCGAGAGAACCGTTCCAATAACAAGAATGTCATTCGTTCCAACGACATCACGTGCAATTTGAGCTCCTAGCGATAAAAATACGGCACCATTTGCGAAACCTGCTCCTACTGCTAATGCAGCTAATGCATATAGTCCCCATTGTCCTGGCGGGATTTGAATACCTTGCGGCTTCCAGCCTGTTTTCCGGACTGATTCCGGCGTTTTATTTTGAGGAATGAAGAGACATAGGATCATGCTGATGAACACAATGGCGGTCAAAACCCAATAACTGAAATGCAGCGGCGATGGTGCATATTTAATAAGAACTGCACCTATAATCGTTGCAAGGAATAGACCGAATGCCTGTGTGATTGTGTTGATTGATCCGGGATATTTCTTATTGGATGTTGGATTAAATTCTACAAGTGCTGCGGCACCAGACCCTGCTGTGAGTCCAACTCCAATACCTTGCAGAATACGACCAGCAAACAGCCAAAACACGTTCGGTGCTGTAGCGAATGCTAATGCGCTTATCAGTAGAAAAATAAGTCCAATCAATAGCGTGTTCCGACGGCCAATGTAATCAGAAATGTTCCCTAAGAGAACGAGGACCAGAATAAGTATGATCGGATACGTTGCAAATATACCTGTCGTTACCGCCTTAGAGAGATGCCACTGTGAAGCATATATGGGGAAAACAATCGAAGGGGCTGTACTGACCCACAAACTAATGGTCAAGATCCAAGCAACAGCCCAGAACGCCGCTTTCGTTGATAAAGTTTTCATTAACACGTTTCCTCCTTCAGAAGAATATTTCTATCAAAATGCCGCGGTATCAGTTTACTCCTTTGCTTGGAATAATTGTGGATACAAACTCTCAACCCCACCTGCAAGGTCTTTCTGCACTTTACGACTCGTATCGTCGGCTACGATCTCATAGCTGTCGGCTTCAATACCAGCAATAGCGATTTTGGCGACATCCGTAGGATTAGCTTTCAACGCTTGAATATTCGCAGTCATATCCGTATCCATGAACCCGATGTGCAGACTGGCAACTCTTATGTTGCGAGGAGCTAAATTCAGTCTCAGTACGTTCGTCAATCCCCACTCTGCCGATTTAGCCGCGGTATAAGCTCCGGCGCTTCCGATGCTGAACCAGGATAGGGCAGATAGTATGTTCAGAATGGTCCCTCCACCATTACGCTCCATAATCGGTGCAAACGCACGAACCATGGCGAGAGTACCGAATACATGCGTATCGAATTCAAGATGTATGTTATCCAAATCACCTTCTAGCAGCGAAGCACCGGTTGATGATCCTGCGTTATTAATCAACAAAGTCACGTCTTTTGCTGCTTCCGCAGCCGCGGCTACCGATTTCGGATCCGTAATATCTAATTGGAGCGGAATTGCACCAGGGATATCTACAGTTTCTGGGTTTCGAGCACCCGCATACACTTTAGCCCCTCTAGCGATAAGTTCAAGTACTATTTGACGGCCAAGTCCTCTGTTTGCTCCAGTGACTAACGCGATTTGATTTGTAATGTTCATAGTAATGCCTCCTGTTTATAAGATGATTTATTCAAGAATGACCATTCTTTAAAAAGGTAAAAAAATGCCGTAATTGCAATCATCAATTCCATAGAATTAATGGATATTTATCGTTTGTTTGAACCCATTGTTCTTCATTTTCCCTACGCAATACAGCATACTTTATTTAAGAACGTCTAGTCAATAACTATTTCTGCCATTCCGCATACAACTTGGGATTACTTCTAGATACTCGCCGACGACCGCTGAAAACCGCGCTTTATTCAAGAATATTAATTCTTGAATAAACAACACAACACCGGCGACTATGGCATCTATTACATTAAGATGGACATAGCCACCGCAGCAGCATCTTCCAACACTTTGCGATCTGTTGTTGTTTTGGCCAAAACCTGCAAACCGTGTCTTGTATTGACGAGAAACCGAGCAAGCTCACGAATTCCAAATTTACTCTTAAGCGCACCTCTTTGTTGGGCTCGAATCAAGAAATGATAGAACCACGTTTCCACGTCAAGCATATAAGCTTCCACACGCAGCGATATAACGGGGTCACTTACGCCTAGGCTCATTGCCGTGTTTGCCACAAAGCATCCGCGACGCTGCTTCTCATCGCCTAGTGACAGATCGATCAACTTCGTGAAGAAGCGCTGCAAAACCTCCTTGGGCTCCCCCTCCTCTTCCAGGATGTAAAACACGCGTTCCTTCGCTACCATTCGGAAACGGTCCAAGCAGGTTAAAAATAACTTATGCTTATCCCCGAACGTATCATACAAGCTCCCGCGATGAACGCCTGTGTGCTCCACCAAATCTTGAATAGATGTTCTATCGTATCCCTTTTCCCAGAACAGATCCAAGGCTTTATCTAACGCAGCTTCTTGATCAAACTCTTTGGGCCTTGCCATATTGGATAACCTCCTTTCCCTGCTATCATACACGTTTAAGAATGTTCAGTAAAGAATCATTGTTTACACAGAAATACCAAGGGCCCAGAATGATGAAATACATGGAAATACATCATTTCAGGGCTCACGTCATAATTGGATTAATTCTCCGAGCATCATAAAGACTTATTCATATACTAATGGAGAATGATAGAGTATGATGACACACTTGAGCTTAAAATCGGTACCAAACCAATCCAAAGGCAACTGCTCCTACAAATGCATTAATAATGATTCTTTTCAATTAATCACCGATCCTTTTATCTCAACGTTTTTTCGCCAATTCAATAACTGATTGAATGAACGGTGCTTTCAACTGGGTATATGTCGATCTATCTTCAGCATATAAGGAAGCCAGATGCTTCTTAAGTTGAGCATACGCTACTACTTTCTCTGGATGAGTTCTGAGGTAATTCCGGAATAAAAGATTATTGTTCCATTCTTCACTACATAGTTCATACACGTGAACGTGATGGGTTCCCTTTCTCCGCTCACCTTTGCGAAAAAACTTGCGATTCGGATAATCCACTTTGGGAACATATTCATAGCCAAGCCTGTTCAAAGGTTCAATAAAAGCGTCTGCTTCATCAAGGTGGTTCACCCCAATAGCGATGTCCAATATTGGTTTAGAAGGTAAACCGACTATTGAAGTACTTCCAATATGCTCGATATGTATCGCTTTGCCTTTTAAAGCTTGCCGTATCTTCATCTTTTCTTTCTCAAACTCAAGCAGCCACTCGTCTTTATATTCTTCAATAACGACTTCTGTTGCCAAGTTCATTCCACCTCCCCCAATGTTATCGGAACACATTCTTATATGTTAATCTTTCCTGTATTGGTCTAATAAATCTTTAATCAATATGCCATTAATACTTAACCCATCAATATTACAATTCTTGAGTTCCACGTTCGTAAGATTGCATGAGTCAAAAATGGCCGTACTTAAATCACTGTTTTTAAAGATTACTGGTTCGACATTTACCCAACTGCCCGTTCCAGGCTCTTCAACTAAATGACTTTTTTCCACTTTAGGACGAACAATATTCTCAAAAATAGTTCCTCCCATTTGAATCATATTCATGGTTACATTCGAGAAGTAGATATGTTCCCACTTCGAATTCACAAAATTCGTTTGAGCAAATGAAGTGTTTCTCATATCTATAGCATTAAAAGTCGCTCCTTTAAAACAAACCATATGTATCTCTTCGTTTCTTAAATCCTGCAATTCCAACCCATTATTTGAATCCAATACTTTCTTCTGTGTAAGTGGCACTGTAAACATCCTTTCCATATAAATCTTTAAGGCGTTTTGATTGAACTAAGATATAATATTCGCTTCAAACCCTCACCTTCCTTTTTATGTAAATAGTGCGTTACTTGAACAAAAGAGAAGAGCTCTGAAGTTGAGGGTAATATTGCGCAAACGACTACATTCATACCGATGCCCACACCGATGTATAAGTCGGAGTGGGCATCGGTTCTTTATGTTCTTTATTCTGGCTGATAAAGCACAAGAAAGGAGAATGAATCCGTTAGATTGTTATCCATATATCACGATTTTTCAAACAAAGTATTTTATTTGAAATACTACCTTGACAGTCACAGTAGTATGTCGTATTATGAAAACACGGAGGTGATGAAATGAGCGAGAACAAAATTACATCCGACCTGCTGCGCGGACATACCGATACGATGATTTTACGGCTCTTATCCGAAGCTGACCGCTACGGGTACGAAATTGTTAAACTGATCGCCGAGCGCTCGGGCGGCGAATATGAGTTAAAGGAAGCCACGATGTACTCCAGCGTCAGGCGGCTTGAGACAGACGGCGATATCGAGTGGTACTGGGGCGATGAATCTCAGGGCGGACGTCGAAAGTATTTTAGGATTACCGAAAAAGGCAAAGGTGCTTACGCACGCAACAAAAGCAATTGGGAGTATTCAAAGCGCGTACTAGAAAATTTATTATAAGGGAGAGATTATTATGATGAATCCGAAATTGACGAACTATTTGAACGGCGTGTTTACGCCATACGATGGGGTAAAAAGCGTTACCGAGTTAAAGACCGACCTGCACTCCGATTTGCAAGAGCGATATCGTGAGCTCAAAGCCGAGGGCAAAGACGATGAAACAGCGTTTAAGATGACCATTGAGAGCATCGGCGACATTGAACAAACGATCCTGGAGGTTGCCAACCTCTCCCGCTCGCTGGAACGGCAAGTTGTGACAAACTTTAGCGCAAGCAACTTGGCAATGGGCGACTTTGCAGGCGTTAAGGCCCATAAAGGTCAATTTAATGCTAGTGCGTTACGTGGTGCCGACTTTGCGGGTGCTGACTTGACCGGAAGTTCTTTTAAGACCAGTGATTTACGTGAAGCCAATTTTGACGGCGCAAATCTGACGGACTGTACCCTAACTGCAAGTGACCTTACGAATGTAAGCTTCAATGAGTCGATCCTTGTACGCACCAACTTCAGTGTTTCGGGGATGGAAGGTGCCAAATTCACAGGTGCAAAACTGACCGACGTCACGCTAAGCAAGATCGACCTTAGAAAAACAAGCTTTGAAGGTTGTATCTTTGACGGCGTGGACTTCGAATATTCCGATCTGAGCGGGGTGTGTTTTGACGGTCAAACCTTTATCGGCGTTAAGTTTGACAAATCGGCAGTAAGTGAAGTTTCATTTAGGGGCGCTATACTCAAGAATGTATCTTTTCAGGCTTTCTTTTCATTGACCAATAAGTATTACCGTGCATTCAAAACCATTTGCTTTGACGGCGCAGTCATGGATAAACTGACCTATGCTTCGCTTAAGGGCATGGGCGCCGATTTATCTAAAGTTACTGTTCGATAAGGAGGGGAAGTTTATGCAAAACTCAATTAAAGTAACAGGGTTGCAAAAGTCCTACAAACAGCTTCAAGTCCTAAAAGGTGTAGATTTTGAGGTTGAAAAAGGTAGTATTTTCGCCTTACTTGGCTCTAATGGAGCTGGTAAGACAACGGTTGTTAAAATCCTCACCACCCTGCTCAAACAAGACAGCGGTACCGCCACCGTAAACGGATTCGATGTTGCTTCAAAACCCGAGAATGTGCGCCAGGCGATCAGTCTCACTGGGCAATTTGCCGCCGTGGATGAGATTTTAACCGGACGGGAAAATCTGATCATGATTGCCAAACTGCATTACCTCAAAAATCCGCGTCAGGTTGCGGACGACTTGCTAAAACGCTTCGGCTTGACAGACGCCGCCGACCGCAGGGCGTCTACGTATTCGGGTGGTATGCGCCGCAGGCTCGACATCGCCTTGAGCCTTGTGGGTAATCCGCAGATCATTTTCCTCGATGAGCCGACGACTGGTCTTGACCCCGAGGCGCGCATCGAGGTTTGGAAGATTGTTAAGGAGCTTTCCGACGGCGGCACGACGGTACTCCTAACCACGCAGTATTTGGAGGAGGCTGAACAGCTTGCCGACCAAATTGCCATTTTGCATGAGGGTAGGATTATCGCTAGCGGCACGCTCTCGGATCTAAAAAAGCTGTTTCCATCCGCAAAGGTGGAGTATATCGAAAAACAACCGACATTAGAAGAGATTTTCCTCTCAATCGTCGGCAAAAGGGAGGCAAAATAAATGGAGACGGCAAAGAATCATTTTTTCACCGATACTAGCGTTATGCTTGGACGCTCTATGCGCCATATTTTCCGCAGTATGGACACCATCATCACGGTCTGCATCACTCCAATTGCGATGATGCTGCTGTTCGTCTATGTGTTAGGCGGTGCCATTCAAACCGGAACGGATAACTATGTGAATTACCTGTTGCCAGGCATACTGCTTATGGCCATCGCAAGCGGAATAGCTTATACGGCTTACCGCCTGTTTATGGATAAGCAGCAGGGCATATTCGAGCGGTTTCACACCATGCCGATTTCACGTTCCGCCTTACTTTGGGGGCATGTGCTGACCTCTCTGGTATCCAACGCCATATCGCTGATCGTCATCATTCTCGTAGCGTTAATTATGGGTTTTCGTTCGTCCGCGGGAATACTCCCATGGCTTGCCGTAGTAGGCATACTCGCGTTGTTTACACTGGCCTTAACTTGGGTCGCGGCGATTTCCGGACTGTCCGCAAAAACGATTGAAGGTGCAAGCGCGTTTTCCTATCCACTTATCTTCCTGCCGTTTATTAGTTCGGCGTTTGTGCCGACTGAGTCGATGCCGTCGGTCGTCCGCGCCTTTGCCGAAAACCAGCCGGTGACCTCGATCGTGAACGCCATCCGTGCGCTACTGGCAGATCAGCCCGTGGGCAATGATATATGGGTCGCTCTTGCTTGGTGCGTCGGGATTTTGTTAGTAGCCTATTTCTTCGCGATGAGGGCGTATAAAAATCCGGTGTAAACATACAAATGTCGTTATAAACACTTAGACTGGGCTTACATCAAGAGGGGTATTTATCCGAGTTATCGTGCTGGGGTCACTCATGTTGAAAAAGATCATATAACATGGATCTGACGCGCAAAGAAACTGCCTAAATAAATCGTGTAGAACTTATTTCGATACTTCTCAAGTAAAATCCTAGCGCAGCCCCAAGCCGAAATATCAGCTCAGATTAAAGCACCCAAGTGGTGCTTTTTATTTTTGAAGCCTTCTTCATTAAAAAAATAGTCCCGAAGACTGTAATAGCTCACCGGGACTAATTTGAAGATCACGACTTTATATCCGATTTGATTATCCTGTATTTAAAGAATTCCTTTTGATCCAACCACTCTGAACCAAGAATGTTATTTTGGTAAGGTTGCCATTATTGGATAAGATTCCATCGTCATCAATCCCGCGATAACGGCAGGATCTTCAGCGATGAGTTGCAGGACTTGGTCTGCACTCTCAACCTCAATGATGGCGAGTCCGTGAGGATCGTTCGGTTTTAGAACTGGTCCGAATACAATTGCAATCCCCTGGTTCTGCTTATCTGTCCAATAGGCGATGTGTTGGTACATAACGTTCCGCTCTTCTATGGTCATATCCTGATGAAAAGTTGCTCTAGGAGGCGTTGACCATAACATGAAGTGCGTTTTTCCCGAATTATTGCTTGTGTTGTTATCCGACATTACTTAAGATCCCCCAATACCCTAAATTTGTATTTCCATGACTCTCAATCTCAATTATTCCTAAAATCCAATTGAAATGCAACAAGGTTACCTTCACGTTCTTATAGTTCCTTGTGACACACCAATTCGATCCGAACTCAGATCCAAAATAAAAAAACACCCTGTAATTATGTTGCATAATTACAGGGTGTGAGCTCTTCATGATGCTGAACAAGCAAGTTATCAGAATTAAAACAATCCTACTCCACCGTCACACTCTTTGCCAAGTTCCTAGGCTTATCAACGTCATTCCCACGCGCCAACGACGCGTAATAAGAGAGTAACTGCAAGGGAATTACAGACAACGCAGGTGTTAACACATCCAACGTTTTCGGAATAATGAACGTGCTGTCTACCGACTTCTGCAGCTCCGTTTCACCTTCCACGGCAATTCCCAGCACATTCGCGCCGCGCGCCTTCACTTCTTTAATGTTACTCACGGTTTTCTCGAGCAGATCATGCTGTGTCGCTAACGCGATCACCGGAATGTCATCCTCGATCAGCGCAAGCGTACCGTGCTTCAACTCACCAGCAGCATACGCCTCAGAGTGAATGTAAGAGATCTCTTTCAGTTTCAAGGAACCTTCAAGAGCTACCGCGTAATCTAAGCCTCTGCCGATGAAGAACAGATTATCATGTTTCGCCATCTCTTCAGCAACAACCTTCAATGCTTCTGCTTGCTCTAAGATCTCGCTAACCTGCGCAGGCAATTCCTTCATCGCAGTAATTACTTCTGCGATTTCCTCAGGCGTTTGCGTGCCCAGCGTTTGCGCCAGGTGCAAGCCCAAGAGGTAGAACGCGATCAATTGCGACGTGTACGCTTTTGTCGAAGCTACCGCAATTTCCGGTCCTGCCCATGTTGTAATAATATCGTTCGCCTCACGCGCAACGGAGCTTCCTACAACATTCGTAATCGCCAACACGTGTGCTCCGCAACGTTTCGCTTCACGCAGTGCTGCCAACGTATCCGCCGTTTCACCGGATTGGCTCACGACAATCACAAGCGTATCCTTTGTGATAATCGGGGAACGATAACGATATTCAGACGCTACATCCGTTTCTACCGGAATACGCGCCATTTTCTCAATGACATACTTCCCAACCATACCGGCATGGAACGCTGTTCCACAAGCTACGATATGCACACGGCTGATATTGCGAATCGCCTCTGGTGAAATCGTAAGCTCATTTAACGTCACACTCTTACCGTCAGCCGAAATACGACTTCCCATCGTATCGCGGTACGCTTTCGGTTGGTCATAGATTTCTTTCAACATGAAATGATCGAATCCGGCTTTTTCCGCCGTAACAATGTCCCAATCGACATGGAACATTTCCCTGGAAATAAAATTCCCCTCTAAAGTCATTAATTCGACAGCATCCCGCGTTAATAGCGCCATTTCACCATCATTTAGAATGAACACATTACGTGTATATTCTAGAATCGCTGGAATATCCGAACCAATGAAGTTCTCGCCTTCGCCAATCCCGATAATCAACGGGCTAGCTTGACGCACAGCAACAAGGCGGTCAGGTTCGAACTCTGTCAAAACACCAAGCGCAAACGCACCTGTCATGTGTTTCACTGCTTTTTGAACAGCTTTTAGAATATCACCTTCATACAGACTCGCGATCAAATGCGAAATAACCTCTGTATCCGTCTCCGATACGAAAACATGGCCCTTCGCAATCAACTCTTCTTTCAGCGTAATATAATTCTCAATAATGCCGTTGTGCACAACGGAGAATTTCAAAGAATTATCGGTGTGCGGATGTGAATTTACGTCCGAAGGCTTACCATGTGTCGCCCAACGTGTGTGCCCGATGCCAACGCTTCCGTTCAATGGCGTTTCACCAAGCTTCGACTCAAGGTTCGCAATACGGCCTTTGGCTTTCTTAATTTGCAACCCATCCGCCGTATACACCGCTACCCCAGCAGAATCATAGCCTCGATATTCTAGCTTTTTAAGGCCATCCAATAAAATCTCCTGAGAATTACGCTTTCCAAT
Organism: Paenibacillus sp. J22P169; assembly: GCF_059691995.1. NCBI lineage: Bacteria > Bacillati > Bacillota > Bacilli > Caryophanales > Paenibacillaceae > Paenibacillus > Paenibacillus sp. J22P169. The sequence goes on along the minus strand of NZ_JCAUAO010000015.1, from coordinate 10,710 downwards.
ATAACCAACAATACCGCACATAGTTACAACCTCCATATTTTTATAAGCCTCTTCTGCAAGGGCTGTTTGTCAAGGATCTAAATTCTCTATCAAACATAACTAAATAAACCATCTATAAGGGCTTTCATTACGTGTACATGTCAAAAAAACGTTAATAGATGTTGGGTACTTGTCTGCCCGGTCGCCCGAACGATTTTGCTCTCCAACTTAACGGCACTCCTCGTGCCGGAAGGTCCCCGCCGAATGTTTCGAACACCTTCACCTCGTCAACTCACCGCGTAGTAGCAGCCGTTCGGCTACATTTCCGTCCCGCTTATGAGTTCTGGCGCTATTTGTTGCGAATAACCTCTGTCCTGCCTTTCCTTCTTGAGTAACTTCATCATATGCATTTTTACCTAGCAATGCAACTTGTTTTTGGCATGCCTGATCCCCCATCTCGCTATTTTCTAGCAAAATGAGGGACTAGCAGCCTATAATTATACCAATTGCTCTTGAATAACCTTCGCAATATCGTGAACATATGCTTCTACTTGCTCTTTATCTGGGCCTTCCGCCATAACACGAATCAATGACTCAGTTCCCGATGGACGCACCAACACGCGGCCGTTATCGCCAAGCTCATCTTCCACCTTACGGATCGCTTCTTCAATTACCGCGTTATCCTTCAGCTTACTTTTATCCGCTACACGGATGTTAACGAGCAATTGCGGGAATTTACGCATAATCCCTTTCAACTCACTGAGCTTACGCTTAGATTCAACTAGTGTATTCACCAATTGCAGAGCTGTCAGAATACCATCACCTGTAGAGATGTAGTCAAGGAAAATAACATGACCAGACTGCTCCCCGCCTAGATTGTAGCCGCCTTTACGCATTTCTTCCATCACGTAGCGATCGCCTACAGCCGTTTGCAGAGCCTTCAAGCCCGCTTTTTCAATCCCTTTGAAAAAGCCAATGTTCGCCATCACTGTCGTCACAATGGTGCCGTGGTTCAGCTTCCCTTTGCGATTCAGCGCATCGCCAAGGATACTCAAGATGAAGTCGCCGTCGACTTCATCACCCTTCTCATCGATCGCGATCAGACGATCCGCGTCGCCGTCAAAAGCAAGCCCGATGGCTGCGCCATGCTTAACCACCTCGTCGCGTAGCTTCTCCGGGTGGGTGGAGCCGCAATCATCGTTGATGTTGCAGCCATTCGGCTCTGCGCCGATGGTGATTACTTCCGCTCCAAGATCGCCGAAAATCATAGGAGCCAGCTCATAGGCCGAGCCATTCGCACAATCAAGTACAACCTTCACGCCGGCGAAGGACGCAGACACCGTCTCCTTCAAGAACGCCAGATAATCGTGCTTCGCATCCAGCTGATCCGAAACCGTGCCGATCTCGCCGCCTACGGGGCGAGGCAGTTCATCTACAGCCGCATCCAGCAGCTGTTCAATCTCAAGCTCCGTCTCGTCCAGCAGCTTGAAGCCGTCGCCTCCAAAGAACTTGATCCCGTTATCCTCAACTGGGTTATGAGAAGCGGAGATCATAACGCCCGCGTCTGCACCTAGCTTCTTCGTCAAATAAGCAACCGCTGGCGTGCTAACCACACCAATACGAATCACTTCAACACCAATGGATAACAATCCTGCTACAAGGGATGCCTCAAGCATCGGCCCCGAAATACGTGTATCTCTCCCGATCACGACTTTCGGATGCTTTGCCTGTCTTGTTAATACATACCCGCCGCAGCGTCCTACCTTATAAGCCAATTCTGGTGTGAGTTCGCCATTCGCGACACCGCGCACACCATCTGTACCAAAATATTTCCCCATTTTTGTATTCTCCTCTTTCTCTATTCCCCATTATGGATTTGCTGCTTTCACATTTTTCTCGCTGATTTCAACAATCGCCTTCACTTCTTGTGGAAGCCCTAGCTTCACGAATGTAGGCATATTTAAAGTTACTTTCAATTCATGCTGACCAGGTGGTAAATTACTAACATCTAGTATCGCTTGAATATCTTGAACTTTCAATTGATCAATAATGGCAGGAGCACCTTCTACCGTAATATTCAAGGTAGCCGACGCTGGCTGCGTCACTTTCGTTACGTAATTCTCATTTTGACCAATAATCGTAATCGGTACGTTCTCTACAGCTTTCGTAATCGAAGGCACAACCTCCACATGGACCGTCACCTTGGCAGGATCTAATTGTGTTACTTTATTCCTGAGAGGAATGTCCAGTGAAAAATCTTTCGTTTCCTTCAAATCTTGCAGACTAAGCTGCGGCCCCTGATAAAACTCCAGACGATCTACGACATCTTGCGCTCCGTATACCGTTACTTTATCGGGCGTTTGCGTGATCATCGCAATTGCAAAGCCTGCAGGCGGCTCACCGCTTACTTTCAGCTGCAACGGAATCGTTTGGAACGGACTTGTGATCGGCACCTCAACATCTACAACCGAAGGATTAATGTTCAGGGTGACTTCTTTGCCTTCCTTGTCAAAAGCCTGCAGTCTAACCTGCTTCGTTACCGCTGATTGTGCCTTATCCACAGAGACCTCGCCGCGGACATTTTCAATCTGATCGAGTTTACTCGTCTGTGCCGTAATATACACCTTACCCGGCTTCACAATAGGTTGTCCCGCTTTGAGGCCTGCTGCAGGTGTTCCTTTGACGTTAATGACTACAGGCACCTCTTTCATCTGCAGCTCTTCAATCATGACGTGGACCGTCCTAGGAACGATCTCCACATCGACATCGGAGGGAATCCCTACAGGTGTAAGCGTAAGCTGATGATCACCTTTACCGACCTGCGTCAAATCGAGCTGGATCTGATAGGTATTACTTGCCGTCACTTTCTTAACGGAAGATTCCTTCCCTTTCAGAATCACCTGTACATTCGCAGGAGACATCGACGATATGTAGTAATGCGTTTCATCATATTTCGTTGTGATTGAGACGTTATTTATCGTTTCCACACGCTCACGCAACGGTGAATTCCCAGAGACATTCGTCTCTTCCATGTGGACCACTACCCATAGCAGAATCCCGACCACTAGTGCTACAATCCGTACAACATTCGTATTACGCAACCATTTATCCATTTGAACGCCCCCTCCATTTCAAGAAAGGGTTCTTTTCCTTGGCCTTTGTCTTCGGCTTTAACTCTTCAAACAGCTTAGATATCAACGATTCCTCTTTTATATCCCGCACAATATGTCCATTCATGGTTAGTGATATTTGACCTGTCTCCTCGGAAACAATGACACACATCGCATCCGATACCTCACTCATACCGATCGCTGCACGATGCCGAGTTCCCAGCTCCTTCGAAATGAAAGGATTTTCAGACAGGGGCAAATAACAACCCGCCGCCATCAGCTGCCCTTGCCGAATAATGACTGCGCCATCATGAAGAGGGGTATTCGGGATGAAAATATTAATTAACAGCTCTCCGCTGATCTTGCTCTCTATCGCAATGCCAGACTCGACGTAGTCGGTAAGTCCAGTATCCTTCTCAAAAACAATTAACGCCCCAATTTTACGTTTGGCCAAATAATTCGCAGCTCTAATCACTTCGCTGATCCGTTTGTTCACATCTTGGTCTTCTTCAGAAGAAGATCGGCTGCCGAACAGCTTTCCTCGACCTAATTGCTCCAAGGCTCGTCTTAGCTCTGGTTGGAAAATAATGATAACCCCGAGCACCCCGAACGTAAACGCTTGATTCACCATCCATTGAAGTGTACTTAGCTGAAACACAATACTAATGACCCAGGTAATGACAACCACGAGGATACCCTTCATCAATTGAATGGCCCTTGTCCCACGCACCACTAGGATCAATTTATAAATCACATAGCTAACGATGAGTATATCGACGATATCCTTAGCCGAGATGCTCGTGAGCAAATCCATTGTATTCTCCCCCAGGCGACTAAACAAAGTTCTCTCTATAAAAGAATCATAACATAAACCTAGGTATACTTCTATTTATCTAGACTCATCGCGCAAGAATTGGTTCATTTTTCCTATATAAAAATAAAAAAAAGCCCCCTATAGTCTCTGCTATAAGGGAACGCTCCATTAAGGTGCGATTTTACCTACGAATTCACCTAATTTGTACCAGACCCAGCTCAATGCTTCATCGACTTGTTTGACTTCCCCTGATATATGTGCCGTTGAGGCTAGATTGACTGAACCATCGATCACGACGACATTCCCCGTTACATCGCCTTCAACTTTCAGCTCACCGCGTTTAACCACAAGATCACCATTCACAGTATGCCCTTGCGGTACAATCACAGTATCCCCTTGAATAACGACATCCTGAAGGTTACTTCCCTGCACCATAAGATTCTGATCGTCATCCCACATAGATATGAAGCTTCCGAACATGACCGTTCCGAAAACAACAGCAACCGAAACAGCAGGATGTCTGCGAATCCAGTCGGTCCAGGTATTCTTCTTTTTCATAGGTGGTAACCCGCTCATAATCTGTGCAGTTAATGTATCAGGTACTTTGATGGAGGGCAGCATTCTAACCAAAGCATCCGTTTTCTCTAGTTGCTTAAAAGAGTTATGACAAGCCTGACAGGCTATCAAGTGCTCTTTCAATTGTAGAGCTTCAGTCTTTGGCAAATCACCGTCGAGGTATTCATGTATGAGCGGGAGGGCTTCCTTACAATTCACGATACAGCCACCCCTTTCTTAGACTTTTGCATGTTGTGATATACCATACGTTTCGATTTCAAATATGTTTCAAATTCGAATAGGATTTGTACTAACAACTTGTTCCTCCTGCTCCAGCCTTTTTCTTAAGTACTCCCGTCCCCTGTGAACACGGGTTTTGATTGTCGTCACAGGCATTTCGAGTACATCGCTTATTTCTTGCAGGGACATATCGTGCAAGTATCTGAGGATGACAACCGATTTATACTTCTCTGGCAGCGTCTCAATCGCACGGTGGATTTGTGCCTGTGTCTCCGATACAATTAACTGCTTCTCTGGTGTGTCCTCATCACTTGGGAGCATTGCGTAGTAATCATTACCTTCGCCATCTGTCATTTCTGCATCCAGCGAGTATGTCTGCTTTCTTCGTCGCAGCTTATCAATACATAAGTTTGTCCCGATTCGAAAAATCCACGTCGAAAACTTCTGATTCTCATCATAGCGATGCAAATTCGTATACACGCGCAGGAACGTTTCCTGCACGGCATCTTCGGCTTCTTGCTTGTTATTCAGCATGCGGTAAGCCAAATGAAAGATCTTGTCTTTATAGAGCTCCACGAGCTCCGCAAAAGCATTGCGATCCCCATTACTGGCCAGCTTAGCCAGTCGTGCTTCAACAAAGTTCAATTGTTTTTCCTCCGGCTTCTCGACAATTCAACTACCATTTATTGAAAATTAATTTCCCTCTTCTAATATATACGCAGAAATTACGATTTGTTTTCAGAAATTATAATTCCTCCAAGAATCAGAGTCATGCCTCCCCATTGTAACCCGCTAATCGGCTCTCCAATAAGCAGAAACGCAGCGAGAATAGCCACAGGCAGCTCCACAGAACCCAGCATAGCAGCGAGTGTACTACCGACCTTGGGTATACCGATGTTAAAAGATATGGTTGGTACTGCTTGGCCTAAGAAACCTAACAACAGCCCCCATAGCATCAGCATGCCACCATTTGCATGAACAAAAACCGTCGGCGGATACAGCACATACATAACCGGCAACGCAGCCGTAAGCATAATCGCAGAATTCATGAGCGGAGGTAAGGTACTTACCACGTGTCCCGTGAAAAACAGAAAAATACTATACGTTACAGCAGATATAAGTCCGAATAGTATGCCCAGAATGCTGAGTTCTCCCCAGCTGGTATCAAACACATTCACTGCAAGTAGGGTTCCTGCCAAAATAAGCGCAATCGCTATCCCTTCCATTCGTTTAGGCAATCTCCGTTTCACCATACAATCCATGGCAATCGTCATCCACGTGAATTGGAATAGAAGAATTATGCAGAGGGAAGCATTGAGCTCCTCTAGCGCAATATTATAGACGACCGTCGTTAACGACAGTCCAAAAATACCAATCAACCCAAGCTTAATCCAAGGACCCTTGAAGGGATTTACCCACGATTTTTTGTGAAAAAGAATCAATATCCATACGAATAGCGTTCCCATCGTCATCTGAGCAGGCGTAATTTGTCCATCTGTAAATCCTTGATCATAGGCCATTTTAATGTATGAAGAAAGCACGCCATAGCTTGAAGCTCCAATAAGAACAAGAACAATTGCCAACCATCGCCCCATGCTGCCGCGCACCTCCTGACTTGGGCAATCCCCATAATCACAGGAAAAGTCGAGCTGCCTGCATTGCTGCAAGCCCCCGACTTTATCATCCTGTTGCTTTTCTTATGTTGTAAAGATCAGCCTGTATTTCGAAGTCCCGCGGCAATCCCATTGATAGTAAGTAGGACTTCACGAAGCAGAATCGCATCATCTTCATTGTTTTCTCTCAGCGCGCGAAGCTCAGTAAGCAGTTCAACCTGCATATAACTTAACGGATCCACGTAAGGATTACGCAATTTGATGGATTCTTGAATCACAGGAACATTATCCAGAATCTCTTGCTGACCTGTAATTTGCAAAATAATGGAGGACGTCAACTCATACTCGTCTTTGATTAGATTGAAAATACGATCTGCGATCGCGGATTCCTTCACCAAGCTGCCGTATTCCTTCGCAATCAGAAGATCTGCTTTCGCTAACGCCATTTGCAGATTATCAATCATCGTGCGGAAGAAAGACCAATCCTCATACATCTCTTTGAGAACCGCTAGGTTGCTTTCATTGCCTTGAGCGAAGCTTTGCAAGCCAGTTCCCGCCGCATACCATGCTGGCAGCAGGTATCTCGTTTGTGTCCATGAGAACACCCATGGAATCGCACGCAAATCTTCGAACTTATCGCTATTTTTACGCTTGGATGGACGGGAACCGATATTCAGCTCACCAATCTCCGGAAGCGGTGTGGATTCTTTGAAGAACGTTAAGAAGTCTTCGTCTCTGAAAATAAGATCTTGATACTTCGTTTGTGCTTGCTCCGAAATCCCACGCATAATGTTCTCCCACTTGTCTTCTAGCGGGTGCCTTTGCGGGGAACGTGACAGCTTGGATGCTGTGATCAAAGCGAAAGTCGCTTGCTCTAAACTACGGTAAGCAATTCCTTGTAGAGAATAACGGGAAGATAATACTTCACCTTGCTCCGTAATCTTGATGCCGCCACCAAGCGTTTCTACCGGTTGTGCTAGAATGCTTCGGTTCAACGGCATACCACCACGACCTAATGCACCACCACGACCATGGAAGAACTTCAACTTCACGCCGAATTTCTTCGCAGCCTCTGTGATATCTTGAAGCGCCATACGAAGCTCCCAGTTCGCTGTAATCACACCGCCGTCTTTATTACTGTCAGAGTAACCCAACATAATTTCGTGCAGTTGTGTTTCAGGATCAAGGCTTGCTCGGTAAGCAGGGATCGCTAACAACGTGCTCATGATACCAGGTGCTGCATGCAAGTCGTCAATCGTTTCAAAAAGCGGAACAGACTGAACCGTACTTGTTACCGTACCGTCGCTCTCTCTGCGGTATAGGCCCGCCTCTTTGGCAAACACAACAACCTCAAGCATATCACTTGCGCCTTGCGTCATCGAGATCAGGTAACTGTTAATGCAGTTGCGGCCGAATTCTTTCTGAGCTTTACCAACAGTGCGATATACATCTAAACATTCTTTCGTACCATCGGTGTAGTCCAAATACGTAGACGTGATTGGACGTGGATCGTTCAGCACATTCGTGAGCAATGAAATCTTCTCATCTTCAGACAGTTTGCTGTAATCAGGTGTTATGCCCATTTTCGCTAAAATTTCCGTCATTGCATTCTCATGCTCTTTACTGTGCTGTCTGATATCCAGAGCAGCTAAGTGGAAGCCGAATAGCTCAACTTGACGAATTAGCTTCTTTATATATTTATCAGCAACATAGTCTGCAAAATGCGCACGCAAACTAGCTTCCATAACTTGCAAATCCTGAATAAACTCTTCCGGACAATTGTACTTCTGTGCTGCAGACACATTCGCATTGCCCGTGTTGTGAATCTTCTCGATCATATATGTTGTTTTGATGCGGTATGGCTCTTTCTCATTACGCCAAACATCCTGGACATTCCCCATTGCATCACGATCACTTTGGATAGACGCGATCAGTGCATCGCTCACATTCACAATGTTCTTGCTAAAGCTCATGTGTGCTAAGGACTCTCTCAGTATTTCCTCATACTTTTGCAAAGCCAATTGACGGTGCAAACCAAGTGTTTCCCACGTCACATTCGCTTTAACAGATGGATTTCCGTCACGGTCTCCACCGATCCAAGAACCAAATTTCAAGAAGGACGGCACATGCCATTTATCTTCTGGGTAATATTTATTTAAACAACGCTCAAGCTCATGATAAACCTCTGGCAGTACATCGAATAGCGTCTCGTCAAAATAGTAAAGACCGTTACGTACTTCGTCGATTACCGTCGGTTTACGGTCACGCAGCTCATCGGTTTGCCACAAATTAAGCACTTCACCCAACAGCTTCTCGCGCAATTGCTCGCGTTCACGGTAAGTTAGGTTAGGGTTGTCCAGCTTCATCATATCTTCACTAATGCGTAGATTAATATCAAGCACTGCACGACGCATAGCTTCAGTAGGATGTGCCGTCATAACGAGCTCTAGAGAGATCGCTTTAAGAATTTCCTGCACCTCGGAATAAGGAATATGCGTATTCTTCAGCTCTTGTACGATGCTCTCAATCGAACCTGGTTGTACAGATTCCCCAGAGGAGCGCTCGTAATCCCGCTTACGGCGAATACGATGGTTTTGTTCAGCAATATTAACTAGTTGGAAGTATATAGCGAAAGCTCGAATCACTTGATGGCGAATTTCCGGATCTAATGAAGATATCGTTTTCTTAAATTCATCATAGATCTCAATGACATAGTGTGCTCTTAACGACTTGCTCATTTCACGAATTCTTTCAACGACATCCAGCAGATCATTTCCGCCCTGATGTACAAGAACTTCACCTAGTATGTGCCCAAGAAACCGAATATCTCTGCGCAGCAAGTTATTCGTACTTTGTTTTTGTTGGACGATGTCACTCTCTACCATTACTCTCCACCCCATCTATTCACTATGATGCATTAATGCTTCTCTCTGCAAAAGCTAGTCGCTATAAAAACTCATTTCAGAATATTTTACCACAATCTGACCGCTACACATAGTATTAAAATAAAAAAACCGTACGTTTTACCGTGGTAATTAATGTATTGATAAGATTCTAACAATTCATGCCTGACTAGATTGCTCCTATAAAGAGACCTTTTTACACAAATAATATTAAAATTGCGATTATAAAGAATTAGCCACCCGACGGTGGCTCTATCTTAGTAAATAAACGAAAAAACCACCCGAAGGTGGTTCATTCTGTAAGCGGGCGGCGGGAATCGAACCCGCGCGATCAGCTTGGAAGGCTGAAGTTCTACCATTAAACTACGCCCGCGTAGTTTAGAAAAATGATCGGGACGACACGATTTGAACATGCGACCCCCTGCTCCCAAAGCAGGTGCTCTACCAAGCTGAGCTACGTCCCGATACGTTTATAACTTATAATGAAGAATGGCGCGCCCTGAGAGATTCGAACTCCCGACCTTTTGATTCGTAGTCAAATACTCTATCCAGCTGAGCTAAGGGCGCATATTAAATTGGAGCGGAAGACGGGGATCGAACCCGCGACCCTCGCCTTGGCAAGGCGATGCTCTACCGCTGAGCCACTTCCGCAGGGTACCTCAGACATATGAATATGTTTGAGGATTTAATGCGCGTAGAGGGACTTGAACCCCCACGGTCACCCGCTAGATCCTAAGTCTAGTGCGTCTGCCAATTCCGCCATACGCGCATATTGTAAAAAAGGCAAATGGTGAGTCATGTAGGATTCGAACCTACGACACCCTGATTAAAAGTCAGGTGCTCTACCAACTGAGCTAATGACTCATGTGAAAAAATGGCTGGGGATCAAGGATTTGAACCTTGGCATGACGGAGTCAAAGTCCGTTGCCTTACCGCTTGGCTAATCCCCAATAAAACATGCCGTCGAGAGGACTTGAACCCCCAACCTACTGATTACAAGTCAGTTGCTCTACCAGTTGAGCTACAACGGCATATAAAGTTAATGGTGGAGGCTGACGGGATCGAACCGCCGACCCTCTGCTTGTAAGGCAGATGCTCTCCCAGCTGAGCTAAGCCTCCATAGGATTTGAAAATATCTGGTGACCCGTAGGGGACTCGAACCCCTGTTACCTCCGTGAAAGGGAGGTGTCTTAACCACTTGACCAACGGGCCTTACAATAAAATTACTGGAGCTTCCAACCGGAATCGAACCGGTGACCTCATCCTTACCATGGATGCACTCTACCGACTGAGCTATGGAAGCAATGGCTCCCCGAACAGGACTCGAACCTGTGACAACTCGATTAACAGTCGAGTGCTCTACCAACTGAGCTATCAGGGAACAATGCTTGGCAACGTTCTACTCTCCCAGAACCCTGCGGTTCAAGTACCATCGACGCTGGAAGGCTTAACGGTCGTGTTCGAGATGGGAACGCGTGGATCCCTTCCGCCATCAT
>NZ_JCAUAO010000014.1:0-129778 GCF_059691995.1 Paenibacillus sp. J22P169 | reverse complement strand
TCTCATTATATCGTTGTCTTGATTCGCTCATGGACAGACACCTCTTAGTTAATAGTTAAGGTTATTATTACTTCTACACTAAGAGACGTCCACTATTAATTCTAAGTGCATAAATCCATCTAGTTTAATAAAATTGCCAAATGTAGCGAAATTAACTGTACAAAATCCATTTATTCGATGGAGAGAGCGAGTATGTCGAGGGTGAAAGGTTGGGAGTCGTTGGGGGGGCTTCTAGCCAAGTCCCAAGATTTCCAAAAAACTTCGTTATTTTCACAAAATATAAGGAGAATCCTAATTTTTGGCTTCATTTTATAATACAATAAAGCTTAGTTTACTTCTTAGGTTGAAACAACGATGGAATGGGAGTGATACATAGTGGAGAACGCCTATGTTCAGATAGGGACGGCGATGTTTCGGACGGGGATTTTGGGATATGGCGGCGGGCCGTCAATTGTGCCATTGATTCGGTATGAAGCGGTGACGCGTTTTAAGTGGATGAAAGATGAAGAGTTCATGGAGGTGCTCGCGATTGCGAATACGCTGCCGGGACCGATCGCGACGAAGCTGGCAGGCTACCTAGGCTATCGGATGAAAGGCGGATGGGGGGCCCTTCTTGGTGTTTTGGCGCATATTTTACCTACTTGCGTGGCGATGGTGGGGTTGTATTCGTTTATTACGTTTTTCAGCACGTCGCATGTGATCAAGGGCATGATTGCAGCCGTGGTGCCGATTGTTGCGGTCATGTTAGGCGTGATGGCGTATGAGTTTGGTGAAAAGGCAATTAAGGGCCTAGGCTGGCCAGCGGGGGTTACTTTTTTCATCATAGCATTCCTGCTGCTACAACCTTTATCGGTGCACCCAGCTATCGTGATATTCATGTTCCTCCTATATGGAGCTTTCCATCACAAGCTAAAGGACAAGTGGATGAAGAGCAAGAAGACGCTTGGCAAAGGTGATGGCGTATGATGGATTGGTGGCATTTGCTCGTTAGTTTCTTTCTAGCCAATGTGTTCGGCTATGGGGGTGGGCCTTCATCCATTCCGCTGATGTTCCAAGAGATCGTGACGAATCACAGCTGGATGAACAGCAGTGAGTTCTCCAATATGTTAGCGCTGGGGAATGCGCTGCCGGGGCCGATTGCGACGAAAATCGCCGCGTACGTCGGCTACCAAATCGGCGGCTGGATCGGCGTGCTTATTGCGGTAGCGGCAACGGTGGTTCCGTCGATCATTGCACTGATTATTTTGCTGAATATGTTGCAGAAATACAAGCAATCCCCTGTGATTAAAGGCATGACGCTGCTGGTTCAGCCGGTCATTGCAATCATGATGGTGCTGGTTACTTGGAGCAGCTTGGTGGAGTCTACGAAAGTGATCGGGTATCTACAGTTTTTCGGGATCGCGGCAGTGGCGTTTTATTTGATACAAATGCGTAAGATACATCCTGCTTTTGTGATTCTTGCGGGGTTCGTATATGGTGGGATTTTTCTGTCCACGTAATCTAATCTCACATTTATTTGGCGCTAAGCACAAAGCTTGCGCCTCTTTTCGTTACGACACCAAATTTGGTGTCATGTTTATTGACGCCCGAGATGGGCGGACCGTATAGTGATGGGAGAGGGATAGACGTGAAATGATCGATGATATCGGAATCCTGAAACAGCAAATCCCTACTGGGGAGATGCTGTTTTCTCATATCAGGGTGAGTAGATAAGGAGGTCGGGGACCTATGCGTGTACAAGAGAAAGATGCCGTTGAGATGGTCCAAATCGTTAAGCAGTTCGGATCCGTGCTGGCGAATGATGAGGTGGATTTCCGAGCGAGGTCAGGAGAGATTCATGCGCTGCTAGGCGAAAATGGTGCGGGCAAAAGCACCATGATGTGCATGCTGTCCGGCGTGTACCGACCTACGAGCGGGGAGATTTACATACATGGCGAGAAGGTGCGCATTCGCTCACCGAAGGATGCGATGAAGCTGGGGATCGGCATGGTATTTCAGAACTTCCGCCTCGTGCAAACCCTGACGGCTGCGGAGAATATTGTGCTTGGGGAAGCTAGCTCTTTCTGGCGCGGCCCCAGCTGGTTGTCGAAGAAATCGGAGGAAATTGAGGCGATTTCGAAGCATTTTGGGCTGCTGTTTCCCGTAGATCGGCCCATCTGGCAGCTATCTGTTGGTGAGCAGCAGCGAGTGGAGATTGTAAAGACGCTCTATCGGGGAGCGGATTTTATTATTCTAGATGAGCCAACGTCGGTGTTGACACCGGGAGAGGTTGATCAGCTTTTTGAGACGCTGGACCGAATGAAGAAGGAAGGCAAAACGGTCATTATGACGACGCATAAGCTCAAAGAGGTGATGTTCGCGGCGGATCATATCTCGGTCATGCGCAAGGGCAAGATGATTGCGACGATGGCGAAATCGGAAACGAGCGAGCGTGAGCTTGCGCAGTTGATGGTAGGTGAGATGAGCCTGGCGGGCCGCGCGCAACAAAGAACGCGAGCGAAGGAGAAGCCGATGCTCACGGTTAAGGCACTGGATGTCTATGCGGACCATGGACGCAAAGTGCTGGATGGACTTCATTTTCAGGTAAATGAAGGGGAGATTGTTGGTGTTGCAGGCGTCTCCGGGAACGGGCAGAAGGAGCTGGCAGAAGTGCTGACCGGGCTGCGCGTTTGGAAGCAAGGGGAAGTCCATTTTGACGGAAAGGCGATGCGGAATGGTTCGGTACGGACAGCGATTGAGCTGGGAATCGGACATGTGCCGGAGAATCGGATGCGCAGTGGTCTCGCGGGGAGCTTGGACTCGGTGGATAATCTGTTGTTCAAAACGTATCGTTCGTCAGAACGGTCGCGGTTCGGTCTGCTGCGAACAGGGAGCAATCGGAGTTGGTCTCAGCGTTTGATTGAGATGTTCGATGTGAAAACGTCGGGAATCGATTCGCCAGTTCAATTCATGTCAGGTGGGAATCAGCAGAAGCTGCTTTTTGCCAGGGAAATTGACAAAGGTCCGAAGCTCATGATTGCGGTGCACCCGACCCAGGGGCTCGATGTAGGCGCCTCCGAAGGTGTGTATCAACTGCTGGAGGATTTGCGAAGCAAGGGTCGCTCTGTTTTGCTCATTTCGGAGGATTTGGATGAGGTGCTGCAGCTAGCTGACCGAATTCTGGTCATGTACGATGGGCGCATTGTCGGGGATATGCCGAGGGAAGTGGCGAGCCGCGAGCACATCGGTATGCTGATGGCGGGATCGGAGGAGGATGCAGGATGAGTGAACAACGAACAGCAGGCAGCATTCCGATCGAAAATAAAGTGCCGAAGCGCGGAGCTGGGTTCCGTTTACCGTATCGTTTGGAAATCGATCCTGCAGGGGCGAATAGCCCTTGGTGGGTAACGATCATCGCCATCGTATTGGCGTTGGTGGCTTGTGGGATTTTTATCGCGTTGAATGGCATGAATCCGTTCATGGTCTACGGGAAAATGGTGAAGGGAGCCTTCGGCTCCACCTTTGGATTGACTGAAACGTTAGTGAAGGCGATTCCTTTGCTTCTTTGCGGGCTAGGCGTGTCGATTGCCTACCGCATCTCCGTATGGAACATCGGTGCAGAGGGGCAGTTTGTGGCAGGGGCGATGGCGGCTACGGCGATTACGGTTTATTTTCCACATCTGCCGATGTACCTCTCGATTCCTGCTATGATGGTCGCGGGCATCGTGGCCGGCGGCTTCTGGGGATTGCTGACGGCGATACCGCGGAACTATTTTCAAGTAAATGAACTCATTACCTCGTTGATGCTTAACTATGTGGCGTTGCTGGCGCTGAATTATGTGGTTTTCGGGCCGTGGAAAGATCCAAAAGGCTTTAACTTCCCGGGATCTCCGATGTTTACAGCTGCACAGTCTTTACCGACCTTTGGTGCAACGCGGCTGCATGTAGGGCTAATTTTTGCCATCATCGCTGTGCTGATCTATGCCTTCGTTGTCCGATATACGCGGTGGGGCTATGAGCTGAGGTTGATCGGTGCCAATAGTGAGGCGGCTAAAAATGCTGGTATTCGTATTTCCAGACATGTGCTGCTGGTGATGGTGATTAGCGGCGGATTGGCGGGGCTTGCTGGTATGGGGGAAGTATCTGGGGTAGCGCACCGTCTCATGTATGGAATCTCTCCCGGGTATGGGTACACGGCCATTATTGTAGCTTGGTTGGCGAAGCTGAATCCGATTGGGCTTGTGATCGCTTCGGTGCTTTTTGGTGGGCTCATTGTCGGCGGGTATAGTGTGCAAACGATTGGGCTGCCGCCTTCCATGTCCTCGATGATTCAAGGGGCGATCCTGTTTTTCCTCATTGCTGGGGGGATGGCAGGGAAATTCCGTATTCGTCGGAACAGCTGATCGAGTTGGGTGTGAGATGGCTGGGGGGACTATGCTGACTTTTAGTTAATGATGTTAATGAACGGTTAAATAAGGGGGTGTAGGAGATGGATGCGATCACACAAATTATTGTTTCAGCGATCTCTTCGGGTACACCGTTACTTCTGGCTGTATTGGGCGGCATCTTGATCGAAAGATCAGGCATCATGCAGCTAGGGGCTGAGGGCTTGATGTTAATGGGTGCGGTGACCTCGTGCCTCGTCTTCATACATACAGGAAATTTAGTACTGGCAATTTTGTGTGTACTTGCGGTGAGTGGGATACTTGGGCTGCTTCATGGATTTTTATGCGTGACGCTGCATGCGAATCAGGTTGTTTGCGGGTTGGCAATGACGATATTCGGCGCAGGGCTTAGCGCGTACTTAGGGAAACCAGTGAGCGGTCAGCCGCTTGTGGGTGCGGTGCCTAAGCTCGATATGCCGTGGCTGGAGCCAGTGCCGGTGATTGGCAAAATATTTGCCCATATGGATTTGTTTACATGGTTAAGTTTCGTGCTCGTGCTGGCTATGCACTTGTTCATTCATCGTACATCATGGGGGCTTCATCTTCGCGCAGTTGGGGATAATCCGGCTACGGCGGACGTGATGGGGATCCCTGTGATCGCAATTCGCTACGGGTGCATTGTTGTGGGTTCGATGCTGATCGGGATTGGTGGCGCTGACTTGCTGCTTGTATATACACCGACATGGAATGAAGGGATGACCTCTGGACGTGGTTGGATTGCGGTGGCGCTCATTATTTTTGCGAGATGGAATCCAATTCGTGCCCTGGTATGCGCGTATTTCTTCGGCGTGTTGGATAGTCTGGGATTCCGTGTGCAGTTGATCGGCAGCCATATTCCTTCTTATTTTTTGAAAATGATTCCGTACGTCGTCACTATTCTGGTGCTGATGTTCCTCGGTTGGAGGAATAAAAATAAGCCATCCGGTGCGCCTGAGGCGCTAGGTGTGCCTTATATACGGGAGCAAAGGTTTTAGTTTATAGGTGACAACTAGAGGAAAAGCGAGAACTAGGAGAAAGAGTATTAGGAGGGCAAACCATGAGTGAATTTGAGGTTCATATTCCTTATTTAACAAGATGTGTAGAGCTTTCCCTGCTAGCGAGAAAAGCTGGCAATACGCCGTTCGGATCGTTGCTTGTGGGACCAACTGGCGAAATTCTGCTGGAGCATGGCAATGTTGAGATTACCGAATCGAACTGTACGGGGCACGCGGAAACGATGCTCATGGAGGCAGCCTCCAAGCGATATAGCAAGGAAGAGCTGTGGGCGTGTACGCTGTATACCTCAACCGAGCCGTGCGCCATGTGCGCGGGAGCGATCTATTGGGGCAACGTGGGACGCGTGATCTTCGGCATGTCGGAAGCGATGCTCGCAGGGCTCACAGGTGATCATGAGCAGAATCCGACGTTGATGCTGCCTTGTCGTGAGGTTTTTGCCAGAGGGAACAAGCCGATCCAAGTGATCGGTCCTGTTCCTGAGGTTGTAGAAGCGGCAGTCGCTGCGCATAGCGGGTACTGGGATTAAAATGGGAAGCCACTGGGAGGTTTGTTGTCCTGGTGGCTTTTTTTGTGGGTTGGGGGCTACCCAAGACCGGAAGCGCTTAAGGCTCGGAATTTAACTGGATTTCTCCATCTAATTTGGCCATATTTCACGAATATGATGAATTAGATGTATTTCCTACAGTTAATTTTCAACATTTAGCCCGATTCTTCAAAATTCCAAGAAATTACCTGCATGTTTTCCAGTTATCCTTGCAGAACCATCTAATTCGAGGAAATTAACTGTAGTTTATACAGGTAAAGTTATCTGGGTTGGTGGAGATGCGTGCGGTGGTGAGGGGGGCAGGTGGGGAAGTGATAAGGTAGTGAGGATTGAGAGATGGGGAGGCTGGAGGTGGAGATGCTGGCGGTAGTGAGTGGGAGTTGGAGAAGTAATGGAGGGGGTTTTAGCAAAAATACAAAAAAACTTAACGTTGTTATGAAAGATTACAAACTTCTTTCATATAAATTGACCCATAGGGATGGCGCATTTACAATGGAACAAATCTTGGAAAAGAATGCATGAAATTTAAGATGGATATCGAGGTGACGGGGTTATGAAGATCACACGGAAGCAAGTTAATGACATGGATCAAGAGGCATTTGTTCAAGTGTTTGGTCCGCTATTTGAACACTCGCCTTGGGTGGCAGAGCGAGCATCAGGATCTCGGCCTTTTGCCGAAATCAAGGACATGATTAGTGCCCTTGAAACAGAGGTAGAGAGAGCTAGCCGTGAGGAGCAGCTGGCGCTGCTTCGGGCCCACCCCGATCTGGGTACACGTGTGAGGATGACCGATCACTCCGTCCAGGAGCAGTCAGGTGCAGGTCTAAACCAGTTAACCCCTGAAGAATACGAACAATTTCTTTCTTTAAATAAACAGTATACGGACCGATTCCAGTTCCCTTTTATCATGGCAGTGAAGGGGCAAACCAAAGACACGATACGCGAGGCGTTACGACATCGTATACAAGGAGCTCCGGAAGTGGAGCTGCTTACAGCACTGCAAGAGGTTTGTAAGATTGGATGTTTTCGCCTGGCAGATATTGTATTGAATGAAACGGAGGAGAAAGCAATGGAACAAGCGAAGGGCGGAGAGAGAATCATGTACTACGGGAAAGGTGATGTCTGGGTCTATCGTTCCTACGCGAAGCCGCTCACGAATATCACGCTGATTCCGGAATCGGGTTTCACAGGGCGAGATAATGTGCTGTTCGGCATGAATATCAAGGTAGCGGTGAGCGGTGAGAAGCTGTTTACATCGTTCAGCAAGGGAGATAACACCAACGTTGTAGCGACTGACTCGATGAAGAACTTCATCCTGCGCAAAGCAGGCGAGTATGAGGGGGCTACGGCAGAAGGGTTTCTAGCTTTCGCGAGCCGGCTCTTTTTAGAGAAGTATCCTTGGATGACGGGGATCAAAATGAGTGCAGATCAGGTGGCATTCGAAACGTTGCCGGTGCCAGGTTCAAGTGGCTTCGAAGCAGGGGATTTGGTGTACCGCTATTCACAAAATGAACACCCAACCGCATTCGTGGAGCTCGTTCGCGTTGCAGACGATATCGTCCTCGCAGATCACTCTGCTGGCATAGCCGATCTAAAGCTGATCAAAGTCAAAGGAAGTTCCTTTGCTGGTTTTGTTCGGGATGAGTACACGACATTGCCAGAATCGTCGGATCGCCCTCTGTTTATATTCTTAGACATAGCATGGGCCTATGAATCAGCTGAGGATGCCTTCGATGCCGATCTAGGGCACTACGTAGCCGCTGAGCAAATCCGTGACATTGCGCATACCGTATTCCATGAGCAGCATTCGCCCTCAATCCAAAACCTCATCTATCGTATCGGGCAACGTTCGTTACTGCGCTTCCCGCAGCTGAAAGAGATTCGCTTCGAGTCCAACAACAGGACGTGGGAAACGATTCTGGAGGAAGTTTCTATTGGGGAAGGCAAGGTATTTACAGAGCCTAGACCGCCGTATGGTTTCCAGGGCTTTTCGATGACAAAGCGTGATCTGGAGGGCCTATGAGCGTAGGGATTACATCGCACGTGCTGGATATTAGCAGCGGCCGACCGGCGGTTGGAGTGAGGATCGACTTGTTCCGATTTGAAAGAAGCGTAGCCGAACTCATTCGCTCCGACGTTACGAATACAGACGGCAGGCTGCCAGGGCCAATGCTAAGTGGGGATGATTTTACCAAAGGCACATATGAGCTTCTCTTCCATGTTGGTGACTACTTCAGAGGGAAAGGTGTGGAGCTTCCAGAGCCAGCATTTCTAGATCAAGTACCAATTCGTTTCGGTGTTGCCAATAGCACGATGCATTATCACGTTCCCTTATTAATTGCCCCCTGGGGGTATAACACTTATCGCGGGAGTTAGTGCAAAGAAATCAACGTTAATTGAATAGACAGAGAGCTTCGAGGGAGGGTTTCGTAGGATGAATCGATTGGATCTTATCATTCGCAAAGGGACTGTGGTCTTGCAAGATGAGTGTCGGCAGTTAGACATCGGGATACGGGACGGCAAAATTGCATCACTAGACGAAAACCTCGTGTTCTCGGAGCAGACTCCTGTTTATGACGCAGAAGGCTTAACAATTTTCCCTGGGATAATCGATGCGCATGTTCATTTTAATGAACCTGCCCTTGGCGATTGGGAAGGGTTCGTCACAGGCTCTGCCTCGCTAGCTGCTGGTGGATGCACAACCTATATCGATATGCCGTTAAATGGGGTCCCGCCTACAGTTCGACTCAGTGCGTTAGCAATGAAGCTGGGAGCAGCCGAAGGTCAATCCTACGTAGACTATGCCCTGTGGGGCGGTCTCGTTCCCGGCAATATCAGCGAGTTGAAGGCGCTTGCTCAAGCTGGCGTGATTGGTTTCAAAGCTTTTATGTCGTGCCCAGGCGGAGAGGGTGAAGATATCTTTACGGAAGTGGATGACGACACGTTATTTAATGGCATGAAAGAAATCGCTCGCTTGGGTCTAGTGCTCGCTCTTCATGCTGAGAGCGAGGAGATCGTTTCCAAACTCGCAGCTGAGGCTGTGCGAGCAGGCAAACGCAGCGCCTTGGACTTCATCGCGACAAGGCCGATTGCCGCCGAAGTGGAAGCAGTGAACCGTGCATTGGGTTATGCGAAGCAGACAGGCTGTAAGCTGCATTTCGTACATATCTCCTCTGCAGAAGCGGTACAGGTGATCACGGAAGCGAAGGCTCAAGGATTGGATGTTACCGTGGAAACGTGCCCGCACTATTTGGCGCTAACAGACGTGGAGGTGGAACGCCTCGGACCCGTTGCGAAATGCGCGCCACCGATACGAACGGCGGAAGATCAGGCTCGTTTGTGGGCGGAGCTAATGGAAGGGAGATTCGACATCATTGCATCGGATCACTCCCCTTCGCCAAAGCACATGAAACAGGGTGACTTCTTTGCATCATGGGGAGGCATCTCAGGGGCACAAAGCTCACTGGAGCTCATGTTGCACGAAGGCCATCTCCGCAGAGAGGTTCCGCTGCCGGAGCTTGCTCGTATGCTAGCACTAGAGCCAGCTAAGCGCTTTGGCTTATATCCTCGCAAGGGGGAAATAGACATAGGGGCTGACGCGGATCTAGCTTTGGTGGATTTGGCAGCGAGCTATACGCTGCAAGAGAGTGACTTACTGTATCGCCATAAGCAGAGTCCCTATGTGGGCAAAACGTTTGGCTGCAGCGTGAAATCAACCTTCCTGCGGGGAGTTAAGGTATATGAACGAGGTGTAGGTGTTAGAGCAGCGTTAGAGGGAGCTTGGTTGCGTCACAGTGCATCGATCGGAGGCGGGCTAGATGGCTAAAATGAAACAGCATCCACAGGAAGAAATGCTAGCTCAATATGGGGAGCGTATGCTGCTAGCGTTGGAGTGGCTGGCGACTTTTGGCGCCGATCCAAAAGGCGGCGTGACCCGACTCTTGTATGCGGAGCCCTGGCTCAAGGCGCAATTAGCACTGATAGACAACATGCAAAGCATGGGGCTCAAGGCAGATTTTGATGAAATCGGCAATGTGTACGGCAAATTGCAAGGATCGGACCCTTCGTTAAAGCCGATACTCACAGGTTCACACATTGATACCGTCAAAAACGGAGGGAAATACGATGGAGCCTATGGCGTCATCGCATCCATGATGGCGCTTGGCTATTTGAAGGCCGTGTACGGGACACCGAAACGGACCTTGGAGATGGTCTCCTTTTGCGAGGAAGAGGGTAGTCGCTTTCCATTGGCTTATTGGGGCTCCGGTCATGTGACAGGGGTACTCTCGCTAGCTGAAGGCACAGGACTTGCCGATCCGGAAGGTGTAACATTATTTGAAGCGATGGAGCAGGCGGGCTTTGAAACCTCGCAGAATCAGCCCTATCCAGCGAAAAGGAATGACATTGGGGCTTATATTGAAATTCATATCGAGCAAGGCGCAGTCCTTGAATTTAAAGAGAAGCAAATTGGTGTTGTAACAGCCATTGTAGGCCAAATTCGAATGACGGTCGTAGTTACGGGAACGCCGAATCATGCAGGAACGACCCCGATGACGATGCGCAAAGATGCGCTGGCCGCTGCCGCCGAAATGGTCGCGCTGACAGAAAAGATGGCACTTGCGGAGGGCGAACCTTTGGTAGCTACCGTTGGGCGCTTAGAAGTGAAGCGCGGAACATCGAACGTGGTGCCAGGCGAGGTCGAATTTACGTTGGATATTAGACATACTGATGAACGGAAGATAGAGGCTTTTCGCGCAGAATTGCTAGCGAGATTTATGGAAATCGCCGTGCGAAGAGAACTTCATATAGATACGGTGGAACATCTAAATGCCTTACCAGTGGCCATGGATAGCGGGATATCGGCAGAAATTGAGGCTGCCTGCGATTTCTATGGCTACGAGCATATCCACATGCCAAGCGGAGCGGGACATGATGCGCAGTTGTTCGGACCGATTTGTCCGTCTGCCATGATTTTCGTTCCAAGTCGTGCAGGGATTAGCCATAATCCCAAAGAGTTCACGAAGCCGGAGGATCTCATTGTCGGATTCCAGACGCTCGTTCATGTGTTATATCAATATGGCTACGGGGGAAAAGCAGATGAAAACTTATAAAGATTTATCACCCTCCCTTCGAACGATTATGACCCCAGGTCCAGTCGAGGTTGACCCAAGGGTGCTGAGAGCAATGTCCTATCCCATTCTAGGGCAGTTCGATCCAGAGTTTACGGAGTTAATGAATGAAACGATGGAGATGCTTCGAGAGGTTTTTCAAACGAACAATCAATGGGCGTTTCCCATCGATGGGACTTCCCGTTCAGGGATTGAAGCAGTGTTGGTGAGCATCATCGAGCCGGGAGATAAAGTACTCGTTCCGATATACGGACGATTCGGAAATTTGCTTGTAGAAATTGCGGAGCGCTGTGGGGCTGAAGTGACGATTATTGAGAAAGAATGGGGCGCTGTGTTTGACCCTGTGGATATCATTACAGCCATCGAGCGGGAGAGGCCAGCCATCGTGGCCATGGTCCACGGAGAGACGTCGACAGGCTGTGTCCAACCGTTCGATGGGATTGGAGCAGCTTGCCGTCAAGTGGATGCCCTTCTCGTCGTAGATGCGGTAGCCACCATTGGCGGTGTACCTGTGAAAACAGATGAATGGCTGCTAGATGCGGTGATTGGCGGAACGCAAAAATGTTTATCCGTACCATCGGGGATGTCACCGATTACGTACAACGATCGAGTCGAGGCGAAGGTGCTGCGCCGCAAAACGATTGAGCGTGGACTGCGGGAGAAGGGCTCTCCTGTTTCCTCGATTAAAGCCGTAGCGAGTAACTATTTCGATCTGGGACAGCTGCAGGACTATTGGAGTCCGAAGAGGCTAAATCACCATACCGAGGCTACAACGATGCTGTATGCGCTGCGTGAAGGATTACGCATTGTGCTGCAAGAGGGGCTGGATGAACGATTCTTACGTCATAAGCGTCACGAAGCGGCTTTGGTTGCTGGTCTGCAAGCCATGGGATTGACACTTTACGGGGATCCTCTCTGTAAACTACCAGTAGTGACTTGTATACGGATTCCCAATGGAGTCGATGGAGAAGCTGTACGTGCAATGCTGCTGAACAGCTTTAGCATTGAAATCGCCTCCTCCTTCGGTCCATTGAAGGGGCAGATTTGGCGCATCGGCACGATGGGCTTTAGTTGTAATCAGAAGAATGTGCTTCATGTCCTCGGGGCGCTGGAAGCAACACTGCATTGGCACGGTGTGGATATCTCGGTAGGGAAGGCGCTGCAAGCTGCACTGGCGGTATATGCTCATAAACGGGAGGAATAATCATGTTAAACATCATGCCACGAGCAGAGAGAGCCATGATTGCTACGCCGCATTATTTGGCTAGTTCCGTGGGGAGCGCAATTTTACAGCAAGGCGGCAATGCCTTTGATGCAGCAATTGCCATTAGTGCGACCCTGGGTGTCGTTTACCCGCATATGACGGGGCTCGGCGGAGATGCTTTTTTCCTCATGTATGATGCGGCATCGGGTGCATATACCGGATTTAACGGAAGCGGGAAGTCAGCTGCGAAGGCCACGCCTGATTTTTATAGAGAGCAAGGGATGGATCAGATTCCAAAGCGCGGCATTTTAAGCGCAATTACAGTGCCGGGTATGGTGGATGCTTGGTGGCAGGTGTGGGAAAAACACGGTAAGCTTCCGTGGGCGAGGTTATTGGATGCAGCGATTGGTTATGCAGAAAAAGGGTTCCCGATCTCGCGCAATTTACGGTTCTGGATGCAAAAGGATGAGCCGTTTATTCGGGCTTCTGTGCAGCTTAGTGCGTTGTACATGCGAGATGGCGAGCTTTTGAAGGAAGGTGATCGGCTTATTCAGTCTGACATGGCAAGAACGTTGAGACTAGTACAGCAAGAAGGAAGAGATGCTTTCTACACGGGCTCGCTCATGCAGAACATCATAGATAGCGTGAAGCTGGATGGCGGGCTGCTTGAGGAAGAAGATTTCCGTAGCTTCGCTGGAGAATGGGTGGAGCTGCTATCGACGACGTATCGCGGATATGAAATTTATCAAATGCCGCCGAACTCGCAAGGGTTTACTGCGCTCATGATGATGAATATGTTAGAACATATTAATATGGCAGCTGTACCAAGGGCATCGGCTAATTTCTATCATCTCATGTCGGAGGTGATCAAGAAGGCGTTCAAGGATCGCGATCGCTATTTGACAGACCCTCATTTTAGGGACATCCCGCTTGAAAGACTGTTGTCCAAATCGTACGCGCAGGAGCTTTGGCATGACATTCAGGCAAATCCATTGAAAGTCAGTGAGCATCACTCGCCAGCGATCGGTCAGGATACAGCCTATGCGGCGGTTGTAGATGAAGAGGGGAATTCCGTTTCTTTTATCCAAAGTCTATACTTCGATTTCGGAGCAGCTTACGTTCCTAGAGATACAGGCATTATTATGCAAAATCGGGGCTCCTTTTTCTCGCTCGATCCTGCATGCGCGAACGTGTTGGAACCACGCAAAAGATCATTCCATACGTTGATGCCCGCTATGGTAAGTAAGGCTGGAAAGCCTTATATGCTGTTCGGCACGCAGGGTGGAGAAGGTCAACCGCAGACGCAGCTTTCGATACTCACGGGGGTATTGGATTATGGTTTATCGATTCAGGAGGCCATTTCGCTTCCGCGTTGGGTATACGGACGTACTTGGGGAGAAGATGGGGATGCGCTGAAGCTGGAGCATCGGCTTGAACCTGAGGTATATGCAAGATTGAAGCAGTGGGGTCATCGTGTGGAACCCGTGAAGTCGTGGGATGGCATTATGGGGCAAGCGCAGGGCATTGTCATTGATGAGCATGGTTTTATGAGTGGTGCTGCGGATCCGCGTGGTGATGGGTTAGCGATTGGCTGGTAGTGGGCCCACGAGGCAAGTGGAGAGATGCATGGAATTAGTTTTAGTGTAAGCAGCTATATAAAGAAGGAGCGATGAGCGATGGAGGCCTATGACATTCTGCAAGCTGTGGAAAGTAATACGGGAGCACGTGTATTAGCAACAGTGATTCATGTGGAAGGCCACGCTTATCGCAAGCAAGGAGCTGTCATGCTGTTAATGGCAGATGGAAGCACGGTGGGGAGTATTTCTCCGGGGTGTTTGGAAGGGGACCTTGCTGCTTACGTGCCAGGCGTGTGGGAATCGCAAAAGCCGCAACTAGTCGAGTACGATATGAGGCCAGCCGATGACTTCGGTTGGGGGGAGACGATTGGGTGCGGCGGGTTGATTCGTATTTTACTAGAACCGCTTTCCGGAGAGCTGTTGGTTAACCTGCTGGTGGTGAAAAATAGATTAGATCAAGGTGAAGCTGTGGAGCTCATTCGCACCTATACCGATGGGTATTCGGATATTAGGTATGCGCTACGGGGATCAGGTATAGATGAGCAGGGGCTTTCTGCACTTTCTATGAGGGAGCCGTTTCGCTTTTTGACGAGTACCCTCATTATGCCAAAGCCAAGAGTCATCGTGTTCGGTGCGAATCTGGATGCGGTTCCGCTCGTTCAAATGGCTGCAAGCAGCGGCTTTCGAGTGGTTGTTGCGGACTGGCGTGAATCGTTCTGCAACGCAGAACGGTTTCCTGGTGTAGAAACAATGGTTGCATTTCCTGAGACATTAGTCGAAAAGCTTGCGCTGAATGAGCGAGACTATGTCGTGATCATGAGTCACCAGTTCGAGAAGGATACGGCCTTTTTCCGAGGGATTATGGCCTTTCACTTACAATATCTCGGAATTATGGGCTCCAAGGAGCGTACGGCCAAAATGCTGGAAGGCTTCGAACGTCCTGACTGGCTGCATGCGCCAATCGGTTTAAATATCGGCTCCGAGGGTGCGTTTGAGAATGCGATCAGCATTGCAGCTGAGCTGATTGCGATCAAACGTGGAAAACATGAAGCGGGTTCTTGGTCATCCCCTTTAGCTCATGGACGGGATGTCCAAAGCTTCTGCTCATGGTGAAACCGGTGAAGATGGTGAAACCAGTGAAGAAAAAGTTGGTTGGTGTCTACTTAGCGGCAGGGAGTAGTCGACGCATGGGGACTGCGAAACAGTCCCTTGAGCTGGCAACTGGCATCAGCCTCGGGGGTATAGCGCTGTTGAAGGCGCTCGCCTGCGCGGAGTTAGAGCAGGTGATTGTTGTTGTACGCGAAGGAGATACGCTGACTTGGTTGCCGGAAGAGGCACGCAGTCAGCACGCGAGTGGTGGCAGATGCCGAGTGGTCGTGTGTCCGGATGCAGGACTGGGCATGGCGCATTCACTTCGAGTTGGTGTTCAGGTGGCTGAAGAGTTGGGGGCTGATGGTGTCATGGTTATATTGGCCGATCAGCCTTTTATTGAGGGTTCGATGTTGGAGGGTCTGATTGACGCTTTCAACCAGGAGGCTGGTTATGACTTCGTTGCTAGCGGTGATGATGGAACACCTAAACCGCCTGCCATTCTGGGGAGCGGGATGTGGTCGGCTATTGCGGCGTTAGAAGGAGATGCAGGCGCGCGAGTGCTGTTTCGCTTACCCGCTTTTCGTGGGCAGATCATCGAGGCAGAATCGTTGGTATTTATGGATATTGATACAGTCCAGCGATATGAAGAGGCTAGAGACATATTTAAGCATCAAGTTATGTTAAATTAAATGACATATAATTAGCTGATGAGTGCATCGATACGAATGATGCACTATTTTTTTATATAAAAAAACAAAATGATGTTATGTTAGTTGACGTTAAATTCGAATATTGTTTATAGTAGATCTAATTTATTAGAGCGATTGAAGTAGATGAATGGTACCAGAGTAGAGGGCAAAGTGCCCAAGAAACGGAACGACATTCCGTAAGTGGGAGTGCGAACGCATAATGTCACCAAGCAGCAAGGCTTCTTCCGGTAAACTCAGAACCCATAACGAGCACGTGGTCATTCAGAAACTCTGAGGAGGGTTGAATATGTCAGTTCCAATGCATCAACTACCTGAGCAGCAGCCTTCCGTATGGCAGCCGACAAGTGTGGAGGAAGCGATCCAATTGAAGCACATATGGGGCAAAGATGCTGTCATTGTTGCTGGAGGTACTTGGCTTCGCACGCGCTGGGAAAATGGGCTTGCCCCAATGCCGCAGCATTTTATCAGTCTTGGACGAATTCTTGTACTCTCGGGATTAACGGTTAATTCCCAAGGTCAAGTTCATATAGGCCCTGCCCTAAGCATTGCAGATTTGATGAAAAACGAGCTGGTTCAGCAGAAATGTGGACTACTCGTGCAGGCCTGCTCGGAGATTGCGGCTCCGTCGATTCGGAACTTAGCGTCGATTGGAGGCAACGTGACGACACGTACAGGCGATCTGATTCCCGCACTGCTTGTTATGAATGCACAAATACGGTGCACAGATGGACAGAATGAACGAACAATTGCGTTGAAGGATTGGCTGGCTGCTCCACTCGAGGCTCATGACGAGATTATGACGAGTATGATTGTGGAGACAGAGACAGTAGGAAGTCTGGAGGGCACGGAGAACGCCGCTGAGAACCCTGAAAATGCTAGTACGACGGATGGACAGCTAGATGCTGCGAAAGAAGCGGGGATCATCCATGAGTTCTACCTCAAAGTAGGACGAAGAGAGGCATTTACACCATCGGTCGTCACGGTTGCGGGGAGACTTTCCCTGCAGGCAGATGGAACCATTGCCGACATCGCCTTAGCAGCAGGTGGAGGTACCGCGATTCCTGCGAGGTTTCCAGCTTTGGAAGCGGCAATGATCGGAAAGCCGTTATCGAAGGCAGTGTTGCAGACCTTGCACAAAGGCGTGATGGCTGATTTCAACGCTGTGGCGGATGATTATGCCGGGGTAGCTTATCGCAAACAGACGGCTGCGAATCTGATCATATCGGAGTGTTACAAAGCTTGGCGCAAAGGGGGCGGAGCCTATGCTCCTCAATCGTAATGCGAAGAAATGGATCATTAGACCTGACGGGAAAGAGAAAGTCACAGGTGAGCTCCGTTATCTTACCGATTTAACAGCGCCAGGCATGCTGCACGGCAAGGTGCTTCGGAGTCAATACCCGCATGCTTGGATTCTTTCCATCGATACAACTAAGGCTAAACAATTACCTGGCGTGCGCGCAGTTCTAACGGCTGCAGATGTGCCTGGATTGAACTTATTCGGTATTGCTTTTCCTCATCAGCCGGTGTTTTGTCAGGATCGGGTTCGTTATATCGGGGATGCGCTGGCCTCCGTTGCCGCAGATACGGAAGAAATTGCAGAATACGCACTAAGCCTCATTGAGGTCATGTATGAGCCGCTCCCTCTGGTGGATAATCCAGAAACCGCGTTGGAAAAGGGGACGATCTTGCTTCACCCCGAAGGGAATCTGCTCCATCAAACGGCGCTGCAACATGGGGATTCGAACATCGAGGCAGCTTTCCAAACCTGTGCACACGTTATTGAAGAAACCTATCTGACACCTAGGCAAATGCATACGTATATGGAAACCGAAGGTGGTCTCTTTATTCCTGAGGCTGACGGACGGCTGACCGTTTACTCGCCAACTCAGCACGGCTACAAGGATCGTTTTCAGCTAGCTCGAATCATTGGCATCCCAGAAGAGCAAATCAGAGTCGTATCCAGCCCGATTGGCGGTTCGTTTGGCGGCAAAGATGAGCTCAATGTGCAGCCATTCGGCGCACTGATGGCGCTAAGGACTAAGAAGCCGATCAAAATGCACAATTCCCGTCGGGAATCGGTCATTTCGGGGATCAAACGTCATCCGATGCGGATCACGATGAAAACCGGGACAGATAAAGAAGGACGCCTTATCGCACATCAAGTTCGCATCCTCGCAGATACAGGTGCCTATGCGACATTAGGCTGTGAAGTACTGAATTTTGCTACTGAGCATGCGATCGGCCCTTACAAGATCCCGCATGTTGATGTAGAGGGAAAGAGTGTCTATACGAATAATGGTGTGTCCGGTGAGTTTCGGGGGTTTGGCGGTAATCAGGTGATTTTCGCGGTGGAAAGCCAAATTGAACGACTGGCCGAGAAGCTCGGCATGGACGGGTGGGAGCTGCGCAAGCTCAACCTGCGCCAGCCAGCAGATCCTGGCCCGATGGGCCAGCAGATCGTGGCTACCGAAGGCGCGGCCCAGGTGTGGGCGAAGGCGCAGGAGTCGCCGCTCTGGGCGAAGCGCGCCAGCCATCCAGCGGCTGCGCAAGAGCCGTGGCTGCGCCGAGGCGTCGGCGCTGCACTGGTGATGCACGGTGCCGGGCTCGGCCTCGGCATCCCTGATCATTCCGGCGGCCGCATCGAGCTCACGCCGGAGGGCAAGATCCAGGCCTCCTTCGGCTTCGAGGAGTTCGGCCAAGGGCTCTATGCAGCACTCACGTTGATGCTGCAGGACTGCTTCGGCTGCGCCGCCGATGACATCCGCATCGTCATCGGCGATACGGACCGCGTGCCCAGCAGCGGTTCGAGCACGGCCTCACGCGCCACCACGATGATGTGGCGCGCGCTCCAGCGGTTGAAGCCAGCCTTCGTGCTGGCGCTGCTGGAGCAGGCTTCGCTGCTCTGCGGCGTCCCGGCAGCAGAGCTTGCAACCGGCGCAGGCGGGATACATCACAAGGGTGATGAATCGGGGGAGCCGGTTGTCACGTATGCGGAGGCCGCTGCGGCAGCAGTGAAGCCGATCCTTGCGCATACGGAATTCGACTACCCGACGACGCCCGAAGGGCGGTTCGGGGCGCACTACCTGTACTCGTACGCAGCGGCAATCGTAGAGGTGGAAGTCAATATGCTGACCGGACGGGTCAAGGTACTGCAGACCGATCACGTCATTGCCGCAGGTCCTGTGATTAATCCGATGGGCTTTCTTGGACAAATCGAGGGCGGCAGTGTGATGGCCTTGGGTTATACGTTGACCGAGGATGCCGTCATGAAAGATAGCCGCTATATAAGGCATAACTTAGATACGTACCTCGTTCCTACTTTCAGCGATAGCCCGCTTAGTATACAAGTTGAAGCCATTGAAGAGCTGCCTGAGGGAGATACATTTGGCCCTCGTGGCGTTGGAGAAATCGGTTCTGTCGGCTTGGCACCTGCGGTTACGGCGGCGGTAAGACAAGCGACAGGCATTTGGGTGAATCAGCTGCCCATATCACCAGAAGACATCGTGCAATCCATCGATTGGTTAGAAGGGGTGGAGGCCAGTGATTAATACATCTTTTGTACTAGATTGCTCCATTAACGGGAAGGCAGTGTCAATTCCAGTCCCAGCATCCAAAAGGATGTCAGCGGTTCTGAGGGATGACCTGTTGATGACCGGCACCAAGGTTTCTTGCGAGATTGGGCGCTGCGGCGCTTGCATGATTCTGCTCGATGGTCAACCTGTGAATTCCTGTTTACTGATGGCGTATCAAGCATCGGGTAAGGAGCTTACGACCATAGAGGGGATATCATCAGGTGAGGAGCTGCATCCGATTCAACAAGCGATGTTAGAGGAGGGAGGATTGCAGTGCGGATATTGTACCGCCGGCATGGTAGTCACCTTAACCGCGTTATGGGAAACGAATCCTGCGCCAACAAGGGCTGAGGCTGAGAAAGCACTATGCGGAAACATATGCAGGTGTACAGGGTATGAGGGGATTTTCAGAGCGGTAGAGAAATGCGGATTGTCCATAAAAAGAGAGGGGTAGAAGCGATATGAGAAAAATCATACTGTCCATAACTGCTATTATGTTAGTCATTTTGAGCGCCTGCTCCACAAAGAGTGCCACGACAGAATCGAGCACGGCTCCAGCCTCCTCGGCAGCTGCCTCCACTGCAGCAACAACAGAGAAAAAGCTGCCGAGAGTTGCTTTTGTCTATATCGGTGTTCCGGGGGATGGCGGTTGGACATTTGAGCATGATCAAGGTCGTCTGATGATGGAGAAAGAGCTGGGGATTAAAGCGACGACGGTCGAGAACATTCCGGAAGGCCCTGACGCAGAGCGCGTATTTGAAGAGCTGGCTCAGAAAAATGACATTATTTTCGGAACCTCCTTCGGATACATGGACCCGATGGTGGCGGTAGCGGCGAAGCATCCGAATGTGAAATTCCTGCACGCCACTGGCTACAAAACAGCACCGAACCTAGGAACTTACATGGGACGTGAATATCAAAGCGCCTACCTCGTCGGTATGGCAGCTGGGAAAATGACGAAAAACAATCATCTGGGCTATGTGGGCGCGTTCCCAATTCCAGAAGTTATTTATACCATTAATGCTTTCACGCTTGGCGCACAGAGTGTAAATCCGAATATCGATGTAGCTGTCGTTTGGAGTAACACATGGTTCGATCCAGCCACAGAGAAGCAAGCTGCTATTTCATTGCTGGATAAAGGTGTAGACGTGTTAGCAGCGTACCAAGATTCACCGGCCAGTATTCAAGCGGCTGCTGAGCGTAAAGTATGGGGGATCGGAAACGATTCCGACATGGGCAGATTTGCACCAGAGACGTACATATCCAACCCGAAATGGAACTGGGGCCCTTACTACGTGAAAACGGTGAAAAGTATCATGGATGGCACGTGGAAATCCGAGGCTTACTTCGGCAGTATGAAAGAAGGCATCACGGATATCGCCCCGCTTGGCAAAAATGTGCCAGCGGATGTAAAAACGCTAGTAGAGAAGAAAAAAGCGGAAATTCTGAATGGTACGTTTGAGGTGTTCCAAGGACCTATCGTGGATCAAGACGGCAAAACACGCTTCGAATCAGGTAAAAAGATGACAGACGAAGAAATCCTGGGCACGACTTGGTTTGTTAAGGGCATTAAAGGGATCATTCCTAAATAGAGTACGAAGGATGTGAGTGGCGATGACAATACAAGATTTCGCATTAATTCATGAGTGGCACCCGGTGTTGTTGTCGTCAGCACTCACGGATAAGCCAGAAGCTGTTGTTGTACTAGGCGAAAAAGTAGCGGTATTCCGCACCACGCAAGGCGTTCACGCCTTTAAAGACTTATGCATTCATCGCGGTGTACCGCTCTCACTAGGGAAAGTAAGCGGCGATGAGCTAGTATGTGCGTACCATGGCTGGTCTTATAACGGTTGCGGCACATGCACCAGGATTCCTTCCTTACCGAAGGAACAAGCGATACCCTCGAAGGCCAAAGCATT
This sequence comes from Paenibacillus sp. J22P169, assembly GCF_059691995.1. Classification (NCBI taxonomy): domain Bacteria; kingdom Bacillati; phylum Bacillota; class Bacilli; order Caryophanales; family Paenibacillaceae; genus Paenibacillus; species Paenibacillus sp. J22P169. The sequence goes on along the minus strand of NZ_JCAUAO010000014.1, from coordinate 108,611 downwards.
CGTGTACGCCTGTTTAGAAGCGCATGGTCTGATCTGGGTGTGCTTAGGGACACCTGCTGGACCGCTGCCTAAAGTGAGCGCCTATGTGCCAGAGGGCTTCAAGGAAGTGTTCATGGGACCCTACACCCTGCAAGCAGCAGGGCCGCGCATTATCGAAAATTTCCTCGATGTGTCCCACCTTATGTTCGTGCATGAGGGGCTGCTGGGCGATAGTGATTTTGCTGAAATCAATGATTATCACGTGCTGGAAGAGGATGGCGTTCTGCGTTCTGAAGAAATCATCGTCTATCAGCCGGATGCGGATGGGACAGGGCGCGGGGTAAATAGCCGTTATGTGTATGAGGTATTCGGTCCTTTATGTGTAGCTTTTACGAAGAGAGACGATGTGTCTGATCATATCTTTCGGTTATTTCTGATGGTGCTGCCAGTTACAGAGCAGACGAGCGTGGCTTATATGCTGAAGCAAAGAAATTATGCGTATGACGAGCCCGACGAGGTGTTTATCCAATTCCAAGACCGGCTCATTGAGCAGGATCGGATCATGGTTGAAAATCAGAAGCCGGAGCTGCTGCCGCTAGATTTGCAAGCCGAGCTGCATTTGAAGTGCGATCGCTTGAGCATTGCGTACCGCAAACGACTTCGTGAGCTAGGCGTCACATTTGGGACAGCATAGCGAGAATTGTCGGATCTGGGAAGAGTAGTGCGAAGGTCATGCATACGAAATAAAAAAAGGATTGTATAATTAGCAGAAGCTAATATGCAATCCTTTTTTGTATTTGGTAAAATAAGACTACTAGACTACCACCAATAGATAGAACGAACTTCGGAATCACTTTGTCTCATGATCGCAGACGCTGAAAAGGTTTTGGTCATAGCAGCGTCTTCTTGCGTTGACAGCGGCTGAGCTACCATGAAGGAATCAGATTGCTTGCGCAATTCTGCTCGCTTTGCTGCATGTACGGATTTTTGTAATTCTGGGTTTAATTGAATAATGGTCATGGTTCCAGCTCCTCATAGGACTTTTAGCTTACAAGGAACATTATAGCAAAATATTGGAATTTAGGGGAGAGATAATTGAAAATAGCGAGGAAAGTTTGGGTTATTTCGTGCGTCATAGTAATCATAGCTTTGCAGATTTGGTGTACATATATCACCTTCCATTTCCCATATAACGGAATTTATCTGGAATCACCTCGTACGGGGGAGTGGGTCGTCAGCAATCTTGAGAAAAATAGTATGAGCAATGGCATCCAGCCAGGCGATAAAGTCATTGCCATCGATGGAAAGCCGACAGAAGAATCACCTACCGTAAAAAGGTGGAACGTTGTGGGCAAAGCCAATACGGTCGGCATTGAGCGCGAGGGTGTCGTAGAAACGATCGATTTAAGAAGTGGCAGTTCATCAGTCTTCGACATCATTTCCTTAATAGAAGAAGCAGTGTGTCTGTTCATGTGCTTGCTCCTGCTAGTGAAGGAAAGTCGATCACCATCCGCACGGTTACTAGCCTTCTCTTTCCTTAGCGCGGCTATGATCTTTATGAGTTTGAGCGCTTCTACACGAGGTGACTTGATCGGGAAGCTGATCATTGCCAGCTCGATGATGGTGCTGCCGATAGTTTTTCTACACTTTCTAGTTATATTCTTCAAGGAAAAAGGGGATCTAGAGTTACCCAAACGGCACTTTAAATACTTATACACCATTGCGTTTATAGCTTTTCTATCAAGAGGTTTGTATTTTTTTCCGTCGATGGCTTTCGTATATCGTTTTGACGGCTCCTTTACGATGGGCTTCTTCATTATCGTTATATCATTAAATCTAGTTCTCTTATCAACTTTGTTTTTGAAAATTAGAAAAGTGAAAACGCCGCTAACAGCCATAGTGAAGAGTGTGTTTTACTCTCTACTTATCTCGTTTTTGCCTATCATCTGTCTATCCTTTCTACCTCAGTTAATCTTTGGCGACTGGATTTTGGATCCGATCTACACGAGCGGGCTGCTGCTCATTTTTCCAATTACATTTTCCTATTTAATAGCATCGGATCAGTTATATGATATCGGTCTTGTGGTGCGGCGTGTTGTGTTTGCCTGCCTTATGGCGGTTGTACCTGTCATTCTGTTCACGGGAGCGTTTGCACTTATTTTTCATGGGGAGACAAACAGTAAACAACTTCTATTTATATTCAGCGGCTCGCTCTTCCTAGTATCTATCATGTTGTACGCAGCAGAATATTGGACAACGCGATTAGAGCCTTATTTGTTCCCAAGAAAATATTTGCTGAAGTCTGCATTAAAAAAGATATCCAAAAACCTGGGTACAATTTCCAGTTTTCGTGATTTAAAGGATATCATCCTTGTAGACATCGTGGGTACGATGCAAGTGGCAGGCGGTGCGATTGTTTTTCGGCATAAAAATGATATTGAAATTATTTGCGAAGGTGAAATCGATACGGCGGAAATTCAGCGTTTGGTGAATTCTTCTGACATGCTGGATCATCCTTACTATACATTTATGGAAATGAACTGCCATGAGGAGTACACGAGCTATCTGATCGTGACACGGAAGAAGACGAACACACGGCTCGCCAAAGAAGAATGGCAATGGCTGCAGCTGATTACCTCCTATTTGGAAGTAGGGATGGAGAATGTGTATTTGATTCGTAAGCTGACCGGCAGGCTCCAGCAAATGGTTTCCCATCTCCCGCAGGAAGAACATCTCTGGTTACGGAAAGTTATGTTCGAGCTGCAGGAGGAGGAACGGGTTCGAATTGCAACTGATCTTCATGATACAACGATGCAGGATTTATTTTTCCTCAAGCGAAGATTAACCACATTGGCTGAAAAGCCATCGATGCGTCAAGAGGATCGTGAACAGCTGAACAGTATGAACAACTTTGTGGAAATGATCAATGCCAGCTTGCGTCAGAGCTGCTTCGAGTTGAATCCACATCTGTTGAAAGAGGTAGGCTTGAAGCAAACCTTGAAGACGTTCGTTGAGAAGGAATCCTATACGACGCCGTTCGAGATTTCGTTCCGAGCAGAGCAAATTTCTGACATCGAAGGCAAGGATTTATCGGCCAAACGGCATATCTTCCGGATCGTGCAAGAATTACTTAACAACGCTAAGAAACATTCACAGGCGGCCAATGTTAGCTTTCACTTGTGGGAAGAAGAGCACTTCTTTTACTTAAGTTACCGGGATGATGGCGTAGGGTTTCTTGTGAAGGAAGAGGTTGCAGTAGAAATTGCCGCATCAGGTATGGGGCTTGCCTATATGAGAAGCCGAGTACTGCATGTAGGCGGCAGCTTTGAACTAGAGACCGCAGTGGGGGAAGGGACCCATATCTTAATCACAATACCAACTGAGGAAGTGATGTCAGCATGAGTGAAATCGTCAAAACATTAGTAGTCGATGACCATCCGTTATTCGCGCGGGCAACGAAGACGTTGCTTGATGAAATAGATCGTATCGAGGTTGTTGGGGTTGTTAGTAATGCCAAGGAATGCTTGGAGTATGTGAAGCTTCATCAGCCTGGGCTCGTATTTCTGGACTATCAGCTTCCCGATCAGACGGGCACAGAGGTTGCCGCGCAGCTCAAGCAGCTGTATCCGCATATCCATATTGTCATCTTCACTGGTATTGAGTTGGCAGGCATTTATAATAAATTGATTGAAATGAAAGTAAGCGGTGTACTCTCGAAAGAGTCGACTGAGCGGACAATTAAGAACATGGTGTATTGTATTTTAGATGGATATACGATGATTCCGCTGTCCTTTTTTAACCAGATGCAATTAAATGAGGCCGATGCAGGAGAAGAATGTGAGCTGCAAGAGGAAGAAGTGCTCATGATGAACATGCTGGTTAAAGGGGCAACACACGAACAAATTGCGGAACGCATCTTCATGAGCAAGCGAACGGTTGATAATTATTTACGTAAAATTTATGACAAGTGGGGCGCCAAATCAAGGACAGAAGCTTTGGAGAAATTTATCAAAAGTAAATACTACACTTGAAAGTAGGCACTTTACATGCAGGACATTCAGCAGCATATGGCACGGATGATGGATGATTATATGTTTGACGAGGATTTGAAAATACTGCTGAGATCATGTATGTCAGATAAGGAGACCTCGAGTCTTTCTTGGTCCAAAGTCACGTTGTGTACACACGCTATGCTAGGTGGGACTTCGCCTGACATTCATCGCCGTGCGGCATTGACAGAGTTGGCTGTGCTTATCCTAGATATTGTAGATGATCTACAGGATCAGGATAGCGAGAGCAAGCCTTGGATGCGAGTTGACACGGCAAGTGCGTTGAATGCTGTATTAGCGCTAATTATGGGAGTTGTAGGTGAATTGGGCAGGCTGAATGCCAGCGGAAAGATGCTGGTCGAAATCAGCAAGATCATTGCTAGGTCGATTAACGGCCAGCATAAAGATGTGACCAATGCGGTCTCCACCGTCGATGAATACCTGTGGATGACCCAAGAGAAATCGGGTTCCCTATTCCGTCTTGCTTGCTTCTTGGGCTACTCCGATACAGGGTGTACGGAAGAAACGATAGAGCAGCTGCATCAGATGGCCGATTGCGTGGGACTCCTCCACCAGATTCAAAATGATGTACGGGATCTCGTTCGCTATGATGAGAAAAGTGATTTAATGGCGAAGAAACGGACGTTGCCGATCTTGTATTTACTCTCCATTGAAGATGAGACTTACTCACCAGTGAAAGCCTATTATGCTGGGGAAATCACGGCTGTGCAATTTGCGGAGAGTGAAGAAAAGGTAAAAGAGCTCATTCAGGACTCTGGCTGTTTGGAATATGCTCGGATTGTTCAATCGGTCTGTATTCAGAAGGCCGAGGAGATATGGGGAGAGCTGCAGGCATTGTCGCCTTGGAAGGAAGAATTGTTAACGCTCACCTTGGGCGATTTCATAAAGTTAGGTGTTGAAGCGGAGCAGGCGTAGCGCCTGCTCTTTCTATCGTCTAGAAAGGGTGGAAGATCATGATTACAGTTGCAGCAGATGGAAGCGGAGACTTCATTAGCATTCAAGAGGCTGTTGACCAAATCCCCGCGGGGAGAAGGGAGCCGACAACCATTCACATCAAAAGTGGTGTGTATAAAGAGAAGGTATACATCGATAAGGGATGGATTAACTTGATTGGCGAAGGCGCGGAAACGACCATTATCTCGTATGGTGATTATGCGAAAAAGTTGTTTCCGAGTGGAGAACCTTACCACACGTTTCATTCTTACTCGGCTTACATTGGCGGGGATCATATTACGGTGGAGGGTATCACCTTCGAGAATACAGCGGGGAGCGGGGATATTGTGGGGCAAGCGCTGGCTGCTTATGTCGATGGAGACTGTGTCGCCTTTCGCGATTGCCGATTCCTCGGGCATCAGGACACGCTGTTCACAGGACCATTGCCTCCGAAACCGCGAGATCGCGGCAGCCTTGGCGGTCCAAGGGAAGATGCACCGAGACATCCGGTGAGGCAGTATTACGAACGCTGCTATGTGGAGGGGGATGTTGATTTTATTTTTGGCTCGGCGACAGCTGTCTTTCAAGATTGTGAGATTGTCTCCTTGGGACGCGGCTGGATCACGGCAGCATCTACCCCACAGGATGTCCAATATGGTTATGTATTTCTGAGGTGTAAGCTGACTGGTGATGCGCCTGAGAATTCTGTGGGGTTGGGAAGACCGTGGCGGAATTATGCGAAAGTCGCTTTTATTGATTGCTGGGTAGGGCCGCATATTAAGTCTGTGGGCTGGGATCGATGGAATGAACAGGAATCGATAGATGAGGTTAGGTACATGGAGTTTGGAAGTAGAGGACCAGGAGCTGTAACGAGTGGCCGTGCAGAGTGGGCAAGTGCATTGAGCGCAAGTGAAGCGGAGAAGATGACCGTTCAGGGAATTCTTGCAGGTAAGGATGGTTGGGACCCCGCGGTTCCGACAGATTCGAAGATCGGTACATGATAGAAGAGAATATAGAAGCCGTCAGGGATGATTCATGACGGTTATTTTTTGTGGAGGGAAGGTTGTTAGTGTTGACAACCATTCTCACTAAAACTATAATAAATACTATATTATAATTATTATAAATAAGTATAGCGTATAATGAAAAACGAAAGAGGAGGTTACCCTAATGGTTAAACATGATCTGAATCAAGCTTTGCAGCGGATGCGGGCTAGAAATATCCCGCTAACACCGCAGCGGCGCGCGTTACTTGTATTTTTGTATGAGCAAGAAGGATTCACAACGGTGAAAGACATTTGCGAGGCGATGGTCGGTGAATATCCGCATCTGAACGCGATGACGGTTAACAGTTCTTTGCATGTTTTTAAAAAGCTCGGATTAGTGAATGAGTCGACGGTTAGCGGAGCCTCTTTACGATATGAAGCAGCTATTTGTTCGTGAGTGGAAGAAGGGAAGAGGGGCATTCGCCCCTCTTTTTTCGTTTACTGTTGATTAGTATCCTAAAAGACGACCATTATCATGCCATTGTCCATACATTTTATTAACACGGGTATGTTCAATAAACTTGGCTAGTCGATTATGGTACAACGCTTCATCGTTCCGCACGGACTGGATATTATCGATCTTGATTCGAACATAGAGTTCTGGCAGGCCCTGAAAATGGTGATAAAGCACTTCGTCCTGGCGTAATTGCGCTAAGATATCTTCATGAATGATAAAGGATTTGGTGTCCATGTCTGGCAATACCTTATATCCTGCTTCTGTCATATAGCCTAATTTATCTAACCGCCGGACGCGTTCTTTATTGAGCTCTGTCCAGTTACTCTTCTTTTTCCTGGGGGAATAGCGTTGCGCGGTTCGAGTGTCATCTAATTTTTTAATGGTGCTATCAATCCAGCCAAAACACAAAGCTTCTTCAACAGAATCTAAGTAACTTTCGGAATGGCGACTTGTAGGAACTAACCAACAATAATCTTCCGTGCTGTGATTATCACTAAGCCACTTTCGCCAATCTTGTCTAGTGTGAACAGGGACGATTTTATCTATTATCATTAGCTTCAGTCACCTCTGAGTCTCATTATAAACAAATACACTGACACCTGCATGTCAGTAGGTTGCTGGTTTTCAAACGATACCAGCCCCTTTTCTTTAATGTTACTACGTCAAATTGTCGAAAAATATGAAGGTTCTTCATGCAAGCGAATTCGTAGTCTGTGAACAAAGGATATTCTTATCTAGAGATGTAGAGAAACGCTTCTTTGCTCTTTACAGGAAAAAGATTGAAAATGTGCCTAAAAAGCGAACTATTTAAAAGAACAAAGTCATAATCGTTCGTTTTTTCAAATTGACATGGCACGTTAGTTGGTAGTAAACTAGGAAAGCGGGAAATGAAGCCGCACTAATTGAAAATGTCGAATCAACTCGTATAAAATCAGGAATAAGGCCTGGAAGTATCTACCCAAAAACCATGAATTTTTGGACTACGAGGAAGCGAATGAGGGGAACCATAGGAAATGATGGTCTTTTTGCATTCGGTTCTTTTGCTGTCCAGCGTATAGAATCGTGAATTCTAGCTCTGGGCATTTTTATTTATATATGAAGGTTTTAAAAGTCGACGTTCAGAAAGAGGTTTGAGATGACGGTACGTGTTGGTGTAATTATGGGAAGCCAGTCGGATTGGGAAACGATGAAGCATGCTTGTGATATGTTGGATGAGCTGGGCGTAGCCTATGAGAAAAAGGTCGTATCTGCACATAGAACGCCAGATCTGATGTTCGAGTATGCAGCATCGGCCATCGAACGTGGACTACAAGTCATTATTGCCGGAGCAGGCGGTGCGGCTCATCTACCAGGAATGGTAGCAGCCAAAACTGAGCTTCCGGTTATTGGTGTTCCAGTCAAAACGTCTACGTTGAATGGTATGGACTCTCTACTCTCTATTGTGCAAATGCCAGGCGGCATTCCAGTTGCTACGGTTGCCATCGGTCATGCAGGTGCAACGAACGCAGGTTTGCTCGCTGCGCAGATTCTGGGCGCTTTTGATCCGGAGATCCAAGCGAAAGTGAAAGCACGCCGCGCACGTATTACGCAAACGGTGCTAGAAAGCAGTGACCAGCTATGAGCGAGGCATCCAGCGGTAAGGTGATCCAGCCAGGAGGCACAATCGGCATCCTTGGCGGCGGACAATTAGGGCGCATGCTTACGCTAGCCGGACGCAACATGGGGTATCGCTTCGTGACGCTCGATCCGACGGAGGACGCACCATGCGGCCAAGTAGCCGATGAGCAAATTCAAGCGAATTTCGACGACGTTGAGGCAGCTAGAAGGCTAGCCGCACTGTCGGACGTGATCACGTACGAGTTCGAAAACGTCGACGCGCACGTCACCAACATCTTGATGGAAGAGTCCTATGTTCCACAAGGCAGTCATCTTTTATACACCACACAGCACCGTCTTCGTGAGAAGAGAGCGATTGAAGCGGCAGGTGTCCCTGTTGCCCCATACGCGGAAATCACAAGCGAAGCGGAGCTGCGGGAAGCAGCAGAGCGCTTCGGTACGCCATGCGTACTCAAAACCGCTACAGGCGGTTATGACGGCAAAGGGCAGTGGGTGCTTCGCTCATTAGACGAAGTGGCACAAGCCTATGAAACGTTAAGCCGCGCCAAAACTGAGCTGGTTCTCGAACAATTCATTCATTTTGACAAGGAATTATCCGTTATTGCAGCTAGAAGTCCACGCGGCGAGGTTAAAGCATTTCCTGCTGCTGAAAATATACATGTTCATAATATTCTGCACGAATCCATCGTGCCGGCACGTATTCCTGTGCCTGTACAGAAGGCAGCCGAAGAACTGGTGATTCGCATCGCTGAGTCTCTCGGTGTGATCGGGCTCATTGCGGTTGAGCTTTTCCTAACCAAGGATGGTGGGCTCTATGTGAATGAGCTTGCGCCACGCCCGCATAATTCTGGGCATTACACGATGGAAGCTTGCCGGACCTCACAGTTCGAGCAGCACGTACGCGCGATTTGTAACTTGCCTCTTGGTTCAACGGAATTGTTGACGCCAGTAGTCATGGTCAATTTGTTGGGTGAGCACATAGCTCCCCTGCACGATCAACTAGCGCAGCCAGGCTTTCTGGAAAATGAAGCTTTAGGCGTAAGCGCGAAGGTTCATTTGTACGGCAAGAAGGAAGCGAAAGAAAAACGCAAAATGGGTCACATCAATCTCCTAACGAGCGATGTCGAGAAAGCTTTGACTTGGATAGAACAGACAGGCATTTGGGAAAGTAAGTAAATGAAACTCATTGGAGGAACGGAATCATGATCGAACGTTATACACGCCCCGAAATGGCACGCATTTGGACAGAAGAAAATAAATTTAACGCTTGGTTGGAAGTTGAAATTCTTTCTTGCGAAGCTTGGTCAGAACTTGGTGTAATTCCGAAAGAAGATGTGAAAGTATTGCGCGAGAAAGCAAGCTTCAACATCGACCGCATTTATGAAATCGAGCAAGAGACGCGTCATGACGTGATCGCCTTCACAAGAGCGGTTTCCGAGACACTAGGGCCTGAGCGCAAATGGGTTCACTACGGCTTAACGTCGACAGACGTTGTTGATACAGCACTTGGCTACTTGCTGCGCCAAGCGAACGAAATTTTGGATAAAGACATTCAGAACTTCATTGAAATCCTTCGTAATAAAGCGATCGAACATAGAGATACAGCGATGATGGGTAGAACGCATGGTGTTCATGCAGAGCCAACGACGTTTGGTTTGAAAATGGCGCTATGGTACGAGGAAATGAAGCGTAACCTGGAGCGTTTCCGCTTTGCCGCTGATGGCGTGCAATTCGGTAAAATCTCTGGAGCAGTAGGCACGTACGCGAACATCGATCCGTTCGTTGAAGAATACGTGTGCGGCAAGCTTGGTACGAAAGCAGCACCAATTTCGACACAAACGCTGCAACGTGACCGTCACGCAGAATACATGGCTACATTAGCATTGGTAGCAACATCCCTAGATAAATTTGCAACAGAAATTCGTGCCCTTCAAAAGAGTGAGTTCCGCGAAGTTGAAGAGCCGTTTGCCAAAGGTCAAAAAGGTTCCTCCGCGATGCCGCACAAACGTAACCCTATCGGTTGCGAAAGCATTTCCGGTCTATCCCGCGTGATTCGTGGACACATGGTGTCTGCTTACGAGAACGTAACACTATGGCATGAGCGCGACATTTCGCACTCCTCCGTTGAGCGTATTATTTTGCCAGATGCGACACAATTGTTGAACTACATGTTGAACCGTCTTGGCAATATCATCAAGAATTTAACGGTGTTCCCTGAAAATATGAAACGCAACATGCGCAGCACGTATGATGTTCCTTTCTCCGGCCGTGTGATGACGAAGCTGATCGACAAAGGCTTTGCGCGTGAGCAAGCGTACGATACGGTACAGCCGAGAGCGATGCAAGCATGGGAAGAGCAACGTTCTTTCCGTGAAATCGTAGAGAACACATCGGTGATTACAGAAGTATTAAGCCCAGAAGAAATCGCAGATTGCTTCGATCCAAGCTGGCATTTGAAGCATGTAAGCACGATCTTTGACCGTCTTGGTTTGAACTAACAGGTAGATTTTGAAGGGGAAAGGGTGTGGAATTCGTGGCAAACGCAAGCGTGATCGTAGATACAGCTGAGGAAATGGTTAATGCGCCTCTGGTGCATAAAGGCAAAGTACGTGAGCTGTATGATCTTGGCGATAGCTTTTTGATCGTGGTAACGGATCGGATTTCGGCTTTTGATTACATCTTGAAGCCTGGCGTTCCGGATAAAGGATATGTACTGAATGCACTCAGCAAGTACTGGTTCGGAATTACCAGCGGTTATATGAATAATCACATCATCCACACGGATGTTGAAAAGCTTCAAGCGATTATTCCAAGTGCCGCTGATCGTGAACTGTTGAAGGAACGTATTATTGTAGCGAAAAAGGCAGAGCGTATCTCCATCGAGTGCGTGGTACGCGGCTACATCACAGGGAATGGCTGGAGACAGTACGAGAAAACGGGAGAAATTAACGGCATTAAATTACCGGAAGGCTTACGTAAAAACCAACGGTTGCCAGAACCCATTTTCACACCTGCAGCGAAAAATGATGTTGGTCATGACGAGGACATCTCCCTTGAACAAATGAAAGAACTAGTTGGCGAAGAGCTGACTTATGCACTGCAAGAGCGCAGCATTATGCTGTATGTGCTGGCACATTCCATCTGTGAGCAAAAAGGCATTATTTTAGCAGATACGAAGTTTGAATTCGGTTTCTATGCAGGTGAACTTATTATTATTGATGAGATTTTCACGCCGGATTCTTCCCGTTACTGGTCTGAAGATAAATATGCTTTGGATATCGAGATCGATTCCATGGACAAAGAGCCTGTTCGTACGTATTTGGCGGGATCAGGTTGGGATAAAAATAGTGAACCGGACGAGCTTCCAGCTTCTGTTGTGGAAGAGACTTCGAACCGATATAAAGGGATTTTGCACCGCTTGGTTGACTAAAAATGTGGGTTCAAAAAGTCGGGTTTTCAGCACCGAGAAGATTGCGAGAACCTGAAGAAGGAGGAGCGGAGTGTAGGCAAAACCTACATGAGCACCGGACTTCAAAGGTGAACGCAAGATTCGATGTCGAATAGGCTTCTCGGATTGCTTCGTGATCAAAAGACGACTTTTTGAACTACCTCTAAAATAACGCTGAGGAGCGATTTTACAATGAAAGCAACTGTCTATGTAACAATTAAGCAGAACGTATTGGACGTGCAAGGAACAGCAGTACAAGGAGCACTTCACTCCATGGGCTTCGAAGAAGTTGGCAAAGTGCGCATCGGTAAATATTTGGAGCTTGAGCTTGGTACAACAGACAGAGCAGAAGCAGAAGCACGCGTTAAAGCAATGTGCGAGAAGCTGCTTGCAAACACAGTAATCGAAGACTACCGCTACGAATTGGTGTAATAGACACAAGTTAATCAAAGCAGCAAATGCTTACGAAGCTAGTTTTGCTAAAGCAAAACTTTTAGGAGGAAGAAGTCATGAATTTTGCGGTTCTTGTGTTCCCGGGATCGAATTGCGATATCGACTTGTACAAAGCGATTGAAGACACGATTGGTCAACCCGTTGACTATGTATGGCATACGGACGGCGACTTGTCCAAATACGATTGTATCCTAGTACCAGGAGGATTCTCTTACGGGGATTACCTGCGTTGTGGAGCAATTGCTCAGTTTACGAATGTGATGAAGGCTGTCGTGAAGGCTGCGGAAGAAGGCAAATACATTCTAGGCATTTGTAACGGATTCCAAGTGTTGACGGAAGCTCGTTTGCTACCAGGCGCATTGCTGCGCAATAACGGCATGAAATTCCGCTGCCACCAAGCGGTTCTGAAGGTTGAGAACAACACAACGGCGTTCACACGTGATTATGCCGAAGGTGAATTGATCAACATTCCGATCGCACACGGTGAAGGCAACTACTACTGTGACGAAGCTACGCTAAAAGAATTGCAAGAAAACAACCAAATCGTGTTCCGTTATGAAGCGGGCAACAACCCGAACGGATCACTTGATGATATCGCAGGAATCAGCAATAAAGCAGGGAACGTTGTGGGTATGATGCCCCATCCAGAGCGCGCCATTCATGAGATTCTGGGCTCCGCAGACGGTAAGAAAATGTTCACATCAATTCTAAGTGCTTGGAGGGAAAAACATGACGCAGCAGCTATCCGCTAAGGAACCATCAGCCGAACAAATCGCGGAACAGAAGATCTACAAGCAAATGGGTGTAACCGATGAGGAGTTTGCCAAAATTTGCGGTTTCCTTGGACGCAATCCAAACTATGTAGAGATCGGCGTATTCAGCGTAATGTGGTCCGAGCATTGTTCTTACAAAAATTCCAAACCCGTACTTCGCAAATTCCCAGTTACAGGACCTCGCGTTCTAATGGGACCTGGTGAAGGTGCAGGGATTGTAGATATCGGGGACAACCAAGCGGTTGTTTTCAAAATTGAAAGTCATAACCACCCTTCCGCAATCGAGCCTTACCAAGGCGCGGCGACAGGTGTGGGCGGTATTATTCGTGATATTTTCTCCATGGGTGCACGCCCAGTGGCGTTATTGAACTCTTTGCGTTTTGGTAAATTGGAAAACGATCGCGTGAAGTACTTGTTCGAGCACGTTGTCTCCGGTATCGCTGGATACGGTAACTGTATCGGGATTCCGACAGTCGGCGGCGAAGTGATGTTCGACGAGAGCTACGAGGGGAACCCGCTCGTTAACGCAATGTGCGTGGGTCTGATCGACCACGACATGATCCAACGCGGTGTTGCCAAAGGTGTTGGCAACCCAGTCTTCTACGTAGGCCCAGCAACAGGCCGCGACGGTATCCACGGTGCGACATTCGCATCCGAGGAACTAACAGCTGAGTCCGAAGCGAAGCGTCCAGCGGTACAAGTTGGCGATCCGTTCATGGAAAAGCTAGTATTAGAAGCTTGCTTAGAGTTAATCGATTCCGGCATCGTGCTAGGAATTCAAGATATGGGCGCAGCGGGACTTACATGTTCCAGCGCTGAGATGGCTAGTAAAGCAGGTAACGGCATGGAGCTTTACCTGGATGAAGTTCCACAACGCGAAGAAGGTATGACAGCATATGAAATGATGCTGTCTGAGTCCCAAGAGCGTATGCTATTCGTTGTTGAGCCGAAGGATGAGGCGCAAGCTAAAGGTATTTTCGAACGTTGGGGCTTGCACTGCGCGAAAGTCGGTAAAGTTACTGACGACGGATTCCTTAAACTAATCCACCACGGTGAAGTCGTGGCGAACATGCCTGTTGGCGCACTCGTTGACGAGTGCCCGGTTTACAATAAGCCAAGCAAAGTGCCGGCTTATTACGAAGCAAGTGCAGCGATCGATACAACACGTTACCCAGAGGTAACGAAGTTGACGGAAGCGCTGAAATCCGTACTCGCGTCCCCGACGGTAGCGAGCAAAGAGTGGGTTTACAACCAGTATGACTACATGGTTCGTACAGAAACAGCTGTGCGTCCAGGTTCGGACGCAGCAGTAGTAACGATCCGCGGCACGCGCAAAGGTCTTGCGATGACGACGGATTGTAACGGACGCTACGTGTACCTGGATCCAGAAGTTGGCGGACGTATCGCAGTTTCCGAAGCAGCGCGTAACGTAGTTTGTTCCGGTGCTGAGCCGCTTGCTGTGACGGACAACTTGAACTTTGGTTCCCCTGACAAGCCGGAAATCTTCTGGCAGTTGGAGAAATCCACAGATGGTATGGCGGAAGCTTGCCGCTTCTTGGATACGCCGGTTATCGGCGGTAACGTCTCGCTTTACAACGAGAACTCCAAAGGCGCTATCTACCCTACACCGGTAATCGGGATGGTTGGTCTTGTTCATGACATCGATCACATCACAACGCAAAATTTCAAAAACGAAGGCGACATCATTATCCTGTTAGGCGAGACGAAAGCTGAGCTCGGCGGCAGCGAATTCCAATATGTGATTCACGGTGTAACAGAAGGCCGTCCTCCTGAGTTGGACTTGGCGACTGAGAAACGCCTGCAAAACGCAGTACTAAAAGCGATTCAAGAAGGTCTAGTTGCTTCTGCACATGACTTGTCTGAAGGCGGATTGGCTGTAGCACTTGCAGAAAGCTGTATCAGCGGCAACATCGGCGCAGAGGTTAATGTAGCGTCTGATCTTCGTCCTGATTTCGCATTGTTCAGTGAAACGCAATCCCGTATCATTCTGAGCGCTACACCAGACAAAGCGGATGCGCTTAAGCACTGGATCGCTTCCCAAGGTGTACCTTATCAAGAAATCGGAAAAGTAACAGGTTCTTACCTAACTGTGAAAATCAATGACGAACAGCGTCTCCAGTCTCCTGTAAACGAGCTGGCGAAAGTCTGGAAGGATGCGATTCCATGTCTAATGGCGTGAAACAATCCAAGGCCCTGAAGCTTCCTGTGGCACCATTTGAACAACTTGAGAATGGGCAGCATGAGCTTTGGACAGGCGACTATTACAACGAAGGTATTGGCGGCCAAGGTGGATTGTTCGATAAGCTGAATGAAGAGTGCGGGGTGTTCGGGGTGTATGGTCATCCCGACGCTTCCTCATTGTGCTATTACGGGCTGCATGCCCTGCAGCATCGTGGACAGGAAAGTGCCGGCATCTGTACGGTCGATGAAGGCAAGTTCAATTATTACCGTGGGATGGGACTTGCGAAGGAAGTTTTTACAAATGATAATTTGCATCCACTTACGGGCTCAACGGCTATCGCTCATGTTCGTTATTCAACAGCAGGCGAAAGCAAGCTGGCAAATGCACAACCGCTCGTATTCAAATACCGCGAGGGCGATCTAGCGATTGCGACGAACGGGAACCTGGATAATGCCAACATTATCAAGCGTGAACTGGAGCGGAAGGGTTCCATTTTCCAAACAACAAGTGATACCGAGGTTATGGCGCATCTGATTGCTCGCTCGGAGCATGATGATATCGTTGATGCTGTGAAAGATGCGATGAATCAAGTCATCGGCGGCTTCGCATTCCTTATTATCACAAAAGATAAATTGATTGCTGCACTTGATCCGAACGGCTTACGTCCGTTCATGATCGGTCGCCTCGGAGATGCCTACTTGTTCGCGTCGGAGACATGTGCATTTGATGCGGTTGGGGCAACCTATTTCCGTGATGTACAACCTGGCGAGATCATTGTGATTGATCGTGATGGTTTCCGTTCGGAACGTTTTGCAGAGGGCGGCAAGCGCGCGATTTGTGCGATGGAATACATCTACTTCGCTCGTCCAGACAGCGACATTGACACAGTGAATATTCACTCCGCTCGTAAACGGATGGGTAAACGTCTGGCGATGGAAGCTTTCGTGGATGCGGACATTGTAACCGGCGTGCCGGATTCCAGTATTTCAGCTGCGATCGGCTTTGCGGAACAAACCGGGATTCCTTACGAGCTGGGTCTGATCAAGAACCGCTACACGGGCCGGACGTTCATCATTCCAAGCCAAGAGCTTCGTGAGCAAGGTGTCAAAATGAAACTGAGCGCCGTTCGCAAGGTGGTCGAAGGCAAGCGTGTCGTGATGATCGATGACTCCATCGTTCGTGGGACAACGTCCTTACGCATCGTCAACCTGCTACGTGAAGCAGGAGCAACGGAGGTTCATGTGCGGATTTCTTCGCCGCCTTTTATGAACCCTTGTTACTACGGAATTGATACACCGGACCGTAAAGAGCTTATCGCTGCGATGAATTCGATCGAAGAGATTCGCAAAGCGATCAACGCGGATTCGCTTCATTTTCTAACGAAGGATGGATTGTTGGATTCAATCGGTCAAGGCTCCGCAGGGAAAGAAAGCGGATATTGTACGGCTTGCTTCGATAACAACTATCCGACTGAAATTGTTGATGTGACGAAGGTTGGCTGTGCTTGTGATTAATAGCTGAATTTGTGACAGCTTTGGGGTCATTGAATCAGGCAATAGAGAAAACGGGGGTCTAACGACCTCCACCATATATAGACAAACTAAGGAGTGTTGGTCAGTGTCGGATGCTTATAAAAAGGCTGGCGTCGATATCGCGGCGGGGAACGAAGCAGTAGAACGGATGAAAAAGCACGTTAAACGGACATTCCGTCCTGAAGTGTTAACAGATCTCGGTGGCTTCGGCGGGCTGTTCAGCTTGAACAAAGACAAGTATGAGGAGCCTGTACTCGTATCGGGTACGGACGGCGTGGGCACGAAGCTGAAGATCGCTTTTGCCATGGATAAGCATGATACGATTGGGATCGACGCGGTTGCGATGTGCGTGAATGATATTATCGTTCAAGGCGCAGAGCCATTGTTCTTCCTAGACTATCTCGCTTGTGACAAAGTCATTCCAGAAAAAATTGAAGCGATTATTAAAGGGATCGCCGACGGTTGTGCGCAATCTGGTTGCTCACTAATCGGTGGCGAAACGGCGGAAATGCCGGGCATGTATGCACAAGGGGAGTATGACATTGCCGGCTTTACGGTTGGAATCGTCGACAAGAAAAAGATCATCGACGGAACAACGATCCGTCCTGGAGATGTCGTGCTAGGACTAGCTTCAAGCGGTGTGCACAGTAACGGGTTCTCGCTTGTGCGTAAGCTTTTGCTAGAAGATAACGGATATACCCTTCAAGGGCATGTGGAAGAGCTTGGTGACAAGCTTGGTAACGTGCTGCTTGAGCCAACGAAGCTTTATGTGAAGCCAGTTTTGGCTATGTTGGAAGATGTAGCGATCAAAGGTATGGCGCACATTACAGGCGGCGGTTTCATCGAAAATATTCCGCGCGTTCTGCCTGATGGCGTGAACGTGGATATCCAATACGGATCATGGCCGATCCTTCCGATTTTCTCCTTGATGCAGCGTGTAGGTAATATCACGAACAATGATATGTTCCGCACGTTCAACATGGGAATCGGGATGGTTGTGATCGTGGCAGCTGACGATGCAGAGAAAGCGATTGCTGCAGCGGAAGCGCAAGGCGAAAAAGCATATCGTTTAGGCGTTGTAACTGAAGGCGAGCGTGTGGTTACGTTCCAAGGAGCTGACGTATAATGCAGCCTTATCGCATCGCGGTTATGGCTTCAGGAAGCGGCTCGAATTTCCAAGCGATTGTCGATCAGGTACAGAAGGGGAAGCTTGATGTCAGCATCGAGCTTCTTGTCTGTGATCGCCCAAAGGCATTCGTAGTTGAGCGTGCCAAGGAAGCGAAGGTGCCTGTGTTTGCCTTCAACCCGAAGGAATACACAAGCCGTGAGGCGTATGAGACGCTGATCTTGAAAGAGCTGCAGGATCGCCAGGTCGATCTGGTTGTGATGGCAGGGTACATGCGGATTATTACGAATGTGTTGGTTGAGCCGTTCTTCGGACGAATGATTAACATTCATCCATCTTTATTGCCTTCGTTCCCCGGCGTTCGCGCTGTGGAACAGGCTGTTGAGTATGGCGTGAAGCAGACAGGCGTCACGGTGCATTTTGTCGATGGCGGGCTGGACTCCGGCCCGATCATTGCGCAGCGTGCCGTGGAAATCCACGAGCACGAGACAGCAGATTCGCTCACGGAGCGAATCCATGCGGCTGAGCACGTGCTGCTGCCGCAGGTTGTGCGGTGGCTGCGCGAGGGCCGCGTGAGCTTGGACGGCCGCAGGGTTAGCGTGCGGAAGTAGGGTTGAGAGATTAGCACGCGCTTGTGAGCGTGTGTGGCACTTATTTATTTTATTCAGAATTGGGGCTTGGCGCACTGTAGTGATGTTTTTCATCACTATATGAGGCGTGGAGCGAGAAAAAGCTGCTTTAGTGATGTTTTATAACGTTACGGAGCCGATTATGCCCCGAAAGTTGGCGTAACAGGTGTGTTAGTGATGATTTTCATCACTAACGCATGGCTTCCCGCGAAATATATCCGCAGTAGTGATGTTTAACATCACTAAGTACTCATTCACATACAATCCCATTCCCTAAGGAGGAAGCATAGTGGCAATCAAAAGAGCACTGATCAGCGTTTTCGATAAAACGGGCATCGTGGAATTCGCGAGCGAGCTGTCGAAGCTGGGCGTTGAGATCATTTCCACAGGC
The DNA here is from genome assembly GCF_059691995.1 of Paenibacillus sp. J22P169. Taxonomy (NCBI): domain Bacteria; kingdom Bacillati; phylum Bacillota; class Bacilli; order Caryophanales; family Paenibacillaceae; genus Paenibacillus; species Paenibacillus sp. J22P169. The sequence continues at coordinate 89,954 of NZ_JCAUAO010000014.1, read as the reverse complement.
GGTACGCTTAGTTTGTTAAAGGATAAAGGGGTACCGGTAATCGGTATTTCCGAGGTTACAGGGTTTCCAGAAATCATGGACGGCCGTGTGAAGACACTTCACCCGAACGTACATGGCGGACTTCTGGCTGTTCGTGACAACGAAGAGCACCAAGCGAGCATGAAAGAGCTTGGCCTTGAGTACATTGATCTGGTTGTCGTGAATTTGTATCCTTTTGCAGAAACGATTGCGAAGCCTGATGTGACTTACGAAGATGCGATCGAGAACATTGATATCGGTGGGCCGACCATGCTTCGTTCTGCAGCGAAAAACCATGCTTTCGTTTCCGTTATTGTAGACACAACTGACTATGCGAAAGTGTTGGAAGAAGTCCAAGAGACGGGCGACACAACATTGGAAACACGTAAACGTCTGGCGGCAAAAGTGTTCCGTCACACAGGCGCTTACGATGCTTTGATTGGTGACTATTTGACTGGCCTTCAAGGTGAGCCATACCCAGAGCGTTACACAGTTACGTATGAGAAAATGCAGGAGCTTCGCTACGGCGAGAACCCGCACCAAAGCGCAGCGTTCTACCGCAAGCCGAATGCAGCTGCTGGCAACATCACAACGGCTGAACAATTACACGGTAAGGAATTATCGTACAACAATATTAATGACGCGAACACGGCTCTTCAAATTGTCAAAGAGTTCAGCGAGCCTGCGGTTGTAGCCGTTAAGCACATGAACCCTTGCGGCGTAGGTATCGGTACGAACGTACTTGAAGCTTACACGAAAGCGTACAATGCAGACCCAACGTCCATCTTCGGTGGGATCGTTGCTGCGAACCGTGCGATCGATGAAGCGACAGCGCAGTTGCTGCATGAGATTTTCTTGGAAATCGTCATCGCGCCAGATTTTACACCAGAAGCACTTGAGATTCTGGCTAAAAAGAAAAACATCCGCCTACTCAAAGTAGCCGGTTTGGATACAATCGCTGGTCGTGCATCGCAGCCAGTTATTACGACAGTTGAAGGCGGCATGCTTGTACAAGCTAGCGACGCTTACCAACTGACAGAAGCAGATCTGAAAGTCGTTTCCGAGCGTCAACCGACAGCGGAAGAGATGAAGCAATTGCTTTTCGCATGGAAAGTCGTTAAGCACGTTAAATCTAACGCCATCGTACTTGTGGCTGACGATATGACTGTGGGCGTAGGCGCTGGTCAAATGAACCGTGTCGGCGCAGCGAAAATCGCGATCGAGCAAGCTGGCGATAAAGCGAAAGGCTCCGTCCTTTCGTCCGATGCGTTCTTCCCGATGGGCGATACCCTTGAAATGGCAGCAAAAGCAGGCATCACTGCGGTGATTCAGCCAGGCGGCTCCATCAAAGACGAAGAGTCCATTCGCGTTGCCAACGAAAACGGCATTGCTATGGTTATGACAGGCGTTCGTCACTTTAAACACTAAAACAATTGAGAATGCTCACGATTCGTAAGTGGACCGTGGGCATTCCCCATGAGAGGGGATTCCAACAAATGCGTGTATTAGTTATTGGACGTGGCGGACGTGAGCATGCGATTGTATGGGCACTGAGCAAAAGCCCAAAAATCAGCAAACTGTTCTGCGCACCAGGAAACGGCGGAATTGCCGGCTTAGCGGAATGCGTGCCGATTACGGAGCTTCAATTCGAAGAAATCAGTACATTTGCCAAGGAGCAAGCGATTGACTTGGTTATGGTTGCGCCTGATGATCCGTTAGCGGCAGGTTTGGTCGATCATTTGGAGTCAAAAGGGATCGAGGCGTTCGGTCCTCGTGCAAACGCTGCGATTATTGAAGGCAGCAAGGTGTTCATGAAGCAGCTGCTCAAAAAATACAGCATCCCTACGGCAGCTTACGAGTCTTTTGACGCGTATGAGCCGGCACTTGCTTACTTGCGCTCGCAAACAGCGCCAATCGTCATCAAAGCAGACGGCTTAGCCGCTGGTAAGGGTGTTACGGTTGCGCAAACGATGGAAGAAGCGGAAGCAGCGCTGAAAGACATCATGGTGGGTCAGGTGTTTGGTAAATCTGCAGGTGCAAGCGTCGTGATCGAGGAGTTCCTGACAGGACAAGAAATGTCTTTACTGGCGTTCGTTGATGGTCCGACGGTGCGTTTGATGGTGCCTTCACAGGATCATAAGCCGGTTTTCGATAACGATAAAGGACCGAATACAGGCGGAATGGGGACGTATTCCCCACTTCCACATATTCCTGAGTCCATCGTGCAAGAAGCACTTGTGAACATCGTCCAACCAACGGCGGATGCGATGGTGGCAGAAGGCCGTCCGTTCAAAGGCGTGCTGTATGCGGGTCTGATTTTGACTCCGAACGGTGTGAAAACGATTGAGTTCAACGCGCGCTTCGGTGATCCGGAGACGCAGGTGATTTTGCCGCGATTGAAAACGGATTTGCTGGATATTTTCCTAGCAATCAACAATGGTACGTTGGCTGAGCAGCCAATCGAGTGGAGCGAGCAAGCCGCAGTATGCGTAATTGTCGCTTCGCCAGGATACCCTGGACCGTATCCAAAAGGACTTCCGATTACAGGTCTTGATCAAGTGCAGGATTCCCTCGTGTTCCACGCGGGTACAGCAGTTGATGAGAACGGGCAAATCGTCACGAATGGTGGACGCGTGCTTGGTATCACTGGTCTTGGTAAGGATATCATCGAAGCTCGTCAGAAGGCTTATGCGGATGCGGATCGGATCCATTTTGAAGGCAAGCATTACCGGACCGACATTGCGATGAAAGCATTGAAATAGGTTGTAGGAACGGCGGCTAGACCAACATAAAAACACAGTCCTCTAGAAGCGTCTACCCGATTGATTGGGAGCGTGGTCAAAGGGCTGTGTTTTTTTTGCATAAAGGGAGGGGCGGAATTGGTGGAAGAGACAAAGTTGATGGAGCGTGTACAGAAAGGGAGTGCCCCCGTGCGTGGAATAGATGGATTTTCTACAGGTAAAGTAGTGAAATTCTCCCATTCTCGGCGACTAGATGGATTTCCTCCAGTTAATTTACGGTATTTCTGGTGTTATGGGGGGAGTGCAAAGAAAAAGCTGTAGATTTTCCATTTAAGTCCGATAATAAAAGGAATGGCTCAGAAATAGCTGTAGGTTATCCAACTACTTTTTATCCCAGCCGCGAATATACTTGCTTCTACCCTTGTAGACGAAAAAACACGCAAGTAACGCAAGAACGATTAATGAAATGGACAGCCAGTGATCAGTGATATAATGCCAAAATGTCTGCATAGCGGGACCTCCCAAATGTGGAGAAGCATGGTAGCGTTAGTTTCGTGAATGTTGGGCGTTTTTATACAAATAGAGAGAAAAGGGGACGTCGATGTGGTAAAAAGAATACGAATCCTCGCGGCGGTCATTACGCTTAGTGCTGGGTTGGCTGCTTGTGGGGAAAAGCAGCATGAGGCAGCGGACCTGCCTACGGCTGAGGCGGTGCATAGTGCGGAGGCTGCAACAGCTGCGACGGCTGCTACGATTGCATCGACTCCGACACCCGAGGTGCAAGCAGCCTCCACAGCTGCACCTACACCAGCGCTGTCGCCAACGGCGGCTCCAACATCCGTCGTAACAATGCCTAAGGCGGCTGCTACCTCGGCCCCTATCAATAACCAGACCAACAAGCTCGTGATGATCGATCCTGGGCATCAACGGGTCGGTAATAACGCGCCTGAACCGGTCGGTCCAGATACGCGGGAAACAAAAGCCAAGGTCAGCTCGGGAACCGTTGGCGTAAGCACAAAGAAGCCGGAGTATGTGCTCAATTTGGAAGTATCCTTGTTGCTAAAAGCGGAGCTAACTCGGCGTGGAATCAACGTCACGATGACGCGTGAGAAGCATGATGTGGATATCAGCAATAAGCAGCGTGCGGATATGGCTAACGAGGCCGGTGCAGCGTTGGTCGTACGCATTCATGCGGATGGCGATGGCTCGGCGAGTACGAAGGGGTTTTCGGTGTTGTACCCGTCCGCTGCGCAACCAGCTGTTAAGCCTATCGCAGCGGAAAGTAAGCAAGCCGCGGGGTATCTCTTAGCTGGCTTGCAGCAAGCCACAGGCCAGAAGGGCCGAGGCCTATCGGCGCGTGACGACCTTAGCGGCTTCAACTGGTCGAAGGTACCCGTCGCGCTCGTTGAGATCGGGTTCATGACGAATCCCGAAGAGGACGAGAAGATGTCGGACAAAGCCTATCAACAGAAGCTGGCCACTGGGATCGCGGATGGGATTGAGCAGTATGTGAATGGTAAGTGATACGGACGGAGCGTTAGTGGTTTTATTTTCACAGATTCGAGAATAATGTAGATAATTGGCACGGAATTGCGAGTGGGAGGGGGAGTTGCGATGTTACCAGCATTTTTTATTGCACATGGCTCACCGAACTTGGCCATTGAGCAGCATGCGTATACGGACTTCTTGCAAAGACTTGCGATGTCGATACCAACGCCGAAAGCCATTGTTGTGTTCAGTGCTCATTGGGAAAGTGCTGTGCAGCAGATTAGTTCGGCAGTCGAGCCTGAAATGATGTACGATTTCTCGGGCTTCTCGGAAGAACTTTATGACATTAACTATCCTGCTAAAGGGGATCTAACTCTAAGCCTCCATATCCAACAGTTGTTTCAGGAAGAGGGCATCCGCTGTGAGCTTAATGACAGGCGTGGCTTGGATCACGCGACCTGGGCACCTCTCTCCATTATGTATCCCGATGCGCAGATACCGGTTGTGACTCTTTCAGTTAACCCTAGGCTTACGCCAGAGGAACATTATCGGATTGGTGCCGCGTTAGGTTCACTAAGGGAGGAACAAGTGCTGATCATTGGCAGTGGCGGAACGGTTCACAATCTGCGTAGGCTGGATGACAATAATCCTGTTCCGCAGCTATGGGCTGTGGAGTTTGACGAGTGGTTAGCGGAGCAGCTAGAAACGTGGAACTTGGAGGCGCTGATCCGCTACGACGAAAGGGCGCCGCATGCACGGGAAGCTGTTCCGACGCCGGAGCATTTTGCGCCATTGCTGATTGCGCTTGGAGCAGGTGATGCTTCAAGGAGCGCGAAGCTGCTGCATCATAGTTTTCAAATGGGCACACTGAGCTTATGCTGCTGGATGTTTGGCAGTCTGAAGGTGCGTAAGAAGGAAGATTAGAACGTTCCAGGACTACTCAATCCAGAAACCGTCCCTTATGCTCTGGCTTCGGCAGCATACATTGCTCGGTCTTGCCGAACCAGCGATAGCGGTTGCGTGCAACGAAGTTGTATCCGAGGTTTCGGATCGGAGCTGGGATCGCGATGGCTGCATAGGCCAGCGGCCAAGCGCCGCGCAAACGCCTTGCAATTCGCAGGGCAGCCGAGCTGCGTGTATAAGAGCGGTCACCTTCAATCAGCACAATGGTGCTGAGTTCATCAAGGGGAAGCTTATGCTTGGTAAGCAGGCGTTGTCCGGATTCAGACTGGAGAGAAGCGAAGTGAAACACGCCCTTCGGGTCGTTTCGCAGGATGAATTGCACGCTACTACTGCAGAGCAGGCAAACACCATCGAACAAGATAATGAATGGATGATCATTGTAATTCGACATGAGTATCTCCTTTGACCCGCACATTGGTTGGATGAAGCTTCTCTTTATTATACGTCGGTCCGACGGTAGAGCAAATGCCAAAGAATCGTGGGATTAAATGGTGTCACGGCAGCGGACCAGGCAGGGTTGACGAAAAAGCGATGAGGTAGTATAGTTCTCATATACCTATAGGGGTATGGGTAACATCGACGATGGTTGGCGTGTAAAAAGATCCAATAGGCAAGCGGCATTTTTTTTGCCATTTTATATACCCCATAGGGTATATAATCCCGCGTTCATCCCAATAAGAAAGGCAGGAACTCAATGGAGGTTACATGGATCTTGATTATTTTCACCTTAGGCATCTTGGGCTCATTCATTTCAGGCATGGTGGGGATAGGCGGTTCCATTATTAATTATCCAATGCTGCTGTTCGTGCCGCCGGCGCTAGGCTTTGCGGCTTTTACGGCACAAGAGGTGACAGCCATTAGCGCTGTACAGGTGTTTTTTGCCAGTCTCATGGGGATGTTGGTCTATCGCAAGGGCGGGTTCATTCATTTGCAGCTAGTTGCATATATGGGTGTCCCGATTATTCTAGGAAGCTTCTTGGGAAGTTTCATTTCCAATGGACTGCCGAGTGCAACGATTAACTTGGTCTATGCCGTGTTGGCGCTGATTGCAGCGGTATTGATGTTCCTGCCTAAGAAGGGAACTCCAGATACGCCTGACAATAGTCAGATTACGTTTAGCAAAACGCTCGCCATTAGCCTTGCTCTGGTTATCGGTCTGGTGTCGGGCATTGTGGGCGCGGCGGGCGCGTTCATCACAGTTCCGGTGATGCTTGTTGTTCTCAAAATTCCAACCCGAGTGGCTATCGCCTCATCACTAGCCATCACATTCCTAGCCTCTATCGGATCCACAACAGGAAAGCTGCTGGGCGGGCATATGCTCTTGATTCCTTCGATTGTGCTCATCGTCGCAAGTACGATTGCTTCACCCCTAGGTGCAAGGCTGAGCAAGCGAGTGAACATTAAGCTGCTACAAGGGATTTTAGCTGTATTGATAACGGCAACGGTCGTCAAAATTTGGATGTCCATTTTGGCATAAAAGATACTCACTAACGGAGGGATTACGATGAAACAGACTCAAGTTCAAGGCATGCAAGCTGCTCAATTAGCCGATAAAGTGCTGAAACAGGAACCTATTTTTATTCTGGATGTGAGGAACGAAAGCGACTATGCGGATTGGCGAATTGAAGGCAAGCAGGTTCAGACGCTGAATGTGCCTTATTTTGAACTGATTAATGGCGTGGAAGCCATTCTCGATGCGATCCCGAGCGATCAAGAGGTGCTAGTCGTATGTGCCAAAGAAGGATCGTCCATTTTCGTCGCAGAGCAATTGATAGAGGCTGGTAAATCTAACGTTTCGTACCTCATCGGCGGTATGAAGTCATGGAGCGAGCAGCTCACACCTGTCAAAATCGGAGATCTAAGCGACGGCGGTGAGATTTATCAGTTCGTTCGTGTAGGCAAGGGCTGCTTGTCTTACATGGTTCTTTCACAAGGAGAAGCCGCGGTAATTGATGCGGTTCGGATGACGGATGTATTTGAACATTTTGCAGAAGAAAAGAACGTAACGATTACACATACCCTCGATACCCATCTCCATGCGGATCATATATCAGGCGGTCGACAGTTGGCGGCGGCAACTAAGGGTTCCTACTGGCTCCCAACCAAGGATGCGACGGAGGTGCAATTCCCTTACGAAAAGCTTGAAGAAGGCAGCACGGTGGCTGTTGGTCATACGGAAATTAGCATTCAGCCGATCCACTCGCCAGGTCATACCATTGGAAGTACATCACTTCTTATTGATGGTCAGTACTTGTTGTCGGGTGATATTTTGTTCGTAAAATCGATAGGTCGTCCAGATCTTGCTGGTAAAGCAGAGGATTGGGTGGCTGATCTTAGAACGACGTTATATGAGCGTTACCAGGAGCTTTCCGAAGATTTGATCGTGCTTCCCGCACATTTTGGCAAGGTGACAGAGTTAGGTGAAGGTGGACGAGTATCCGCGCGGCTTGGTGATTTGTTTCAGCAGAATCCGGGACTCCAAATCGAAGATGAAGCGGCATTTAGACGCATGGTTACGGAGAATTTGCCACCGCAACCGAATGCGTATGAAGAGATCAGGCAGACCAATATGGGCAAAATCCATCCAACACAGGAAGAGCAGCGGGAGATGGAGATCGGGCCGAATCGTTGTGCCGTTCACGATGGCGCATCAGATGCCCAAGAGAAATTCCCTCAAATCATTACCAATGATGAGATTGCAGCCATGCTCGCTGCTGGGGAAAAGCTTCATATCCTTGATGTGCGCGAGCCGGCTGAATTTGCTAGTGGCCATATACCTGGGGCGATTTCGATGCCACTTGGCGACCTAGAGAAGAGGCTGTCGCAGCTCCAACCGGATCAAGCGTATTACCTCGTTTGCCGAACAGGAAGTCGCAGCGATATGGCTTGCCATAAGTTAGCGGAGCATGGGTTTGAGCACATAAAGAACGTAACACCTGGCATGTCGCAATGGACGTTTGATATCGAAACTAAAAACTAAATGGAGGTAATTAAGATGGTTAATTTAATTGTGGATGCAAAAGGTTTGGCATGTCCGATGCCGATTGTTAAAGCGAAAAAAGGGATGGATACGCTGGAAGCAGGACAAATCATGGAGCTGTTGACGACGGATAAAGGGTCGATGAAGGATTTTCAGGCGTGGGTCGGCAAAACCAAACATGAGCTGTTGGAAGCTAGGGAAGATCAGGGTGTATTTACGTTTATCGTGAGGAAAGGATGAGCAGAATGACGGATAGGGACACGAAGGAAAAAACAACAATTGTGCTCTTTAGCGGAGAACTCGACAAAGCGATTGCTGCTTTTATCATTGCGAATGGAGCGGCGGCCTATGATCACGAGGTTACGATTTTCTTCACCTTCTGGGGGCTCAATACACTGCGAAAAGATCAGAAAATAGCCGTAAAGAAAGGCTTTATCGAGCGAATGTTCGGTAAAATGATGCCGCGAGGTGCAGATAAGCTGGGGTTGTCCAAAATGAACTTCGGCGGCATGGGTCCACAAATGATCAAGCATGTGATGAAAAAGCATAATGCGCTTTCGCTTCCTCAATTGATTGAGCTAGCTCAGGAGCAAGGCATCCGTTTAGTCGCTTGTACGATGACCATGGACTTGCTTGGGTTGCAAGAGGAGGAGCTGCTGGATGGGGTTGAACATGCAGGAGTTGCGGCTTATTTGGGCGATGCGACGGACGCGAAGGTGAACTTATTTATTTAACCACAATAGAAAGTATAAGTTTTCGGTACCCGAGAACGTCTTTCTATTTGGCGATAAAACCTACCTCTAAACGCGGTCGCTCTTCTTTGAATGGCCACGATAGAGGTTTTCTCACAGGCGTGCAAAATGCGGAGACAGGATTTCATATTGTTTTAGGCGGAAACATGGGCAATAATATACCTATACAGGTATAGGGAAGGGAAGGCTGTCTATGCAATACGATGATGATGTGAAAAAAAGACTTAAGCGCATGGAAGGCCAGATTCGTGGTATTTTACGGATGATGGAGGAAGAGCAGGATTGTAAAGATGTCGTGAGCCAAATTTCTGCTGTCCGCAGCGCTGCCGATAAAGCGATCGCTACCATTGTGGCTGTCAACTTGGAGAACTGTATTAAAGAGGAGCAAGAAGCGGGCAGAGACACAAGTAAGATCGTGAAGCAAGCTGTAGAGTTGTTAGTTAAAAGCAGATAAAGACATGCTCAGGAAAGAGGCAGCTTATGGATAGCAATATGATTTTTAATATCGTCGCACTCGGTTTTATCGTTTGGTTTTTCTACTCCCGTTTTGGAGGCGTTAAGGGGCTGCGCAATCTTTCGTCCGATCAATTTCAAGAGGCTATGGAAGCGGACCGGGACAAGCATCTTCTCATTGATGTGCGTGAGCCAGGTGAATTGAAGCAAGGCTACATTCCGGGAGCGGTGAATATCCCATTGTCCTCGATGGGGAAAAGATTGAGTGAAATCCCGAAGGATCGTCAGATTTATTTGTATTGCCGTAGTGGCATGAGAAGTAAGCAAGCAGCCAGAATGCTGCGGAGAAATGGTTTTAGCGAGCTTACCCATCTGAAAGGCGGTATGTTGAGCTGGAGAGGGAAGCAGACACAATAGGCGGTTGTGAAAAAGGAGGGTGTCCCAAAAGCCATGTATATGGCGGGGGGGCGCTCTTTTTGTGCGAAAGGCAGCTGTAATGCATGCGAAAAAGCAAAAGTGCAAAAGTGCAAAAGTGCGAAAGTGCAAATGTGCAAATGTGCAACCTTTTTTATCGAATGGACGGCTCGATCTGAAATGCGTGCAAAAGTGCAACAATTTCTGCCTATACTCCTCATGTAGGCACCTATTCGGTCCAAAAGGATGCTCTTTTGCACTAATTTAGCTATGATAAGCCGTTTCCCCTGAAAAAGGATGCTCTTTTGCATCTTTGCCCCGTGTGACAGCTTCCTATTGGCCACTCAGGAGAGACGCCCTATGCTGCTATCGAATTCGTCGCTGGCTTCTATCTTCATCATCTCTAGCATATACATGTCATAGTTCAATAGTCCACGAGAAAAAGAGGTGCAGCCCCCTTGAAAACATTGCCGTTAATCCATAAAAGAACCCTTCGCACATGGCTCATACTTGGATGCTCTGTCTTGACCCTTGCAGGTTGTAGTGATGCAACTTCTGTCATATCAACGGGAACCCCGGAAACCGTCCCTGTGACGGCTTCGGCCACAACAACCCCTGCTGCGCAACCTGCAGCCACGCCAACGGTGGAAGCGCAGCTCCCCTTCAAGTTCCCGTTAACCGGTTTGCCTACCGATCACGAGGTGAAGACACGTCCCTATATGGTCATGGTCGAAAATGCCCCACAAGCGCGGCCCCAAACCGGCCTCGATCAGGCCGATATCGTCTATGAGATCCTAGCCGAGGGCGAGATTACTAGATTCGTCTCCGTGTTCCAAAGCCATGCTGCAGGAGCGATTGGCCCCGTGCGCAGTATTCGTCCTTATTTTGTGGAAATTGGCGACGCGCTGGATGCGATTATTGTACATGCCGGCTGGAGTCAAGATGCCATGGATATGATGGCGGGCCGCAATCTGGCCCATCTTGATGAAGTGTATGGCGACGGCGCCTACTATTGGCGCTCCACCGACCGGAAGGCACCGCACAACCTATATACCTCTGTGGATAAAATGAAAAAAGGTGCTGAGGCGCGCAAGTTCCGCACGGAGTGGAACGGGCCTTTGCTCACGTTTGCCAAGGCAGGACAAAGTAAACTTACGGGCGCAGCCGTTCATTACATTCAGATCCCCTACCTCATGGGGTATTTCGCTTCGTATGACTACGATGCTGCTGCAGGTGTCTACATGCGCAGCATGGAAGGCAAGCCGCATCTCGACAAGGAAACCGGCAAGCAGCTGCAGACAAAGAATTTGCTTATCCTAGAGAGTAAGCATCAGATCATCGACAAAGAGGGGCGCCGAATTGTGGACGTATTCGGGCCGAACAAGGGCATGATCTTCCAAGAAGGCGTGTCCCAAGCGATCACCTGGGAACGCAAGAATGGCATGCTCCGCGCTTACGCCAGCGATGGCAAAGAAGTGCCGCTGCTGCCCGGCAACACGTGGGTGCAGATCGTGCCGGAAGGGACGAAGTTGAAGGTGGAGTAGTCATGTTTAACAATTCATTTACATTCCCTTAATCGCAGGCAAGCATTCAGATCCTATGATTACTAGTCATAGGAGGGCAGTCGCTGTCTTGACGTCGAAGGAGTTATTGAATGGTTACCAAGACGGCACGTTGAAACCGCAAGGGATATCAACACGTGCAGAAGCTTCAGCGATCATCTTAAGATCATTGAAGAAATAGCATAATGTGAAAGGGCTCCTCCGTCTGTGAAGACGGGGAGCCCTTTTACGAATGAGTAAGCCCAGGTGAGAATTATCTGCGCTTGCGCTTAGCCGTACCGGATGTGGAGCGGCCTTTGCGTCTTTTTCCTGTGCCGGATTTCTTACGGCGTTTGCGTTTCGGACGGAAGATTTCCTCTACGTCTCCAGAGGCGACCTTTCCCTTGCCTATGGAACTAAAGAGGGTTTTCACCATCGGTGCCATTTGCTGAAAGGTAGACATGAACTTCTGAACCTTGCCCATCGTGCCGATGATGCCGTCAATTCCACCCATCCGCTCGACGAAGCCGGAGATTTGTTTCATATTTAAGCTGCTGAGCGGGTTCGAAGAACCTCCAGCAGCACCACCACCACCGCCGCCAAGGAGATTGCTTAGGAAGTTACCACCGCCGCCACCACCACCGGCATTGCCTCCGCCACCGCCAAATAAACCACCGCCTGCATTGCCGCCACCGCCGCCGCCAAAAAAGCCGCCACCTGCATTGCCGCCAGCAGGAGGGCCGCCGAAGAGACCGCCACCGCCTTCAAAGCCGCCGCCACCGAAGGGGTTTCCACCGCCTAAGCCGGGGTATTGACCAAAGCCTTCACCTGGAAGGGTTAAGCTTCTTGTTTCCACTTCAGGACGATTTCCGCCATTACCAATAATTTGTTGTCTTGGGTTGGTCACTAGGATTCACGATCCTTTTTATCAGATTTGTCTCCTACAGGATATGTCACTTGCCTACCTTTGGTATGGACGAATGTCACGGGTCTGGGGGATTTGTTGTGCGAATGCTCATTTAGTACGGGCGTTTGCCATGGTTTTGTCATTGTTTACCTCATTAACGCATAGAAATTTTAACGAATCGCAATCCTAAAGGAAGGAATTATACACGTCGCGTCGAATGATACACAGGAGCTTAGAGAACCATTGAGCCAACATGCTTTTTGACCGGGAGTTGACAGCAGATGCAATTAAAAAAATTAAATGATAAAGCCATAGACCAGCTTTTCGAAGCTGTACTAACATTGAAGGATATTGAAGAGTGTTACGTCTTTTTTGATGACTTGTGTACCGTGAACGAAATTCAGTCGCTTTCGCAACGCCTTGAAGTAGCTCGTATGCTGCGCAAGGGATGTACATATAACCAGATCGAAGCGGAAACAGGAGCTTCTACAGCAACCATTTCGCGGGTCAAAAGGTGCCTGAATTACGGCAACGATGGTTATGTACTAACATTGGATCGTTTAGGTCGTTAAATAGTTACATGCAAAATCCTGTATTACCTCGTGTAATGCGGGGTTTTTCTATGTTTAAGCGGGCATCAAATTGACATAGAGGAACACATTCGTTAGCATAGGAAGATAGGCTTAGTTCGTACGGGTGGGGGAAGTTGGAATGAGGAAGTATGGTGTGCTGGTCATTAGCCATGGATCCCGTGATGAGGGTTGGGTTCAGCTGGTGGAAGATGCCGTGAAAGCGGTTCGGATGCCGGATGCCATGCCCATTTATGCGTCATATTTGGAGCTTGTCGAGGGTAAATTGATACAAGATGGGATCTACAGCTTGCAGGAGCAGGGCGTGACCGATATCATTGTCGTTCCGCTGTTCGTGTCTTCTGGGAGTACACATATCGATGAGATCAGCTACGCGTTAGGGGTTATTGCAGAGCCAGTGCTCGAAACCGACATGGAGCTATTGGATATTCGCGCGCGAATTCACTTCACGTCACCGATTGATGATCACCCCGATATTGCAGCTATTCTTTATGGCAAAATCAAAGAGCTTTCCGAGTCGCCGCAGGAAGAGATTCTGCTATTGGTGGGGCATGGGAGTAAGGAAGAGGGCTTTCATCAGAAGTGGCGCCAAGGACTTACGCAGCTCGTGGAGCGGGTCAGAACGCTAGGCGGCTTCGCCGAGGCGGATATTGCCATGCTTTTGCCGGATCAACTAGCGGAGAAGATGGCTTGGTGGGCACGTGAGAAGCCGACGTATAAAGTGATTGTTGCACCGCTTTTTCTGAGTGAAGGGTATTTTACACATAAAGTGATTCCTTCCCGATTGGATGGGTTCGACTATCAATATCATGGACGGGCGCTCTTGCCTAGTCCGCAAATTTCCAAATGGATTGAGGGGCAGATTGCCTCCGTATTCCCATAAAGTGAACAGGGGATGAACATAGAGTGATCAAACGAGCACGATTGATCTATAATCCGACTTCAGGCCGGGAAGAAATGAAAAAGAGATTGCCCGAAATTCTCCAGCGCTTGGAGCGCGGCGGGTTCGAGACTTCCGCTCACGCGACCATCGGTGAAGGAGATGCTACACTCGCAGCAGCCGAGGCCGTGAGTCGCGGGTTCGATTTAATTATCGCGGCGGGTGGCGATGGAACGATTTGCGAAGTCGTCAACGGTATGGCCGAGAGAGAGGGCAGACCGCCGCTGGGCATTTTGCCGCTCGGGACGACGAATGATTTTGCGCGTGCGCTGGGTATCCCGAAGAACTTGGAGTATGCCTGTGACCTCATCATTCAGCAGTATTCAACCTCTATCGATGTAGGCAAAATCAACAACCGTTACTTCATCAATATCGCCGGCGGCGGTTCGATGACCGAGCTGACGTATGAAGTCCCGAGCAAGCTCAAAACTATGATCGGCCAGTTGGCCTATTATATGAAGGGACTCGAGAAGCTGCCTAGGCTGAAGCCGATCGAGCTCTATATCAAAGCAGGCGATCGCGAGATGCATGAAGAAGTCATGCTCTTCCTCGTGGGCAACACTAACTCCGTAGGTGGCTTCGAGAAATTAGCTCCGGAAGCTAACATTAATGATGGCATGTTCGATGTTATTATTTTGAAGAAATGCAATCTGGCCGAATTCATCCGTATCGTATCACTGGCGCTGCGCGGCGAGCACTTGAGTGATCCGAATCTGATCTATTTTCAGACCAATCATATCGAAATCAATTCCCCGGACTATGTTCAGTTGAACCTCGATGGAGAGTTCGGCGGGACATTGCCTTGCGTGATGACGAATTTGCAGAGCCATTTACAGGTGATTGTGGATGAGTCTGGGCAGTCTATTTATAAGAAGAAATTTCTTGAGGCATTGACCACGCCGTTTCATAGGCATGGGCATGAGGAGCATGAGTAGGGTATGGGTTAGTACTCAACCACTTCAAACATGAGAGCGAAGAACACTTCCGAGCTATTTCAAACATGAGTGCGAAGAACACTTCCAAGCTACTTCAAACATGAGTGCGAAATAATGATTAATTTTAGGTAGAATTAAGTGAGGGAATTATGAAAACAAAAGGTACATCTGGCTCAGCGCCAGGTAAACATAGAGGTAGTGGCAGGTCGGGGTCCGCTGGAAGAACAGGGAACTCGCAATCGAGTAACAATAGAGGGAAAAAAGAAGTGCCAGCTTGGATGGCAGGCTTGCCTGTGCAAATCGGGCAGCAATACGAGGCTGAGATCATCGGGATCAGCCACGATGGCGAAGGGGTGGGCCGTGTGAACGGCTTTACCCTTTTTGTCGCGGGGGCGCTGCCGGGTGAGCGTGCACTTGTACGGGTGAACCATTTGAAGAAACAGTATGGGTATGCTGGTTTGGTGGAGCTGCTGGCGGTGAGTCCGGATCGCGTGGCACCCGACTGTGGGATTTATGACGAGTGTGGCGGCTGTCAGTTGCAGCATTTGAGCTATGAGGCGCAGCTGCGCGTGAAGCGGCAGCAGGTTGTGGATAATTTGGTGCGGATTGGGAAGTTGCAAGTGGTGGGGGAACCGACAAACAATCCTTCACTTTCCTCTTCTTCTCCATCTCTCTCAGAAGGTATTGTAGTTCATTCCACGTTGGGGATGACCGACCCTTGGAGATATAGGAACAAGGCGCAGGTTCCTTTTGGGGAAGAGCGGGGCGGCCTCATCGGCGGATTCTATGCGCAGGGCAGTCATCGCATCATTGATATGGAGGCTTGTCTGATCCAGCACGAGGCTAACGACGAAGTCGTTGCGCGAGTAAAGGAGATTGGCTCGCGCTTAGGGATTCGCGCTTATAGTGAAGAGACTGGGACTGGGCTGCTGCGCCATGTCGTCGTTAAAGTTGGCTTCCGTACGGGCGAGGTTATGGTTGTTTTGGTCACCAATGGTTCGGAGATTCCGCGTGCGGATGAATGGATTGCTGGCATTCGCGAGGCTTTGCCTGCGGTGAAGAGCATTTGCCATAACATTAATGTGAGACAGACTAATGTTATTTTTGGGGATGAGACTCGCGTCCTGTGGGGCAGCGAAGTCATCTATGACTATATCGGCGAAGTGAAATTTGCAATTTCCGCGCGATCCTTCTTTCAAGTGAACCCCGTCCAGACGGAAGTCTTGTACGGAAAGGCACTTGAGTACGCCGCTTTGACAGGCGGCGAAACGGTTGTCGATGCCTATTGCGGCATCGGCACGATCTCCCTGTTCCTGGCGCAGCGCGCGGGACAGGTGTACGGCGTCGAGATCGTCGAAGAGGCGATCTCGGATGCACGTAAGAATGCCGAGTTAAACGGCATGACGAACGTGCACTTCGAGGCAGGACCCGCCGAGGTCGTCCTGCCGGAGTGGACACGTCAGGGCGTTCGGCCTGACGTGATCGTGGTCGACCCGCCGCGCAAGGGCTGCGACCCAGCGCTACTGGCGACCATCCTCGAGCTGCAGCCGCGGCGCGTGGTGTACGTGTCGTGCTCCGCATCGACACTCGCGCGCGACCTGCGCGTGCTGGTCGATGGCGGGTACGGCGTCGCGGAGGTGACGCCGGTGGATATGTTCCCGCATACGGTGCATGTGGAGTCGGTCGCGCTGCTTGAAAAGAATTGCTAACCTACAACGTATCAAGGGACAACATTCATCGGGACGTGGATGATAATGATAATTCGTTCTACCTTTCTTTAGAAAGTGAAACAGTTACGTGCGTAGATCTAAGCAAAAACTAGAGATCCATTCACGAGAGGCTATTGGAGACCATTGTATAATTTGGAAGTAAAAATTTAAAAAGATAAGTATAGAAGAATTGTGAAACAGCCCAAACCATGTGGGCTGTTTTTTCATATTTGAATAAAGCAGAACGATGACGCATATGTGGCAAACCCCGCACGTATTATTGAACATACATGAATGAACATAACTTAGAATCTAATTCAATAATAGGTAGAAGGAGCGGGTAGAGTGCCAAAAGTTGTCTCTATGCTTAACATGAAAGGCGGAGTCGGTAAGACCACCCTAACCTACAACCTAGCTTGGTATGCAGCTTTTAAAAAAATGTATAAAGTATTAGTCGTCGATCTTGATCCCCAGTCGAATCTAACGCAAATTTTTATGGGGGGCGACGGGTATCGGGATTTTTTAGAAAGTCCTAGGCAATCTATTGTAGACATTTTTGAAAACAGCAGCAAGGTTACAACTAATATTATTCATTCTGTTGACGAATGGACGGATGGTAGTCTACTACATCTAATTCCGGCGAGAGCTGAGTTATCAAAAACTTTGAAAAATCCAACGTCAAAGGAGCATAAGCTGCGCCGATTTTTAACGAAGGTTCAAAGTAATTACGACCTGATTCTGATTGATTGTCCGCCGACTGACTCCATTTTATCAGTGGCCAGCTATCTGGCTAGCGATTCGTTAATTATTCCTGTAAAGCCTGAAAAATTAGCAATCATCGGACTGCCGCTGCTTAAGGGAAGTATTGAGGATTTCAATGAGGATAACGAAGGAGAATACAAAATTTCCGTTTCCGGAATTATTTTCAATAATGTAGAGGCAGGAGACATACCTGAAAACCGTATTTCCAAGAAAGAGGTTTTAGCATTTGCTAAAGAAAACAACTGGCATGTATTCGACAATGAAGTTAGAGAATCCAAATCGTATGTTAACGGTATTCGTGAGGGAAAGCCGATGTTCAAGGATGCTAGATCACGAGGTCATATTATGGAAGAATTTTATGCAGTAGGAGATGAGTTTTTACGGAGTGTGGGTATTGAATGACGAATCAGTCCAAAGAGCTGTTACTTGATTTGTTGAAGTTAAAGGTGCGGTATAGCGGCAAGGAATTCGAGCAGGTTACTGACGTGTTAATGAAGGGTTCGGAGCCCTTTCTGGCCAATGTCGTCAAATTAGTACAAGAGTTAGATGGTATTTCTGGAATTGAATCAATTACTACTAAAAAGGAAGCGGGTTCAAATGGTGCGGAGAGCTATAATAAGGATCCTGAGCTTCAGGTACTACTTTTTGAAATAAATAAACTGCTTATATCCAAAGAAGTGTTCAGAACCGTAAAAGAGTTACAAAGCTTTGTTTCAATTAAGGTCATATTGACCGCATCAAAAAATACAAAGGCCGAACTCGTTAATAAGTATATGAATTACATATCCGCAAGACCAAGGGATGAAATGATTAACGAACTGGAACTGCTAAAAGATAAAATGAATTCAGGTGATGATGTATCTAGCTTCTTAAATATGGCCAATGCAATTGTAAGTTCAAGAAAAGAAAAACGGTACTAGTGTTAAACGAGACGTGCGACTTTTTCGGTCCAACTATCACTTGTCCCTAGATTTTCCCGCCTACGGTGCATGTGTAGTGCGTTGTATGGTTAGAGTTAAGAAGGGTAGGGTTTAATGTTAACGGTTTATTTTAACGTATTAATAAAAACAAAATCCCCATCTGCGTATTAGCATGTGGGGATTTTGTTTATTAATGGACCACCTCGAAAGTAGTTTCTTCACTAGAACCATCAGATGAAACAGTGATTCTCCAATTCCCTAAAGTTGTATTTCCACCAACATGCCAAGACCAACTTACATTCCCATTAGAATCAGCCTTCTTCGGTTCCAATCCAGCAGCTGTACTTGGGCCACTTTTGTAATGAACGACAATACTAGCTGTTGCTCCTGGTGCTACCTTTGCCTTTAAAGTTGCAGTCGAGTTTCGCGGTGCTGGAGAGGACACACTAATTATTTTTATAGTTGCTTTTACTTCTTTAGTTAGTTTTTCAGCAGTTTGTGTCTGTATTGGTTTTTGAGTTGTAACAGGAGATGGACTGGCTGTTGATTTAACAGTTGCAGGTGTTGGTGTTAGTGTTGGAGATGATGTCGGAGTTGCAGTTGCTGTTGGAGACGGTGAGACAATTGGAATTGTCGGTGTTTGTGATGAGGTCAGATTGGCTGTATTCGTACTATCAGTACTACATGCAGATAAAGATAAAATAATCACGAGTGCCAATAGAACACTACTTAACTTCTTTATAATAATTTTCATATCCCTTCAAAGTTAACTTTACTATTAAGGAGAACAAGTGTTTTTAAAAAATTCTCTTAACGCTACTCTATGTGTAATAGCTTTTATTCTTCAGCTTTGGCGGGAATCCTTTAAAAATGTAATATGTATTTTACGATCTATTGGCTGTTGCTTAAGTTGGCTTAGACTGAGAGCGAATCAAACAGGTTTAGTTCCACTACAAAAAGGAGGGGATACCTTCTTTCTGTCGAATGGATAAGACAAATATCTACATGATAGCCAACTTCTCTAGATACTCTTTTACGAAACAGGTGATGATTTTGTCTCTACCAGTAGAACTTCAAAATATATTCTCTAACAAACAAAAATCCTACAAAATGGTGCTCATCCTAGCACTCTTAACCGAGATACAAGCAAGCGGATCGAGATTTGTGTCCCTATCAAATTTAAAACAACGGTTCCTCTCGCTACTCCAAGAAAGAGAGTCGAAAGGTCTTGTTGTCGACCCTCCGCCTGAGAAGGCCGGAACTAGCTGGAATAGTATGACTGTAAACAATGTTCAGTCTGTTATTTCTACCCCAATTGCAACACTGTCCGCTATTCTTGACCAAAGAGAAGATTCAATTGGCTTTAAGGAAGAGTTATTCGAATCATGGTCAAATGAAGTACAAAGTGAACTCTATGAGTACGCCCAGTCTGAATTAGCGAACTACTATAATCAGCAAAATAATGATAGTTTCTCCCTAAAAGAAGCCCTTTCTGATATTCTTTCCACCTATTTAACCGCAAAGAGAGAAACCTTTGCAGGACACAGACTTGGCAATCTTGTACGCCAAGAAATCCCCTCAGCGCTAAGGAAGCTCCCATTTATTCACTCTGAACTAAAGATTCAAGGATCTGTTGGACAAGGCAATTGGGCAACGATTCCATGGATATCGATCATGGATAAACGTATTACAGAGACTACTCGCCAAGGTGAGTATCTCGTGTACCTTTTCGCGGACGATATGAGGTCAGTCTATCTTACTTTTAATCAAGGAGTAACGATCCCAATTGATGAGAAAGGTAAGCCTGCGGCTTATCAATATTTCAAACGAAAAGTAAATGAAATTAGGAACATGCTCCCCTTGGAAGGCATGACCAAAGACAATGCCATTCATCTAACGTCAGCGGGCATAGGGCAAGACTATCAAGTGTCTACAATAGCTTACTATCGTTATGAATTGGAACAATTACCAGATGATGAGCAGCTAATTGCTGACTTAAACAATGCGGTGATCAATTATAACGAATACGTTCGTAAGGTCGTGAATCCAACTGAGGAACCTGAATCCACAATTAGCTTTAACTACACGATCAGCCATTTGTATGCAGGGCAAGGCATTTTAAAATACCTTAAAGATCACGGACCATCTGCTATTCCTTTGGACGAATTAGTAGCAAATCAATCAATAGTACTTCTCTCAGGAGATGATGTGAAGCACCCCAAAGAGAGAATCAAGCATCTGGGACGAGCTTTGCGAGATCTAGGTTTAATCACAATTAATGAGAACCAATTCTCATTAACTGATCTAGGTCAGGAATACGCAAACCATTTTAACGAAAATAAATGGATACTTACTGAGGCTCAAGTAAAACTAATTCGAGGTAGTCTAAACATCTCTGACCTCCAAACCCCACTTATTAAAAGCATCAATAGAGCCATCCAAATTTGCAAGGAACTTGAGTCCTTCACCTTAGACCAATTTTCACCGCAGTTTAACGAAGCTCTTGGTACACTTGAGACTTGGGGAGATGTTACCCAGAAGCAACGCTCAATTTTCATGCTTAACTGGTTAGAGATATTGAAGTTTGTTTCTAAATCAAGCCAGCAGTACACGTACATGGAGTGGGAGGAGACACCTCTGGTGGATTCACTAACGGTAATTGAGCGAGTTGCCATAATCAAGAATTCCATTGCTAACAAAGGCTTCAGGTATCCTGACCATTGGATAGAGAACTTCTTTCTATCTCTGAAAGCAAAGCCATTTGTCATCCTAGCAGGGGTGTCAGGCACAGGGAAAACGAAGCTAGTCAAGCTATTCGCTGAGGCTGTAGGTGCAACTGCGAGTAACGGCCAATTCTCACTAGTCCCTGTTAGACCAGATTGGAGCGATCCTTCGGATCTGTTGGGGTACAAGGATTTATCGGGGACTTTTCGCCCTGGGAAGTTAACGGAGATACTGGTTGAGGCTTCAAAGCCAGGTAACCAACATAAGCCATATTTTATCTGTTTGGATGAGATGAATTTGGCTAGGGTTGAGCATTATTTTAGTGATCTATTGAGCGTGCTTGAGACACAGGAGTGGCATAACCAAAGGATTGTAACAACGCCGCTTATACATAGAGACTCCTTGCAAAATGAGTCAGATAAACAGATGTACGGCAACCTCTATTTGCCAGACAATGTGTACATTGTAGGAACGGTAAATATGGATGAGACCACGCACCCCTTTAGCAAAAAGGTATTAGACCGTGCCAACACAATCGAGTTCAATTACATTGAGCTGGGTCAATATCCTTCGTTAGAGGAGCTTTCAGTGCTGACGGATCTCCCCATGCCTTCTAATTCATTATTACGGAGTGAGTATTTACAGCTTGTAGATGTGTATAGGGACTATAAGCAGCTAACGGAAAATACGACGGAGTTATTGGTGAAAATCAATGGTATCTTAGAACAGATTCATTCACATGTAGGGTTTCGTATTCGGGATGCGGTATGTTTCTATATGATCTATAACGAACGATTTGGATTGCTAAGTATGGAAGCGGCGTTCGATATGCAGTTGCTACAGAAGATTTTACCTCGTATCCAGGGTAGTAGCGCATCGGTGAAAGAAGCATTACTGCAATTGATGCAAGTGGCTCAGGATCGTAGTCTACCTATTTCGGAGTACATGGAAGATGCCTCGAAGCTTTATCTTTCGATGGAGACATCGGCAGCGTCCAAATATCCACACAGCGCAAGGAAAATTGCCTTCATGCTACGGAGGTTAGAAGAAGATGGATTTACCTCATACTGGATCTCTTAATCAAAGTAGGGAATTGCTACGGATTGAGACCAATCTGTTTAATCTCTATATTCAGGGGAAGCCGTTCCATCCGACTGTTGAGACTTTGAATCTCCATCGTAATGTGGATCAGGAGTGGGTGGATGCACATTTTCATGCTGCTTCACTGAAAGATACACTGCACATTGAAACGATTGCTGTTTTCTCCCATGAGCATGGCGCTTTAGGGAGCTGGAACTCGGGCGATGCATGTTCACCAACTTTTTATGAGACGCAGGCCTATGAGCTGGTGATCGAAAAGAAGGCTGATATTGCGTTATCTTTTTACCATGAGAATGTTCATTTGAGGCAGGCTGTTAAGCCGCTAGGGAAGATGATTTTGTCAGGGATTCTTAATTTTCAAAATGAGGTCGGTCAGTCCGAACTTGAACTTCGGTTGAATGGTGAGGCTGTTTTTCGTCTCCAGCTGGAGATTTTTCCTGCAAAAATTGATTATAAGAACGACTATCAAATGATTCTTAACGACGTGAATGCACAGATTTATAATTTATCTTTCGATTTTTTGCGCAAAACATTTAACATGACCGGTTTGAAAGAGACGAATCACCAGAGTTTGACGGAGTATTTTACGATCCTCCAGCATATATTTACGCAGCTAGTTCAGGCTGTTGAACGTATTAAGCTCTCACCTCATTCCAAGCTTCAGAGCGAGAATCGACTGGTGGATGCTGCACGCGTAAAAAGAGCTGGCAAAGAAAACATTGGCTACCTAGCAAAGCGCCCTCAACTATTAGTTAAGGATTCGGTGAACGGTGTTATTTCGGTTAGTGGAGAGTGGTATACACCAACTCATTTGCTAGAGAGTAGGCGTCACGTAAACTATAATACGGCTGAGAATCGTTTTGTAAAATGGGTGCTTTTACGAATTGGGCAAAAGCTGAAGGATATTAAAACACGTTTGGCTCAGAAAAGCCGTGTGGAAGATCCTGAACTTACGAAGAAATTGAATCTGATGCTGAGTCATATACAACGACTGTTGCAGCATGATTTTCTAAATGTAGGTGAGATGCGTCAGTTGTCGATATCCTTAGTCTTACAAATGGCATCAGGGTATCGAGAAGTGTATCGTTATTATTTAATGCTATTAAAAGGTTTATCGATTCAGAATGATCTCTTCCGTCTATCGATGAAAGATTTGGCTCAACTCTATGAATATTGGTGTTTCTTGAAGATTCATCATCTTTTAAGCAGAAAATATGAACTACTGAAACAAGATATTATCAAACTCAATCGTAGTGGTTTATTCGTCACGCTAGATAAGTCGCAGCAGGCTAAGATGGTGTATAGGAATCCTGTGAATGGCGAGATTTTCACGCTTTTTTATAATGCGCTGCCTAAGGGAGATAAGAGTCCAACTCTTTCTCAGCGGCCAGATAATGTCCTGACTTTGAAGAAGAACGATGCCGCGGCAGAGTATAAATACATTTTCGATGCGAAGTACCGGATTAATCCTGCCTATGAGGGGACGCCGTATTTTGAGAGATACCGGATGCCGGGACCGGAAGAAGATGATATTAACACGATGCATCGTTATAGAGATGCGATTGTGTATTCGGAGGGGCAAGGCCGAGAGTACGAGCGGAGCATGTTTGGGGCTTATGTGTTGTTTCCCTATCATGATGAGGAGCGATTTAAGCAGCATAAGTTTTATAAAAGTGTGGAGCTTATCAACATTGGGGCTTTTCCCTTTTTGCCGAATTCAACGAGTTTGATGGAGAAGTTCTTGGACGAGATTATCATGGATAGTCCAGAGAAGGCATATGAACGGACGACTAGGCCGAGAGGTACGAAGGAGTATTACAAGGATAAGATGTCTGATAAGAATGTCTTGGTTGGTGCATTGAGTAAAAAGCCTCAGCTGGAGGCTGCTTTGGAGCATGGATTTTATCATACGCCATTGCGTAATATTACGGATCATAAGGTATTGACTCGTATTGAGTACGTGGCGTTGTACCAGTCGATTCGTTTGTTTGGCACGGAGGAAGCAGGTATTTCCTGGTATGGAAGAGTAAAGGATTGGAAGGTTGTTCCACGCTCTGCCATAACGGCAATTCCCTCAAGTCGAGGTGCGACGGACGAGCTTTATGTTGTATTTGAAGTGGAAAAGTGGCTCCAAAGAGAGACAGCTATTGTGCCCGCGGGGCATGGGATTTATCGAATTCTGTATACAACGGATTATATCTTTAATAGGGCTAAGGAAGTTTCGGAGCTTCGTTTAGAAACGGAAGAGGAGCTTCGCGATTGGCGAGAGAAACGGCGTGTTGGTAAGGTTCGTGTGACGCTGGATCGGGAGCTTGTGGATCTAGGGAGTTCGGTTGTGGGAATTGAAGTGGAGTAGGATGGAGGATAACGATATGGATGCTATTATAAGTAAAATCATTGAATTTCGCGATGAGAGGGATTGGAAGCAATTCCATAACGCCAAAGATTTAGCTATTTCGCTAACCTTGGAAGCGAGTGAACTACTTGAGAATTTCCAATGGAAAGAAAGCAGTGAAGCAGTAAATAGAAATAAAGAGCAAATTCAAGATGAGTTGGCTGATGTGCTAATCTATGCCCTTATGATAGCTCATGATTTAAAGATTGATGTAGAACATGCGATAGTACATAAATTAAAGAAAAATGCTGAGAAGTATCCCATTGAGAAATTTAAAGGTACATCTAAAAAATATACTGAGGGATGAGAATAGAGGGCATTATTCTATGATTATTTATGAGGCAACCAAGGAAGAATTTATGAATCATGTGACTGAGGATAGTATCGCGGTAAGGATTCATGATGTATTAGTAGAAAAAATAGGCAGAACTTCTGCTAGTGAAATTAACTCTTGGAATAATTCAATGAATTATATGTATAAAGTTCTTAATACGTCCGAAATTCCAGATGATATTACAATTGCAATCGAATATAAGGTGCCTGCTAACTCTAGGAGAATAGACTTCATACTCACTGGATTAGATGCAGATAATCAGAGTTCAGTCGTCATTATTGAGTTAAAACAATGGCAGGACTTAGGTGTTGTTGATAAGAAGGATGGCATTGTGCAGACGTATCTTGGTCGTCGTTTGAGGGAGACGACACATCCATCTTATCAGGCCTGGTCCTATGCCAAGTTAATCACAGAATATAATGAGTCGGTAAGAAACGAACATATCTCTATTTACCCCTGTGCTTATTTGCATAATTATGTAAAACCAATCAATGATCCACTAACAAATGAGCAGTATGAAAAATATGTTACAGAAGCACCCGTATTTACTAAAGGAGATGCCTTAAAACTAAGGAGCTTTATTTCTCTTTATATTAAAAAGACTGACAGAAAGAAACTATTGTATCTTATTGAACACGGGAAAATTAAGCCATCGAAATCACTTCAAGACGCCTTAGTAGGAATGTTAGATGGCAATGACGAGTTTACGATGATTGACGAGCAAAAAGTCGTCTATGAAACAGCTATTCAAATGGCTATAGAAGCTCAATCTAGCAATAAAAAGCAAGTGCTTATCGTTGAGGGAGGGCCGGGAACTGGCAAATCAGTTCTTGGAATTAACCTTTTAGTTGAGCTCACATCTCGAGATCTCTTGTGCCAATATGTGACTAAGAACAGCGCCCCTAGAGAAGTGTACACCAAAAAACTTCAAGGAAATCATAAGAAATCATATATTAATAATATGTTTAAGGGATCCGGCGTGTATTATGAGTCATTGCATAATGAACTTGATGTATTAATTGTCGATGAAGCCCACAGGCTTAATGAAAAGTCAGGTCTATTCAAGAATAAAGGCGAAAATCAAATGAAAGAAATCATTCATGCTTCTAAGTTTTCCGTCTTTTTTATTGATGAATATCAAAAGATTTCAATGCACGATATTGGCAATAAGGAACAAATAAAAAGATTTGCCACCGAGTATGATGCAGAAGTAATTGAGATGGAGTTAGAATCGCAATTCCGTTGCAATGGCTCGGATGGTTATTTAGCTTGGTTAGATGATGTATTAGGCATTCGTGAAACAGCGAATTTTGATGGGTTTGATTTTGAGTATGACTTTCAAATATTCAATGACCCTAACGAACTTAGAAGACAAATAATTGAGAAGAATCAAATTGATAATAAAGCAAGAATTGTTGCAGGTTACTGTTGGGATTGGAAATCAAATGGGAAAAGTAATAGTGACATTCATGATATAGCTATTGAAGAGCATAATTTTAATATAAGTTGGAACTTGGATAATACGACAACATGGGCAATTGATCCAGAATCGGTGGAACAAGCTGGCTGTATTCATACTTCACAAGGGCTAGAATTTAATTATGTTGGTGTCATTATCGGTGAAGACTTACGTTATGCGAATGGCGTATTAATAACAGATCCGTTTAAGCGTGCAAAGACGGATAAGTCACTTACAGGTTTTAAGAAGATGTACAAGGAAGATAGGGATCGTGCAATAGGAATAGCTGATCAGATTATTAAAAATACATATCGTACTTTAATGACTAGAGGGCAAAAGGGATGCTACATTTACTGCGTTGATCCAGAGCTGAAAGCATATTTAACACAGAGGATGAAGAAGAAACAAGAGTTTGTATACATGCCTTATACGGGTGGTCTATTGCTTGCTGCTGAAGAAGCTACGGGGTATAAGTCAAAGGATAGTTAAAGGACAGACGGCATATAAGATTGTACTGAAAGCAACATAAATAAGTAAAAGTCCCTGCTAACAGAGCAGGGACTTTTCTATTACCAAATATTATTCAAATAGAACAAATTGTATATTATTTTCTCTTGTTGATACCTTATTTCTTCATTAACCATTTGGGAGACGTAATGTCTTTGGGTGCTCAACAAAATTGATCCTATTTTCTCAATCGAGATGAAAGACTTCCTCCATATCCGACCACCATTCTCCATCTTTGCGCGTATCAAGCGGCTGCTGACAAGGCTTGCATACGTCCCACCAGCGCTGTGTCGTCGAATCGGCGGCCATGGCAGCCGCGTCCTTCTCGTAATCGTCGCCCGTATATTCGAAGTAACTAAACAAAAACCCGTCTTTGTAGTAAATGGAGTAATTTTGAATATTGCACTGTTTAATCATCCGCAGCACATCCGGCCAAACCTCAAGGTGCAGCTTCTTATACTCCTCCAGCTTGTCGGACCTTACCTGAATGACGCTTCCGTAACGTTTCATATTTATATCCATTCCTTTCGTTACGCTCAAGGCACAAAAAGTGATGAAATCATTGTGCTTGAGCGCGCATTATTAGTTTCTGAGCCGAACTCGTGTCGGACAGGAGACTTGTTTATTGCTCATGATGAAGTTGCTACTCTTTGACGGCGCCGATCATGGCCCCTTTTACGAAATATTTTTGCAAGAAGGGATAGACGATTAGTACTGGGAACGCACCTATTAAAATTTGTGAGGATTTGACCGTTCGGTCCGAAATATCGGATAGATCCTGCATATTCGTAACCAGCTTCGAGAAATCGACTTGCACGATGATCATCTGAAGCAGAGTAGCGAGCGGCCATTTCTGATCCTTCATATAAATCATGCCGTCAAACCAGGAATTCCAATGATATACAAGCGTAAATAAGGACAACGTCGCGATCGCGGGCATTGACATGGGCACGATCACGGAGGTTAGCGTGCGCAATCGACCGGCACCGTCAATAAGTGCTGCCTCTTCCACTTCTTTAGGAATTCCTCGATAGAAATTGACCAGGAGCAGGATGTTCCAAACGCTTACGGCCGATGGAAGAATTAGCGCCCAGACGGAATTGAGCAAATGCAGCTTTTGCATGACGATATAGGTGGGCACCAGACCTCCGTGGAAAAGCATGGTCACGACCAGGAGCCACATGTAGATGTTCTTTTCGCGAAAAACTTGCTTATCTTTGGAAAGCGGATAGGCGGACACTATTGTGATGAGCATACAGAGTGAGACGCCGACTACCGCGCGTACGACGGAATTTTTAAAGCTGCGAAGAAAGCTATCGTTGCCGATCGTTTCCCGATAAGCATCAAACGTAAAATCCTTCGGCCAGAACGTAACCAGATTACCGGAGGCAGGTGCTTGCCCGCTAAAGGAAACCGCCAGCACGTGAATCAGAGGTAATACGCACAGTATGGAAAGAAGTGCCAGAAAAACGACGATTATTCCGTAGTAAAATCGGAACATAGGGGATTTATAGTACATGGTTGTTTCCTCCTAATAAGATTTACTGGGATCAAAAAATGCGGTAATTCGCCAGCTTGTAAGCCAGCCTGTAACAGATGACGATGAGCACAAAGCCGACCACCGACTTAAACATACCGATAGCAGCTCCAAAACTGAACTCGCCGCTAATGAGAGCGACCCGGTACACGAAGGTGTCGATAATATCCCCTTTGTCATAAACGAGAGGACTATACGTATTAAATATCTGGTCGAAGTTGGCATTCAGGATGTTGCCGAGAGATAAAGTAAGCAGCACAATCACGACAGGCATAATGGTGGGCATGGTGATATGCAAGGTTTGCTTCAGCCTCGTGGCGCCGTCAATCTCGGCAGATTCATATAGGTCCGGATTCACTCCGGCGAGTGCAGCCAAATACACGATCGTACCGAAGCCGAATTCTTTCCAGACGTCGGTTACGACAACCATCAGTCTGTATGTATTGCCATCGCTGAAAAAATGGAGCGGCTTCATGTGAAACACATTCACAAGAAATTGATTGACCAGACCGTTAACCGACAAAATATCGATCAAAATCCCCCCGAAAATGACCCAGGAAAGGAAATGGGGCAAATAAACAAGGGTTTGCACGAAACGCTTGAAAGCCATCCTGCGAACTTCATTCAGAAGCAGTGCGAAAAAAAGCGGAAAGGCAATCTGGGCGATAATCTTCATGCCAGAAATGATGAAGGTGTTCATAATGACCTGCACGCCATCCTCGCGTTCGAAAATGTAGCGGAAATGTTTGAGACCCACCCATTGCGATTGAGTAAAGCCAAGCCATGGTTTATAATCCTGAAAGGCCATCACCAGACCAAGCATAGGCAAATAGGCAAACAAGAGGATCAGTATGACGGCAGGGACGAGCATGAGATGAAAGACAAGCGGTGATTTTTTGCTTGAAGATGCATGGGATGCAGCAAGATGCTTTTTCATGGTTTACCTCTCCTCGAGAAACGGAATGATGATTGCAGTTGTGTAATGAAATCGTAACCTGTAGAAGGAGGGCAAGGAAGAAGAAATCCTTTACTTCATGATAATATCTTAACCTCTAGGAAAGGTGCGGTGCACATGCGTCCGAATGGGCTGTCCATATTTGCCAAAATGCTAATCTTGCTCGTACTGCTGCTGCTTCCGGTCGTGTATATCTATATGTATTTCAACAACTTGACCGAGTCAAACACCAAGAACGAGATTCAGCAGTCGGCTGCAAGCAGGCTGGCCTACTCGCTGAATCAAATCGAGAGTAGCTTTGACAGCATGATGTTTATTACTGGAATTATCTCGCAGGATCCAAGCCTGCGAGAATTGGAAGCAAGTAATCTCGGCTTCAATATGTTCGACAAGTTGAAGACGGAAACGGCGGTTACGGAAAAAATCCAGATGCTCAGCGTTTCCGGAAAGTGGAAAAATGAAATTACGATGTACGTTCCAGCGACGAAAAAGGCGTTATCTACCTTGTCGTCAGCATCTTACGAGGGGAGCTCCCTTTCAAAAGGCATAAGCCGCAATTGGTCCTATCAATCGCTTCCTCTCATTGGAAGGGGAGTCAAAGGCTTTGTGTATCAGCTGGTTGGACCACTTTCGGCTTCCTCGGAGCCGGAAAAGGCGAACTATGTGATCGAAATTCAAGTGCCGGACAGTAATCTTATTGATATGCTGAGTCAGTTTAAAGCCGGAAATACACAGGGAGATCCGTTTTTGTTCAATCCGAAAACTGGAGAAAAAATTCTGAACGCGACTGCTGAACCAGAAGCGGTGAAGGCGGTCATCGAAAAGTTTTCCGAACGTCTGGCCAAGAAAGACGGAGTAAACGTCATGGAGGAAATTAACATCAACGGAAAACCATATCAAATCAATGCTAAGGAGTCCTCAAGGATCTCGTGGTATTTGGTTGATTATACGCCCCTTTCCGCTGCATTCTCGTCCATTTCGACAAGTCGTAACGTGTTCTATCTTTCGGTAGGCATGCTTTTATTGATGGGAACGGTCGCTTCTTATATGTTTTTCCGCCATGTGCAAACCCCCGTCACTTGGCTTGTAAGAGGAGTACAAAGGCTTAAAAGGGGCGATTATTCGGCACGGATCACGCTTCGGGGTCCTACGGAATTCCAGTTCCTTTTCGAGCGTTTCAATGAAATGGCAAGCGAAATCCAAATTCTGATTGAAGATGTATATCAAGAAAAGCTACGTTCCAGAGAAGCGTCTTTAAAACAACTGCAAGCGCAAATCAACCCGCATTTTCTTTATAACTGCTTGTTTTTTATCAAAAATATGTCGAATATCGGGAACGAAGAAGCGGTGGAGCAGATGGCCGTTAATTTGGGCGAGTTTTACCGATATGTGACAAGAACGGAGAAGAGGTTGGCGACTGTGGGAGATGAAGTCGCGTTTGTCCGCCATTATTTGAACATTCAACGTCTTCGTATGCCGCGTCTGAAGGTGGAGTGGGATATAGGGGACGACTTGCTTGATCTGGAGATCCCCCGCTTAATGATTCAACCCTTAATCGAGAATGCCATTGTGCACGGCATCGAAAATATTAGAGGTGAAGGACACGTGAAAGTTCACGGCAAAATCTCGGGGCCAAACTGCCGAATCATCGTAGAAGATAACGGAAAAGGATTGTCCCAATACGAAATAGACCGTCTTCAGGAAACCGTTTCACAGCCACTTACAGAGGAAATTGGCTGCGGCATTTGGAATATTCAGCAGCGGCTCGTATATGAATTCGGAGCGGAAGCAAAGTTGCAATTTTTTCAATCGTCCTTGGGCGGATTAGGTGTTCGTATGGAGTGGAACAGAATAAAGGAGGCTTATTTGCATGCATCAACTCATGTTCGTGGATGACGAGATTTCCGTAGTGGACAGTCTCGCAGCAATATTACCGTTGGAAGATCTCGATATTGAGATCGTTCATAAAGCGTATTCCGGCTACGAGGCGCTCGAACTGTTGAACCGGTATCCTATCGATATCATTGTGACCGATATCCGAATGCCGGAAATGTCAGGAATTGAATTGTCGGAGACGATTCACAAGCGCTGGAAGCACAAAGACATCATATTTTTGACTGGGCACTCCGATTTTGAATATGCCAGGCATGCGATTCAAATTCAGGCAGCTGACTACATTCTGAAGCCGGTCTCGAATGAAGACCTGCTGCGCGCAATTCGTAGCGTGATTACCCGTAAGGAACAAAACCAGATGCGTGACGTCACGATTCAAAAAGCGGTTCATACGCTGAATGAACATTTACCGCTGTTGCGGGGATTTTTGTTAAACGAGCTTCTGCAGGGCCGCAATTTTGCGAATGACATTCTGGGCAAAAAGCTGGAGATGATGAATCTCTCTCAGGCATGGCTGAGCGATCAAGCAGCGCTGCTGCTCATCCGCACCGAGAGGGAGTTCGCTAAGTTAGACCCGCACAGTCTCTCGTTGGTGGAATATTCCATTATGAATATCGCAGATGAAATATTCGATCCTTATTTTCAGCTATGGCATGGTAAAGATACGCATGAATACATGGTAATTTTGGTCCGTCCGAACCGGGATAAAATAGCAGAGGTGCTGAATAACGGCCCAGGTGACAATTCGATCATGAAACTGTTGGAGAAGCTGGCATTGGAGTGTCAAAAAAAAGTCAAAGAATTTCTGAAGGGTAGCATCTCCGTCATTATTAGCCCGTTCGGGTTATTTCCGGATGAGCTGTCTTCTTTGTATGATCGCAGCTTAACTGGCTTTCGTAAAAAAATCGGGCAGGAGCAGGAGTTGATGTTCGCTCTGTCGGAAACAGACCACAAGCTTGAGGAGATCCAGGTCATCAAAGGGATCCATGAGCCACCGTTGCTGCATCATCTGCTGGAGAGCGGCAAATGGGAGGAAGCAGAGAAAAAGTTGGCTGCTATTTTCAATCAGCTGGGCGAGGAGAAGTTGGATACGGCGGAATCGATGCTGGATGTGTTTCTTTCTTGCGCCTCCGCTTTCAGTTATGCGCTTCACAAGAATGCGATTTCCTATGAAGATGTGTTGCAGAAGGAAACAAGCAGGCTGCTCCAGCAATTCGGTTCCACCGAACAACTTCGTTCCTGGTCCTTTGGCATACTCGGGCAGATCCGCTCCAAGATGGAACAGGAGGACAGTCATTCGCGTTCATCGCTCGTCGGACAGGTGCAGCGCTATATTGTGGAACATTTGTCACATGACGTATCGCTTCAGGCAATCGCGGAGCATGTCGATCTGCATCCTGCTTATTTGTCACGTATCTATAAAGCGGCAACTGGAGAGAGCTTGAGCGACTATTTGTACCGGTACAGGATGGAGGAGGCCGCCAGTCTACTGACGGAAACCGAACTGAAAATCTATGAAATCACAGAAAAATTAGGATATCAATATACGCCTTATTTTATCAAGGTGTTCAAGCATTATTTCGGTGTCACCCCTCAAGAATACAGGGTCAAATCGTAAACAGAGTGTTATTAGGTTAAATTATTCTTCTATTCTTTGGAGTAAGGCCTCTTTATACTTTGTTTTGTAACCAATACCCAAATATTAGGGGGAATGAATCCATGCTTCGATCATTAAGAAGTCTGACAATCATGACGGCGTCAGTGCTTGCATTAGGTACTGCAGTAGTAGGTTGTAGCAATTCCGCTTCCAACGAGGGAAGCTCCGCAAATTCGACAACGGGGCCAACAGCAACAACGGCAGACACGCTCAAAAACGGGAAATTCGATCCGCCAGTTACACTGACAACATGGGGCTGTTACAACAAGAGTACGAAATTCAAAGAAGGCGAAACGTTCGAGAATAACACGGCATTAAATTGGATGAAAACCAAGCTTGGCGTCGAAATCAAATACCCTTGGACGAGCCAATGGGAAAATGAAGCATGTATGACGAAAATGCGCTTGTCGCTCTCCACGAACGAGCAGCTTCCGGATGTCGTATTCGCAGGTGCGGACGATGGGGGGCGACAAATGATCAAGGATTTGATTGAAACCGGAAATTTCATGGATGTATCGCAGCTGTTTGATAAATACGCTTCAAAGACGTATAAGGATATTTTGCAAAAACATCCGGAAATTTGGAATATCGCCAGTAAGGATGGCAAACGTTTCGGCATTCCGATTACCGTCGACCCTTATGGCAACGATCCAATTCTTTACTTGCGTGAAGATTGGTTGAAAAAGCTCAATATGCAGGCGCCGAAATCGATCGATGACGTGGAGAAAGTACTTGAGGCTTTCACCAATCAAGATCCCGACGGAAATGGCAAGAATGATACGATTGGTATGGTCATCAGTGGGAAAGACGGTGTATTCGGCAGCGGCATCGCCAATGCAAGCTGGATTTATGGCGCGTACGGAGCAATGCCTGGGTATTGGACGAAGGCGGCCGACGGCACGCTGCAGTATGGCTCCATTCGACCGGAGGCCAAAGAAGCTTTGGCGAAAATGAAGAGCTGGTACGATAAAGGATATATCGATCCGGAATATGGAGTCAAAGACGGCGGAAAAGCCGGCGAGCTCGTCACATCGGGAAAAGCAGGTCTGATCGCCGGTCCTTATTGGCTGCCTATTTCTCCGCTACCAAACTTGAAGAAAAATATCCCGACCGCCTCAATGGTTGCTGCAGGACTGCCAACCGGACCGTCCGGAAAAATCGGCCGCAATTCGGGTAACGCCGTGAGCGGTGTTTACCTGGTAAACAAGAAGGCCAAAAATCCGGAAGCACTGGTCGTTGTACTGAACAAGATGCTGCAATACAGCTTGAAGGAGAAAGGGTCGGATGTCGAGAACGGATTCATCGAAGGCTTCGATTATACGATGGTAGACGGCAAGCCGAAAGCTTCGACGGAAAACCGTTTCGATAAAATCTTATTGAACGGTAACGCCATGCCGATGATTCCGGAATATAATTTGGATTCGCTAGCATATCTTGCAACCGGCGGGGAGCCCCGCAATGGGTTTGACCAAGCCAATGCTTCTTACAAAGATGCTCATATTCCAGGTAAAGTGCTGAAGGACCAGTTGGACAAGTCGGAAATCATCAATGAGTTTACTGGAGCTCCGACCGCTACAATGTCCTCCAAGTGGGAAGGCTTGAAGAAAATGGAAGCGGAAGTATTTGCCAAAGTCATTTACGGGAAAGAGCCCCTCACGGCATTTGATGACTTCGTGAACAAGTGGAAATCGTCGGGCGGCGACACGATCACGAAAGAAGTGAACGACTGGTACAATAGCTTGCAAAAGAAATAAAGACCATACCCGGGGGATTGAACAGCTTTAGTTTAAGCTGCGATTCCCCTTCTTTTTTCCCAAAAACAGAGAAACGAGAGGATATTGCATGAGTACATGGATAGAAACGGTTTATCGCAAGCTTCACCTGGATTACCATCAGCCGCCTTGGATGGATGAGGTAGCAGGTGCTTTCACAAGGGAAGAGGCCTGCAAACAAGCATTACTATTCAAAGAAGCGGGTATCGAAGCGGTTGAGTTTTTTGCATACGATCATTATGGGCATGCTTTTTATCCTTCCGAAATTGCTGTTATCCATCCGGGCTTACGCGCTGATTATACGGGATTGATGTCGGAGGCGCTGAAGGAGCAAGGGATCAGAACGATTCTTTACCTCAATGCTCTGACTTCCGTCCATCTCGATAAGCTCCGCCC
Organism: Paenibacillus sp. J22P169; assembly: GCF_059691995.1. NCBI lineage: Bacteria > Bacillati > Bacillota > Bacilli > Caryophanales > Paenibacillaceae > Paenibacillus > Paenibacillus sp. J22P169. The sequence goes on along the minus strand of NZ_JCAUAO010000014.1, from coordinate 55,111 downwards.
GGATTGGATGCGGGTGGCTGAAGATGGTTCGATGCCCCGGGGCGGCTGGCTTCACCACGATGCTTCACATATTTGCATCTCTTCTAGCTATATTGTCGAGTACTTTATTCCGCTCCTGATGGAAGCCATTCAGCGACATAAACCGGATGCCGTCTGGATCGATTCGGGAAGCTGGCTCGTCGAAGTACCTTGCTTCTGCGCGAACTGCCGCAGGTTGTATGCAGCCGAGATGGGAAGTGAGCTGCCACTAGGTCCAGCACCGCAGCCGTCTGAGGAATTGAACCGTCCCGATTGGCTGAATTGGCGTATCTGGAGGAGAAGTCAGATTGAGCCTTATATCAGGCAGGTTGTCGAAGCCATAAAATCGGTATCGCCGGAAACACTGGTGGCGGAGAACAATTTGGGCAAATATTATCTCGGCGTACCCGCCTTGAAGGATGGCAAATTGGCAAGGTGGCTTACGCCAAAGGAATTGGCAGTTGATTGGCTGTCATGCGATCCAGTCCATTTCGGCGCCAATCACGAGATGATTCTGAGCCGTGAGGGACGTTACCAAGCTACGACGGGGCTTCCATTTGATTTTATGAACGAGCGCTTTCACGGATGGGGCGAGTGGCAAATGCGTTCTTCTACGGATTGGAAGCTGGAGTCTGCGACGATGATGTCCGTTGGCGCGCGCTGCTTCTTTGCGGATCAGCCTTATCCTGATGGAACGCTGGAGCCGGCTGTCTACCGAGATTTGAAGGAAGTGTACGATTTTGTAAAGCAACGGGAGGATCATACGCGGGATGCTGTGCCATTTGCGGAAGTAGCCGTGCTGGCCAGCCTTCCGTCGCAGCTATTTGGTCCAACACCGGGAGCCGAATGGGGAAGAGACGCCTGGGGAGCGCTGCCGTTATCCCGCAGGAATCGTGTGGAGGGCGCTTCTTTGCTGCTTGGGGAGGCAGGTATTCCTTATTTGATTTACGACGAGGAAACGCTTAGGGAGCGATTATCCAAACAACAGCTTGTGATTGTCGCTGATCAAGTATTAATGGAGGATGCCACGATTAGTGCGTTGGAGCAATTCGTAGAATCAGGCGGCCGACTGATCGTTACCGGACGTTCGGGATTGTGGAACGAACGGGGAGAGCGCAGGGAAGAAGATCCGTTTGCCGCTTTACTCGGGCTGCGGCGGGGCGAAGAGATGCCAGCTCCTCTGCATTATTGGAAAGCAGGAAACGAATTGCGAATCGAGACCAATTACAGCGATGTCAAGTTGCAGGTATGGGGAACAGCCATGCAAACGGAGCTTGTAACCGCCGATTCGTTAGCCGTCATGGTTGAACCACTCGATTGCGCTTGGCGAGAGGGTGTGAGGTCGAAGGATCATTGGCAGCACTATACGACCGTAGGTGCAACGCCGCCGGGGACGAAGGAAGCGGGAGCTGCCGTTACGGAGCATCGCTTTGGAAAAGGCGCCGTGCTCTACATGAGCAGCGATCTCTTTTCTTTATATTATTTAGAAGGCCACCGATTGACGCGGGAATGGCTGTGCCGCTGTCTCGATCGCATCTTCCCAACCTCGCAGCGCATAATCAGCGTCGATAAGCCGCTTCACGTTGAAGTATCCCTGATGGAGCAAAGGGAGCCGGTGCATCAGATCGATGTACATCTGGTCAATTATTTCGCCCAGAAGCGACCGGGGTATTTGATTCACAATGAACAAGTTCCCCCGATTTATGGTATCGGAATCCAAATCCAATCCGGTGTACAGCCTCGACGGCTTATCCTGCAGCCGGAGGGCCGAGAACTCGCCTTCATATGGGATGGCGAGTATGCCCAAGTAACTGTGGATGAGCTTCAGCTTCACGCTATCATCCAGGTCGAGTTTTAACACAACACGAGGGAAGGAGAATCGTTATGCATGAAACAACTAACTTGCCGGTAATGACATTTAATATCCGCATTGATCTCGGTACTAGTGTCCAGAATGCTTGGGATAAACGGGTAGAACGGATTGCCTCCGTCATTCGGCAGCTTGAGCCCGCAATCATTGGTACGCAGGAAGGCAACGAACGCATGTTGAACGATTTGCTTCGGCTACTCCCGGACTATTCGTTTATTGGACAAGGAAGGGGCGGCAGTTTGGATGAATATAGCGCTGTCTTTTATCGTCATGATCGGCTGGAAAAGATGGAGGACGGCCAGTTTTGGCTGTCCGAAACGCCGAATGTTCCAGGCAGTTTCAGCTGGGAAAGCAGCTTTCCACGAATTTGCACATGGGCGCGCTTCCGTTTGAGGGATTGTCTGGACAAAGAGCTAGTGGTTTACAATACCCACCTTGACCATATAAGCCAGGAGGCTAGAGAACAGGGGGCCCTGCTGATCGTGGAAACGATGAACCAATATTGTCGTGATCGAGAATTGCCGTTTATTCTGATGGGCGATTTCAACTCAACCCCATCGAATCCGGTCATCCAGTTTCTACTTGGTGAAGGGCGAATTTCCGATGTGGCCATGCCGCTTGTTGTTACAGATGTTTTTACTGCAGTAGACAAACAGGCGGGATTGACGTTTCATAATTTTGCCGGAGGAGAAGCGGGGGAGCCGATCGATTATATTTTCACTTCGGATGAGGTACAGATTACTGATGCTGACGTCTTCAGAGATCGTGAAGACGGTCAGTTCTCTTCCGACCACTATCCGGTTGTCGCATGGATGAACGTATAATGGGGGGGATCGTGAACAATAGCGCAGCCCATGTCCTCAGCGGGAAAAGAGCGTTTCTATTTGATCTGGACGGTTGCGTGTATTATGGGGAAACGGCTGCTCCCGGAGCGGTCGAATTGCTGCGCAAGCTACGGCAAGACGGACGAAGGGTCGGCTTTGTTACCAACAATTCGCGAGATACAGGAATCCAAATAGCCGAGAGGTTAGAGCGGATGGGGATCGCGGTTCGGCCCGAAGAAATCGTGACTGCAACTGAATGCATGGGACGATATATAAATGATCGGTATGGGAAGCTTGTATTGAAAACAGCCGGGAGTCGGCAGTTGGACGAATCGCTCGCCGCTGCTGGGCATCGCGTGCTCGATTGGGACGATTCAAGCTTGCCGGAGGCCGTGGTAATCGGGCGCGATACCAGCTTTACGTATGACAAACTTGAACGTCTTGCTAACGACATTCTCAGCGGAGCACAGGCCATTTCATGCAATCCTGATATCCATCATCCGGGGCTTACCGGACGGTTCATTCCCGAGACTGGTTCAATAGCCGCTGCCATTGAAGCAATGATCGGACGTCCGATGGAATTCGTCGGAAAACCGGGACCTGAACTTTTCCGCCGGGGGCTTGAGCTATGCGGGTGCACGCCTGAGGAAGCCGTAATGACGGGCGACAATGTGAAGACGGATATCGCAGGCGGACGCAACGCCAATCTTACTACCGTTTGGATAGACCTTGCTGGTCGAGGAATCAGCCGACTCAAGGAAGAGGAAACCCCGGATATTACGGTCGATGGTTTGGAAGACATGCTGAGGATTTACCTAGCTGGGGACGATCAAGTGCCTGGCGAATTGTAAAAAACAACAGTGGGAGGAATCCAACTTGAACGAAAATTCTACTAACATAGCACTGCCGACGCCTGAGCAAGTAGCTTGGCATAACATGGAGATCGGCATGTTCATTCACTGGGCGCCTAGCGTGTATCAGGATCAAGAGTATGATGATCTATCGACACCGTTTGATCAAATTAATCCATCAGAGCTGGATACCGACCAATGGGTAGAAGTAGCCCAATCTTTTGGAGCGAAATATATTATTATGGTAGCTAAACATGTAGGCGGGTTTTGCGTCTGGCAGACGGATACTAGTGAATATGGGATCAAAAATACGCCATGGCGTGAGGGCCAAGGTGATATAATGCTCGATTTATATAAATCTTGTAGAAAAAAGGACATGAAGTTAGGCGTATATTTAAGCCCTCAAGATACGTACAATGGCGCTTTGCAGGCTGGCCGCTGCTCGTCTCCAGAGAAACAAGAGCATTATAACAATATTTATAGGAAGCAATTAACAGAATTACTTACTCAATATGGCGATATGTGTGAAGTATGGTTTGATGGCGGCCAAGAAATCGAGGTTGGAGATTTGCTTGAAAAGCATGCCCCTCATGCGGTCATCTTTCAGGGCAAGCATGCTTCAATCCGTTGGGTAGGAAACGAAGAAGGTATTGCGACGTATCCGGCGTGGAATACGGTTAAAGTATCACCTGAAATTGAAAAAGGACTTGGAACGATCAGAAATGGCGACCCGAATGGGGAACGTTGGATTCCGTTAGAGTGTGATACAACGATTCGCAAAAACTGGTTCTGGACGACAACGAATGAATCCACTTTAAAAAGCTTGGACCAGCTTATGGAACTTTATTATAAATCAGTAGGCAATGGAGCGGTACTGCTACTAAATGCGAATCCTGATAGAAGTGGGAAAATTCCAGATGCCGATGTGCAAAGAGCAAAACAATTTGGGGATGAAATTAAAAAACGCTTCTCAAATCCAGTATCTTGTACTAATGGTGAAAATATGGTGATTGAATTCGAGAATGTTGAGCGAATTGATCATGTTATTATCAGTGAGGACATTCAATATGGCGAGCGCATTCGTTTGTATGAAGTGTCGGGATTTGATGGAACACAATGGTTGAGGCTGTGCAGCGGTACGGCTGTAGGCCATAAACGTATTGAATTTTTCGAGCCGGTGCTTCTACATAAGATCAGGCTTGATATATTGAAAGCTGTAGCAGAACCTCAAATTAAAAGCTTCTCTGTATATGATACGGGAGCGGAAGTTGTGTTTAGCCAAGCGAGAATGGGATCAGAGCTTCAAAAGGTGGGCGAATGGGGACCTGAACTATTTTGGCAAAAGTGGGATGGTAGAACGATTATAAAGTATGAATTGACCGATGTTATTAACGATCCGGGCCAGTACAAAATTCAAATGATCAAAACGAATGGAGACCCTTGTGATATTCACATTGCAAGAGTCAACTTGTTCCTAAATCATGCGGAGTATCCGCATTTTGTCTCACAAGACCTAACAGATCAACAGTATATAGTCAATATTACGGGGCTCGGACAGCGTATCGAATTAGAGTTGGAGATGCACTTGAGGGATGGTCAGAAAATGAATGATTCAGGCTCTATTTGGATTGAAAATGTAGCGTTTAACACATAGAAGGCAGATCGTTTCAGCTATTTCGCAAGCAACAAGGAACGCTGGAATTCTGGTACTACCATAAAATGGAGGGCTACAACAATGACTAAGAAACTTCGCGGTATTACTTGGAATCACACAAGGGGTTATGTTTCGGTTGTAGCTGCATCGCAACGGTATATGGAACTGCATCCAGAGGTGGAAATTACATGGGAAAAACGTTCGCTGCAGCATTTTGCAGATTATCCGATTCAAGTGTTAGCAGAGAAATACGATCTATTGATTATTGACCATCCATGGGCTGGGTTTGCTGCAGATAAAAACATTTTGGTCGCTTTGGACCAGAAGCTTCCACGCGATTTTATGGCTGACCAAGCCGCAAATGCGGTAGGTAAATCGCATCTTAGCTATAATTTTGATGGGTATCAAAGTGCGCTAGCTGTTGATGCAGCGACGCCTGTCGCCTCGTTTCGCCCAGATTTATTTGCCCAAGACGGACTTCATTTACCGGAAACGTGGGAAGAACTTATTTCGTTAGCTAAGCAGGGGAAGGTTGCTTTTGCAGGAATCCCGATTGATACACTGATGAATTTCTATATGCTTTGCTATACGCAAGGCGGAGAGCTTTTTACCAATAAAGAAAGCGTTATCAGTTCAGATGTTGGCCTAAGGGCACTGGATCAGCTGCGAGAACTAACGAATTATTGCACGGAAGAAATGAAGGAATGGAATCCGATTAAAGTCATGGAGGCCATGTCTACGCGAGAGGATATTTATTATTGTCCTTTTGCTTACGGATATTCCAATTATGCCAGACGAGGCTACTCCAAATATGTGGTGCGTTCAACGGATATGGTGTCAATCGGCGAATATGGGAAACTGAAATCGACGCTTGGCGGAACGGGGCTAGCCATTTCGGTCAACTGCATGGACATAGATGAAGCGCTGAGCTTTGCCATGTTTACAGCAAGTGCGGATATACAGAAAACCATTTATTTTGAGAGCGGCGGTCAACCTGGACACCGAGCAGCATGGTTGGACGAAGAGGTCAACCGTCAAACCGGTAATTATTATACAGACACTTTGCCCGCATTGGATCGTGCATATTTGCGTCCTCGGTACAGCGGATATTTTCACTTTCAAGATCATGCAGGTGATGTAGTCCGAGATTACATTCGTTTTGGCGGTAATCCCCAAGAAGTATTGGCTAAAATGGATACTTTATATCGGGAGTCGCTAAAGGAGGATCATCGATGAAACCGCTCGAAGGACTTTTAGTTCTCGATTTTAGTCAATATCTATCTGGTCCATCAGCTGCTTTACGACTTGCGGATCTTGGCGCACGAGTAGTAAAGATAGAAAGGCCTGTAACCGGTGACTCTTGTCGCCAATTGTCCTTGCATAACTTGTTATCGGATGGTGATAGCGTGCTATTCCATACGATTAACCGAAATAAGGAGAGTTATCAGGCCGATTTAAAAGACCCCGATGATCTTATCAAAGTTAAAAAGTTAATTGAACAAGCGGACGTGGTGATCGAAAATTTTCGACCAGGAACGATGGATAAATTAGGCTTAGATTATGAAAGCGTTAAACAAATTAATCCAAGAATCGTCTATGGCAGTATTAGCGGTTATGGAAAAGAAGGACCATGGAAAGGCAAGCCAGGTCAAGATTTGTTAATCCAATCGTTATCCGGCTTAGCTTATCTCAACGGTAATGCGGATCAACCACCTGTACCTTTTGCACTGGCTGCTGTCGATTTATTTACCGGCGCACATTTAGTTCAAGGTATTCTTGCTTGTCTTGTACGTCGTGGTCGCACAGGTATCGGCGGGCTGGTAGAAGTTAGTTTACTTGAATCGATCTTAGATTTCCAGTTTGAAGTATTGACGACGCATCTGAATGATGGTGGACAACTGCCAGTGAGAAGTTCTCTGAATAACGCACATGCTTATTTAGGAGCTCCATACGGCATATACGAAACAGAGGATGGTTATCTAGCACTTGCCATGGGTTCGATTATCCGAGTTGGGGAGCTTTTGGAATGTGCTGCGTTAGCTGCTTATAATGATCCGAAAAGCTGGTTCACGCGCCGGGATGAAATCAAGCAGATCCTAGTCACTCATCTCAAGACGCGAACTACACAGGCATGGCTATCGGTACTCGAACCAGCTGATTATTGGTGCGCCGATGTTTATACCTGGGATCGATTGCTTGAGCACGATGGATTTAAAACATTGAATATGATTCAAGAAATCACGAGACCAGGAACTCCTAGTCTGCAAATGACACGTTGTCCTATTCGGATTAATGGATCCTTGCTTGAATCCGACAAATGGGCCCCGCGTGTCGGTGAAGATAACGAAAGCTTGGATAAAGAATTTTTGCTGAGTTAGGAGGGACTCCATGGCATTAACTACAATTCATAAACCGCTGGATGGGATGCTCGTACTGGACTTCAGTCAGTTCCTATCCGGACCTTCCGCTGCACTGCGATTAGCCGATCTCGGTGCAAGGGTGATCAAAATAGAGCGTTCTGGAACGGGTGACATTTGTCGAACTTTATATATCTCCAATATGGAGTTGGACGGTGACAGTACGTTATTTCATTCCATTAATCGAAATAAAGAAAGTTTCGCTGTGGATTTGAAAAATGCAGATGAACTTGAGATCGTAAAATCCTTACTCCGTAAAGCGGATGTGCTAATTGAGAACTTTCGGCCAGGCGTAATGGAACGGCTTGGACTAGATTATAAGCGAGTTCATGAAATAAACCCAGCACTCATCTATGGGGAAATTACAGGCTATGGTCACGAAGGACCGTGGCGTGACAGACCTGGGCAGGATTTACTCGTACAATCGTTATCTGGCCTCGCATGGCTAAATGGTGATGCCAAACAGCCCCCTATGCCCTTTGGTTTAGCTGTTGCGGATATGATGGCAGGCGCACAACTGGTGCAAGGTATTTTAGCCTGCTTAGTGCGACGCGGGATTACGGGAGAAGGGTCTTTGGTTCAAGCAAGTTTACTTGAGGCTACGCTGGATTTTCAATTCGAGGTGCTAACGACGTACTTGAACGATGGTGGAAAGCTTCCTGAAAGAAGCGGCATAAATAATGCACATGCTTATTTAAAAGCTCCCTATGGGATCTACAAAACGAAAGACGGCTATCTTGCACTCGCTATGGGTTCCGTTCTAGACCTTGGCAAGCTGCTCGACTGCACAGCTTTATTGACCTATACGGACTCGAGTGAATGGGCGACGAAGCGCGATGAAATTAAGGAAATCCTTGCTGAGCACTTGCAAACCGAAACAACGCAGCGATGGCTCTCTGTTCTTGAATCTGTAGATTTTTGGTGTGCTGACGTGATGTCTTGGGATAAGTTGTTACAGCACGATGGATTCAGAACATTAAACATAATTCAAGAGGTCACTCGTAATAATGGCACTAGCCTAATTACTACGAGGTGTCCAATTCGAATAGACGGTCAAATTTACACATCGACAGTAGGTTCACCGAAACTCGGTGAGGATAATAACTCAATTATGAAGGAGCTGCTAATCCATGAGTGAATTGAAAAATACGAAGCGCCCTCATCAAGACTTACCCTTATTTAATACAGAGGATTGGATGTATGAAGAGTTTGAGGTTGGTAAGAAGATTCGTTCCATGCGTCGTACCCTATCAGAAGGCGAGAGCATGCAATTTAACGCATTAGTGATGGATATGCACCCGTATGTAGCTGATGAGATTTTTGCCAAAGAAGAGGGTATATTTCAACGTCGATTAGTTGCCGGGGCATTTGTATTCAGCGTAGGTCTAGGGTTGATGGCCCATAACAACATTCATACATTCAGCTATGGCTATGATAAACTTCGTTTTATTAAACCTGTATTTATAGGCGACACCATTTATACGGTGCGTGAGCATTTGGAAAAGCGTCCTAAGTACAAAGAGCTAGGATTAGTCAAAGTCAGTTATGAAGTGTATAAAAATGAAGGCGAGCTCGTCCTCTATTGTGAACATTTACAAACAGTAAAGTATCGGAATCCTGATCAATGGCAAGATCAAATCGAGAAAAAAGGATGATGAGAGATGAGAGTTGATGCCCATCAGCATTTCTGGAATTTGGATAAAATATCCTACCCGTGGTTAGTACCTGCTTATGGACCCTTATTTCGCACCATCGAAGCATCTGAACTTGAACCGCTAATTAAAGCGGCTGGGATCGATAAAACGGTCATCGTACAAGCAATGGATTCCTATGAAGATACGGAATATATGCTTGAAACTGCAGCCAGTCATGATTGGGTAGCGGGTGTAGTGGGTTGGGTACCGCTAAATAAACCGGATGAAGCCGCAATGAAGCTGCAGCTTTATACCCAAAATCCTATATTTAAGGGTATTCGCCATCTGATTCATGAAGAGAAGGATCCAGATTGGGTCGTGCAGGAAGAAGTTATCGAGGGCTTGAAGGTGTTGGCATCATTTGGCATGACTTTTGATGTCGTGGCCGTTTTGCCAAGACATCTAGAGCATGTACCAACGCTTGCTGAAAGAGTTCCTGATCTAAAAATCGTCATCGATCATTTGGCAAAACCGCCAATTAAAGATGGGCAAATGGAACCTTGGGCAAGTCTGATGAAGAAAGCAGCCACTTATCCGAATGTGTACGCCAAATTATCCGGGCTTAATACGGCAGCAGATTGGGAAAACTGGTCGTCTGCAGATATTAAACCCTATATGGATTATGCGTTTGAGATATTCGGAGCGGATCGTCTCATGTTCGGCAGTGATTGGCCTGTAGCAAATTTGGCTGGTGATTATGCTAAAGTTTGGAACGAAATGAACAAAGCGCTAGAAGGTCGTTCAGAAACCGAAATTGATGCCGTACTTGGGCATACAGCTGTGAAATTTTATCGTTTATAAAGCTTAATGGGAGGCCATATTAATTGATCCAGTCTATGTTTTTCGAGGATTATGAAGTGGGCTCTTCAAGGCTTACTTTAGGTAGAACGATAACCGAAACAGATATTGTTATGCACGCGGGTCAAACGGGTGACTTTTTCCCGCATCATATGGATGCAGAATGGTGTAAAACGCAGGAATTTGGCCAACGAATCGCACATGGCACACTTATATTTAGTGTAGGTATCGGAATGTCTGCTGGCGTAATGAATCCAGAGGCATTCTCGTATGGTTACGATCGGCTTCGGTTTGTTAAACCTGTGCATATAAGTGATACAATTCGTGTTCGTACAACAATTTCGACAAAAGCAGAATATCCGAAGCGTCCTGCTTACGGACTCGTGACTGAACAAGTAGAAGTACTCAATCAACATAATCAAGTAGTCTTGGCTTGCGCTCACCTATTGTTGGTGAAGAAGAAATAGACGAAGGGTTGATAATTATGGAACTGAAGCAAAATGCTTTGCTTGATTTAGATTACAAACCTAAGGTACCTCAGAATAAAAGCAAGGGAATTGGTATTGTTGGCGCAGGAGCTATCGTACATGCCTGTCATCTGCCTGCTTATCGGATGGGTGGACTGAACGTTGTTGGGATCTATGACACAAATCGTAGTCAAGCCGATAAAGTCGCTGCTGAATTTGCAATACCTAACGTATTCGGAACGCTAGACGAGTTGTTAGAACATCCCGAAATTGAAATCGTTGATATTGCCATCCCTTCTAAGTTTCAAGCTGAAGTGGTAGAGCGTGCAGCAGCGAAAGGCAAACATGTACTTTGCCAAAAGCCGCTTAGCGAATCTTATGCGGATGCTAAGCTGATTGTGAAAGCATGTGAACAAGCTGGTGTTAAAGGGGCAGTTAATCAGCAATTGCGCTGGGCGCCGGGAATTCGTGCAAGCCGTACCATTATTCAAAAAGGTTGGTTAGGGCAGGTTACACAAGCCTCGATTCAAGTGAATGTGAATACGGATTGGTCACTTTGGCCGTGGATTACGAAAATTGATCATCCGGAGTTGATGTATCACAGCATCCATTATATCGATGCCATCCGCTCTTTATTGGGAACGCCAGATTACGTTTACGCTGGCGGAGCCAAATTCCCAGGCCAAGAATGTAAAGGTGAAACCCGTACGTTGATCCATCTGAAATTTCCTGGTGACGTGACAAGAGGACTTATTCACGACAATCATAACAATATTGCTGGACAAGATGATTGGTATGCTACTTTCCGTTTTGAAGGAACAGAAGGGGTAATTAAAGGTACCAATGGAGCACTGTATAATTACCCTATCGGTCAGAAAGATACATTAAGCTTTACTTCTCGACAGATCGATCCAGCCTTCTGGTTTACACCAGAACTTGAAGGTAGGTGGTTTCCGGATGCGTTTCTAGGCACGATGGGTGAATTGCTGTGTGCTATTGAAGAAGAGCGCGAGCCGGAAAATAGTGTTCAAGATAATTTGCTCACACTGCAGACCTTGTTTGCTGCGTATCGGTCAATGGATGAAAATCGCCCGATTTGGCTCAAGGAAATTGAGTAATCGTTTTATGGCTTGAGAAGTAAGAGCAGGTAGCATTTTGACAATGTTACTAGAGGCAGAAATTGCTGTCGTGGATCGGGTTTGGGGAGTTACTCATTCTTGACGAAATGAATAGATTAGGACACCTGATGCCCATATCAGGTGTTTTTTGATTTTTAATCGTTCTCACCTAGTCAGATTACGCATCAATGATTTTAAGTAGTAATTCTTCATACTCCCCCAATATCCGCCAAATTCACTCCTTATTTTTTCTTCAACTCTCGTATTTACACAAACTTATCCCCTTTTAACAATCCTCTCACAATCTTTTAAACCTTTGATAACAAAGTTCCAATAACGAACACAATCATCTTGAAATGATCATAATGTTTAACACTTTGAAAACAGACAATTGCACTTTCCTGTCGTACCATGACAATAGACAGATGAACTAAGCAAACTATCGAAGGTGAATATGATGCGCCAGTGGCCCAAATTGTTGGTAAAGATAGGTCTTGTCATTGTGATTGTAGCCGGTGCGCTTTACTATTGGCTGCGTCCGCTTTTGGTCAGAATCGAAAGCACGACGCTGGCTAGCGGCATACATGTCAAGTTTAGGACCCAAGGAACGAATGTAGAAGAATACACGAATGAAGCCTGGCAGTCCTATTTTGCCAAGGGAATTAATATGGGAGCGACGATCCCTGGGCATTTTCCTGGTGAACTGGCCGTTTCGGAGGACGAATATGAGAGATGGTTCGGCATGATTCAGGACATGGGGGCGAATGTGATCCGGGTGTATACGATCATGATGCCCGAGTTTTACGAGGCGCTCTCCAAATACAATATGAAACATCAGAAAAATCCGCTTTTCTTTCTTCAGGGCGTATGGAGCCCCGAGGAACAGCTGATTGAAGGGCAGGATGCCTTCGATCCCAAGATTAAAATGAAGTTCGAGCAAGAGATTAAAGACGCGGTTGCGGCGGTCTATGGCAAAACGACACTCACGCCCGAGCCGCATTCGGGAAAAGCAGGAGGTACCTATACCTATAATGCAGGTCCTTATCTCATGGGCTGGATTATCGGGACGGAATGGGATCCGAAGATGGTGAAGGGGACCAATGATTTGCACGCAGACACCCCAGACTATGTAGGGAAATATTTCCGCAATAAACCGGGGGCGAACGCTTTTGAAAAGTGGTTAGCCTTGATGGTCGACACGGCAGCGCAAACGGAAATTCAGTATGGCTGGCAGCATCCCATGGCTTTCGCCAATTGGGTGACGACGGATCCGCTCACGCATCCGGGCGAGCCGCTGGTTGAAGAGGATATGGTTAGCGTCGATCCAACGCATATTGAGGCGGCGAATTGGGAGGCGGGCTATTTTGCCTCGTATCATGTGTATCCGTATTATCCGGATTTCTTTGCATTTGATAAGTCGTTTCAGGAAATGACCAATAGCAAAGGAGAAATCGATAGTTACTACACCTACCTGAATAAATTAAAAGGAGCGCATCCCAATCTGCCAGTCATGGTTACGGAATACGGCGTGCCGGCTTCCTTAGGCGTAGCCCACTTGGGTACGCTCGGCCGCAATCAAGGCGGTCATAGCGAGAAGCAGCAGGGAGAGATCGATGCGGAATTACTGGAGCAGATTCACGGGTCCGGCTACTCCGGAGCGATTTTGTTCACGTGGCAGGACGAATGGTTTAAGAAGACCTGGAACACCCAACGCTACGATGAAGCGGATCGCCGGGCGTATTGGTATAACACGCTGACGAATGAGTCTTTCTTCGGGGTACTCGGGATGTTCCCGGGCAAAGACGAAGCGATTCACATCGATGGGGACGCCTCAGATTGGAACAAGCTAAAGGATAAGACGAAGCTCGATGTGCAGGCTTCGGGCTTTGAGGAGATTTGGGCTACGCATGACGAAGGTTACCTTTATTTGCAGGCCAAGCTATCTGTGCCTTTTGATCCCTCCAAGGAAAGCATCTATTTCGGGGCGGATACGTTGCCCGGTGGCAATCGCCATGGACCGGAGCTTCACGGCATGACACTTGATGAAGGATTGGAAACATTAATCGAACTGTCGGATGAAAATAAAAGCCGTATGTCGATCGCTGCCAATTATGATATCCATGCCCGTTTGTATGAGCGCTCTGGACTGCCGGACATCGATCCCAAGGAAAAGCAGGATGACTCGGGGATTTTCAAGCCTTGGAGGCTGGCGGTCAATTATCTGCTGGAATATCCCGACTCTCGGGTGAACCACCCTTTCGGGGATGTAGAGGTTGGCCTTTTAGAGAGAGGCTTCAGCGATCCAGCAAGTCCCGACTACAACTCGAAGGCGATGTGGCAGGTTCAAGGGCAGGTGATCGAAATGCGCATCCCGTGGATGCTGCTGGGATTCAGCGATCCAAGCTCTTTGAGCGTAATCAACTATAACACCCCGAGTAAGAATAAATTTGAAGTGACGCATGTGAAAGGCGTTCGCTTTGTTCCGTGGATTGTGAAGCAAGACCAAGTCGTCGGCCGGAACAACACCGCTGCGGCACAGCCAATTCCAGTCTCAACGATGCCGCTATACACATGGCCGGGCTGGGAGGATAAGGTGAATTATGTGGAACGGCCGAAACAAAGCTACTACCTGATGAAAGAGGCGTTGCAAAAGATTAATGGCCCCGTTACCCCTACCGATCAACCGGGTAGCTGAAAAAGAGGAGAGTGCAAGAGTGTACACCAATCTTAATGCAGCCATACAAGCGTTATATATTATTTTGGCTTTTAATCTGGTTTGTGTGGTCATCATTTATGCCATCAAGTTGAGAAGTATAAGAAGGAAAAAATTGAACGACCGATTCCAAACGAAGTTTAAGGATTACCTAACTTATGTGCAAGCCAATCTGGATGGGATGGAGCCGTTAAGGGTCCCTCCCTGGAAGATGAACCTGTTGGAGAGGGAGGCCATGCAGGAGAAGCTGAATGATATGATGGAGTGCTTCTCGGGCGAACAGCGGCACAAGCTGGCCCAGCTTTGCGTAGATCTGGGGCTCGTGCAGTACCATATGGAACGTTTTATCAGCCGATCTTATCGGGTGAAGCTGGATGCCGCGTATCATTTAGGATGCATGCGGGTGAAGGCGGCGGTGCCAGCATTAATGGATATGTTAAAGGAGCATCCGCTCGATTCGTCTCTGTTTGTGGTGGCCCGATCTGTCTCCAAGTGTGCCCGCAGCCAGCAGGATCTCGAAGCTATGGTTCAGATTCTACTTCAGCACAACAAGAAATGCTACGAGCTGATTGTGGATATGTTCGCCGATTCGGAAGTGGATGCCGGTTCCTTGTACACGGGCTATGTGAGTCGTCAGGATCCAGCTTACGTTCGGATTGGGCTGATTGGGCTCAATGTCTACACCGATCCGGCAGCAGCTTCTGCGGTTTATCGTCTCATGGATTCCAAGCACGAAGACATTCAAATCAAAGCAGTGGATTTGTACCTGAAAAGCTCCCGTCTGCTGCCTAGAAATATCGTTAGCAAGTTGTTGAATCATCCTAATCTCACGATTCGCCGATTGACGATAGAGGCTTTGGCCGACATCAAAAATACGGCTTACATCGAGCTAATGAAAACCAGTTTAAGCGACGCCGATCAGCGAATCGTGTATGCGTCGGCCAAAGGGTTGCTCCGTTTGGGAGAAGAAGGTATGGTGGCGCTTTGTGAGAGTGCATCAGCGGTTCAAGGTAAGGAACGTGGGCAGTTCATGCAGCAGCTGATTGATGATGAGATCAAGCATCTGTCTATGCAGCTGCACAATTGGGATAAGCTCATGCAGTATAACCTACTCATGTACACCTATGACAAAATTTTTCACAGGTCAAAACGTATATATCGTGTTGTATAGGAGGGTTGCGTAAACATGTGGGTTTTTGGATATCAAGTGGTGTTGGATTCATTCCTGAAAGGTTTAAGGGAGTTTTTGCTCTATTACAGCTATGCCGCGCTCTTTTATGTAGTTCTCGTCACACTGCTCTATTATTTCATCTTCGGATTTTCGATTCGGCATATTTTCTCGATCAAGCGGGGAATCCAGTACAATCGGATCAATAAGCTATCCAGTTCCAGCCAGCTCCCGCCAGTTTCCTTGTTGGTACCGGCCTACAACGAGGAGTTAACCATTATTGAGAACGTAAGGTCGCTGCTGGCGCTCAATTATGCGGAATATGAGGTGATCGTCGTCAATGACGGTTCACAGGATGGGACCTTGAAGTGCATGCTGGAAGAATTCAAGCTGGAGCTCATTCATCCGGTGCTCTCCAGCAGCATTAAGACCGGAAAAATCAGAGGAGTGTACCATAATCCCGAGTATCCCAATCTTTTTTTCATAGATAAAGTAAATGGAGGGAAGGCCGATTCGCTAAACGCTGGCATCAACCTTTCCCACTATGCGTTGATCTCCACGATTGATGCGGACTCTTTGCTTGAAAAGGACGCCTTAACGCGGATTGCCCGGGTCTACATGGAGAACCCCGAGGAGACGATCGCCGTTGGGGGCAATGTTCGAATCGTGAACAGCTGCACGGTGGAAGATGGCATTGTGAAGGATGTTCAATTTCCTCGCAAGCTGCTGCCGGCACTGCAACACGTCGAATATACGAAAGCCTTCCTCGGCGGCAGGATTGGATGGAGCGCCGTCAATGGTCTCATTATTATCTCGGGAGCCTTCGGCGTGTTTCAAAAGGAGATGGTCATCGCCGTCGGCGGTTACCGTGGTGGCTACCCTGGTGAGGATATGAACATTGTCATTAAGCTTCACCGTCACTGCTTGGACAATAAAATCCCATACCGGGTAGCGTTTTGCCCGGATGCCGTATGCTGGACACAAGCCCCTGATTCGTACCGGATCTTGAGCAGCCAACGCAAGCGCTGGGGGCGGGGAAATCTAAAAAATATGATTGAAGAAGGTATTCACATGGTGCTGCGCCCGAAATACAAAATATTCGGGTTACTGACACTTCCCTATAACATTGTGTTTGAAACACTGAATCCGTATTTCCGCCTCAGCGGCCTGTTGGCTATATTGGGCTACTGGATGCTGAATATGACGGATTGGTACACCGTGGTTATCTTTTCGTTAGTCAATTTATTTTCCTGCTTTGCCTTAAGCCTGGGGGCCTTGTTTATTGAAGAAACGGCCTTCAGCCGATATCCCAAGCTGCGTGACCTGAACAAAATGATCTTGTATTCTCTCTTGATGTTTGCAGGTTATCGGCAAATTGGTGTTTGGTGGAGGTTAAACGGGCACGTCCAATTCCTGCGAAATAACAACTCGTGGGGAACGATGGTCCGCACCAATTTTAATAAATAGATAAGAGGAGTGGAGAAGATGGCGGTACTAGTTCATGATCCGATTCAAGAAGCAATGTTGCAATTAGCAGAAAAAGTTCAGGCTTCCTATGAAAAGGGTGCTCCATGCGGGATGATCCTTGCGCCATGCGCAGCGGTGGGCCAGAAGGTACTGGAACAAATGCAGACCTATGTGAGCGGCTTTGAGCCGGAGACAGCAATCCATTGCTTCTACCTGGATCCAAGCGGCCTTCTCGGAATCGTTCTGTCTGGGCAAAAACTTATCAATACCCATTACGCATCGCTCGTGCTCAAAGAGTTCCTGGACCAGCAAGATTTGCTCGAAGGTCAGACGGTCGTCGCCAGCTTTCCGGAGAGTGGGGAGCTGACGGAACAATCGATGTCACAGATGCTCCAAACGACGCTGCATGGAAAAGGGGAGAGCAGAGATATTCACCTGTTCATGAATCATGGGGTTCAACAGGGAATTACATCGATTCTCATCGCCGATCCGGACGAGGTGAGCAGAGAGTTCGTCAAGCTGCGACTTGAAATTAACGGTTACAAGGTAGAAGAGGCCAAGGATGGTAGTGAAGCGCTCGAGAAATTTGAGAAAACAATGCCAAACTTGGTGATCACGGAGCTGAACCTGCCGATTCTTGACGGGTACCAGTTGATCGACAAAATCAAGAGGAATTATGACGGCGAAGGACAAGTCATCGTTCTTACCGATAAGCAGCTGCCGAAAAGTATGGATCGTGCCTTTGAATTGGGCGCATCCGATTATGTGACGAAGCCCTTCTCCATTTCGGAGCTGGAGTGGAGAATCAAAAAACTGAGCTCCCGTCTGAGCTAATAAACGAGATAACGTGAGAGGGTGGAATCATAATGAACGCATATAACCAATTAAAATATAAATTTCAGACAAAAACGGCCGAAATCGGGGTCATCGGTCTCGGCTATGTAGGGCTGCCTCTATGTATGGAGATGGCGAAGGGTGGGTTTACGGTATACGGCATCGATCTCGATTTCCGGAAGGTAGAGTCCCTTCAAAGCGGCCAATCGTATATTCAAGACGTTCCAAGCGAAGAAGTGGTGAAAGCAATCGAGTCCGGCCGGTTTATTCCGACCGACGACTACCATACGGTTCAAAGGCTGGATGCGATCAGTATTTGTGTACCAACGCCACTCAGTGAAAATCAAGATCCGGATACCTCTTATATTCAAAGTGTAGTCCGGGAAATCAAGAAAAATCTCAAGCGCGGAGCTTTGATCATCCTGGAGAGCACCACCTATCCGGGAACGACGGAGGAACTCATCCAGTTCGAGCTGGAAGCGCAAGGACTCAAGGTGGGCAAGGACTTCTTCCTCTGCTTCTCGCCGGAGCGGGTCGATCCGGGTAATCCCAAATTCAATACCTTTAATACGCCAAAGGTTATCGGCGGTACGACGGAAGCGTGCATCGACCTCGGTGTAACCTTATACAGCCATGTCGTGAAGGACGTCGTACCTGTCTCCTCGCCGAAAGTAGCGGAGATGTCCAAGCTGCTGGAGAATACGTTTCGCAGTATTAACATTGCGTTCATTAACGAAATGGCCATGATGTGCGACAAAATGGACATTGACGTCTGGGAGGTCATTAAGGCTGCGTCGACGAAGCCTTTTGGCTTTATGCCGTTCCATCCGGGACCTGGCATCGGCGGTCACTGTATTCCGCTGGATCCGATGTATTTATCGTGGAAAGCGAAGGAATTCCGCTTCTACAGCAAGTTTATCGAGCTGGCACAATCCATCAATGATAATATGCCGGAGTATGTCCGGTATAAAGCTTCGCAGATTCTGAATATGTATGCGAAATCCATTCGCAATTCGAAGATTCTTATTCTAGGCATGGCGTATAAGCCGGATGTGGATGATCTCCGTGAATCCCCGGGGCTGGAGCTGTACGAGCTTCTTCGGGAGAGCGGAGCTCATGTGGACTATTATGATCCGCATGCCGTTTCCTTCCTCGATAAAGATGGTGAGACGGTACAATCTGTGAATTACGATCTGTCCGCTTTTGCCGAATATGACGGCATGGTGCTAATTACGAATCACCGCTGCTTCAACAACCGTGAACTCGCGGAGCTAGGCGTACCGATTATCGATACGCGCAACGCTTTTGTAGATATTCAAGCTGATAATATTTATAGACTGGGTACGGGTATTCGCAAGCGAGAAGTGAGGCTCGCAGTAGGCGTTTAAACTTATCCTAGAAGAGAGAGGAGAAAACAACGATGTGTGGCATTGTAGGATATATTGGAAAGCGAGATGTACAGCCGATTCTGCTGAACGGATTAAGCAAGCTGGAGTACAGAGGATATGATTCCGCGGGGATCGCTGTACTCGTGCAGGATCAGGTCAAGATTAGCAAGGCCGAAGGACGTCTGGCTAACTTATCGGTTCAGCTGGATAAACAGCCGTTGAAAGGATCGATGGGCATCGGGCATACGCGATGGGCTACTCACGGCAGACCGTCGGATGTCAACTCCCATCCACATACGGATATGTCGGGGAAATTTACAGTCGTGCATAACGGCATCGTGGAAAACTACATGGATCTGAAAATAGAGCTGGAGCAAAATGGCGTCACCTTTGCTTCCGAGACTGACACCGAGGTGATTGCTCACTTGCTTGCCGAGCATTATGAAGGCGACATCTATACCGCCATGCTTGCGGTAGTTCAGAGACTACAGGGGTCTTACTCCCTTGGTGTCATGACGGAGTATGAGCCAGATAAGCTTATCGCGGTCAGACAATCGAGTCCGCTTGTTATTGGTGCGGGTCAGGGAGAATACTTCATAGCTTCGGACATCTCCGCTCTTATTGAGCATACCCGTGAGGTATATATTTTGGAGGATGGCGATTTGGCCATCGTGACACAGGAGGGTATCTCTATCACGAAGGTCGAGACAGGGGAGCCGGCGGTGTGTAAGCTGATGCATATCGATTGGAGCGCAGATCAGGTCGAGAAGGGACCGTTTGAGCACTTCATGCTGAAGGAAATTCACGAACAGCCGCTAACGCTGCGGAATACGATGCTCGGGTGCATCAACGATCAGGACGAAGTGATTTTCCCGGAACTGGCGCACGCATCAGGCGTGTTTCAACATGTGGATAAAATCTTTATCGTGGCTTGCGGCACCGCCTATCATGCCGGACTTGTCGGCAGTACGGTCCTTGAGAAGCTAACGCGAATCCCGGTGCAGTGCGATATCGCATCGGAATTCAGATATCGTGACCCGATCATCACGGATCGAACGCTCGTCATCGTCGTGAGCCAATCTGGGGAAACAGCGGATACGCTTGCTGCCCTGCAAGAGAGTAGAAGGCAAGGCGCTAAAGTATTGGCCATTACGAATGTGCCAACCAGTTCTGTGGCGCGAGATGCGGACTATGTCATCGCAACGAAGGCCGGTCCGGAAATTGCAGTGGCATCGACGAAAGCGTATACCGCTCAGCTGCTCGCCTTCTATTTGTTCAGCATTTACTTTGCCCAGGAAAGACAGACGCTGTCTACCGAGCTTCATTCGGAGTTGGTCCAAGGCTTGAAGGCACTTCCCGTTCAGGTGGAGAAGGTGCTGGAAAACGCCAACGAAGTGAAGCTGTATGCGGAATCGATCAAAGATGCGGACAGCCTATTCTTTATCGGTAGGGGCTTGGACTATGCCGTTGCGCTTGAGGGTTCTCTTAAATTGAAGGAGATCTCGTATATTCACTCGGAGGCATATGCAGCCGGAGAGCTAAAGCACGGCACATTGGCGCTGATCGAGAAGGATACGCCGGTGATTGCGCTGGCTACACAGATGGATCTGTACGAAAAAACAGTTAGCAATATTAAAGAAGTTAAAGCCCGTGGAGCACATGTCATGGGGATTACGGTGGAAGGCAATGTCGGGCTGCTCAACGCGGTTGATGAAATCTGTTTCATCCCGCCATCTCACCAGCTCCTGGCACCGATATTGGCCGTCGTACCGCTTCAGTTAATTTCCTATTACGCCTCCCTGGCTCTGGAGAACGATATTGATAAACCGCGCAACTTGGCCAAAAGTGTGACGGTTGAATAACCATCCGGAGAGGAGCTGAACCACATGGAAGCATTCGCTATTCTGTTAGCGGCAGGGAAAGGCACACGGATGAAATCGGAGCTGCCCAAAGTGCTGCATCCCGTCGGAGGCGTACCGATGATCGCCCGTTTGGTGGGCAAGCTGGAAGCGATGCCGATCACTCGGATTATGGCAGTGATCGGGCATCGGGGAGAGCTGGTGAAGAAGTGCTTGGGAGCGCGGGTTACCTACGTCCAGCAGGAGAATCAGCTTGGAACGGCACACGCCGTTCAGCAGACTGAGCGTCTGCTCAGTAACCGCAGCGGATCGACCTTGGTGCTTACGGCCGATACGCCGCTCATCAGGCAATCCACCATCGAACGGCTGCTGGCGGCCCAGCGAGCAAAAACAAGTGCTGGTGTGGTATTGACCGCAATCGTTCAGGATCCAACCGGCTATGGAAGAATTATCCGAGATCCTGCAAGCGGCGAAGTTGTCGATATCATTGAAGAGAAGGACGCAACGCCTGAGCAGAAATGGATTAACGAAATTAACACGGGGATTTTCTGTTTCGATAATGAAAGCTTGTTTCAAGCGCTCCCTGGCATTACCAATGACAATGCGCAGCAGGAGTACTACTTGACCGATATCGTGAAGGTAATGCGACAGACTGGTATTTCCGGTGGCCAGAAGCGATTCGAAGCGATGATCCTCGACGATCCGACAGAGGTGATGGGAATTAACACCCCTGAACAATTGGAGGAGGCGAATCGGGCCTTTTATGAAAACATGGGGATTTTTGCATAACAAGCTATAGGGAGGAGAGTTAATATGGGAGCTATTTTCGGTACAGATGGCGTCAGAGGGGTTGCCAACCGCGAGTTAACGCCAGAACTGGCTTTTGAATTAGGGTTAATTGTCGGCTACATGCTGTCGCACAGTTGTGAAGGTAAACGGCCTACCGTCGTCATCGGACGGGATACCCGCATCTCCGGGCACATGCTAGAAGCAGCTTTGGCTGCGGGGTTGTTATCGGCCGGGGCGGATGCCGTAAGGCTGGGTGTACTACCGACGCCGGGTGTGGCTTATGTCACACGGCACTCAGGCATGGATGCAGGGGTGATGATCTCAGCATCTCATAATCCGGTGGAGGATAACGGGATTAAATTTTTTGGCAGGGACGGCTTCAAAATGCCGGATGCGTGGGAAGTGGAAGTAGAGAGTCGCCTGCAGGGTGACGAGCATCGAACTTCTCGCCCTACGGGGGCGGGGGTTGGCACTCTGCGTGATGATCCGCAGGGCGCACTGGACTATGTGAGCTACGTGAAGTCGACGGCTGTGGCACCGCTGTCAGGCTGCAAGATCGTGCTCGATTGTGCGAACGGGGCGGCTTCCTTGCTAGCTCCGCAGCTATTCACCGAATTGGGTGCAGAGACCATTCTATTGCATCATCAGCCGGATGGTTTAAATATTAATCAGGACTGCGGCTCAACGCATCCGGAGCATCTGCGTAAGGCTGTGCTGGAACATCGAGCCCATGCGGGACTTTCGTTCGACGGTGATGCGGACCGGCTGATTGCGGTTGATGAACAGGGCGAGATTTTGGACGGGGATCACATCCTCTATATCCTTGCCGCTTGTCTGGCCAAGCAAGGTCGGCTGAGTGAAAACACCGTCGTTTCTACCGTCATGAGCAATCTTGGCTTTCATCAAGCGCTGCAAACCATCGGTCTCGACTCGTTAAAAAGCAAGGTCGGAGACCGGCATGTCATGGAAGCGATGCGGAATGGCGGGTACAACTTAGGCGGTGAGTCTTCCGGACATATCATTTTACTGGATTATTCGACTACAGGGGATGGCCTGTTATCGGCCGTTCAGCTGCTGCAGGTCATGCTTCAAGAAGGCAAGCCTTTGTCCGAGCTCGTGTCACCCGTCGTCAAATACCCTCAGTTGGTGGTTAATGTTCGAGTGAAGAATAAGTACAAGCTGGAAGGCAATCGCCGAATCGCTGCCGTAATCCGTCGGGTGGAAGGTGAGATGGCCGGGCGCGGTCGTGTTTTGGTGCGGCCTTCGGGCACGGAGGCACTGGTGCGTGTGATGGCTGAAGGACCGGATGAAAGGGAGTTGTCCGGTTATGTGGAAGGCATTGTAGAGGTGGTAAAGGAAGAGCTTGAATATAGCATGGTTTAATCCATTAGTCCCTATGAGAAAGACGATTATATGCTTGGTTCTTATTCAAATGTTAACAAGTGTTCCTTTATTTTTCCCGGTGTACTCTCTTATCACTGAGCTTGGGGTGGAAGTCAACGGGGAAAAGATAGCCTTTACGGATGCCCAGCCATACATCGATGAACAGACGAGTAGTACAATGGTGCCAGCAAGAGAAATTGCCGAAAAACTAGGGGCTGAAGTGGCATGGGATCGTTCCCTGGAACAGGTAACCTTTCGCAGTCAGCATGCAACAACATTATTAACCATTGGTCAAAAAGTTGCTTCGGTTGACGGCAAGCAGGTGGAATTAGACGCTCCGGCTGTCCTGAAAAATGACCGAACCATGGTTCCGCTGAGAGCGGTTAGTGAGAGCCTCGGGGCCGATGTCGATTGGGTGGGAGAACGGAATTTGGTACTGATCACTTCGGCGGACAAAGCGCAAAGGTCCACTTGGATCTGGGACAGCAAGCTGATTGAGACGAATGCGGATAGCATCCTCCAGTTTGCAGCGAACCAAAAACTGACTGCCATTTATCTACGTTATGAAAAAACGTATCCGGGTCAGGACGTTTACCGAAATTTCATCCGCAGAGCGAATGATCTGGGCATCAAGGTTGAGGCGCTGGCCGGTCAATCGGATTGGATCTATGACAATAACCATATCTATATCCGACAATGGATTGCAGCGGTTACGCAATATAACGCTTCGGTAGGTGCGTTAGAACGTTTCCAAGGCTTCCATTTTGATATTGAACCCTACACATTGGACATGTGGAAGACCAATCAGACCTGGGTGCTCGAACAGTGGATGGATACGATCAGATTCATCGAATCGGAAGTGAAAAGCAAGGATCGCAGCATGACGATGGCCTTCGATATTCCCTTTTGGATAAACACCCTTACCGTTCCGGGATCCAGCTATTCCTTTAGCGCGTGGCTGTTAGAGAAGGCGGATAGTGTCGTTATTATGGCTTATCGTAATACGGCACTCGGTAGCAACGGCATCATTGCCAGAGCCAAATCCATCATTTTAGAAGCAGCTACGCTGAAGAAACAGGCGGTTATTGCAGTGGATACGTTGCCCAGTAAGGAAGCCGATTACACGACCTTTTATAACTCGAATTCTTCGATTATGGAGTCGGAATTGAAACAGGTCAAGGAAAGCCTCTCCCCTTATCCGAGCTATATCGGCATCGCTATCCATGATTACGTGAGGTGGATCGAACTTTTGAACGCTAATCGTTGAACGGGTTCGATGAACAAAAAGGAGGAGGATGCAAAATGAAAAAAATGGGTTTGATGATCTCACTATTGGCTGGTGCGGCTCTCGGTGTCTCAGGGATGGCCTTCGCAGGCGGCAATGAGACGGCCGGCTCCTTTCAGGAATCGTCTTTACCGGGTGGAGGCCTTGAGGTTCCTCATAATGATCGGATTCATCTTTCTACAGATAAGCAGTGGATCTCCTCGGAAGGCCACTTGTCAGATCTCATTCGGCTGCAGTGGACGAAAGACCGAGCGAAGCCGGCCATCGCTTGGCTGGATGAGAATGGAAAGGACAAGGCGGCTATCATTGCTCATGCCAAAGCGAATAACCCGGAGCAGCACGATCATAATCACATGTCATTCGAAACGACGATGGCACCTGACGGCAAAAACGCAAATGAGCTGTTTACGCGTTTGGAAATTCCGTTCGACCAGGATGTCGCTGAAATTCGCACGCATTCCTCTAATTTCAATGTGATGGATGGGATTCTAAGAATTGCCGGAACCGGTGGCGTCAATCGTGATCTGACTTGGGCCAAATCGGATGATGGGAACGTGACGACGCCTCGCTGGGCGATGCGTGCAGACACCTCCGAGGAAACCGGAGGAAATGCCGGCTCCAATCTGCAAATTATCCGTTATTCAGATGACGGCAAAGCACTGGACAATCCCTTAACCATAAGTCGTAGCAGCGGTAATATCGGTATTGGAAACTCGGACGCCAAGACCAAGCTCGACGTCAGTGATGACAGCATCCGCATCAGGAAATCTATGACGCCGGCCTCGTCTACTGCCCCTGGAGAAGTGGGGGAGATGGCGTGGGATGACGGGTTTGTCTATGTGTGTGTGGCACCTAATACATGGAAAAGAACGGCACTTTCTTCTTGGTGAAAATAGCTCCAAGTCCTCTATTTATAGAGGGCTTTTTTTGGGTTACCCCCTTAAAATGGAAATAGTTACTGAAATCTATGAGAGGATCATAGAAAGGTGTGAACCGCTTGTGACTTGGAAAGTGTTGATTGTGGATGATGATCCGAATGTGAGAGAAATCATCCGGCTCTATTTCCGTCAGCAGCTCATCGATTTAATCGAAGCCCCTGACGGCGTCGCGGCCCTGACCATGTTAGCAGAAGTTAAGCCTGATATCGTGATACTAGATGTGATGATGCCGGGGCTCGACGGTTATGAAACGTGCCGTGAGATTACCAAGCGTTATGATGTGCCGGTCATTATGCTGACCGCGAAGAACGATGAGTTTGATCGGGTGCTGGGCCTTGAGCTAGGCGCCGATGATTATATGACCAAGCCCTTCAGTCCGAGGGAGCTGGTGGCGCGCATTAAAGCGATTTTTCGCAGAATGCAGAAGGGACAGCCGATTATTGAGGTGGATGCACCCATCCAATATGAGTTTGATGATTTGGTTATTCATGTGAACCGCCGAGAGGTGCTCGCGGGGAGTATGAAAATTGAGATGCGCCCCAAGGAGTTTGAACTGCTCGCATTTTTTGCGAAATCTCCGGGCGACGTGTTTACGAGAGAACAGCTGCTGGAGCAGGTGTGGGGATATGATTTTTTAGGCGATATGAGAACGGTGGACGTTCATATAAAAAAACTTCGTGAAAGATTAAGCCCGTGTCATCATGTTTGCATTCACACGATCTGGGGAGTAGGCTATAAATTTGAGGTAGCCGCATGTACCTAAATCCAAATAAAAGCATTCTCCGCAAAATGTTGACCAGCTCCATCGTAACGGTGCTTCTGGGGCTATGTGCGGTGGGGCTCGTTATTTCGTTATTTGCCAAGGATTATATCGTCGACTCCAAAAGTAATGAGATGATCCGGCAAGCCAAGCAGGTTAATCTCGCCATTCAAGATCAGATGGAACCGAGTGAAAGATTTAAGGAGCAGCTGCACTTTTTCGATCAAGCCTTTGACTCGCGTATTTGGATATTTGACTTGGACGGAAATGTCGTTACTACCTCTTCAAAGGATGAGGTGAATGTAGGCAAGGTCGTCAGTACGGAAGTGATAAACCAAGTCCTGAATGGTGAACCTGCCATATGGAATGAATCCGATGGTCTTAAGGAAGGCATGCTTTCGGTTGCCGTCCCATGGGGAAAAGACAACGACGTATACGGTGGTATCGTACTGCGTTCGCCTCTTAAAGGGATGAATGAGACCATCTCTCAGCTTAGAGAAACCATCCTTTGGGTTACCCTGCTCGGTATATTCTTTTCATTTGGTGTATCCTCCTATTTATCCTGGTCCATTACCCGACCTATCCAACAGATCGACAAGGCGGCAGCCAAGATTGCCATCGGTGATTACAGTGAGAGAATTCAAATAGATTCCAAGGATGAGATTGGTGAGCTGGCAACGACCATTAATCACATGGTGGAGCAGCTTGCGCGCGTTGATTTGGAAAAGAGACAGCTGAATCAGCTGCGGCATGACTTTTTGGCTAATGTTTCCCATGAGCTGCGAACGCCGCTTACGGCGATGCGGGGTTTTTTGGAGGCACTTCAGGATGGTTTGATCGAAGAAGGATCGCGGGATAAATATTACGAAATCATGTATAACGAAACTCTACATATGAACCGGCTGGTCGATGATATTACGGATTTAATGAAGCTGGAAAATAAGGAAATCGATCTTGTGTGGTTGGCGGTTGATGTTCAGGCGATGATGTCCAAGCTGGCCTTTAAATTCCAACCGGAAGCAGAACTCCGCGGGACGGTTATTCACTGTCTTGTGGATGAAAATTCGCCACAGGCTCACGCCGATCCGGATCGACTGGAACAAATTTTAAACAATTTGATCAAAAATGCCGTTAAGTTCACCGAGAACGGTTCGATAGAATTGAAGGCGATGGCGGTTCCATCGGAAGGGTGTGTCCTCATCACGGTAACCGATACGGGAATCGGTATATCACCGGAGGATCAAGGGCTCATCTGGGAGCGCTTCTTTAAAGTGGAGAGAGGCAGACCCGTGAAGCATAAAGGCTCATCCGGTCTGGGACTTGCCATTGTGCGAGAGCTTGTCGAGCTACACAACGGAAGCATTCGCGTGCGAAGTGAGCTCGGGATCGGAAGCGCCTTTGAGGTTAGAATTCCGCTTTATGACAGCCGTCCGCATGTGCAACCGTTGGTGAAGTTAGCTGGTGTTGGATAGCTTGTGTTTATAGGAAGACCGTAGAGAAGGGAGGGTTCCTTTTCTGCGGTCTTCTTTAACATATATCGGCGCTAGTCACAGGCGTCCTGGTCAAGCGAATAACTGGATTTTCTGCAGTTAATTCAAGCGAAATTACGGCATTTCGCAAACTAACTGGATTTCCTCCCGTTATTTCAGGCCAATTTCGCCAAACGGGACATTTCGAGCAAAATTAGATGTAGAAAATCCAGTTAAACTCCCGAAAGTCTAGTTTTACCCGGAAATAGTGTAGGAAATCCAGTTAATCCTAATAGCTATCCAGCGCCTCCGCAATCCTTACAATATGACTAAAAGCGGATCCTCGAGAACATGCTCCACGGGTTGCAGCTGCAAGCCGATCTACCCACCGCCACTGTGCAATCCAGTTAAGCTCCTCTACCCAAAGCACCTACCCATCCCCGCAACTGGCGTGCTATCATAAGTCTAGATCCTATTTTTCCAATTACTACCTATTACTCCAATTGCAAAAGGAGAAGCCATGAACATTTATTTTACGGTAAAAAGTATAGGCAAGCGGAAGCCTTTTCTCACGAAGAAGGCGTACGTGCTCACCTCCACACCGGCTACTCTTCGGGAGCTGATCCAAGAGATCGTCACGCATCACGTTCGGCTGTACAACGAGCGGGCGGAGGACCAGCCCCTGATCGCCTTCCTCACGCAGGAGGAGGTTGAGGCCAGAGGGGCCGAGGGCAAGGTCGGCTTCGGTACCCGGTACGACGACCGTCAGGCGAATGAAGCGGTGGCGATCGCTGCGGCGCTTTTGGCATTTGAAGATGGGCTGTACCGCGTGTTTATTCGCGATGAGGAAGCTACGGAGCTGGACGCCAGCATAGACATGAGGGACGGGGATGACATCGCGTTCATCAAGTTTACGATGTTAGCCGGCCGACTATGGTAAGGGAGGGAACTTGACGTGTTATTTTTTCAGCGGAAAGACGAGGCAACGAAACAGTTGGAAAGTCTCCTCTTGGAGAACTTGGAGAAGGTGCCGCACGAGAGGAACCTACACATCAGGGAGATCGGAACGCTCCTAGACCAAATAGCTGCGCAAGGGAAGCAGGAGTCGTATTTTGCCCCTTTGATCCCGATCGTTCAGAAGAAAGCTGGCGCTTACCCGGCGGAGATCATGCAATATGTAACGATCCACATTACGGAGTATCCCTATAGTGTCGGGTATTATCGCCGGCCCTTCCGAACTCGGAATTCTCGCGTCCACATCGAAAGTGTGTTGCGGAAGCTGTATGCCCTGTACGATTTATCCAAACTGAACTTTTCTCTTCTTACTTATCTCACGTCCTCAGAACAAAAACCGACAGACAGCTCGATGATTCCTTACCTACTTGCTTATGAGTTAGACAGCAATAACCCTAAGATACTTAATGCCCTTAAAGATATACTTTACGGGGATAACAATACAGCACTTCTGAACCGGGCGATGATTCGCGGCATGGTTTTCTGCCATCAGGCGGACGTGCATCACATGCTTGGCCAAATGCTGATCGCGGCACGCCTGCAAGAAGGACTGCGCCAAAGCATCGTGGAGGCGATGGACGAGGGCACGATGGAGGCTTTTGCCTCGCTGCTCAAGGTGATTATTGAGCATGACTTTATCCGCTACAGCTCGGTCGTTCGGGCGCTGGACGTCTGGACCGGGCTTAGCCTTGAGGCGGCGAACACGCGGATCGTGAAGCAAGGTATCGACTATGCGTACAGGTGTATCAGCGACGAAAGTCTGTGTCAGGAATGGGCGAACAGCAACGATGTCCAAAAGCTTTATTTTGCCCTATGGGCGACGGCAGTCAGGGAAGAGGAACGTCTTCCTGATCTCCTGAAGCACATTATGGAGCACGGCGCGACGTATCAGCAGATCGTTGCGCAATATTTTCTCATGCAGAGCCAAAATGATGAGCTTCGCTTCTCCCTCTCCGCCCCCTACATCGCTCAGTCGAATCTCGAGCTGCAGTCGCTGGTACTGACGAACTATGTGTACCATTGGTCGCGAGCATGGCGGTCGCATCCTGATTATGAGGAGTTGCAGAACAAGCCGATCATCGATCGGGTTCCATTGTTGGAGTCGAAGGAGGAGCGGGTACGCCAGTTCGAGTTGCTTCGCACGATGCTGCTCCAGATGCCGAAGGCGGAGGTGGCGGAGCAGTCGCAGGTTTTTGAATGGCGGACATACACCCACAGCACGGATACGATTGCGAATAAGATGCTTTACCTCGTCGCCTACGACCTGGACCCTGAGCTGATCGCACAGGTGATTGCCCTCAAAGATCGGGTGAGTCCGAATCTGCGCAGCGCGATCATTCAGTCTTTTATACAGGATGTATCCAATCCCATTCATAGGCAGTACCTTTTTGACTCCTTATCGGACAAAAGTGTATCCAACCGCGAGGCGGCTCTCGCCCGCATTGGTGAAATGGCGCTCACCCCACAGGATGTGGAGCTGGTGCAAGGGCTGTTAAAGCTGAAAACGGGTGCGCTTCGGCAGAGTGCCATTAAGATTTTACTGAATCAGGACCTCGAGCAGCTGGATCATGCGATTGAAACGCTCGTGGCAAGTCCGGTAGAGCTGCAGCGGCTGGGAGCTTTGGAAATGTTGTGCATTTTGAAGGAGAACGAGAAGCGGGGGACGGAGTTCGAGCGGGTGAAGCGGCACATTGCCTCGATTCAGGAGCCAACGAACAAGGAGCAGCCTCTGATGGAGCGCCTCGGACAGAAGGAGCCCAAAGGGCTTCATAACGGGTTCGGGTTATTTGACCCAGCGAAGAAACAGAGGCTATATCCCTTGCCGGATGAAGACGGTGAAAGTGTAAAAAGTGTGCTCAATCTGTCGTTCACCGTGATTCAGCGTTTTCTTCAAGGCTTGTCGGATGAAATCCATGCGCATCGGGATTATGAATATACGGTGGAGCGATATGCCGGTCATAAGGAAAGCTTTTTGCTGGGGGCTAGGCTCGAACGCTTACAAGGATACTACAAGAAGGAGCAGGAACAGACGCATTTGGAGGGCTATCCGCTGGCGGAGGTGTGGAAGCAGTATTGGGAAGCGAATAGGTGTTCGGCGCGTGATCTGGTGCAGATGATGTTTTATTTTTCCTCCGACTGGCTTTATAAGTACAGCAGCAATCAGCTGACAGGCTGGGAGAGTCACCGGTATAAAGATTTGGGGGACTGGGGCAAGGCGTTTGTAACGGAGCTGTATCCGATGACAACGTTCCGTGCATTCGCTGAATGGCTCCCGACGCTTCCTTATGTGGGGCAGGTTCGGCAGCTTGTCTTGGCTTATTTTGACGATAGTGACCAAGAAGAACGCTTCGCGATATCGAGCCAAGTCCTGAACAAAATCATCCGCGCTTTGCAGAAACGGGAGCTGGAGGAGAACAGCAAAGCCTGGGCGGTGCTTTCGTCGCCATGGCTTTCTTGGGCTGGCAGCAGCGTGTACGATGACCGTTCTTTCTTAAATTATTTTGCCATGAAGTTGAATTTGGATCGGCTCACGCATTATGAGGAATTCCATCCGGAGCTAGGTGAGTTTGTGCGGGCGCTAGATTTGGGGCTGATCGATGACGATGAGGTCTATAAGGAGCTGCTGTCGCGCAAAAGAAGCCGGCAGCACATCTGGACGATCACCGGAACCCGGAAGGATTTCGTGAAGGAGTATCCGACGATGGGGCGTTTTAAGGAGCGGGTGCTTGCCGTTATTCTGGAGCTCGAGCTGAACCGCGGGGATCTGCCGACGGAGGTGTCGGATCTGGCAATGGGCATTGACCGTTATGAGGGCATGGGGGATTTTATCGCGATTTTGTCGGGGTTGGACCGGGAATCGTTCGTTCGGGGTTACATCTATGGCAGCAGGACGAAAAAGGAAGCGCTAAGCCATCTGCTGCGCGTCTGTCATCCGGCGGAAGGCGATGATGTGAAGAAGTTGGCCAGGTTGCTGAAGGGGAAAAAGATTGCCGACAAACGGCTCCTCGAAGCCGCTATGTACGCCCCTCAATGGCTCGAGCTGGTTGCCGAGCATCTGAATTGGAACGGACTGCGCAGCGCCGCTTGGTATTTTCACGCTCATGTTAATGAGAGCTTCTCAGCGGAAAAAGAAACGATTGTCGCGCATTACTCGCCGATCTCTCCGGCTGATTTTAACGATGGCGCTTTCGATATTCGTTGGTTTCGGGATGCTTATGCGGAGCTGGGCGCGGATCGTTTTAACGTGCTGTATCAGTGCGCGAAGTATATTTCGGCGGGGGCGAATCATAGGAGGTCGCAGCTATTTGCCGATGCGGTGCTTGGGAAGCTGGATTTGGCGGAGATGCGGGCTTCGGTGGAGATCAAGCGGAACAAGGATCATCTGCTGAGCTACAGCCTCATTCCGATTAACGGGGAGGACCAGGACCGGGATGTACTGGAACGGTATGAGGTGATTCAACTTTTCCTCAAAGAGAGCAAAAGTTTTGGTGCCCAGCGCAGCGCTAGCGAAGCCAAGGCTTCGGCGATTGCCCTCGATAATCTGTCCCGCAATGCCGGCTATCCCGACGTGATTCGGTTGAAATGGGAAATGGAAGCACGCAAAATGGAAGAAGTGCTGCACCTGCTTGAGCCGATGGCGATTGAGGAGATCGAGGTGAAGCTCGCCATTGATGGGAATGGCCGGGCAGAGATCGCGGTCACGAAGAACGGCAAGTCGCTGAAGTCGCTTCCGCCCAAGTACAACAAGCATCCTTACGTAGCTACCTTGAAGGAAACCGTCTCGAGCCTAAGGGATCAGTTCAAGCGGGCGAAGGCGGAGTTCGAGAAATGCATGGAGGCGGAGAGCAGCTTTACATACACGGAACTGGCTAATCTGATGAAGAATCCGACGATTGCGCCTCTTTTGCGGACTTTAGTTTTTAAAAGAGGATCGTCGTTCGGCTTCTACGAGGACGGCGCTCTGGTTAGTGTGACGGGCGAAGCCGTCTCGCTGGAAGGGGCGGATGCGATCTATATCGCACATCCGCTGCATTTGTACGAGAGCGGGGAGTGGAGCCGCTATCAAAAGCTTTTGTTCGACCGGCAGCTGAAGCAGCCGTTCAAGCAGGTGTTTCGGGAGCTGTATCTCCCGAACAGCGATGAACTGGCGAGCGGCGCGGTGTCGCGGCGATACGCCGGGCATCAGATCCAGCCGAAGCGAGCGGCTGCGCTGCTGAAGACGCGGCTGTGGACCGTCAGCTACGAGGAAGGGCTGCAGAAGGTCTACCACAAAGAGAACATCATTGCGCAGGTGTATGCACTCGCGGACTGGTTCTCGCCTTCGGAGATCGAGGCGCCGACCTTGGAGACCGTCTCGTTCATGGATCGCAAAACGTATCAACCGATCGAGCTGAGCCGGATTCCCGGTATCATTTTCTCGGAAATTATGCGGGATGTGGATCTCGTCGTGAGCACGGCACATGCCGGTGGCGTTGATCCAGAGGCGAGCCTGACCACGATTGAGCTGCGCAAAGCGATCGTCACGGAGTCGCTGCGTCTGCTGAAAATCGCCAACGTGCGATTGGAGGGGAACTTTGCGCGTGTGGCGGGAGCGCTTGGCGAGTACGGCGTGCACCTCGGCAGCGGTACGGTGCAAAAGCAGGCGGCCGGGACGCTGTATATTTTGCCGGTCCATTCGCAGCATCGCGGCAGGCTGTTCCTGCCGTTTATGGATGAGGATCCGAAGACAGCGGAGATCTTGTCCAAAATCGTGCTGCTAACGCAGGATACGAAGATTAAGGATCCGCAGATTTTGGAGCAGTTGCGGGCGGGGCAGTATGTGTAGAGAGTGGGAGCAGTGGATAAAGCCAGAGAAGAAGTTTTTACTTCTTCCTGGCTTTTTTGAATTTTTATCACGAGAAGAATAGCAATTGGATATAATGAACGAGTGTACGAATGCCCATGCTTTTCCGAGAAAGGTCCGACAGAATTCGATCAAAATGGCAGAAAACTTAAGTTTTTTACTTTCTTCCACTTTGCATGAAAGCCAGAATCTGTTAGGATATAAAGAAAGGCGATAGATTTAGTAAGAATTAAAAGGAGGCACCTTTCCATGGAAAAACTGATACTTGATTCTATAGATGAAATGACACATCTGGATCAACTCGAAGCTGAAGCGATTTATATTATCCGAGAAGTAGCTGCGGAATGTGAAAAACCTGTGATGCTGTATTCAATCGGGAAAGATAGTTCCGTGATGCTGCATTTGGCGCTGAAAGCTTTTTATCCGGAGAAGCCGCCATTTTCTTTCATGCATATTGATACGACGTGGAAGTTCAAAGAAATGATTGAATTCCGCGACCGCAAAGCCAAAGAATTCGGAATCAACATGATCGTTCACTCCAATCAGGAGGGCATTGAGCAGGGGATTAACCCGTTCGATCACGGTTCCGCGTATACGGACATTATGAAAACCCAAGCCCTAAAAGAGGGATTGGACAAATACGGATTTACAGCTGCATTCGGCGGCGGAAGACGTGACGAGGAGAAGTCGCGCGCGAAGGAGCGGATTTTCTCGTTCAGAAATAAGAACCATGCCTGGGATCCGAAGAATCAACGGCCCGAAATGTGGAAGCTTTTTAACACAAGAATTAATAAAGGCGAGAGCATCCGCGTCTTCCCAATTTCCAACTGGACGGAAAAAGACATCTGGCAATACATTCGCAGAGAAAATATTGATATTGTGCCGCTCTATTTTGCAAAAGAAAGACCTGTACTCGAACGCGACGGACATCTCATCATGGTTGACGATGATCGCATGAAGCTTGAGCCTCATGAGAAAATTGAAATGAAGAAGATGCGCTTCCGTACATTAGGCTGCTATCCTCTTACTGGCGGTGCTGAGTCAGAGGCGAATACAATTGATGCCATTATTGAAGAAACCCTGGGTGCGGTGTCATCCGAACGGACAACGCGGGTGATTGACCAAGAAGCGGCTGGAAGTATGGAAAGACGTAAACGGGAGGGTTATTTCTAAAATGAAGAGTCTTCTTAAATTTATCACTTGCGGAAGCGTGGACGACGGAAAATCCACTCTGATTGGACATATGCTTTATGAGGCAAAGCTTTTGTTCGCCGACCAAGAAAGAGCGCTAGAACTAGACAGCAGACTTGGCAGCCGCGGCGGCAAAATTGACTATTCCTTGCTTCTAGATGGGTTACTGGCGGAGCGCGAACAAGGCATTACGATTGATGTGGCTTATCGGTATTTTACGACGGACCACCGTTCGTTCATCGTAGCGGATACGCCTGGACACGAAGAATATACCCGTAACATGGCCGTTGGCGCATCTTTTGCGGATCTGGCTATCATTCTTGTGGATGCAAAGAAAGGGGTTATTACCCAAACTAAGCGCCACACTCGGATTTGCGCACTTATGGGCATTAAACATCTTGTTTTAGCCGTGAATAAAATGGATTTAGTGGGCTTTGATCCTAAGATATTTGATGCGATCAAACAAGAATTCTTGCAATTGACCGCTGAGTTTCACTTTGACAGCATTCAGGTGATCCCTGTTTCTGCCACAGAAGGGGATAACATTACGAAAAAATCACCAAATACCCCTTGGTACGAAGGCCTTGCCTTGCTGCCGTATTTGGAAAATGTGGACGTTCATCAGAGCGACAATACGAAGCAATTTATGATGCCGATTCAGCGTGTATGCCGTCCGGATCATACATTCCGCGGTTTCCAAGGCCAAATTGAGGCTGGGCGTATCGCGGTTGGCGATGAGCTGATAACGTTGCCTAGTCATGAGAAGGCGAAAGTCAAACGGATCCTCGTGGGAGACCAAGATCGCGATTATGCCTATGCTGGACAGCCCGTGACCATTCAATTGGATCGGGAAGTCGACGTTTCGCGGGGCTGTGTATTCACGAAGGATAGTCAGCTTCAAGAGGCGGACAGTTTTAGTGCTACGATCCTTTGGATGGATGATTCTGTGCTGACGCCAGGCAAAAACTATCTGGTCAAAGTAGGAACGAAGATCCTGCCAGGTACCGTAACGGCCATTAAGCATAAAATCGAAATTAATACAGGAAAAACGGTTCCAACCGACCATATTGTCAAAAATGAATTGGCCACATGTGAGTTTTCTTTATCTGACAGTATCGTAATTGATTCTTTTGAAGAAAACAAAAGCATAGGCGGATTTATTCTGATCGATCGCGTCACCAATATGACATCTGCTTGCGGCGTGATTGAACAAACCCTTCAAAGCTCCGACAATGCTGTAGGGCTAGATACGGAAGTCACCAGAGATGTTCGTGCTCAGCAAAAAGGGCAGAATCCATTGACCCTTTGGTTCACTGGTTCGCATTCAGATCAATCGGCCCTTGCGAGGGAAGTCGAAAAACGTTTGGTATCGACAGGCCACCATACCATGTTACTCAAGAATGGCCAAGGAGAATCGCTGCAGCGATTAGCAGAAGTTGCCAAATTGATGAACGATGCTGGACTTATTGCATTGGTATCGAATGATTCCCCGAACGGAAACGACCGAGAAACCGCGCGTGACATCATTGGCAAAGAGTATTTTGAAGTTTATGTTAATAGATCGCTTGCAGGCAGCTCGAGCACAAATTATATATCTGGGAATCCAGAAATTGTAATTGATATAAACAAGTTTTCAACCGAAGAAGCTGCAAATTATGTAGTGAAACGAATTATCAAATATTTAATCAATGAGAGTAGTGTCGGACAATTCCTTAATTTTTAATAACAAATCGGCGCAACGAAATAGTCTTCGAATAATAGTATCCCTACATTACCTGAAACAGTGATGTAGGGACTTTTTTTGTGAAGTATGTCTCTGACAAACGTCCCCCCTACCATAACTAAACCACACTCTGATACAATAGTGGAACGAGAAGAGGGGATCTCCCCTTTTTTATCCGTTACACAAAATCCCCCTACAGAAACGATGATACCCATGAAAATCGAACTCGATAACACAACCATAGACATCAACGTTCAATATGCCATCCGCAAAAAGCTTTACATCCACATCGATGACACAGGTTTCATCACCATCAAAGCTCCTAATGACACCAGTCAGGAGCAAATCATCAGCGCTGTGCAACAACACAGCAAGTCTATCTTAGATAAGCTAAACGCCATCAGCAGAGCTCGGCAACCCATCCCTAAGGTCAGAGAATACGAAGACGAAGGCAAGTTCCTTCATCTCGGGAAATATCATTTCCTCCATGAGTTAATCGAAACGAATGGTCTCTCGCAAGACGAGTTGAAAATCAACTTGAAGAAGTTCTATTTTGCCAGCTGTAAGAAGGTTGTAGCGGAGCGCATCAAAACTTATCAAACCCAACTAAAAGTCAAACCTAAGACGATCGAGATCGATGAGTCGAGAACGAAGTGGGGGAGCTGCAGCTCGGATAAAAAGCTAACATTTAATTATCGGCTAGCCATGGCGCCCGTCGAGGTGATTGATTATGTCATCGTTCATGAGCTGTGTCATCTCTTGCATATGAATCATGATCGCTCCTTCTGGAGACGTGTAGGCAGCATTATGCCGGATTATAAAGAGAAGGAAGCCTACCTAGCCCGGTACGGCCAGGCGATGACCCTCTAACGTAAGCGTTCATCCGAGGAGTTTTCTTCGCAACGTAAACTAACATCAGATTTGTCCAGATCTCTTATCGGTTTTCTCCATGGTGGGCTACAAAAGCCAAGTGCTACAATACGATCAAGCACTTACTGAGGGAGTGATTCAGGTGAGGAAATTGACGGTAGACGAGAAGAAGCAATATGATGAGTTTGGTTATGTGGTGGTTGCGGATCTTTTTGCAATGGAAGAATTAAGTGAGATGAACCAAGAGCTTGATCGCTGTGAAGCACCGGCCCAATCGTCGGGGGAGCATGAGGGTTTTACGTATCAGCTAGCAATGCTGACCGATAAGACAAAACAGTTCGCGCATGACGAGCGTATCCTGAACCTGATCGAAGATATTGTGAAACCGGGTATTGCAATTTTTTCTTCAAAGCTGTTGACCAAGCTGCCGCACAGTCCATCGGTATGTCACTGGCATCAGGATGATGCCTACTATACGGAGGTTGTGAACAGTGATACTCGGATGTCCATTTGGGTACCGCTGCAGGATACGGATGAGCAAAACGGATGCCTATGGATCGTTCCTGGGAGTCATAAGCAAGGGTTGCAGTCGTATATGGTTCAAAATAATGGCACTTGCCGCAAGGCATTGATTGAAGATCAGGTGGACTTATCGACAGCCGAACCGGTGCGAATGAAGGCGGGCTCCATATTGCTTTTCAACGCACTCACCTGGCATTCTTCGAAAGGCAACGAAACGGATCAAGTGAGACGAGCATTCATTGTATCGTATCAGGAGGCAACGGTGGCGATCGGGCGGGGGAAACAGCACATTGTTCTGCGACCAGTGATCTAGTCACAGTTCCTTTTTCAAGGAGAGAGTAATTAGTGTTAAACGCGACCCAACTGGCGGATCATTTTCATAAATCTGTGTTTTCGATCACATTTGCCGGCAATACGATACTCCCAGCTGGCAGGTATCAAGAGCCGTACATGCATAACATCCATTCTATTCATTATATTGTAAGAGGTACGGGTTACTATGTGATGAACAACGTCAAATATGAATTGGAAGCGGGCTCCATCATGGTGTTCGTTCCAGAGACGACGTTTGAATGGTTGATCTCGGATCAAGAAGACGTAGAAATCTACCATATTCGGTTTGACTACCAAATGTGTTATAAGGAGAAGCAAACGTGGGTATTCGAGTCCGCAGATAGCTGGCTTAGTCCTCTACGTGGCAGGCTTATGGCGGATCGGCCAGCCGAAGTCCGAAGATGTTTTGATAAGGTGTTTCAGCAATGGAAGGCCTATGATCCAATCTCCCAATATCGTTGTAATTTGGCCTTTCGGGAGCTATGGCTTACAATCATTAATCAAATCTATGATCAACAATACAGCAGCGATGCGGATTCTGCGATTCAGTTCACCTGCCAATATATCGAGGAGCATTTTCAGTCTCTTTTGACAGTTGAACAGTTGGCTAAGACGGCTGGGCTTAGCGAGGGGTATTACTCCCGGCAGTTTAAACGGCTAACCGGATTCTCGCCGAAGGATTACATCATTCGTCTGCGAGTTGCGAAAGCGAAGGAGTTGCTTGTATGCTCCGGATTGACGTTGACGTACATCTCCAAGCTTGTCGGTTATGAAGATGAGTTTTACTTTAGTCGGGTGTTCAAGCGCATTACCGGAATGACGCCTTCGTCTTATGCTAAACTATCGAAGAAGCTATGAAGCCCACACCTTTTCAACACGGATTGATTTATACTCAAAAAAAATATGATTGACAAAAAGAATGAAAACGCTTTATAGTTAACGTACGAAGTATGAATATACGGTTGGGCGCGAGTCTAGGAGAAGACCTTATCCGTAATCATATCCTGCCATACCAATGGTGGGATGTGTTTACATGGATAGGGTCTTTTTTGCGTGCCTAATT
Source organism: Paenibacillus sp. J22P169 (assembly GCF_059691995.1). Lineage (NCBI taxonomy): Bacteria > Bacillati > Bacillota > Bacilli > Caryophanales > Paenibacillaceae > Paenibacillus > Paenibacillus sp. J22P169. Next base: position 15,788 of record NZ_JCAUAO010000014.1, on the reverse strand, counting down.
GGATATGGATGATTTCTTACTAGAAGGTGGGACAGATATGGCAAAAGGCTACGTGTTTGATTTGGATGGTACAGTATACCTTGGGGATAGAGCAATTGAAGGGGCAGCTGATGCGATACAAGTATTGCGTTCACGAGGAGACAAGGTTGTATTTTTGTCGAATAAACCAATTGCAACCCGTCAATCTTATGTGGAAAAGCTGTCGAAAATGGGAATCCCGGTGACGCTGGAGGAAGTACTCAACTCCTCACAAATTGTGGCCCAATACCTACATCAACGGCTGCAGCCAGGGGAGTTAGTGTTCGTTATCGGTGAGGAGCCGATCGTGGCGGAGCTGGAGGATAATGGGGTTCCGCTCACACAGGACAGTGAGCAAGCCCGCTATGTCGTACTCTCCTGGGATCGCCAATTCACGTATGATAAGCTCAATAGCGTCTATCAAGCAGCGATCAGAGGCTCTATCATCATCGCTTCCAATCCGGATGCGACCTGCCCGTTGGACGGCGGACAGATTCCGGATACAGGTACATTTATCGCTGCGTTAGAGGTTGCGACAGGCAAGGCGATTGATTTGGTCGTAGGTAAGCCATCTTTGATTGCCGCTGAAGCGGCGGCAGCCCACCTGGGATTGCCGTTCGAGGATTGCTTTATGATTGGAGATCGGCTTGAAACCGATATTAAGATGGCTAATGATGCAGGCATGAAATCCGTGTTGGTACTGACAGGTGTAGCCACGAAGGAAATGGCAGATTGTTCGCCGAATCGACCCATGCATATTATTCCTAGCATTAAAGAGGTCATTCACTTATGATAAATCGTGGTATAATGTTCTAACATCGACGAAGGGTGGAATAATGCGTGTATCCGATTGTTGATTTAGTTGAACATCAAACCATCGCAGCTGTACAAAAGGTAGAAGATATTGAGCTGGCTATTAAAAGTCCGGCGAACATTGTATTTTTGCTTTTCGGATCCATCTTTAATCTGAAGGAAATGGTAGACCGGCTTAAGGATGCAGGCAAGCATGTGTTTATTCATATGGATTTTATTGAAGGCATTGCCTCGGACAAAAGCGGAGTCGCGTATGCTGCGCAGGTGATTAAGCCGACAGGCGTCATCTCAACGAAAAGCCACTTGATTCGCGGGGCGAAAGAAGCGGGGCTTATGGCCATCCAGCGTATTTTTCTAATAGACCGAAACGCTGTTCTCAGAGGCATCAAAGCGGCAGAGCAGAGTGGTCCCGATGCGATTGAGGTGATGCCGGGCATCATGCCCCGCATCATTCGTGAAATGACGGATATGACAACGCTTCCGATTATTGCTGGCGGATTGGTCGGCAATCAAAAGGAGATTGAAGAAGCGCTTGAAGCGGGAGCACTTGCTGTATCCGCAGGTTCATCCGGATTATGGAAATAATGTAAATCAGCTAATTCCAAGTGGGAAGAGACTAGGAGAAACCTCTTTGGAAAAGGTGCGAAAGGTTCTTATTCGCGCACTTTTCTATGGAGGTTTTTATTTTTTTACAATACGGAGGAGAAGACGATGAGACCGAAATTTTCGGCACAGAGCCGTATCGATATTTTGAAGGGCATGGCGAGCAGCGAGTTGGATGTATTAGTCATCGGAGGCGGGATTACCGGTGCGGGAATCGCGCTGGATGCCATTACGCGTGGCATGAAAGTCGGCCTCATTGAGAAGAATGATTTCGGTTCAGGAACGAGCAGCCGATCGACAAAGCTAATCCATGGCGGCCTTCGCTATTTGAAGCAGGGTGACGTTAAGCTGGTGCAGGAGGTCGGTAGAGAACGAGCAATTTTGTATAAAAATGCTCCGCATCTCGTAATTCCAGCCCCTATGCTGCTTCCTGTTTATAAGGGAGGCACCTACGGTTATCTCGCTTCTTCAATCGGGTTATATATCTATGATTGGCTCGCGGGTGTTGCGCGAAAGGAACGCAGAAAAATGCTGGGGCGCAGCCAGACAGTCCAGCAGGAGCCTTTGCTGAAGCAGGATGGACTTAAGGGCGGCGGCTTGTATTTTGAATACAGGACGGACGATGCGCGATTAACGATCGATATTATGAAAACGGCCTATACACGGGGTGCAGATATTGTGAACTATGCCGAAGCAGCCGATTTTATTTATCAAGATGGCAAAGTGGTGGGTGTCTCAGTTAAAGATCGTATTAACGGGCAGAGCTATCAACTTTACGCGAAGCACATTGTAAACGCTGCCGGACCGTGGGTAGATAAAATGCGTCAAATCGATGGCTCCCTGAAAGGAAAGCGGTTATTTCTGACCAAAGGTGTTCATCTTGTTGTCGATTTCGCCAAGCTGCCAGTCAAGCAAGCGGCATACTTCGACACGCCGGACGGCAGAATGGTGTTCGTCATTCCTAGGGGGGAGTCAACATATATTGGCACGACGGATACGACGTTTACGAAGTCAATCGATAACCCAAGAACGACGCAGGAGGATCGCGACTATATCCTTAGGGCTGTTAATGCGATGTTCCCGAGTGTGAAGCTGACGGTTGACGATATTCGTTCCCATTGGGCGGGGCTGAGACCCCTCATCTACGAAGAAGGCAAAGGCCCGTCCGAATTGTCCAGAAAAGATGAGATCTTCGTTTCGGACAGTGGTCTAATTACGATCGCGGGCGGTAAATTGACGGGATTCCGCAAAATGGCAGAAAAGGTCGTCGATCTGGTGTCGCAGCACTTGGAACGTGGGGATGGGAGGAAATTTCCAGCATGCAGTACGGACGCCATTACAATTAGCGGTGGCGAGAACCAAGGGGCGGCTACCTTCCAAGATTGGAAGGAGGAGATGCTTACAATAGGCATGGCGCAGGATGTAGGGAGATCTACGATGCAGGAGTGGATCGACACCTACGGTACGAATTCGCTGCAGATTTTGGAACTTCTTCCGATCGCCAGACGGGTACCCCTGAAACCGGAGCTGCAAGCCGTTTACGCTCAGCTATTGTACTGTATGGAGGAAGAAATGACGGTCAACGCTGCCGATTTTCTAAGATTGCATACAGGCTGGTCGTATTTCCAGCTGGAGAAAGCGGAGAAATATGCCGATACCGTGCTCCACATGTTATCCAGCAACTTATCTTACAATGAGGATCAGAAGCAGGAGCAGTTAGCAATGGTCGATACTTTATTCAAAACGATTTATGATTTGCCTGTGAATGAACATGCAATTTGAACCTGTGATACGAGGTGACGCATATGTCCGCTAGCATCTGGCATATTACCCATTTGGAATTAACGATTCGCATTTTTATGGCTCTAGTCTTAGGGGGGCTCGTTGGGCTGGAGCGCGAGTGGAGTAACCATGCAGCTGGATTGCGGACGCATATTCTGGTCTGTATCGGATCTGCGGCTATTATGCTGCTATCGATCTATGGCTTCTCCGAGTTCGTTACTGAAGCGAACGTACGGACTGACCCAGCTCGTCTGGCTGCGCAAGTCATTAGCGGGATAGGGTTCCTGGGAGCAGGTACGATTATGAGGACCGGATCTACGGTGTCAGGACTTACGACTGCCGCTTCTGTGTGGGTTGTTGCAGCCATCGGTCTATGTGTAGGGGCAGGTTTCTTCTACTGTGCTGTGTTGGCGACCGTTATGGTCTTGCTAAGCTTGTTTGTCCTAAATAAGTGGGAGAAAGTAGTCATGAAGAACCGGCGAACGCAGGAGGTTGTCATTAAGATTATAGATAAACCAGGAGTTCTGGGCACAATTGCAACTCGTTTTGGCGAGCAAGGCATTCAGGTCGTTAATGTGCAAATGAAACCTGAAGGCATCATTGAAATTTCAGGCACAGCGGAAGGGGTGATGGAGCTTCGTTTTCATTTGAAAAACGGATATACGGAAGCGCTTTTACAAGCGGTTGACAGCATACTAAAATCAAACCATATCATATCTTTGGAGTCTAAGGGGGTGCAACTGGACGGCGCTGCACGAATGAATCAAACCTATGCGGTCTAATTAATTCCAAATGGCAGTTCTACTATTTCTTAATATCGATTTCGTTGACATAAGCCCTGTAAGTATGACATACTTTCATTAAGAAAACGCTTTATTTCGTTCCAAACGATTGGGTGCGGAGATCACTGAGACAGCCCAAGAGACGAACGGATCGTGCATGTTTGTGCGGTCATTTTGTTTCTTGTCTGACTAGTGCTCTCCTTTTTTATGTCCATTTCGTTAGTGACCGATGTTGTTTCATTCAAATTGATGATAATTGGAGAGGGGATTTTCTATATGAAAAGGATAAAATGGTTACCATTGCTTGCAGCGACAACTCTGACATTAACGGCATTAACTGGCTGCGGCAGTGGCAGTGGCAGTACAGAGGAAACGGCAGTTGAAGTTCCGCCAGCGGTGGAAGACAACAAGCCTGTCACGATTCAATACTGGCACTCCCATGCCGAAGTTCAAATGCCAGCAGTGAATGATATGATCGCCGCATTCCAGAAGAAGTATCCGAACATTACCGTAGAGCCCGTCTTCCAAGGTGCTTATGTTGATTTGCAAAAGAAACTGCAGGCGGCGATTGCGGCAAAAGAAGTTCCTGCCGTGACCAACGTCGAAGTATCAGCGCTTCCGACCTTTGCCGACAGCGGCGCCTTCGCCGATTTATCCGGTTATATCAAGCGGGATAAGGTTGATATGAATGACTTTTCACAGGGGATGCTGCAAGCATACTCGTATAATAAAAAGCAGTTCGGCTTCCCGCTTATTGTTAGCACAAGCGTCATGATCTACAACAAAACGCTGCTGGATAAGCTCGGCGTTCAACCACCGCAAAAGTGGACGGATATCGAAGAATTTAATAAAAAAGTAGCCGTTAAAGAAAACGGAAAAACGAGCCGTTATGCGTTCTCTGTTCCGGGTTGGGACACTTGGTACTTAGACCCATGGGTATCGAATGGCGGAGGATCCATCCTTAACCCAGAGCATACGAAAACACTTCTGGATCAGCCTGACAGTATGAGATGGATTCAAAACTTCAATAAATGGTTGAAAGACGGCTCCCTGCACATGGGGTATGGTAAAGGTGCTTCGGATACGATGAGACAAATGTTCCTGGAAGAGAAGATCGCCATGGTTCAACATACGTCTGCTGTATTGAAGACTTATTTGCAAAATGCCAAATTTGAAGTTGGCGTATCCTTTATTCCTGGAGACAAAGAGCGCAAGTCGCATATCGGCGGTGCAGGGATTGTAATGATGGATGGCGCCCCTGCTAATCAGAAGGAAGCAGCATGGAAGTTCATTAAGTTCATGACAGATGCTGAGCGTAACATTAAGTGGGCAGAGGGAACAGGTTACCTGCCAACACATAAGTCAGTTCTGAATACCGAAGAAGGCAAACAGTATTTCGCTAAGCTGCCTCAGTACAAAGCCGTATTCGATAACTTTGACAACGTGGTAGGACGTCCGCAGCACCCAGCGTATCCGGAATTTAGCAAGAAGTACATGGAAGCCGTGGGTAAGATGATTCTCGAGAATGCGGATCCAGATCAAGTGATGAAAGAAGCTGTGAAAGAAATTAATACGATTTTGGCAGAAAGTTAATCAAACATAGTCTTAACTTGTCGTGTAGAAAGCGAAGGTTTTCTGCACGACGGTTCATTTAAGTAAGGTGAGAGGGGATACCCATGAATACGGACAACAGGCCGAGCCAGATTCATCAAGAAGTTGGCGGTATCGTTACAACACGTTCTCGTTCCCGCCTGATGGAATATTTGAAAGATTTCTCTTTTGCCATTCCGGCATTAGCGATCCTGATCGTATTTATCTATTATCCGCTAGTCAATTCGTTGTTTATCAGCTTTACAAATTGGAACATGACGAAGCCTACGAAGAAATTTATCGGATTTGATAACTATGAATACTTGCTAACTAGTAAGACATTCTATAAAGTGCTTCAGGTTACATTCACCTATACAGTTGCAGATGTTGTGCTGACACTTGGCATTGGACTGCTGCTCGCCTTGTTATTTAACTATACATCGCGCACGTTCAATTTCATGAGAGCCGTTATCTTTATGCCGCACTATGTTTCGATGGTTATCGTGTCCATGATCTTCTTATGGATTTTTAACGGCCAGTACGGCCTTATGAACGACATTATGGAATGGATCGGTCTCGAACCGATACAATGGCTGACGAATACGAAAACATCGCTCTGGGTGCTGATCGTGGTTGCGGTATGGAAAGGCGTCGGCTTTACGATGATTATTTTCATTTCCGGATTAAGAAGCATTCCTGTTGAATACTATGAGGCTTCCGGTATCGACGGGGCGTCCAAGTGGAAGCAGTTCTGGAAAATTACAGTGCCGCTGCTGTCTCCGACAACCTTGTTCCTTGTAGTTACGCATTTCATCTCCTCGATGCAGGTGTTCCAGTCCGTTGACGTTATTACGAATGGTGGACCGCTAGAATCGACGAAGGCGATGGTGTACTGGATTTATGAAATGGCCTTTACCGACTTTAAAACAGGTAGGGCATCCGCACTCGTCGTGATCTTCTTCATTATTATTATCCTGCTAACGATGCTTCAAATGTATGTGTCCAAGAAGAAAGTCCATTACGAAGGGTAGGTACAAGAACATGAAAAAGCCGCTGCTCCATACTACCCGTATCGGTTTTGCCATCATCATTACGTTGGTAATGTTTTTCCCGATTTATTGGATGCTGATAACCGCTTTGAAAACGCCGGCAGAGCTCCGCTTGTCAGCTCCGACCTTTTGGCCGGATAAGGTGATGTGGGGAAACTTCGCATCCGCATTTAAAGCGTTTCCATTTTATCGGTTTACGCTGAATACGGTCATTCAAACTGTGGGGATTGTGTTTCTGCAGATTAATATTGGTCTCATGGCGGCATACGCCTTTGCGAAAGGAACATTTCCGGGCAGAGATAAGTTGTTCGCTCTTGTGCTTGCGGCACTCATCGTACCGGAGCAGGTTGTATTCGTACCTGTTTACGTTCTGATGTCAAAGCTAAATTGGATTAATACGTATTACGCGCTTATTATTCCGCATGCTGCATCCGCTTACGGCATTTTCCTCCTGCGCCAAATGTTTCGCTCTATTAATAATGATGTCATAGAGGCGGCTAAGGTAGATGGTGCGAACCGCTTCCAGGTGTTGTACAAAATATTGACTCCGATGGCGCTGCCAACCGTCTCTACCTTGGCTGTTATCAGCTTTATTAGCAGCTGGAATGCCTACTTCTGGCCGCTCATTATGACGAATTCGAATAAAATGCGCGTATTGACTGTAGGTATTTCTATGATGCGAGATTCGATCGCCGGCGATGAAGCATTGAATATGCACATCATCATGTCGGCGAGTGTATTGATTATCCTGCCAATCGTCGTGTTATTTATTTTTGCTCAAAAATATATTGTGGCTGCTATGGCTAATTCCACCTTTAAGTAAATCGGAGATGACCATAGGCATCAACTGGATCTGAGAGAATTGGAATGCATAGGAGGAACGTGGGAATATGACACAACCATCTGTATTAGTCATCGCTCATCGTGGAGCGAAGGGAGAGGCTCCCGAAAATACACTCGGCGCATTTCGCCTCGGGCTTGAACAGGGCTGCGATGCCATTGAACTGGATGTACACTTATCGAAAGACGGCGAACTCATCGTCATCCATGATTTCACCATTGATCGCACAACAGATAGGAAGGGTGTCGTGCATGAGATGACACTTTCACAGTTGAAGCGGGCCGATGCGGGTCGCTGGTTCGACTCAAAATTTGAAGGAGAACGGATTCCGACGTTAGATGAGGTATTCGACCTTGTTCCACCGGAAGTGATGATCAATGTTGAGATCAAGGATTCCTACAGCCGGATGCTGGAGCCAGCGCTAGTCGAGCTTATGAAGAAGAAAGATCGTGTGCATAATGTGGTAGTTTCCTCCTTTGATCACAAAAGTCTTCAATTTCTGAAGCTTATGCTGCCTGAAGCCAAAATCGGGCTCCTATATGAAATCAATCCGGGAAGTCATGCCGGTTTAGCTACAGGACTTGGGGTGCCCGTGTATTCCCTGCATCCTAGTTTTAAAAGGATTAACCGAGAGGATATACGTGATGCCGTAAGTAAAGGAATTCAGGTGTATCCTTGGACGATTAATGATGAGGGCAAGATGAGACAAGCAATCGATAAAGGTGCATCAGGTATTATTACGGATTTCCCTGGTAAGCTACGAGACATTTTAAATGCTCTGAGACAGCCTGCAGGAGGAGAAGGATGAGCAGGACACAACTCTCATGTGTTGTGATTGTTGCGGGGCTGATGGCTATGACGGCCATGGGCTGTCAGAAACCGGTAGAGATAGTGAATTCAAAGGCAGTTCCTACGGCTGCTACACCCAAGGCTGCTACACCCAAGGCAACTGCGCCCCTAGCAGTTCAAGCTATTCCTAACCAGGTGAACACAATGACAGAGATAACCCAAGAAGAAGCGGGTATTAAGATTCGCGTAGATATGCCTGAAATCAAAGCATTTCTTGAAAAGAGCAAGCAGGGACCTATCATCCCGGCACTGAAGCAAAATGCGATCCCGCAAGGTATGGCGTATTTAGAAGAAAAGAATTGGATATTGATTTCCCATTACCGAGAGGACGGCAAGTCTGGCATTTTATCCGTCATTGATGCGGAGAGCGGGCAGATGATCAAAGCTCTTGACCTGTATAAGAGCGAGACTACACCCTATACAGGGCATGCAGGCGGTGTTACCATTAGCAAGAAATATGTTTGGATTGCCTCAGAGAGCAACGTCTACTATATTCTCAAGGATGATCTGCTGAAAGCAAATAAGACAGATAAAATCGTCTTTAAAGGCTTCGTTCAAACGAATACCCGCGCTTCCTTTAACGCTTTTGCTGACGGTGTACTATGGGTTGGTGAATTTGCACAGGGCACCAGCTATCCTACGGATATTTCACATTATTTGACGAACCGTGATGAGAAAGAGCATAAAGCATGGGCTGTTGGTTATAAGCTCGACCCTTCAACGGACTTGCCGAACGATTCAAAATTGCAGACAACGGGACCGATTGTGCCTGACATGATTATTTCGCTGCCGGATAGTGTGCAAGCGATGTATACAGAGAAGGACAGCTTCTGGCTCAGCCAATCGTATGGAAGAAATAGTACCAGCGACTTAACTCGCTATAAGCACAGTTTATCGGAGAAGCCACATACGACAGTAAAGCTTGGACAAACCGAAGTACCTGTATGGTTTTTGGACGGTAAGAACAAGATGGAAAAAATGGAAATTGCACCTATGGCCGAAGGCATCTTTAAATGGAATGGCAATATGTACATTTTATTTGAATCTGGTGCAACGAAATACAAAACATCCTCTAGCTACGCATTGGACCGCATTCATATTCTGCCATGGCGTGAGTAAGCGACGGTGGTCGGTTGCCCGTATTTGCGTTATGATTGAGAGGTATTCAATATAACCGGAGGTGGACATCGCGACATGATCACTGGATTAGCACACAGGGGCTACCCGAAAAAATACCCGGAAAATACAATAGCATCCTTTCAGGCAGCTTTAGATTTGTCCTACAGTCATTTAGAGCTGGACGTTCAGCTTACTAGGGACGGAGTGCCTGTCGTTATTCATGATACGACCGTAAATCGAACAACGAATGGTACAGGCCGTGTTGCAGATTACACATTTGAGCAAATACGGAAATTGGATGCCGGAGGAGGTCAGCAAATTCCGACACTGAAGGAAGTTCTTTTGCTGGCCAAGGGGAGAGCTCAAGTCGATATAGAGCTAAAGCAAAGCGGGGATCTGTATCCAGGTTTAGAGGAGCAAGTGCTGGAGACAATACAAGACGCTGGGGTTCAGGATCAAGTATTCGTAACTTCCTTCGATCACTACGCCATCGTTCGAACAAGGGAACTATCCAGTCATATTAATCTGGGACTAGTCCTTTACGGTGCGACACCTGCGGTGTTTCCACTTGCTAAGGAAATTAGTGCGAAGTATGTATCTGTGAAACATATCTACTTAACAGATGACTTTGTTCATCGCTGTGACGAAGCTGGCATACAGTTGATTGCTTGGACGATCGATGATGAACAAGATATGCGGAATTTGCGGTCGCGTTATCCTCACATTTGGGCTTGCACGAATGAGCTAGAGAGATGGATGGCCGTATTTTAAATAAAAAAAGGAGCCCACAAACGATGTTGTGGCTCCTTTTTTTCACCTAAATGTGCAACGCCGTCCCTACAAATCATTCTCATGCAAATAAGCAATCGTCTCCGACCTGCCAGAGACATTCAACTTCTTATAAATAGCACTCAAATAATTCTTCACAGTCCCCGTAGTCAAAAACAATTCAGAAGCGATAGCTTGATTCGACTTCCCTTGTTTCAAATTCCGCAGTATATTCCGTTCCTGCATAGATAACCCAGACAGCTTGTCATCATATTGTTGCTCTTCACTAGGTTGGAGTCTTTCTTCCGTTGCGCGTTCTTCATGCTCTTCTGATGAACGAAGTGCTTGGACAAGGCGCGGCTGAATGCTTAGGGGGTAAGTAATACCGCCATCTAAGCACACCTGAATGGTAGAGAGTATTTTTTTAGTCTCGACGCCTTTAACTAAATAACCGCTAGCTCCATGACGTATCGCTTCCCAGATGTAGGATTCATTTTCAAATGTGGTCAAAATGAGCACCTTGATCTCAGGGAATTCGGCCTTGATTCGTTTGGTAGTCTCTAAGCCATCCAGCTTGGGCATATGGATATCCATCATTACGAGCTGAGGACGATGCAACTGTACTTGTTCAAGGGTGGCCAATCCATCCCCCGTTGTAGCTACGACGGTATATCCGTCTTCCATGCTTAGAATAGCTGCTAAACCGTCCCGGATAAGGGGTTGGTCATCTGCGATAAGAATGGTTGTGTGAGACAATTCGGTCACTCCTTCTGATCATTTTCGACTGAAGGGTATGGATATATCCAGTGTTACTCCGCCAGCTGAACCTGTGTTATGTATGGAAAACGTTCCTCCCACATCCTCTACTCGTTCCTTCATGGCATTTAGTCCATAGCCAAAAACAATAGAGACGGGGGGATGCCCATTGTTGGATAAAACGAATCGAATGACCTCATCATGATAGGTCAACGAAAAGTGGAAATAAGTGCTTAGGCCATGGCGAATGCCATTGGTTAAACCCTCTTGTAGTGCCCGATAAATGGTTAGCTCTATGATGGGTGTCAGATCAGGCGTCAGGGTGTCTATGGTGTAGGCAATGTCTACATTCGTTTGCTTTTTCGTATCATCGATCAACCGGATAAGCTCGGGGATGAAGGAGTGATCTGGGAAGTTTTCGCGCAAAACATGGACAGAACTTCGTACGTCATCTAGCCCCCTGAGAATATTTTCTTTCGTTCGGTCGATCATCTCTTTGGCAATAGGATAATTACTTTTATCCAAAGCGTGCGCTGCCGTCTGTAAACCGGTTAACGCCGATGTCAGCGTATGTCCAACTGAATCATGAATGTCGCGGGATATGCGTGTTCGTTCCTGCAGTTTGGCTTTCTGCTCCAACGCAATAGAGGCGATCCGCAGTTGTTCATTGTCGACAGCCAATTGATTCTTTTGTTGAAACGCAATTCTGGCAAGCAAGCTCATCCCGTAAATGGCAAAGAAATCAATCACTCTAGGAATAATTAAATAGATGTCCTCAAAAGGCGGAAACTGACGATAGATTATAACGCCTAGTAGAATACAAACATAATTGACGATCGTAAAAATAATGGCATGCTTTCTACCGTGATGAAAGGTGAATTCACCAATCAGAATTAAGAGGTAGATTTGTGAAAAATAACTTTCTGACCATACACAGATAACGAGAGCCAAAGCAAGTTGCGCGTATAAAAACTGGAATCCAGTCTTACCATGCAGAGCAATCTTAAGGATGTAATCCCGCATAAGGACGGCCGCAACATACGTGCATGCTAGCAGCAGTAGTCCAATAGAAAACTTACTCGTATGAAACAACAGAGAGAGTGTTGCACCTATCACGATGATATTCAAGGTGAGAGTCATGTTTTTGTGTAAATGTACATCCATATCAGTGGCCCTCAAATAGCATGCTATATTTTCCTTTCATTTTACCATAAACATGACTTAAGTCATAGAAATTCGATAAAAAGTGACAATAAAACTGCTATTCTAGTGATTTTCTTCATCTTGGATAGGTCTTTGGGATCATCTATAATGAGGGTAGAGGAATTTTGGAATTCCAAGGGAGGCATGTCTAAATGTTGATGATTTTATGGAACGTACTGGGTGGCATTCTTCTAATCTTGAGTTTATATATGCCCATTCGATTGTTATTGGAACGTAACCCTGAGTAGGAGGGAGTACGATTTGAAAGATGACTTTCAGCACAGGAAGAATAGAGAAATACTTGAAGAAGGGGGAACTGATTACGAGCGTATGAATGAGTTTCTGTTACAGGAAACGGGTACATCTATGGATGTTTTTTCAACTAGGTATCAAATCACGAAGCGAGAATCGGAGATTTTCTTGATGGTCGCGATCTATGGCTTTTCGAATCACGAGATTGCCGAACGTTGTAGGATCAGTGAAAAAACGGTCAAGATTCATCTTGCTAATATAATGAACAAAGCTGGTATCAAATCAATGCGGAAATTACTTTCTCTCTTATTTAATCATGTACTTTATTTTCGTGAAAGCAATCCGTTAACCGAGCAAAAGTAGAGAATGTCATAATCTGTCTATTTTTTCATATCATCTCAGCGGAACTAACGCTCTCTCATTACGTCTATTATTATGTTGCTATAAAATTCAATGCTAGCAACCGCTGATATAGAGGGAAAGGAAAGTAGATTATGTGGAAAAAAACTATCTTATTAGGCGCGCTGTTTGTTCTGTTGTTTGCAAATAACGCTTTTGCCTACGATGTACAACTCAAGCCCTTCCAAGATGAGGAACAAGATTATGCCAAGGATCCGATTTATACACTATCCGCATTAGGTATTATTAACGGCTATGAGGATCAAACCTATCGTCCCAATGATGATCTGTCTAGAGAGGTTTTCATTAAGTTGCTCGTTATGGCAGGTAAAATAGAGAATCAAGCCGCCCTTGGACAAATTCCCGCAGATGTTGCGAAGGACCGTTGGTCGGCACCTTATATTTCGGCGGTATTCGAACGGAAATGGTTAGATAGTTTACTAGATCAGGAAGGTTTGTTTCATCCTGCACAGACGATTAATAGAGAAGAAGTTGCTATGCTCGTAGGGAAATCGTTGCTGGAGTCTGAAAGCGAATCGACTCGTCAACAATGGCTGAGTACGGATTGGAAGCAAGAGCAGAGCGTTAGAGGCTTTAAGGATGATTCTGCTATGAATGAGGTTATGAAGCCTTATGTGTATTACGCAGCGCATCGTGGCATTATGGAGGGAGATCAGGCAGGATTTAACCCGAAGGAGTCTTTGATTCGTAAGCAGGCCGCAACGGTTATCTATCGTTTGATTGATAAGCGGATTGCCGAGCAAAAGATCGATTTCACAGGTTATTATGCGATTCAGTCCTATTCCGCGATTCAGCAAATGAATAAGCTTTCTCATGTCATTTTAGGTTGGTCTAACTTGTCATACAGCGGCGCTGGAACGGCTTCATTGAACATTAGCTCAACGGTTAATCGCGTGCCGAGTGGTTACGAGGAGGTCATTGCTGCTGCGAATGCTGCTCAAATCACGAAGGAACTGATGGTTTTCTATGATGGCGCTAATTTAAAAGACTTCCTTAAGGACCAATCTGCCCAAAAGACGTTTATCGCATCATTGCTTAGTACTTTGAAAGATCCAGCCTACTCGTTTACTGGGGTAAGCATTGATTTTGAAGGGTTGAAGGATGCGGCAAGTGCGGCAGACTATACTCAATTTCTTCAGGATTTGAAGGGGCAGTTAGGCTCGCTTTCGTTGTCCGTTGCTGTTCCTCCGATCTATTATTATAAGGGTTATGATTTAAAAGAGATCGGTAAGCTAGCCGATACAGTAATCCTTATGGCTTATGACTTCACACATGATGATAACATGTTGCCATCGGCTCCATTACCATTAGTGAACGATACAGTCCTTACAGCACTTCAATCGATACCGAAAGAAAAGCTGGTGCTAGGCATATCCAAACAAGCTAACCAGTGGATAACGACATCCGGCGTAACCGGACCTGCCCTTAGTCCAACTATTGCAGATGTAGAGAAAAGACTGGCGATGCCAGGTGTTGATAAGACGTGGGTAATGCCGTATTTCTTGAAAAAAGCTACGTTCGCGGACGAACGGGGTAGTCATGTGTTGTACTACGAAGATTCGCAGAGCATAGCCAAGAAGATTTGGCTAGCCAAATTCTATGAGCTAAATGCTGTTTCCTTATGGTATATGGGCAACTATACCGCGTCGGATTGGGAGCAAGTCGGAACGCAAGCGGCTAAGTAAAAACGGGTTATCATGCTATGGGATACAGCGGTATGGAATTGTAGATGTATGTTATACAAACTGACTGAGTAGGGTCACTCCATAAATGGAAATTAGGTAATAGAAGAGTGCTGCAACCTAGCCTCTTCTATTTTTTCATTCCAACGTGCTGCGAATTGATTTTGCTAGGCTAACCTTAATTGAGATTTCATAGCCATTTTTGTAAAGAAGCTTCGTCCAACGGATCAACTACTCATGCGCTTCTATGATCCGCAAAAAGGTTCTATACAGGTGTATGACCTTGACCTACGCAAAATCCAACTGTCTTCGCTGCTTACGCAAGCGGGTGTAATTTTTCAAGAATCGTATCTTTTCAATACGACAATACGTGGGAATCTGCTAATCGGTCATCCCGATGCCACAGAGGAAGAGCTTCTGGAGGCGACGCTTGCGGTCGGTGTTCATCGAATACGGAACACATCAGGAGCTGCTAGCGCGACATGGGGCCTATTACAGTCTCTGGCAGAAGCAGCAAGGTTTCCAACTATCGCACGCGAGAGAATTTGTCATAGAAGTAGAGCGCTTGAGACAGATGCCCTTCTTTGCTTATATGAATGAGGATCTCTTGCACGAGATCAAGGATTTACTGATGACGGAGAAAATCACTAGTGTTCAACATGTTTTCCGCCAAGGTGAAGCGGGTAATAAATTGTACATCATTGCACCGGGGGAAAGTGGAAGTCTCGAAAAGAAATACCCAAGGCGAGAACGAAAGGGTTGCTGTTCTTCATGATGGAGATCATTTCGGTGAAATCGCGCTGCTGAAGGATGCGCCTCGCAATGCCAACATCACTGCGCTAGCCGATTGCACGCTCTTGTCGCTGACTCGCAAGCAGCAGCTGCCTCTATTAGATCGCTATGCGGATATGAAGGCGAGTTTGAATCAGTCTTTGAGTGAGAGGAGCTAATGGAATAGCAACGAAAATAAAATTATGAATTGGAAAAATAAAACATTGCAATACTTGTCGAAATCATGCTATATTATCACTCCGGCCGCAAGACAGGCTGGCGAGAGTAACTGAAAGTAACTCGAAAAAAAGTAGTTGCACATTAAAAGTAAACATGGTATATTACTTCTCGCTGCTTCGGTAACACGGCAGTGAACGAGAGAAATTGATCTTTGAAAACTGAACAACGAGTGAGTAAGCACAGTCGAGTAATCGACTATAAAAGAGATTGCAAAATCTCGCTAGCTTCAAATGAGCAAGTCATCTTTCTA
>NZ_JCAUAO010000013.1:0-159036 GCF_059691995.1 Paenibacillus sp. J22P169 | reverse complement strand
GTAGTTGTAGTTGTAGTTGTAGTTGTAGTTGTAGTTGTAGTTGTAGTTGTAGTTGTAGTTGTAGTTGTAGTTGTAGTTGTAGTTGTAGTTGTAGTTGTAGTTGTAGTTGTACTTGTACTTGTATAAACCGTATCGGTTACAACTCGTCAATCGCAAAAGGAGGTTAATCATATGGATACATTGCGTTACCCAAACGGATTGTTCGAACACGAAGGCGAAGTGATGGAGTCTCAGCTCCGTCAGTGGATGGCCGACATTGAGCTGGCGCCAAGCAAGCTGCGTGAGGCTGTGGCTGGGCTCTCAGAAGAGCAGCTGGACACGCCGTATCGTCCTGGAGGGTGGACGCTTCGACAGGTGGTGCATCACGTCGCAGACAGCCATATGAACTGCTACATACGGTTCAAATTGGCACTAACAGAAGACGAACCGACGATTCGGCCGTATTATGAGGAGCGCTGGGCGGAGCTTAGCGATGGGATATCCGCGCCAGTAGAGCTCTCGCTTGCACTGCTAGATGCGTTGCACAGCCGTTGGATGATCCTTCTGCGTGATATGCAGCACGAGCAGTTTGCACGTTCTTTCGTGCATCCAGAGTCGGGGAATACGATTCGTCTGGATTGGCATGTAGGCAACTACGCATGGCATGGCCATCATCACATTGCTCATATCACAAGCTTGCGAGATCGCAAAGGCTGGTAATCACTAGCAAATACAAAACCACGAAAAACCCGCTCTGTCCAAGAGGACGCAGCGGGTTTTCACAGTTTCTATCGAGTCTTGCTATACTCCTCCATTGGCAGTCCCGCTGCAGATCCTCTAGCACTCACGATCCCAGCGTCAGCAGATAAATAGCGACCGACCTTGTCGATCCACTCCTGGACGTAGTGATCAGTGGCCCATTGCGCCATGACGAGTTGTTCGCCAGGCTGTAGATCTATGGTTAGCTGCGGAATACTGCCGGGCGCTTGCCCGTAGGAGTAGAATTTGAGGGTGTTCCCCTCGAAGATGACGAGCATATCATCCATCGGAGAGGTTAAGGCATCCGTAGCTTCCGGCCACGAGGACTTGATATTGCTCCAAGAACAGCAGATATCGTCATGATTGACGACTTTATCCGGCAAGTCGCGTGGGAAATCACGAAGCACATAAGAATCGGGTCTAGATAAACTTGCTTTCGGTGTTTCAGCAACTTTACCAACCCACTGGCCTGGCTCTCGTTTTACTGTCCAGCTCTGCCCAGAAACCTCACCCAACGCATTGTCTCCGACGTTCGTCATCGAGGCAAGTTCATTACTTAAACTAGTGCCAAACACGTCCATAATGGACACATGATTCTTGTCCAATGGCTTTTTGTAGAACTGCATGGTGCGTGCTTCCTTGAGCTGTGGGAGTGTACGCACCCAGAGGCGATCCGCATGATAAGGGGCATTACCATTCCAAGCTGCCTCAGATTCGGCAACGGAGACATATTGGTTGCCTGCAAACAACAGGGTCTCCACACGATTGAACTCTTGGTCCTCTGGCTCTGCGAAGCGTTCTGTCTTGACAGGCTGATCAGCAAGATGAGCTGATAAATAGTAGGACTCCCCCTTGCTCGTTGTATGTTTGAGGGAGTCGATTTTCCAGAAATTTTGCTTGTACGGCATCAAAATGCCTGTTCCTTCGGAAGTTTTCTGCAATTGTCCGCGAACGGGTGCTATAAGCATCGTTCGATAGGTGCTGTAACGAAGCGGCGATAGCGCGCGTCCTTGACCGCTGTTGGCAGGCTCGTGCTCCGTGCGAAGCCCAATAAGCAGCGCTGTGCTGATGGGAGCAGGAGGCGGCGTTGAGACAGTTACAGCCGCCGGCATCAGTTTCCCCTCGAGAGCTGCAGCCTCGCTTTGGGTATGCAAGGTGTGCCAGGGGAATAGAAGTACGACAGCCAAGACAGTTCCCAAACCAGCGACGCAGAGAAATGGCTTTGCCTTGGACTTGTTTCTCTCCTTGTGTCGAATCGTTTCCTCGATGTCATGCTGCAGCTTGGAGGTAAACCCCTTCTGCTGAAGGGGTCCTTCTTCCAATTGCTTCTGGAAGTCATCCGGATCAGGAGTTTTCAAGCGCTTCACGCTCCTTCAGACTAAGAACCTTAAGTCTGGCGTGGTGAAGCCTGGATTTAACCGTTCCTTCCGAAATGGCGAGAATAGCGGCCATTTCCTTGGTGGTCATCTGATAATGCGCGTGAAGAATTAAAATTTCTCTATATTTTGAGGATAAAGACATAACTTTTTGCCAAATCTCACTTGCATATAAATTTTCAACCGCTTCTGTTTCAGCGGAGTTTGCAGTACCACCCGTTTGGACGAAGCCGACGAGGGTTACCTTGCGCCAAAATGCTTTGCGCATATAATCATAAGCGGTGTTGCGGGTTATCGTAAGCAACCAAGTTTTTACCGCAGCTTCGCCACGGAAAGTCGTCAGATTGCGATATACTTTTAAGAAAGCATCCTGTGCAATGTCGTCGGCAGCATCTTTATTGCGACAAATGCTAAATGCGTAATTCCACACATCATTCCCGTAGGTTTCCATCAAATTACGAAGGATCACCTTCTGATCTGTTGTTTCTGCGATGTACTTCAAATAATCAAATACATGGACACCGGTCGTTTCCAATTCTCTCACCTCTCCTATATAGACGCATTCATTCCTGAAAAGTTCATCATTCGAAAAAAATACTTTTACTCACAGCATTCGTAAGCCGCCGACCATTTGAGCCTTATGAGAAAATATTCCACCATCGGTCAGTTCATACCATCATCCAAATAACGATTTTGCTCTAGAGCTAGGTCGTGATTGGCAGGAACTTATGCATAGGAAAGAGAAAAGGTGGGGTAGAAACAGGGAACGTTGCCAGCAGAGATTTAAGAGAAGCGGAACGTATACGGACTAGCTTGACAACGAAGCGCATTAGCACGCAATATTGAAGGAAGGACTAGATCCTTCGGAGAGGAAGAACAGCATGAATTTCGTTGAGCATATAGCAGATCATTTGCGGACCGGACAGATCAGTAATTATCCGCAGCCAATTGCTCTGAACTTAGGTTTAGTGTACACGGTGAAGCTAGAAGACAAGAAGACGAATTTAATTTGGCTTCCTTTTGAATATACAGGTTTAGCTTATATCGATATGGGCCTGCAGGTGAATGTTTACCCTTACTATCGCGGCACCATTATTGAAGAAATTGAACTTTCCCGAGGAACGGATCTTTACAAGCCCCAAACGGAAGAAGCATTCATGAAGACGCTATATGCCAAGGGGTACGAGCTGCACCAACTGCTGCAAGAAGAGCAATACAGTCATTTATATGGGAGTGCACCAGATTATCTAGCTAAAATGATGTACATCGTCGACTGGATGCGGTATTACAACTCTGTCAAAACAGTAGCAGGTACGAAAAGATAAGAATAGAACGTTCGAGATCATGGATCTTGCTTTCTACCTAGTAGAGGGCAGGGTCTTTTTGGCATTTCATATGGCTATAGTCCCAGTTTATGGGGGCACATCCTGCATGGATGAATGGGCTTTTCAGCATGTTCTCAAAGGCTAGTAGAAGGCTTATCCTAGAGAATGGTGAAAGTAAGTGCCGAAAATTTGGATAGAAGTGGAGAAATTGGCGATGATACGATGGAATAAATGGCTGACAATTGCGACGATCGGTTGCCTATTAACAATAGGCAGCTTGCAAAGTAGAAGCGAAGCAGCGGGGTTTAAGGATATTGGCGGACATTGGGCGGAGCAAACGATCGTTCAAATGGTACAGCAGGGCTTATTGGATGGTTTTCCAGATGGAACCTTTCGGCCAGATGAGACCGTAACGGCAGATCAATTTGTGAAAATTGTCCTGCTAGCCTTCACAGATAAGTTCCCGAATGGTGAACGGAAGTGGAAGACAAGCTTTCTACAAACATTAAGTGCGAGCAATCAAAATATTTTACAGCAGGATTACCGGGATTTCACGTTTAAGCCGAACACGGTTGGTTACTGGGCAAAACCTTATTTGGATCTAGCAAGTGACCTTCACTTTATTAGCAAAGGACAGTTCACGGATTACAAAGCTTCCTTGAAGCGGGAAGATGTTGCGGAGATTTTGTACTATTTATTGAAGGAAACCGAATATTTGGAGGATGAGACATATAGTCTTGCTGCTGCATCCCATTTCGGCGATTTGCAGAGCGCAACGAGCAGACAGCAGAAGTTTATCGGGGAGTCGATGACGAAGGGGATCATGGAAGGGTATCCGAATGGTTACTTCGGTGTAGGTCAATATGTGACACGTGCGGAAGCGTTGCAAATTATTACGCGTCTACAGACGAAATCGAAGCGCATAAGCGTAAAGAACGATAACGATGCGTTCATTAAAGTCGTGCCTACCAAGGATGGCAGTTACAAGAAGCTCGTTTTCCCAGATCAACGCATGCTGCAAGCGTATGAAGTGATGGAGGAAGCGGGCAAGCTGCGTGGGACGAATTACGATTTAGAAGAGACGACACTTCGGCTATTTAAGAGTGCTGAAGCCAAAGCACAAGCATTGAGCGGGGCGACGGCGGAAGCGCGTAACAGCAACGAAGCTTCTCTCTGGTTGGATCCACAGTTTGCAACTTATGGAGTCACAGTTCGATTGGAAGATGGGGTGCTTGCCCGGAATACGGAAAGCATTCGCAAGTTCACGGACTTCCTTTTCGGATATGATGCGGACATTTTCAATCGTCAATTTACGGATGCATGCGCGCGTGCTGCAGCGAAAGGTGTTCTTGAAACGACAACGACACAAATCGGCAACTACTCCGTAGAAACCCGGTTGGAGTCGGATGGCAAGACGATCGTCTTCTCGATCATTCATTCTTAAAAAGTTGCAAAAAATGCTGTACATACAAGTTGGATTGCATGTCCAGTAATTGCGAAACGTCTAGCTAACATGTACGTACAAGTGTATAATAAGGGTATCCTATATACATTTTATCGGAAGGTGTTGAGCTCAGGTGCTAGAGAAATTGAGACAGCAAGTATTGGAAGCCAATTTGGATTTGCCCAAATATCGGCTAGTTACGTTCACATGGGGCAATGTCAGCGGAATTGATCGGGAACAAGGACTCGTAGTGATTAAGCCGAGTGGTGTACCTTATGAGGATTTGAAAGCCGAAGACCTTGTGGTCGTTGATCTCCAGGGTAACCTTGTGGAAGGCACAATGAAGCCATCCTCCGATACGCCAACGCATCTGGCGTTGTATCGTGCGTTTCCAACGATTGGCGGCATCGTTCACACGCATTCGCCTTGGGCTACGAGTTGGGCGCAGGCTGGCCGATCCATTCCGGCTTTGGGTACAACTCACGCCGATTACTTCTATGGCGAAGTGCCATGCACGCGTTTGATGACGGAGGCAGAGATTCAAGGGGCTTACGAGCTGGAGACAGGCCATGTGATCATCGAAACGTTCCGCGAGTTGGATCCAGCAATGGTTCCAAGCGTGCTTGTGAACTGTCATGCGCCATTCAGTTGGGGCAAGGACGCACATAATGCGGTTCATAATGCTGTTGTATTGGAAGAAGTTGCGAAGATCGCGTATCGTACGTACAACTTGAATCCATCGATTCAACCTATGGACCAAACGTTGTTGGACCGCCATTTCCTGAGAAAGCATGGTTCGAACGCGTATTACGGGCAAAAATAACATGTTTCGAGGGCAATCAGCTGAATAAGCTGATTGTTCTTTTTTGTTACAGGTCAGTTAGTCCTTGCGAGTGGTTGATCTTCTTTCGCACCCTTTGGCGGGAAGCCCTTCATTTGGTATGATGAAGATAGACTAGGAAGAAGAGGATGATGACACATGTTTGCGAAATCGAGCTACAGTGGGACGAGAGAAGAACAATATACCTTGCTGATTGGGCAAGTCCACGCTTTGATACAGGATGAACCGAACCGTATTGCGAATCTGGCGAATGCATCTGCCTTGCTCGGGCAGTTTCTGGTAGACATAAACTGGGTAGGGTTCTATTTGGTCGATGAGCAGCTTGAACGAAAGGAGCTCGTGCTCGGACCTTTTCAGGGATTGCCGGCTTGTGTGCGAATTCCTTTTGGTAAAGGGGTTTGCGGTACGTCTGCCGAGCGCAGGGAAACCGTTCTTGTGCCTGATGTCCACGCATTTCCGGGACATATTGCCTGCGACGCCGCTTCGCAATCAGAGATCGTGATCCCGATTGTGGTGGGAGGCGAGCTTGTTGGTGTGCTAGACATCGACAGCCCGAGTCTTAATCGGTTCGACGATGTCGATCAACGCTTCCTAGAGCAGTTCGTGCTGAAGCTTGCTGCGGCGATGTAGGATAGGCGTTCCAAGAGCAGTACCAACGTGAGTAAATTTTACGAAGAGTCCCGCGCGACAAATAACTGGAAAAAATCCAGCTAATTATCGCAGTTTTTTCAATATGAGCAGAATAACTGGATTACTTACAGCTAATTTTCCACATTCAGCTCACAAATTGCGGGAATAGGCAGATTACCTGTAGGTTTTCCAGTTGTTTCACGTTTTCTGCCTGAAATAACTGAATTAGCTGTAGGTTTTCCAGTTAGTCGCGGTGTCCACGTACGCAAGCAAGATGGGCTGGCTTGAAGGGTTGATCTCAACTCAGCACTCAATAGCAAAAAGAAACGCCAGCTGCAAAAGCAACTGGCGTTTCTTTTTTTCATTATGAAGGGTAAGCGTCGGTGCTGATAATAGCCGATAGAAGCTTTCGCATCGATCGCGTTCCGACTTTATCCATGATTTTCTCGATGTGTACTTTCACTGTTTTCTCACTGATAAAGCAATGATCTGCGATTTCTTTGTTGCTATAACCCCGCAAAGCGATAAGACTAATGATTTCAGCTTCACGCGTTGTAAGGACATGTCGAGATGCAAAGTGTGTGATAACAGAAGGTAGTTTGGTAGGAAGAAGATTTCTAACAAGGTTCTCTTGAACAGGGGGCATGCTTAAACGACCTCAATATCTCAATAAATGTCTAGCCTATCCTTTATTGTAACAGGGTTAGCTGCCATATGGTGAATGAGGGCGTGTCGAATTTCCAAATTTTTATGCAATTTTGTCGCAGTGCAGGCGCTCCTTAGTCCTTGCTTTGAATGACAAGCATTAGGCCGGATGAGAGCTCGATGAGACCTTCTGGCTCGAGGAGAATGTTACTGATACCAAGCGACATCCCGATTTCAAGCGTTGCCTGCTGAAGGGGATATTGGAAGCCATGCAGGGTGATCCCCTTGACCTCCAGGCTAAGTGGAAGCAGGGAAATATGTGAGTAGGGCCCTCTCCGCACGTGTGTAGCTTGATCAATCACCATAATGAGATTATTGGCGTCCATAATCGCACAAGGAATCCCTTGCGACATGCCCTTGCGCAGCAAATGCACATTGGCAAGCGAGTGATCGAACCGCGTACCTAGCGCGCCAACGAGCAGGATCTGGCTTGGATGTTGAACCAGCGCCCAATTAAAAGCCATCTCCGTATCTGTTAGATCCTTGTATATCGGATCACAGTCTATGAACGCTTTACTAGAAGCTTTAATAAGAGTGAGCTCCTCCGGTGTGACGGAGTCGAAATCCCCCATCGAAATATGAGGTTGAAAGCCGTGTTGAATGAGATAAAGCGCCCCGCGATCAGAGCCCACGAGAATATCATCCGCGCGAATCTCCTCTAAAGCCCAATCGCCAAGTGTGCCGCCTGTAATTATCATTATGCGTGTCATTTCCGTATCCCCCAGGGCCTAATAACCAATATATTCCCCTTAGTATAGCATAGATGAGGGAAAAACCGAGCAGCCCTAGAGGTTGCTCGGTTTCTCTTTGTATCTACCAGAAGTGATGCAAGCTCAGCAAAGCTTATGTGCGTGCATCTACACGCTTGCGCATAGGGTTAAGCTCTGACTGATCATGATCAATCTCCGCCTCATCGGCAAAGCCTTGCAGCTCATATGTGCTGCGCCCAAGAACAAGATCGGCTGGAAACTGATCACCTCGTTTAAGAGTAACCTCTTGCCCAGCCTCATTGGCATAAATACCATCGGTTTCGACAGTATCGCCTGTCATGGGATCCATTGTTTTATCTTTCGACATTCAACCATGCCTCCTTTCCTGTTGCTTATCCTTACCATTTCCAACCGTGCAGGAAATTATGAGGAGAATCATGTAGAATGAGAAGGTCATCATAGCTTGTACACAGAGAGGAATGAAAGGCATGGCTTTATGGGGGACGATCGTGAATGCAGTGGCCATTATTATCGGAGGATTACTTGGCATGCTGCTGCCCCGCATTTCAGAAGGTATGAAAAACACAGTCATGCAGGGCCTAGGGCTCGCAATAACTGTGTTGGGTATTACCATGGCACTCAAATCAGATCAAATCGTGATCGTCATCATGAGTATTGTCATTGGCGGCATTCTCGGAGAGTTGATGCGGATCGAAGCCAATCTAACGAGACTTGGGGACTGGCTTCAGCACAAGATGAGCAAGCCATCGACATCTTCGTATCCCGCGGCGCCTACGAGCATCTCGGAAGGCTTCGTCACCTGTACACTCATCTACTGCATCGGCGCCATGGCGATACTGGGGCCTTTGGATGGCGGCCTGCGGCATAACCACGATATTCTATACACCAAGTCGCTGCTCGACGGGTTCTTATCCATCATTTTCGCATCGACCTTGGGGATCGGCGTTGTCTTCTCAGCGGCATCTGTTTTTGTGATGCAAGGAACGATCGCACTGCTAGCAACAGTGATCGCGATGGCGTTCAGTCAAGCATCGCTGGATGCCATGATTGTACAGATCACCGCGGTAGGTGGCGTTTTGGTGATTGGTGTAGGAATTAATATTTTACAAATCAGAAAAATCAATGTAGCGAACATGCTGCCTGCACTTGTCATTGCCGCGGCTGCGGTGCCTCTTCAGCAACTTATAACCGATTGGTTGAGTCGTTAACGTTAGACGGCTGATCCGTTAAATTTATAGCCAACGCCTCGTACCGTAATGATGTAGCGGGGCTCGGCTGGATTAAGTTCAATTTTTTTGCGTAGATTGCTGATATGTACAATAAGTGTACGCGGGTCGCCCATGCTGTCCAAGCTCCAGATAAGCTCGAAGAGGTGCTCGATTTTATAAACGCGATTAGGTGTCTTAGCCATGAGGGAGAGCAAATCAAATTCTTTGGCAGAAAGGGAGATCGTTTGACCATTTGCTCGTACAATGTGGCTCACTAGATCGATTTCTAGCCCTGGGAATTTAACCAGTTGCGGGTCATCTTGATGCTGCTCACGAATCGAGTTTCGGCGAAGATGGGCTTTGACACGAGCCACAAGCTGACTTGGGCTGAATGGCTTAGTCATATAGTCATCGCCGCCCATGCTGAGACCAAGAATGATGTCAATATCCTCGCTTTTACACGAAATGAATAGGATAGGCGTATTGCTCGTTTTACGGAGCTGTCGACACACCTCTATACCATCAAGTCCTGGCAGCAAAATATCCAGAATAATTAGATCAGGCCTATGTTCTCTTACAATGCCAAACACATCATGTCCATTATTAGCACTGATGACTTTGTAGCCTTCGCGTGCCAGATAGAGTTGAATTAACTGGACAATTTCTTGCTCGTCATCAACGACTAAAATTGTTTCTCCTGCCATGTCTGAAATCCCCCTCAGTAATGAAACAACTCCTAAAGTAAGAAGGGTGTTCCTTCTCTCAAATATTACAGATATTACCTACATTATAGAACGATTCTCTTGGAAATTTCTATCCTTTTATTGCCAAATAGCGAGTTCAGGCTTGTTTTGTTTATGTATGTAGGTACAAAGTTGGTATGGAGTAGGTACGAAGTAGGTGGTAAATAGTTGGTGAATTAGCGAAAGAAAAGTTCATGTTTTTCAAATTACGCATAAAATGACAACAATCGCTATTTTACGACTTTTTGTTGATATAAATTTAGGCATGATTTTATATGATTTTTATGTAATCGTGCTACGCTACCAAAGTCTCTATGTAAGGCATAAGAGAGGGCGGCAGAAGCGATGTGCAATGAAATAGATTCAGATTTTATCCATCAATCCAAGGTATCGAAGGCGTCGCTCGCACGTCAAATCATTGAGCAAGCCTGGGATTTGTATTGTCAGCTAGATGCGCAGGGAAATTTGATTTTTGCTTCACGCGGATTTCACGAAATGATTGGCTATGTACCCGAACATGTAGAGCAAATCATCGAAGCGGTTGATTCCGAGTTTCGCCTAGATGTGTATAAATTGTTTGTGCATACCTTACATACGAAGACTAGCCGTAAATTAGAGTTTCGTGCGAAAGGAGCGGGGGAGGCTCCGCTGTGGATGGAGTGCACGGCGATCCCTTTTTGTGATGAAAAGGGTGAGCTCCTTGAGATTGCTTTCGCTCTTCAAGATCGTACGCGGCACAAAAATCAGGAGAGTCGCCTCCTTGCGATGGCTATGCATGACCCCCTGACGGGCTTGCCGAATCGCCGTTTGTTCAAAGAACAGCTGCATCGGCTGCTGCAGCAGGCCAAACGAAAGAATCGCACGTTTGCGCTCCTTTATGTCGATATCGATGATTTCAAAATCATTAATGATACGATGGGACACGATATCGGGGATGCATTTTTGCAGGAGTTTGTCAGCCGGATACAGGGATGTCTACGAGAAATTGATATGTTCGCACGCATGGGGGGAGACGAGTTTACGATCTTATTGCCGGCTGTAGACTGCCGGGAGCATGTAGAAAGGATTGCTAGGCGCATCCTTGCGAGCGTCGAGCGGACGTGGGAAGTGGAGGGGCAATCTTTTGGATCAACCGTCAGCATGGGCATTACGATGTATCGTTCTGATCAAACAGATGCAACTCAAATGATGAAGGAAGTCGACATCGCCTTATACCAAGTGAAAGGCAAGGGGCGGAATCACTATCAATTTTACAGTCCTGACATAGCGAAAGACACACGATAAATATACCGTTATGCACGAGTCTCACCCTTGTGCCGTAGCGGTTTTTGGCGTTTCACCAGTATTTACTCGTAGCGATTTTGGTAGCTTTCTAGGATGATAGAAGGAATCAAAACGGTAGAATAGGGGATGAGACAAGGTGAGATCCAAAAGTGGATGGCGAAGGCTTGGTGTTACCCTAATCGTAGTCGGTGCGATGTGTCAGGTAACATTCATGCAGAAGCAAGAGGTACTAGCTGGTGGGACGGCAGCTCAAGGGAAATTTAATATGTCTTACTTGTTCTCTGGAGCGCCTAGCTCTTATACGTCACAAGTCAATAAAAGCGGTGAAACCTTAGATGTGGTGTCGCCGAGTTATTATCATATTAACGAAGATGGTAGTTTGGACGTGATCGATCTACAAGCTTCTTTCATCACGGAGATGCACAAACAGGGAAAGCGAGTTGTTCCTTTTCTAAGCAATGATTTCGACCGAGAACTAGGTGAAAAAGCAATCGATCAACGCGACGCACTAGTGAAAGAACTAGTAGCGAGTATCGAGGCAAATCAGCTGGATGGCATCCAGTTGGATATTGAAAATGTAGGTGAGGCCTACCGTGATAAGTATACGGATTTCGTTAGAAAGCTGCGCGAACAGCTGCCGAATACGAAGGAGGTTTCTGTTGCAGTAGCTGCAAATCCAACGGGCACGACGACGAGCTGGATCGGCCTGTATGACTATAAAGCGCTGGCGGCAACCAGTGATTATCTGATGGTGATGACCTACGATGAGAGCTATCCTGGCGATCCTACACCGGGTCCTGTTGCTAGCTTACCCTTCGTCGAGAAATCCATTCAATATGCGCTCTCTCAAGCGCCTGCCAATAAAATCGTGTTGGGAATCCCGTTATATGGTCGTTATTGGAACCAGGATCCCGCATCCAATGGGGCAGGAATCGCTGCTAGAAGCGTTCAGAAGCTAGTAGATCAGTATAAGGGGACAGTGCGTTACGATGCAGCAAGCCAGTCGCCTGTAGCTACGTTCACGATTCAAGCAACGGATGCGAAAGCAAGTGTGAATGGCAAAGAGTTAGTCACTGGTACTTATACGGTTTGGTTCGACAACGAGCAATCTTTGAAAGCTAAGCTGAAGTTAGTTGGGAAATATCAGTTAAAAGGGACCGGAAGCTGGAGCTTGAATCAAGAGACTGACGATACCTGGAGTTATTATCAGCTATGGTCGGATGGTTTTTACTTCACGGATATGCAAAAGCACTGGGCGCAGGCCGACGTCCTGGACGCCGCGAATCGCGGCTGGATGCTCGGCGTAGCCGCAGACCAGTTCGCGCCCGACGCGGCGCTCACAAGGGCGCAAGCCGCGACGATTATCGTGCGCGCGCTCGGCTTAAAGAGCGTGGCGGCTGCTAGCGCCGCCACGTACCATGACGTACCTGCGACCCACTGGGCGTCGCAGGAAATCGGGATCGCGCAGCAGAACGGGCTGATGCAAGGCATCAGCGGCGATAGCTTCGCGCCCGATCAGAGCATGACGCGGGAGCAGATGAGTGTGCTGCTCTCCCGCGCCTTAAAGCTGACCACGCCGGCTAGCGGCGGGGCGAAGAAGTTCACGGACGTGCCAGCGGACAGCTGGTCGGCAGAGGCCATTGCTGCGATGAGCAGCAGGGGCCTTGTCGACGGCTTCGAGGGCGGCACGTTCCGCCCGCTCGCGTCTCTGACGCGAGCGCAGATGGCGGCGCTGCTAAGCCGCGCACAGCCGCTGCTCACGAAGTGAGCCGTACAAAAAGAGGGGCCCGAAAGCCAAGTATGTGGCGGGGGCCCCTCTTCTGCAGTTGTGACATGAAGGCCTTGTTCATGTCGTCAATAACTATGAAGCAAGTGTGAAAGTGCAAAAGTGCAACCTTTTTTAGTGCATTAACCTCTCGATTAGAAATGCTTGCAAAAGTGCAACTATTTCTGCAAGAATCACCTCATTTTGTAGCTTTTAGTGCTAAAGGATGTACTTTTGCACTTTTTCATCTATGTTGAGCTGTTTACCCCAAAAATGAGTGTATTTTAGCATCTTTGACCATTTACGCTTACCCACGCTGTGTTTACTTATCTCTTCCAGACCATTAGGTTGTTGTAGATGTCTGCTGGGTGACAAACACGATACGTGGCGGTTTGTTTTCTGTAGTTGCTGCAGGCTTGGTAGGGATATCTCCAATGACGTCCTCTGTCCCTGTGTAGACGAACGTCGTTTGTCCCTTAGGCCCTGGTTTATTAGTTACGAATTGACGAATGTTCTTGATTCGAGTTTCGGCGGTCGTAACGCGGTTGCTGCCGATTTGAAAGAGGGATGATGCGGCAACCCCAAGAAGACGGACGTTACGAACGGTAATATAGCTTCCTAAGTTATCCACACACATTGTGAAGGGTTCTGGAGGCTGAGAGATAGGGAAGGGGCGTTGGTAGAAAGGGTAAGCTGCAAAGCTGCCCTCATTTCCAAAATAAATAGGCACTTCGCGTTGTACCGCAAAGACCCTATTCTGTAGGTTTGTATACCGATTGTCCCCTACATGCATCGTACTTGCCGAACCCAAGGTATTCATATATACGTTGCCAACGATAGATAAACGAGCCATTGATTATTCCTCCGGAGGAAGTGGAACGAATGGCGAGATGATAACAGATTCAGGCGGCGTATCAAACATTGAAGATAAGGAGATAACCTCCGTATCACCAATCAGGAAGATGGAAGCACTCGCTACCCCGACAATACGGACATCACCTACACAGATTTGTTTGTTTTCCACATGCAAATTAAACATCGCTTACCCTTCTTTCCCTAAAAGATAGAATATGAGGTGCCAGCCATTTATTTGGGCAGACTCGCTATGTAAGTCTCAATCGCGGTAAGGATGTCTTGCTTCGTTTTGTCCATAATGTTATTTGTTACAGCCTCCAACGGTTCTTTGAACCCAACGCCGCGGTATTGATTTACATAGTGCTGAATACGCGTATCCAACTGCTTCCGAATATCATCGATGATCAAATCTTTGTAATCCTCATCGAGAGGATGCTGATATTTATGTTCAAGGTTGTTGATATCGCCCTGTACACCGAACTGTAAATACTGCTCAATGCCGCTAGCGACATCCGCTTGAATGTCTTTTCCTTGCTTTGTGGCTGCTCCGCGCGTCGGCTCTTGACCCGCACCGGCGCCAGCATTGGGCACTGTCCCTTGATATTGCCCGCCTTGGTAAAAAGGATTCATATCCATGGGACCCATGCCGCCACCATTTTCATTTTTGTTCAACGAGTTGCCGTTCACACTGAGATCCTCAATTTGATCGAGTGCGCTTGGGCTGATGCCGATCGTAAGTGTTCCATCCAGCTTTTCAACCTTAAGTTGGTCAAAATTATATTCTATTTTATCAATATGGATTCGTTTCTCATCCTTCATTGCTTTCAGATCCGCCTGCAGCTTATTAACGGTTTGCTCTAACTTATCGATGCGCTGCTTCTGCATCTCGAGGCAGGCGGTGATCTGCTGGGCCCATTGCTGCCACGTGATCGCGTTATTCATCTGGATAAGCACCTCCTTCCGGGTTGCTCAGATATGCTTAGGACGCAGGACACCTTCCTAGCCTGGCTAATCTTGAAGCGTCATAAATAAGCCTCGTTAGAATCTTGTCGCAGGCGGCAAAGGAACAAGGGCTACAGGATTAACTTCACTCGTTCCAAGCTCAGGAGCTGGCTCTACGAAACCGCCTGTATTGTATAGATTAGACAAGGATCGAATGGATCCAGCTGTGCCAATCTGGAGGACGGATGAGTTGGCGACAGAGTTTACTTTTAACTGTTGAATCATAATAGTTTGATGGATGGTCCAGTTCATTTCCGTGGAACACCTCGCTCTAGGCTGACGTTTGTCAGAGGATATTGCCGCTTGCATTCGCATCAATAAAGTCAGAATCGTTGGTTACGGTCGTGCTGTAAGTATTGTAGACCCGTGGAAAATCACCGGTATTAAATGAACCTGCTCCAGCAAATGTTTTGGAGGAACTGGTTGGTGAGATGATGAAGGAATCGCCGAAATGAACGACAGAGCTGGAACCGACACTAATAATTTTCACATTCCCGACGATAGCTGGCATAATCCGATCCCCCTTGCGTTATCACACCTACAGTATATGAGGTATCCGCCTAGAGGTGCTCTGAATTTTCGGAAGGGTGTCACATCGGGATGTAGGCACATATACTGTTAGCAAAATGAGGTGATGGGCTTGAGCGGATTTAATCGCCATCCTTGGCTGAAGTGGGAACAAGTTGAGAAGTTTCTTGGACAAAAGCTGCCGTTCGCCGAAAAAGGGCAGACCTTTCTAGATAATATGACGTGGGCTGAAGGATATGTACAGGACATGCTGAAAAAAGCGATGCCGGGCATGGATGCCAGCATTTCATCCTCTGGAACCATCGGTACAGAAATTTTTGAGACGCATGAGCATGTCATTATTAAGGTGAAAATTGGGAAGGAAGAAGATCCAAGGGCGCTCCAAGTGTTCGTTAAATCAAATCAAATTAAGCTGACAGGATTTTCGAATGGGAAGAATCGTATTGTGAAGGTGCCTACGCTTGTACTACCTAGAACTGCAAATGTAAGCTACAGGCAGCGATTGTTGGAAATTAAGGTTCGTAAGCGCGGTCTGAAGGAGAGCTACCATGAGGCGTACATTCGTTACTAGAGACCGTATTGAAACCAAAGAACCCTCTTGGACCTGAATGGGCTGAGAGGGTTCTGTTTTATTTTATAGCCCCCGGCTACTTCCGCTACGCATCAACTCACAGCGCCGCCGTTGGCTGCCAAACTCATCCACCCCATATACATCCCTACGTCTCTTAAACAAATTAGATGGATTTTAGGTGGTTATTTGAGCGCAATTTGGCATGTTTGTAGGAATAAATGGATTATATGCAGCTAATTTTTGTTGTTCACCCCGAATATGCGATTAATCGAAATTACAACTGAAGAAAATCTAGTTATTTCTATCACGCAAAAAGAGCCCAATTAGATGGATACTTTCCATCTAATCGGACTCTCAGATCATTTGCTAGTTACTACAACACGCGACGTGCTGTCATATAACGGGAAGACCACGTACCGCTGTAAAGATCGGTAACTCGTACGCCACCCGCGCCATAAGTTTGAAGGATTTTGTTATTACCTGCATAAATCCCTACGTGGTGAATAACGCCCGGCTTACCTGGGATCGAGAAGAACACCAAATCGCCAACGCGCAGGTTACCGCGGGATACATACTTACCTACACGAGCTTGTTGTTGGGATGTACGCGGCAGACTTACGCCAACCTTTTTGAATACATATTGCGTGAAGGAAGAGCAGTCAAAGTTACGTGTTTGACCTGCAGTTGCACCAAATTTATAAGGTGTTCCTAGGTATCTTTTACCGATGGAAATAACCTGGCTGCCTCTCGAAGTCGACGTTGCTGACGCTGTAAGCGCTGTAGCATTGGTTACTTCTGCAGATGTAGCCGCTTCAGCTTTACCAGGTGCACCTGTTGCAATTACTGATAATCCTATAGATAGGGACAATGCCGTAACGACTAATTTTTTGTACCAAGTTTTTTGTGGGTTTTTCATGGGGTTTGCCTCCTTAGAGTTTTCGCTGAGTTTTCGCCAAGCTATCTTGCATTGAAGAATAGAAGATACTTCAAATGAATGTTCGCAAGAATCTTGATCAGTTGACTCTTAATTGAGTAACCTTGCGAGGTGGTTGTCCACCTGAGACTCAGTATAGCAGATGAAAATTGCCCTATTATTTACCATGCAACCCTGTAATTCGTGCTATAACAAGGGGAAAGCCCAATTCTGAGAGAATGATGAGAATCCCCTTATAATGTTCTTATTGACAGGATTGTGGAAGCGCTACAATGGCTGTGGAGCCTTGGCCTAGACTACTTTGAAGCTCGATAGTTCCCTGATGTTTTTGCACAATGTGTTGAGCAATAGCGAGCCCAAGACCCGCCCCTCCTTGCTTACGGTTCCTAGCTTTATCGGATCGATAGAAGCGGTCAAAGACGTGCGGGAGATCCTCTTCAGCGATGCCAATGCCTTGATCCATGACTTTGAGAATGACCCGCTTATCCTGCAAACTGATGCGAATATCAACGTGCTTCTGACTATATTTCAAAGCATTGTCTATCAAAATAATAAGCAACTGTCGGATCTGATAGGGATCGCTAGTCATCGGAAGCTCTTTCATATCGAGCTCTGTTTGAACGCGAATCTCGCGTGAGGAAGTTACGCGTAGGGACGCGGCGGTTTGCTCCACGAGTGGAATGAGATCGAAGTCCGTATTCTGCTCACAATTTTCTCGGTTCCTATCGGTGAGCGACAGCAGATTTTGCGTGAGCAGCTTCAATTGGGCGGACTCGGACACGATCGCTTCTAGTGCTTCTTCGCGTAATTGATCATTGCTGGAAGCCCATCTCCGCAAGAGGCTGGCATAACTTTCAATAATCGTGAGCGGTGTTCTAAGCTCATGGGAAGCATCGGCGATGAATTGCTCCTGTTTACGAAACATCTCCTGCAATCTATCAATCATGCGATTGAAGGTCGTGCCAAGCCTCATCAATTCATCATTCCCCTGCTTAGCGGGTAGTGTAATATGACGGAAAGAACCGCTGTTCTCAATGTTTTGCATCGTTGCGATGAATTGATGAAGCGGTCGAAACAGGACATTGGTATAAAAATAACCCCCGGTTAGAGCCAAGATGAGCGCTCCAATGGAAGTCAAGACAAGAATAGAGATCAACATTTCGGAGTACATGCCAAGCCTACGCAGGTTACGGCCGATTTCTAAAAGAGCAACCTGCTTCCCGTCTTTAAACACGGGGGTTCGAACGAAAAGAATGATGCCATCGGCATCGGTTATTAAGGCTTCTGAGGCCTCGGTTGCATAGATGGCTGGATAACTAACAAGATCTGTATCGGAATAGATTTGATGAGCGACCTTCGAGTCAGGTGTAATGTATCGCAGCATTTCTTGCGGGATGAGAAGCTCATCCATTTGCATATTGTTTTTCCAATACTCGGGATGGTTAGGTAGATCCTTCAGCAGCAAGGCGCTAGCTTTATCCTTCAAGAGGTCAATTTCACCCTTCGTTGTCACACGGATAAACATGTAATAAACGAAGGTAAAGC
This sequence comes from Paenibacillus sp. J22P169, assembly GCF_059691995.1. NCBI lineage: Bacteria > Bacillati > Bacillota > Bacilli > Caryophanales > Paenibacillaceae > Paenibacillus > Paenibacillus sp. J22P169. The sequence continues at coordinate 140,811 of NZ_JCAUAO010000013.1, read as the reverse complement.
TGAAGAATAAGATCACCATTAATCCAATCGATACCCATAGCGTAATTTTCAGTCTTAGGCTCATACAGACTCCTGCCCATCCGAAGTGGTGGAACTGCCTTCGGATACGGCCTCTTTCGTTTTAATTAAATAGCCGATGCCGCGAATCGTCTGAATCAGCTTTGTGGTGAAGGGCTTGTCCACTTTTTGACGTAAATAGCGGATATACACATCGACAACATTCGTATCCCCGATAAAATCATAGCCCCATACCTCTGTGATAATTTGCTCGCGCGTCATCACCTCATTCTGATGCTGAATCAGGAAGCGCAGCAAATCAAACTCTGTTGGTGTCAGCTCAATAGCCGTGCCCTCACGCGAGACTGCGCGGCTCTTCAAATCCATCGTAAGGTCATCGATTTTCAACAAATGATCCTGCTCGGGTACTTGCTCTTGCAGGCTTTTCTGCCGGAGCAGACTACGAATGCGGGCTAACAGCTCTACAGTTGCAAAAGGCTTCGTGACATAATCATTAGCGCCTAGATCAAGCCCGCTGACACGATCAGGAATGGCATCGCGTGCCGTCAGTAGAATGACAGGCAGGGAGGCATTTACCAGCCTAAGCCGCCTTAGAACTTCAAGTCCGTTGAGTTCTGGGAGCATAACATCAAGAAGGATGAGATCCCATCCTTCTTCACTTAAGGCAGCTTCAAGACCTGACCGTCCATCCCCACAGATAAGCACCTCATAGCCTTCATGCTCAAGCTCTAGCTGCAGCACACGGGCAATACGTTCTTCATCTTCAACCAACAATATGCGGCTCATAGCGGTTCATGTTCACTCCCAAAGCCACTGCTTAGAGGCAGTAGTATTTATTTGTACAAATTCGGTATCCAGAAAACTTCTTCGCATTTGATAAAAGATTGCAGAAATTCCGGTTCAACGGGAATCTGCGATCGATAAGCTAGTAAGGCTTGCCACTTGCAAAAGGATTTAGCCCGTGTCATAGGTCGGCGGATCGGCGGAGGCCAAGCGACATGCAAGGGGTACCTATGTCCCTCAGCAATGTGCGCCTCGAATGGCAGCTCCGGCGTGATGCCGCGTGGCCACGGCCACTGAGATTCCGCACCGCTATGGATCAAATACGTATAGATTGCCCCCGTATAACCAAGTTGTGAGACAGCTTCCATGACGAAAGCATGGGTGGCCGCATGGTCGAGATGGGTATCGGCAGCATCTGTGACATAAATCTCTTTTGGCTGCAGCATCGCGATTAACGCCTTCGTATCGCCGAGTACACATGCTTTACGATAAGGTGCGGGACAGCCGTAAATCTGTGAGTGAAAATCAGGTACAAGCGCACTGTAGGTCGCCTGCCGCTGTGTAAAATGCTGCTGGAAAGGAGGCATCGCTCCAGTTGTGGCGTACACACGACCCAACCCGGCATCGGGATAACTGAGGAATGTTAGATCCTGTGGTCGGAGCCCAATCAGCGCCGCGGCTGTCATAGCTTCATGCTGGCGTATGCGTGCCAGCTCCCAGTAATGCGCCGGCCCGAGCTCCTCTGGAGGCTTATTGAATAAGAGGGTAGCCGCTTCTGGGTAGCCATCTCCATTGGTGAAGAACACAACATGAACCCTTTTGCCGCAGGCAATGGCATCCATGATCGTGCCAGCCGTCCCGAGGATTTCATCATCAGGATGCGGGGCAAATATAAGCAAATCAACGGGATATAGCCCTACTGGTAAGGGGGCACCGTCCCAATTATCCATCTTCAACGCAATTCCTCCCTACATCGCATCAACTAAATGATATCAATGTATGTAGGCAAGGGCGGAAGCGTGAGGAGGTGCAAATGGGATTAATCCATTTCTACTTCCACTCAGGGAATATCGGTTTCGTAGGCTCGGGAAGCCGGAGTCCGCCGATAAAGGCACAGCCGATCCCCCAAGCGATGATCATCCAGATCAGGAGAACAATCGCTTGTTTACGGCTTCCCTTTTTCGACCAATAGGACATTTGCTGGATGGTGAGCAGGATGGATGAAATCGTAAGAGCGGTCATTTTGAGCCACATTATTGACTAATCTCATCCTCTCTTAAGTAATAGGGAGCTCCCTGTACGCCGATTTGTGAGATATTGGCAGTAACCTTCATCTGAACGTCCACTTCAGGAAAAAGATCAGGCCAATCCTTCTCAATTTTTTTCCATAGTTTTGGATATTTGCGATAGACGGATTGTCCAAGACCTACGCTGTCTGTCTTGTAGGTAGTTTGCAGGGTGTGGAAAAGCTGCTGGTAGATCTTCGTTATATGCTCTTGGAAGGACGCGTTGATCTGCTCCATAACAGCCGGATCACTTGGGTCCACCTTTGAGCGACTATCCATGATACGGCCAGTAGCTTTAATATCCAATATAAAATGGGGGTGCTCGTTAGTGACTTCCACGCGTTTCTTAGCTTGTAACGTAGTAACTTTAACAGACAATTCACTTTGCTGATCGGGAAGTGCAATATTCGTGTCGCCAAAGGGCTTCCTTCCTAGCAGACTTGTAAGAGCGACAGCTTGCATATCATCCACATAGCCAACCAAAGTAGTTTTATTAAATAAAGCAATGCTGTTCAGTAGAATTTTACCGTCTATGTCCTTAGAGAAAGCCGCTGCAATGGGCTCAATACCCGTAGCCGCGGAGGCGGCATAGAAATTGCGCAGCATGGAAGGTACCTGCATTTTTCTAACAATCATTTCACGTAAGGCTTCTTCCTTCGTTGCCTCTAAGGGATACTCGGTTTCGATGAGACTTTTGGCATCAATATCCCGAGCAATTACCAAGTAGGTACGCAATCGGTTCTTGGGATTTCTCGAAATATAATCTAACAAGGGAGCCATGCCTTGACGAGCTAATGCTTCTCCGACCATGAAAATTCGCCGATGTGAAGGTAACTCATCCCTTGAAAGCTTACGCTCAAGCTTCATTGTTATAGCCTCTATATTTTTTCCATAATCGACAACCGGCATGTAAGTCTTTTGTTTAGTACCTCCACTTGTGGTCAATTGGCCTGCACCGATCGATTTGGGTATCGCAATTTGAACATAGCCACGGTACATGCCTGTATCCGCCATGAGATCAAATGCAGAAAGCTGCAAGATGGCGATATCATTAATTTCCTTACGATCCCAGCACCCGGTCAATAGGAAAAGAACCATGGTGTACGTTACGAGTAGATTCACTTTTCTTCTCATCATTCGTGCCTCTTTTTATTGGCCTCAGGCGGCGTCGAGACGATGTCGCGATCAATGAGCCAGTGTGGAGCACGGATCAGGAAATCCCTTAGTCCTTTTAATCGCAAGGGTGCAATTGGGGCTAAGTAAGGAACACCCACAGATCGGATCCCCGTTAGATATAGGGCTAGTGTGAACAAGCCGAGTAGGATGCCGACGAAGCCTAGCGTGCCAGCGAGCAAGAGCAGCAGTAAGCGCATAATTCGAATGGAAAAGGTCATGTTATAGCGCGGAATCATGAAGGAGGCAATTCCCGTCACAGAAACGACGATGACCATAGGAGTCGATACGATACCTGCTTGCACGACCGCTTGTCCGATGACGAGGGCGCCGACGATGCTGACCGTTTGTCCCATTACACGAGGTAAGCGAAGTATCGCTTCGCGGAGTGCTTCGAACGTAATTTCCATGATGAGCGCCTCGACCACTGCAGGGAATGGGGAGGCTTCACGGGCCCCAGCAACAGCAAGCAATAAATTCGTCGGCAGCATTTCAGGATGGAAGGTTGTAATGGCCACATAAAGAGAAGGCAATAGAAGAGCCAGAATGATAGACAACGAGCGAATAAACCTGATGAAGGTTGCACTGGAGAACATCAAATAGTAGTCTTCACTCGACTGAAAGGCCGACCAGAATTGAAACGGAGCAATTAAAACGAAAGGGGTATTATTGGTGAAAATGGATACCTTCCCTTCTAAGAGAGCTCCTGCTACTACATCTGGCCTTTCTGTGTACTCCATGGTAGGGAAAATACTGAAGGGGTTATCCCGGATCATTTCTTCGATATAGCTGCTCTCCAGCACCGCATCAATATGAATAGCGGATAATCGCTGGGTAATTTCATCGATAATTTCTTGATCCGCAATGCCTTCCAAATAAATGAGGCGTACTTCCGTTTGGCTAAGCGTACCGATTTCCCAGGTTTTGATTCGCATTTTGTCCGTTTTCAATCGACGACGCAGTAAGGCAACATTCGTCTCCAAATGCTCTGTAAAGCCCTCTCTTGGACCACGTACACCTGATTCTGTTTCAGGCTGCTCAATATTGCGGTGTGGCAGGCAGGCCAAGTTGGCTAGGAGCACCTGCCTCTCCCCTTGCTCGGCGATCATAACAAAGCCAATGAGCAGACTTTCAATCAACGATTCAAAGTGATCGGTATGTTTGACTTCTGGAGCCAGTATGTGAGAGGACAGGGTTTCTGATGTTGGCTGTGCTTGTGTTAAGGGTTTGGTTATTTCTCGTTCTATTCGTTCAACTTCAACCAAACCGCAGATGTAAGCAATAAGTGTAGAGCGTATGTGTATAAATACCAAGTCGGGATCGTGATCAAGCTGTTGATTGATATCAGCTTGTAGCTGAGTTATATCGATGGCTTCATCAACAGGAGTCCGTTGCATCCTATTCTACCTCCTTAGCTCTCTACGCCGCGCTTTCTGAATACGCTATTTAGGATGAACACAAGCAATGGGACTACGACGAATAACGGGAGTTCAATAATCCAAGGGACAACCTTCAGGCCAACAAAAATATGGCTTGCTAAGTTCTTGGCGGTGTAAATAGAAATAAACCAAATGAGGATCGCAACGGGTATAATCACGACGCGATGATTCTCCGTTTTCCACTGTGTGGTGATCATGGAGCAAGCCGCGTAGGCGTACAGAATGATTTTGAACAAACCGCCTGTAATGAAGGTTGTTACTACAAAAGGATCCAAATTGTCGATGAAATCCGCGATTCGGATCAACTGAAAGCTGGTGAGCAGCGGATAGAAGGAACGGTAGAACAGGTCTGGTCCTAGCGTACTAACGGCAATGAGATCAAGTAGGACAAAAACACCGCCGACCAGAAGAGAGGAGTAGAGCGCAGCCTTGCGAAACTTGCTAGGACTGACAGTCAATTTCCAGAATGCGGTGAAGACAATAATTTCACCGAAGGTCGTTGTTAAGCCTAGAGGGAATACCGTTACACCAATGCTTTTCCAATCCGATGCAACAGGCAGCAGCCACGAGAAGTCAATGACATTCGAGAAGATCAGCAGGATGAGCTGGATGCATGTAAACAAAAGAACGATGATTATACTGAGCTCAGCTAACCGAGCAATCCGTTCAATACCGGCATAACAAGCATAAGCAACCAATAGGACTAGAAGCAGCATTAAGAATGGAGCTGGTGTACTTGGGAGTAAAAACGTTCCCATCAACTCGCCCAAATCCCTTAGAATGCGCCCTGCTTCGTAAATAAAGACAAAAATATAAAGTGTGGTTAACAGGTGTCCTACATACTTGCCGAAGGTTATCTGGAGCAGGGAAACTAAGGTTTCACCTGGATTGCGTTCATATATACGTGTAAACATCCAGACTATGCTTATTCCGAGCATGGCACTGATTAAGGCAGCTAACCAAGCGTCCTGCTTAGCACCGCCAGCGAAGCCAAATACAATCGTTGTACCTAACTGGAATAAAAACAAAAGGCAGAATGTTTGCCATGTCGAGAGCACTTGAATCACGCAGAACCCCCCTGACGTGCTAATGCTCTTACTATTTTCAAATTTGGGAAAAAATATCCTTCTATGCCTTAAATCACCTGAAGTCTAAACGAATTGAGGGGGTTAAAATGTCCATTAGCCTAGTCCACCTTACCCAGTTGTGACATAAAATATCCCATAGACGAATGAAGGAGTAGAACCTATGAGTATATCTACGAAAAAGAAGGTGCGCATCAAAGTCAAGCATAAGGTAGCGATTTTACTCAAAGATCACGATGCTACTGCAAAAGTCTATGTGGAGATTTTTGGGGATTTGAAGTCAAGGGAAGTCATGGTGGAAGCCATAAAACGCTTAGAATCTGGACTGATTTATACGGATGAGAAATGCACGATGCTAATTGAGAATGATTATATCGAGGTGTATCCAAAAAAGAATTTCAACCGAAGAGATGGGGAGGACTTCATTTTTCTCATCGATCGGGCCTACGCAGAAAACTATGTGATCTCTGCAAAGATTATCAAGTAATAGTTACAATGCCAAAAACACCCCCTAATCGCACAATCAGGAGATAGATCTTCCTGATCTGGCGAATAGGGGGTGTTGAATTAATCTTGATTATTTTTTGCTTGCTGCTGGGAACGTTTCTACGGAAGTTAAGCGATCATAGAAGTCAGTAAAATTATTTCTTTCTGGTGAATCAAGCAATGCCATTGCTGTGCGAGGGTGCTCATCTAATGCACCAACGATCATGTAAGGAATCAGGTAGCCCCAATCCCATTTCTCGCGCATACCGATCATATGCTTCTCAATAAGTCCAAGAACAGGACGTACATCGTAGCGAGCTCCCTTGAGGTAGCTTAGCAACAATTCTGTTGTACAGTTACCAGCAGCGCGACCCATGCCGTATACGGAAGAATCTAAGAAAGTTACACCTTTGTTAGCTCCTGTAATCGTGTTAGCGAAAGCAAGCTGCATGTTGTTGTGCATATGCAAGCCTAGCTCTTTCTCAGGAAGCAAGCGTTGGAATTTGGATACGAGATAGTCGATATCTTTGCTGTCCATGCTGCCGTAAGAGTCTACGACATAGACAACGTCTACAGCACTTTTGTTGATTTCTTCAAAGGCTTCTGTCAGCTCGTTCTCCATTACGTGGGAAAGCGCCATGATGTTCAGGGACGTCTCGTAACCCATGTCATGGAATTTTTGTACAAGCTCAAGACCTTTATCTACATCCTTGATGTAACAAGCAACGCGGATCAAATCAAGTAAGCTGTCCTCACGAGGCAAAATGTCTTTCTCATCCACACGTCCGATATCAACAAGAGCGGATAGCTTCGTATCTGTTTTTTTGGTAATTACATCACGTAAGAAGGACTCGTTAAGGAATCTCCAAGGGCCAGATGCTCCGCCTTTTAATAGTTTTTCTGAGTTTTTGTAACCAATTTCCATATATTCAACGCCGGCAGCGCTCAAGCCGCGATACATGTCTTGGACAAACTCCACGCTAAAATCCCAATCGTTAACTAAACCGCCGTCTCGAATCGTACAATCCAAAATCTTGTGCTGATGATGCTTTACCATACTCGTATTGCCCCTTTCGACAGCTCTTGTCGCCTTCTGATTTTGCTATATTATCACTTATGAAGAGGTGGCTTGTCAATGCAAGTGTAGGCTTTCAAGCAACTTTCCTAGGTAGGATATGGTAATATAGAAAGGACAGAAGTGATCACGTAAGGGGGATGAACGGCATGAACCGGAACGAATGGACTTTAGCAAGAGAAGTGGCTATAGGTGCAGCTGTAAAAGCAGGTGAATTGGCCAAGAAACGTTTCGGTGGTCAATTCCTCCTTCAGCATAAGGATGAACGCGGTGATCTAGTGACGGAAGTGGATGTGCAGGCGGATCGACTCATCGTGGATGACATCCTGAGCGTGTTTCCAACGCATCGCATCTATAGTGAAGAAGCAGGCGAGGGGGGAGCGGCGAGTGATTGGGTGTGGCACGTCGATCCCTTGGATGGGACGAACAATTTCGCGTTGGGCATTCCCTTGTACGGGGTTTCAATTTCTTTGAGCTACCAAGGACGGATTGTGCTGGGTGTCGTTCATGATTCGGCCATGGAACTCACTTATGTGGCAGTTCAAGATGAAGGAGCTTGGCAAGGTGACAGGCGACTGCTGGCGAGGCCGAGTGGTGCACTGGTGAAGTCTACCGTTTCATGGATTCAGGGACATGCCGTCACGAAGGACGATCAGCGGGCATTAGCGCTTCGACATCATCTGGAGTATTCGGTCAAAAGAGTGATGCGCGTATGGGCCCCTTCGATTGTGTGGGCGATGTTGGCCCGAGGGGATCTGCATGGCGTTGTCTTGTACAATTCGGAAGGGGAAGATTTATACGCTGGGTTATTGCTTGCGCAGGAGGCCGGTGTGACCGTGACGGATTTCGCGGGCAATCCAGTTGCATTGCTCGGAGGCAAGGCAGTCATCCCTGAAGCGGGAACGGACAACGCGATCTATTTGGTCGCTGCTGCGCCGGCCTACCATGCCGAGTTGCTTCAACTCGTTCAGGAAGCGCTGAGAACGGCGGAATAGGTTTTCGAATAGGATAGGAACAATTGGTCAAACCTAATGGCAGACTTTCCATTTGAAGGAAGAAAGGGTGCTGTTAGATGAAGGACTTTGTTCCTATCTTTTTTGAATTCAATCAAACGCGGGATGCGTTGCTTGCATTAGACACGTTAGAAGAGCTCGGTTACAAGCCAGAGCTGCTGGAAGGGGAGCGTGCAACGCTGCACATTCATCTAGATGAGCAGGAGGTTACCTCGGCCATCGAAATTGCCCAGTCGCACGGTGGACGGCTCATAGATCGGCCACAGATGTCCGAACAAGCCACCTTCGCGATGGCGTATGATCTGGAGGGCTCAATCCGCATTCCGGCACACACTGTGAATGAGGATTGGTCTGACAGCTATGCGGCATCTGCCGTGGCAACAGATCGCGATGCGCTGCCTAGTGATGATGAGGCGGCATTCGATCCTTCGGCGGATGACTATAATCACTTTAGCGCCGGCATCCGGATTTAATACGGCATTGGCTGCTTAGCTGCAGCTGGCCAAGGAACTATAGAACTTGAGGTGGGTGTCAGCCTCGGGTTCTTTTGGTTTTTCTAACTTTATTTTGAGCGTAGAGGAATCGGTTGGAACCTTTCGCATCCGACATGCGTTTGGTGTAATAAGGAAACAATTGAAGAAGGAGTGGTTCTCATGGGAAGTAGGAGGAAGATTGCCATTGCTTTGGTTATAGTCAGTTTGGTCAGCGCACTAGCAGGTTGCAGTGCGAAACCAGCCAATCAGGGGGGCACAAGCAGCCCAAGCCCCACGGCGCAACCAACCGCGAGCGTTACTTCGTCGCCATCCCCAGAGCCAACATTGACAGAGTCACCTGTACCCACAACGGTTCCAGCAACAGCTAGCCCGAAGCCCTCGCCAGCAGCAACGCCGCCAAGCTTCACTAGCTCGGCAGATGCCAAGAAAGTCATCGAAGCTCGAGCCCAAGAAGTGGTAGCCGCGCTGAAAGAGCATAATATAACGAAGCTTACCAGTCTCGTGCATCCGCAGAAAGGTGTACAATTCTCTCCCTATTCTTACGTTCACACTGCGACAGACATTCAAGTACAAGGCAGCAATCTTGCTGCTTTATGGGCTAGCCCAAGTCTCACACATTGGGGTACCTTAGATGGATCAGGCGATCCCATTGACCTCACCTTTCCTAATTACTGGGCTAAATTTGTGTATAACGCTAACTTTGCTGCTGCGCCGCAGATCAGCTATAACACGATTATTGGCAAAGGGAATATGATCAACAATGTATTCAGTGTGTATCCCACGACTTCCTATATTACCGTTGAATATCATTTCCCTGGTTTTGATCCGCAGTATCAAGGCATGGATTGGACCAGTTTACGACTTGTTTTTGAGTATTCAGGCTCACAATGGTATGTGGTCGCTATCGTGCATGACCAGCACACGATTTAGGCAATTTGCCAAGGACTTTATATGTAAAATGCCAAAAACCGAATTGTATTCTCCTAAAAAAGGGGAATTGTTCGGTTCTTTGCCATTTCTCAAAAATTAACCATTGACAGTCAATGTGAGTTGTCATATATTTATCACAATTAAACCAAGTAACTTCGTAGGAATAGGGGATGATGAACGTGGAAAACAACCTAGTAACCGCATTTCAAACGAACTGGGTAAGCTTAGTCGTATCAATCGTAATTATTGGTTTCCTTGCTTTTCTAGGGAAAAAGAGAGTCAGTTTTGGTAACCGTGTATTTATCGGTTTGGGTCTTGGTATCATCGCAGGGGTCATTTTCAATCAGGCAGGTCTGCAATTTAAAAGTGTTAGCACGATCGGAACGATTTACGTCAATTTGATCAAAATGCTTGTTATGCCACTGGTATTTATTCTAGTTATTAATAGTATTTCGTCGTTGTCGAACATGGCTCAACTTCGTAAACTGGGTTTCAAAACAATTGGTTGGTTCCTACTTACAACGGGGATCGCAGCTTTGATCGGTCTACTAGTCGCATTGGCGATTGATCCAGGTAATGGTATCGCACAAGCGGTTCCGAAAGATTTCAAAGCGAAAGAAATTCCGACATTCTCCCAAGTTATTTTGGATCTGGTGCCGTCCAATCCAATTAGCGACATGGCGAGTGGTAAAGTTGTACCGGTTCTAATCTTCGCAATTTTCGTTGCAGTAGCTATCGTTTCAGTAGGTTCCAAAAAACCTGAGGCTGTAGCATCCGTGAAGGCGTTCATCTCTTCAGCTGCTGCTGTTATGCACCAAGTAGTTAAGTATGTTATTCGTTTGACACCTTATGGGGTGTACGCGTTGATCGCGGCGATGGCTGCTAAATATGGTTGGGAAACGTTGGAGCCGTTAGCTAAAATTATTCTGACTTCTTACGTGGCCTTAATTATTCACTTTGTAGTGGTATTCGGTGGACTTGTGCTCCTAGTGGCGAAAGTTAACCCGATTAAATTCTTCAAAAAGGCGTATCCGACGATCGCTGTTGCGTTCACAACGCGTAGTAGTTATGCAACGCTTCCTGTGAATTTAGAAGTTATTACGAAACGTCTTCGCGTATCACCGCGTATCGCTAGCTTCGTGGCACCACTTGGGGCAACGATGAACTTCAACGGCTGTGGTGGTGTTTGGCCGGCGGTTGTAGCGATTTTCGTAGCGAAGGTTTACAATCTTCCATTAGGTATTTCTGAGTATTTCTTGTTGATTCTAGTAGCAGTTATTTCCTCCATCGGGGTAGCTGGTGTACCAGGTCCTGCATCAATTTCAACAACAGTAGTATTAACAGCACTTGGCTTGCCGCTTGAAGGTATGGGTCTTGTACTTGGTGTTGAAGCGTTGATCGACATGGGTCGTACAGCAGTAAACGCAACAGGTACAACAGTAACAGCATTGCTTGTAGCAGAGTCCGAAGGTGAATTCGACCGCGCTTCGTTCGATCGTGACGAAGAAGATGAATTGGAATTAGCGACTGCTTAATCGCAGGCGATTAGAAGAGAAAAGACGAGCGACACCGCGGGGTGGCGTTCGTCTTTTTTGTTTAACGAGGTTAAGCAATCCGCACCTACTCCCACATCCAACCACCCTAGGCGTCTTCGAGGAAAATTCGATGCCCATCCAACCGCCTTTGAGGAAAATAAGATCCCCATTCAACGCCCTAGGCGCCTTCGAGGAAAATTCGATGCCCATCCAACCACCCTGGGCACCTTCGAGGAAAATTCGATGCCCATCCAACCACCCTAGGCACCTTCGAGGAAAATTAGATGGAAAACTTACAGTTAATCTAACGAATCTTATACGAAATCACCGTTTAAATGGAAAACCTCCAGCTATTTCCGCAACAATCATCCGATTCGACGGAAATGCGCGAAATTAGCTGGAGGAAATCCAGTTAATCTATTTAAAGGTAACTATTTTAGAAAATTAACTGTAGTTAATGTAGTTAATGACATTTGCGAGTCCAAGACCCACACCGCAAACCCCAAACCCCAAACCCCAAACCCCAAACCCCAAACCCCAAACCCCAAACCCCAAACCCCAAACCCCAAACCCAACACGCTTCCGAAGGGGGGAGGGCAGCCGAACTTGCTTAGTACATTTCCTGCAGAGCAGCATGCGTACCCGCCATGTATCCCGTTGAGAAAGCTGCGGTAATATTGTACCCACCTGTGTAGCCATGGATATCGAGGATTTCTCCGCAGAAGTAGAGACCTTGAACCAGCTTAGATTGCATCGTGCTCGGATCGACTTCTTTGAGCTGAATGCCGCCGCCGGTCACGAAGGCTTCTTCTAAGGATAGCGTCCCTTTGACGATAACAGGGAAGGCCTTCATGAGCTTACATAGCTCGAGCCACTTCTGCTTCGGAATGTTGTCATACGTCAGCTGCTCGTCCAGCTCAGACTTCGCGAGCAGCAGCGGAATGAGCCGCTCGGAAAGCAGGGTCTTGAGCACGTTTTTGATCGCTTTCTTCGCATCGCTTCTCGCAAGCGCCATGCTCTCGTTGTACACCTCGTCGGTGCTTAGATCAGGGAACAAATCCACCGTGACGAGCACTTCCTTACGCTCGGATTTGTTCAGCTCCTTCACCACGAACTGGCTGCAGCGTAGCGCGATCGGTCCTGACAGGCCGAAGTGGGTGAACAGCATATCGCCGCGATGCGCGATGATCGGCTTCCCCTTCGCGTTCAGCACGCTGAGCGTCACGTCGCGCAAGGACAGTCCTTGCAGCTCGCGGCTGCGGATGAAAGCCTCCTTCGAGGTTAACGGAACCTCGGTCGGAAAAAGCGGCGTGATGGTATGACCCCCCGCCTCAGCCCACGCATAACCGTCTCCCGTGGAGCCGGTGTGCGGCACCGAGCATCCGCCGGAGGCGACGATTACAGCGCGGCTACTGATCGTCTCTCCGCCTTGCAGCTGAACGGCGCTTACGCGGTCGTCCGCGTACAACACCTTTTTGACCGGACTGTTGGTCCGGATCTCCACACCCTGGCGCCGTACTTGACCGATTAACGCGTCGACGACGGTTTTGGCCTTGTCGCTGATGGGGAACATCCGACCATTGTCCTCTTCTTTGAGGTGGATGCCGAGATTTTCAAAGAAAGCGATAATATCTTTATTCCCGAAATGGGTGAATGCACTATAAAGAAATCGCCCGTTGCCGGGGATATGCTTAATTAATTCATCCATGTCTTTGTTGTTCGTCACGTTGCATCTGCCGCCGCCAGAAATGCCAAGCTTACGTCCCAGCTTATCGCCTTTATCGACGAGCAGCACTTTTGCGCCGTCCCTGCTTGCGGCAATACTAGCCATGAGGCCAGCAGAACCTCCGCCAATTACGATTACATCATATGTCATTCAATAAAGCCCCTGCCTCGCGTATTTTCTCATATCATAGCATGTAAAGAGCTAGATATTCAAAAGATACACACAGCACGTGGATAACTTGTTGATAAAATAGGTGTTTTTGTGGGTAAGTAATAGTTGGTCTGTGGACAAACCATAGTGAAATGTGGATAACATACGTTTTTTCTAATTTCATCCACAAACGGTCTTCAAATCCAATTTTTTAAGCGAAGCTATCAACATCATCCCTACCATGTCTTTCACTAAAATGAAAATGATCCACACAAAGGTCATGCCATTTCGTATCGAGAGAGGACTTCTGCCCATAGTAGTGAAGCTCATCTTGCGTAGAAAGCACAATAGCTTCACAGGCTGCACTGCGTTTTGCGAGTAGAGACAGTCCAGCCTCCAGCCCGAGTGAGCCTAATAATCGCGCCCAGACGTGGCATTCCACGAGATCTTGGCCAGTAACCGTACATTGCAGCACATCGCTGCTTGCATCAACATGACTGCGATCCTTAAGCGGGCTGTAAGTAGCGAGCGCGCCTTCCATCATGACAACCGCACCTAACTTGGCGTTTTCGTGCCATGGATTTTGGATCCCGATCCGCCATGGCTTCTGCCGCGGGCTGGATTGCCCCCATACCGTCACATCACCCTCGGACAGCATGAGCCCTTGTGGGAACGAAAAGGTTTTCTTCAAATAGTCAGTCAAACGTTTCAGCGACCAGCTTTTCTCGAGTCCTTGCAAATGAATATGCGTATGCTTAGGCAATGTCACGGATTTGGTTAGCGGATTAACCTTCCAACCCTGCGTGGCAGGCACTGGTGTATGCGGTGGAGCTGCCCCCTCTTTATATAGAAGAGGCGTGTAGTTACCATCCGTGATGGCTTGGTACATTTCGGCGAGGAAGAGCACCTCTAGCATGGTATTGGAAACAAGGCAGCTTTCTCCGGCCAATGTATTTAAAAGGTTGATTTCACTGTCAGCGAGCCTAAGACTAAAGCGCCTTTCCTCACGCCCAAACCATTCACGCCCGATCTTTTGAATTCGCAACTGCTGGCGCTCTTCACAGGGGAGCAAGAGTTCAGTGGTTGAATCAAACGTTTGAAAATGAAAAGGGAGGAAGGTATTGTTTGTCATTGTCATCAGGAATTCCTCTTTTCTGTCGAATCCTTACTTATATGCAATCAGTATAGGGGAGCTAACTGAGATTGAAATGATCGTTAGCTGAAAAATGGCTGAAGATTCCGCAACTTTCAGCTAGCTTTCAGCCACTGCTCAGATTGCTTTTAGGCAGGATATGGGATACTGATTGTAGAAGTCGTGTACGAAATGATACTCGGGGGAGACGATACAAGATGCGTCAGCTAAAAGGGATTAAAATTTTACTCGTCGATGACGAGCCACATATCTTAGAATTTTTAGAGCTAGGGCTAACGAACGAAGGCTTCGAAGTCATGACGGCACAGGATGGCATCAGTGCGATCACAGCTTGTAATAAATTTCAGCCGCACATCGCAATTCTGGATGTCATGATGCCGGGTATGGATGGTTTCGAGGTGTGCCGCATGATTAAGAAGACGGACAATATCGCGGTTATTATGCTGACGGCCAAAGATGAAATTGATGATCGGGTAAAAGGGCTCACGCTTGGAGCCGATGATTACATGATCAAACCGTTTAGCTTTGAGGAGCTACTGGCGAGGATCTATGCGCGGATTCGTAACCATTTTCCAAACTTGTTCGGGGAAGTCGTCATTGGACCTCTTCGCATGGACGATCGCCGCAAAGAGATAAGCATGCATGATCGGATCTTAGAGCTGTCGCCAACGGAATACGAGTTGCTTAAATTTATGGCCATCAATCACGGCCTTGTGCTAAGTAAGACGATGATTTTGGATAAAGTGTGGGGCTATGATTTTGGCGGTGAAGAAAATATTGTGGAAGTGTACATACGCTCCCTGCGCGAAAAGCTTGGAGATAAGGAGCATAAGCTGATTCGCACCATTCGCGGCGCGGGGTATCGGATGGATTTGGCATGAAGACGCGTGGCTGGTTTGCCAATAGCTTCGAGACCCGATCCTTAAAGTTTCAAATTCTATCGCGCACGCTGCTGGTCATGTCTGCACTCTTGCTGTTAATTGGCGTTTTTCAATATGTGTTCATGCAGCAGTTCATGTTTCAAAATAAAGCAGAGACGATTCGCAATCAGCTTGCTGCGCTGCCGCCAAACGTGTGGCTTCGGGCCGAGCAAGGTCAAGATAAGGGAACGAGCCCATTCCTGCCTAGGCAGGATTTCATGCGAAATAATCGGCAAGATAACTTCGGCGAAGGTCCGCGGATTTTTGTGCCGGATTTAACGATTGCGCTCATTGATGAGAAAGGGACGTATAAACTCGTTTCCTCACAGGATGAACAGTCAACTTTGGAGCTAGCTAAGGAAGAATATTTGAAAATCCTGCAAAAGAGAACGAAGAAGCAAGAGCATCTGATTATAAAAGACAGCAAAGGGAATGAACAGTTAGTTGTCTTCCATCAAATCGGAGGAGGAGAGCCTGATCGTCCCCGCGGCTATCAAGCACTCATTCAAGCCAGCACAAGCACAGCTCCGATTAAAGATGTTCTTCTAAGGCAGCTGCTCACGTTTTTATTTCTTTCGATGCTCGCGATGGTGATTGGGTTGCTTGGCTTCCTGCCAGTATTACGGCGGACGCTCGTTCCACTCTCTAATTTGGTGGATACGGTGAAGCGTATTGATTCGGGTAACTTGAATGAACGTTTTCCTGCTCATCAGGGGCAGGCGGAGATGGATCGTTTGGCGACCTCGTTCAACAGCATGCTAGAGCGTTTGGAATTTTCATTTGAAGCGGAAAAGGAAGCGAAAGAGCAGATGCGCCGTTTTGCCGCGGATGCCTCGCATGAGCTGCGCACGCCGCTGACGTCCATCCATGGCTTCCTGGAGGTACTGCTGCGCGGAGCGTATCAACAGCCTGAACAGCTGCTGAAAGCGTTGAAAAGCATGCATGGCGAATCCGTACGCATTAATAAACTAGTTGAAGACCTGCTACTGCTCGCTCGGTTGGACCGAACACCGTCATTCCATAAGACGGAGGTAGCGATGGACGACGTGCTGCATGAGATGGAGCACCAGCTGCGTCTGCTCGCAGGGGAGAGAACTGTCACATTCCTTTTGGAGCCTGAGACACTGTGTCACTGTGACCCCGATAAAATCAAGCAAGTGATCCTCAACTTGTTCCACAACGCTGTTCAGCATACACATCCCGAAAGTGGCGAGGTGCGGCTCTCCTTGACGAGAACGGATACAGACGTTGAAATTGCTGTACATGATAATGGACCCGGGATTGCGCCAGAGCATATAGCGCATCTGTTCGATCGGTTCTACCGCATCGATTCCTCGCGTGCGCGACGCAGTGGGGGAGCGGGCTTGGGCTTATCGATTACTCGCTCTATTGTGGAGCTGCATGGCGGAATGATTGGTGTGGAAAGTAAAGTCGGTGAGGGGAGTACGTTTATCGTGCGGTTGCCGAGGTAGCTTGAATGAGAAGAGGCTGGCGCAGATGCGTCAGCTTCTTTGATGTGCTTGGAGTTGGAGCAGCGCTTAGTGAGCTGAATGGATGAGTCGAATCAAGTACTGGGGGCTCCAGTAGCTGGATTTGTGCCGAGTATGCAGTTGCGGTGAAAATAGCTGGATTTTCTCCCGCTATTTTGCCGGGAATTCCTGCTTTCGAGCAAATAGATGGATTTCATGTAGCTAATTTCAGCCGATAGCGCTGATTTCACTGAAATCTACGGAAATAACTGTAGGAAATCCAGTTAAACGTCGATACTGCGGAGCTTTCTGGAAATTAACTGGAGGAAATACAGTTAATCGTTGCAGGGACAGGATGAGAGGGGGACTCGAGGGAGCCAGGAGGGTCTGAAAAGATTTGAAGGGATCTAAAATGATCTGGAAAGATCTGAAAAGATCTGAAAGTTACTCAAACCCATACGTACAAGCCAACATAACATTAAATACAAACAAACTGTAATCGCCGCCTGCAACAAACTAGCTACTCAAACTTCCCTCGCATCCACCAACACAGCATTCAATAGGGCACACAGTTATCTGAGCCATAACAAGCTAATTATTCTAACCCTCGCCACAGCCAACCTAGCATCCCAACGCACACAGTTATTGCCACCGACAACAAGCTAGCTACTCAAACTCTCGCATCCACCAACACAGCATTCAATAGGGCACACAGTTATCTCAGCCACAACAAGCTAATTATTCTAACCCTCGCCACAGCCAACGCAGCATCCCAACGCACACAGTTATTGCCACCGACAACAAGCTAGCTACTCAAACCCTCGCATCCACCAACACAGCATCCCTTCCAGTTCACGCCGCAAGCCTTTGTAGGTAGGCAGTGTGCGGTGTGCCATACGCACACGAACACGTACACAAAAATACTAACCGCGAACGGTTAGCATTTTTGCATCAACAGCTAAGAGATGAGCTTGCGGCTACGCGGGCGAAGTGCCCAAGAGGCCATGACGAGCGCCAGAAACACCAGCGGCTGAGCAGCGACAGCGAGGCTGTCGCCACTCAAAATATGCGAAGCCGCAGCACCTGTAAGCTCGAAGAAAAAGCCGGCGTATGCCCATTCTTTCAGCCTCGGAAAGCCCGGGATCAAGATTGCGATGACGGCCATCAGCTTCCAGAAGCCTAGAATAGTTAACACATACTCGGGATAACCGAGTCCAGTTAACGTGGCGATTTGCTGCTCACCATGCGTGATGAAGAAGAAGCCGCCAATCACGAAGCTTGCAGGCCCTAGGATGGTAGTTACCCAGTAAGCGATCAATTTATTGCGTTCTTTACGATATGACATAGTCATCGTCCCCTTAACTCGAAATAGTGCTCATGTAATCCTTATTCTACCATAAAAAACACTGAAAACGAACACCAGTACGTAATTTCTAAATCCGTAATTTTCCATGCCATTTTCAGCCAATGCTCAGAAAGCTCTCAACCAACCTTCAGTTTACACTCAGATGGGTTTCAGGTAAGGGGTCTATACTAGGTTTTGTAAGTGAAACACAAACACAAATCCAAAGATGAGGTGGAATAACAATTATGAAAAAAATCAGCAAAAAAATTCTCGCAGGTTCACTAGTAGCATCTTTTGTCATCGGAGTTGGCTTAGTAGGAGCCCTACATAATGAAGCGTTCGCAGATACAGCAGTAGGCAATACCACGAGCACGACAGCTCCCAAAGCAGGACAGGGAGGTAAAGACTTTAACGATAGAGGCCGTGGGCAAATGGGAGATCGCGGTGGCTTCCGTGGCGGTAACGTGATCAAAGAAACAGCAACAATCCTAGGCGTTGAAGAAAGTGTTGTGCAGGAAGCGCTAAAGGCAGATAAGACATTAGCAGCGTTTGCTATTGAAAAAGGATTGACGAAGGAAGATTACTTGTCCAAACTGGTCGCAGCCGAGACAGCTACGATTACAGCTGAAGTCACAGCTGGCAAGCTGACACAGGAGCGGGCAGATGAGATTATCAAAGGTTTGAGCGACCAATTAACGAAGCAAATTGACGGCACGGGCTTCAAGGGCGGTTTCCCAGGTGGTAAAGGCGGTCCTGGAGGTAAAGGTGGTCCAGGTGGCTTAGGTGGCGGACATTTCGGCAATCCGGAGGTCATCACGACAATTCTGGGCATTACCCAAGATGAGTTGAGAACGGAGCTGGAATCTGGCAAATCCCTCGTGGATATCGCAACAGCGAAGGGTATCAGCGAAGATGATTTGATCAGCAAAATCAAAGACGGCATGACGGATTCCATCAAGAAGGCGGTAGAGGAAAAAGGTACGGCCCACAAACGCCCTGACGGTGCGCAAGGTCGTCCGGATCGCAACGCATCCAAGGATACAGCAACACCAGCCCCGACAGCTACCAACTAAGGGGATGTCATAGGAAGCTGCTCGCATCGCGAGCGGCTTTTTGTGCTTAAGGCGGAAGTTTTATGGGGGTTTCACTAGGAGAGGAGCTCTTAAAGTAGCTAAGTGAGGGAATATGTCGAGTGAACAACTGGAAAACATACAGCTAATTTCGCATGCATTCTCGTTTTGATTCAACTAACTGCAAAAAGTACAGCTAATTTCGAGCTATTAGATCAAAAACGCCAGAAAGCAAAGAATTAGATGTATATTTTCCATTTAATTTCCAAATTTAATGGAAAACCAGAAGATTAGATGGAGTTTTTCCAGTTATCGAGTCGTCGGGTGGCGGACTGGTAGCAGTCTTGGCGGCAGTCGCAGCAGTCGTATCGGTCGTAGTGGCAACACCAGCAGCAACAGTCTTTGCAGTCATAGTCGCGGTCGCAACAGTCGTAGTGGCAGCAACAGTCTTTGCAGTCATAGTCACGGTTGCAACAGTCAGCGCGCAAAGCAGCTCGTCCACATTTTCAGCAAACACTCAGCTATCGTTCAACCTACTTTCAGCCTACACTCAGACAGGTTTCAGTCGCCCCTAGTAGACTACATCTTGTGAAGATTGTACGACCTAGGCAAAGAGTGTCTAGGTAAACCGGGAGAGGGGTTATGACGGATGAAAGTAGGCAGGAAGAAGAGGTGGCTCATAGTAGCCTTAGCTGCCATCCTTTGCGGGGCGGGTACATACTACTATGTACATAAAAATGCGAAGCCAGCAACAGCGGCAACTCAACAAACTACGATGAAAGTGACCAAGGGAGCCATCTCAATGGCCGTATCGGGTACCTCCCAACTGGACGCTAAGGATAAGCAAAACATTGTGATTCCGATGGAAGGGATCATCAAAACAATGAATTTAACCCAGAATCAAGCGGTCAAAAAAGGTGACGTGCTTGTTGAGCTTTCGGTTCCGTCAACCGAAACGAATCTGAAGGAAGCACAAGTGAGCTTGCAGCAGTTAGAGAGTGATCTAGCGGAGCTGCAGTCTGAACAAGGGAATATGAGCGTATCCGCTCCGATGTCTGGCAAGATTACCTTGAATGCTAATTTCGACGTAGGCAGTCAAGTGAATAAAACGACGAAGATCGGTACGATTTCAGATACAACGCAATTTAAGGTGAAGCTGCCATTCTCGTTGCAAGAGGCCGTGCAATTGAAGAAGGGTGACCCTGTAGAGCTGAGCGTGGATGGATACTTGTTATCCAAGGTTGGAGCCGTCGATACAATTGGTCATGAAATTAGTGCAGACACGAATGGCAATAAAGTGGTGCTAGTCGATGTGCTAGTCGATAATGACGGTACACTTTCGGCAGGGTTGAAAGTCAAAGGCAGCATTGGCAGCGGAAATACCAAGGTAGAGTCTTCTGATCAGGCTGCACTCGCCTATGTGCGGACGGCGTCTATTTTCTCCGAAGCTAGCGGCACGGTGAAAACACTGAAATTCAAAGATGGCGATACGATTAAACAAGGCGATCTGATTGTGACTCTTTTTAATGATGATATTCAAAAGAATATTATCTCCAAACAGTCTGCGATTGAAAGTCAGAAAATACGTGTCAGCGATGCCCAGCAAAAAGTCGATCAATTGACGATCAAAGCACCGTTTGATGGCGTGTTCTCGGCGGATTTTGCCAACAGTAAAAACAATGTCCTTCGAAATTACCCGCTCGGCGCGCAAATCAATGCGAACACGACTCTCGGTGCAGTGGCAAGCTTAAGCACGATGCAGCTCGCAATCGCGGTGGATGAACTGGATCTGACGAGTGTGAAGGTCGGGCAGAAGGTTAACGTAAAAGTAGATGCCATTGCAGGCAAAACCTTTACAGGTGAAGTGACTTCCGTCTCAAATGTGGGTACAACGACGAATGGCGTGACCACCTATGATGCGGTTGTGGCGATTCCAAATACCACTCAGAATGATTTGAAATATGCCATGACAGCGACAGCTGAAATCCTCATCCAAGATAAGAAGGATATTCTTGTGCTTCCTATTCAAGTGGTGACGACAACAAGAGGCAAGTCAACGGTTACGGTGAAGAAGGCCGATGGCACAACCGAAGAGCGTGAACTGCAAGTGGGTATCCGCAGCAAAACGCAAGTTGAAGTCCTAGGCGGGGTAAAAGAAGGCGAAGAGGTCGTCATGCCGGTACGTAGAGCAACAACCACGACGAACCAGCAACAGCAAGGCTTCCCAGGCGGAGGTGCTTTTCCAGGTGGCGCAGGCGGATTCCAGGGCGGTGGCGGAGCTGGCGGTGGTGGTTTCCAAGGTGGCGGTAATGCTGGCGGTGGCGGAGCGCGTCAATAAGGAGCTAGCCTTGCTCGGAAAGGAGCGAATGGGATGAATATCATTGAGCTAAATGAGATAACGAAGAGTTATACCCGTGGTGCTGAGGAATTGCAGATTTTGCGCGGAATTACTTTGCATATTGCAGAAGGCGATTTTGTCGCCATTATTGGTCCCAGTGGATCGGGGAAATCTACGTTGATGAATACAATTGGGCTGCTAGATAGCCCGACGTCAGGTTCATATACATTGGATGGCGTGGCAACTGAGAAAATGTCAGATAACGGACTTGCTCAGCTGCGCAATCGGAAGATCGGTTTTATTTTTCAACAGTTTAACCTGTTGCCAAGGCTGACAGCGACGGAAAACGTCGAGCTCCCTATGATTTATGCAGGTATACCTGCGAAACAGCGGAGAGAGCAAGCGAAGCGCATGCTGGAGAAGCTAGGTATGGGTGAGCGTGGACATCACAAGCCAAGTGAGCTTTCGGGTGGACAGCAGCAGCGGGTTGCGATTGCGCGTGCGTTAGCCATTTCACCGTCGCTTATTCTAGCGGATGAACCAACAGGTGCCCTGGATTCGAAGACGGGTATTGAGGTACTCGAGTTGATCAAAGAGTTAAATCAGCAGGGCAATACGATTGTGTTGATCACCCATGACCATCACATTGCAGACAATGCGAAGCGCGTGGTGGCGCTGCGAGATGGTGAGATCGTCAGTGATACTCGCAATGATGCTTGGTCGGTTGAAGTGCCTAAGCTAGAGGAGGCGCATTCATGAGAATTTGGGAGCTTTTCCAAATGGCAATGAGCACGATTCGCTCTAATCCGTTACGAACGGTTCTGACCATGCTAGGCGTTATTATCGGGGTTGCTTCGGTCATCACGCTCGTATCGATCGGTCAAGGAACCTCCAAAGCCATCGAGAAGCAATATGAGGGACTGGGAACGAATCTTCTAACGGTTAACCTAATGGGGAACGGGCGCGCTACGCAGTTGAATTACGATGAGTTCATGACGTTAGAGGGGACAGCAGGCATCTCGTCGATTGCCCCCACAATGACGCAGAATAGCAGCATTAAATTCGACCGCACAACGGAGAGCTACAATGTGATCGGAACGAATGACCGTTATTTGGAGTTGCAAAAAGGGAAGATGGCCAGTGGGCGTTTCCTCGCACAAGCGGATCTGGATTTCCGCAATCACGTTGCGGTTATCGGGAGTGAAGTGGCTACGAAGTTTTTTGGCAAGGAAGATCCGATCGACGAAGAAATTAATGTGAAGGGCTACATGTACACCATTATCGGTGTTCTTCAAACGAAGGGTTCGAATACGAGCGGAACCTCTTTGGATAGCTCCGTGTTTGTACCGCTGCCAACGATGAGCCGGGATTTCAAGCTAGGCAACATTCGAACCGCCTATGTGGAAGCATCCTCAGGTGATCTCGTCAGTCGTGCACAATTAGCCTTAGAAGCTTACTTATATCAGAAGTTTAAAAGTACAACGGGTTACAACATTTTGAACTCATCCGAGCTCATTAGCGCAAGACAAACAGCGTCTAGCACTTTGACTAATCAATTAGTTGCTGTTGCTGCGATTTCCCTGCTTGTAGGCGGGATCGGGATTATGAATATTATGCTCGTGACCGTGAGTGAACGAACGAGGGAGATTGGGATTCGGAAGTCGATTGGGGCGAAGCGAAGAAATATTTTGCTGCAATTCCTAGTCGAAGCTACTTTAATTAGCGGGATGGGCGGTTTGATCGGTTTACTGGTAGGGGTCGCCTTATCACTGGCATGGCCGTATATCAACCCAAGCCAAGAGACGAGCCTATCCCTCAATATTGGACTCTATGCGTTTTTATTCTCAGCACTCGTTGGTGTCATTTTCGGCTTATATCCAGCTAATAAAGCATCAAAATTAAAACCTATCGATGCCCTGCGTTTCGATTAGGCTACAGGAGGTTTGTAACATGATTCGTCAACTAACATCGATTGGACTTAAATCAAACTCACTTAAACAGACAAGTCTAGCCGTCCTGCTGACGGGAAGCTTGCTGGCTGCCTCATGGGCAGCTCCGGCACCTGATGCACATGCTGCGTCAGAGGGCGTTTTTATCTCGAAGGATTCTTATTTTATGCTGGGTAAAGCAGCGCTATCGTCTTCATCCCTACAATTCTCCGTACTCTTTCATAATGGGGAGAATCAGACGCTTGATTTTAACAAGTATGGTGTACGTGTAACGGATGGTGCTGGACACAGCTACACGGCCAATCTGAGTGAGAAAAAGAGCGGCATCGTGAACGGCGGGCAAGAGGAGAGCTTCCGATTCTACGCGAATTTGCCGGCTAGTGAAAATGCTGCTGATCTGAAAGTGGATGTATTCCGTTGGGATTACAATAAATCAGATTTCATGAATCATCTCGGTGAACTGCCGATTTCCTCCGTCATTCAAGAAGGTCAGCTGGAAGCACCAGAGGAAATTATCAGCTTGCGCACACTAGACAGCACACTCGCGAATGATGCGTCTCTTGCTTTTCAACTAGGGCAGAGTGTACGTGTTACTGAGAATGGCAAATGGTATATGTACACGCAAGTTGCAGCGAAGAACTTAGGTTCAAGCAGCGTTGCGGTGCCGAAAGGTCTGCTCGTTCGCCTAGTGGATGCGGGCGGCTTGAAATACACCTCGACCGTTGCGAGTGGGGCGGACACTTCGATTTTGCCAAATCAGTCAGATACGTTGACACTCAAAACGCTTATCTCCAAAGGCATGCCTACAAGCGGGTTAACGCTGGAATATTACTACTTAAACCAAAGTGAAGATGTTTCACTCGGAACCTTGAATATGAATTCGTCGCTGAATACGGTAGCCTTGGGCGTGAAACAAAGCTATGCCGGGCAGCAGGACGGCGAGAATGTGACAGCGAAAGCAAGCTCATCTACGTATTCGATACAAGCGGACGGTGTTCACGTGCAGACTGTGGTTACGCTAAGCAATGATGGGGAAGTAGTCGCACCTGTGCCTTCATTGGCGGCGTCTTACCAGTTCGGTGACTCGGGCTCGTCCGTATCATCGACAGATAACAGTACGCGCAGCGGCTTTTTAGCGCCGAAGGAGACGGCTACGTATTACTTCAATGCGACATTACCAACTGGCGTCGATCCGAATGCGGCACAGCTCGTGCTGTGGCAAAAAGCATCGGCGAGTACGGGCAGCACGACGGGAAGCGGGACATCGACGGGAACGGCGAACAGTGGGGCGACTTCAACAGGGAATAGTGCCACAACAACTACTGGGCAACAGCCTGTGGCTGTGTTCCTGCTCAAAGGTGCGAGCGAAGCCCAAAACGGCTTCACCACAGCGGTTGACTACGAGCTTGGAACCAAGCTTGTTCTGGGCAGCAGCGTTGTGAACCCTAATCTCGATGTATCGCTTATTGAGCTTCATGCTCATGAGAATGATGATCTCGGCTACAAAACCGCGATTGCCAAATATAAAATTACCAACAACGGCACGAGCACGCTCGCACTGCCTGAGCTACAGAACGAGCTCATCGATAATAAAGGCAACGCCTACACAGGATCTCGTCAAAGCGCGGCAGCCACACAAATTACACCAGGAAGCTCCTATGTTGTCAGCTATTCCTACTTGCTGCCTAACAAGGATGCTGCCGAGGATGATTCTTTCGCACTGAATGTGTATGATAATAAGTCCGTGTCCGAAGGCAACGTGTCCGCAGGAACGTTCAAAGTTGCTCTCCAGGAAGAAGAGCCAGGAGATACTATTGCGATCTATCCATTCTCCCTAAAAATCAATGACAGCTGGATTAACTGGACCTATAGCGGTGGAACTTACTCCTATGTTCTCAGTTTGGATATGGATATTAGCCATGAGGATCAAGTAATTATCGATGCTAATTTCTCCAAAATCCAATTCGAGCTGGTCGATTCCCTCGGTCGTGTCGTTGGCACCCAAGATGCTGCTCTGACAGGTACGGGTAAATTAACGAGCGGCAGCCAAAAGGTAACGATTTCTGGTTTGAAAAATGAGCAAGTGAGTTCCGGAATCGTGGTCAATATGTACGAAGTCATTAACACGCCGAACGGAACGGCGAAGCGCCTTCTGAAGCAATTTAAGTAAAAAGAAGAATAGCTTAACTAATAGAAAAAACAGCCTAAACTGGCCATAGAGCCAAGTTTGAGCTGTTTTTTTGTAAGTGCATTTATTCCCATAATAAGGTGAGTATGCTACAAATTAGGGAAGGACAAGTACATAGCGGTTGGGACACTTTCATCTCACAGGCGATGAAAACATGAAGTATTTTATCACATAAGAATTTAGAAGTTTCCGGTACTCGGAAGAACAAATTCTTATTGGCGATAAAAACAACCTCTAAAACGCGGTCGCTCATCCTCGAAATTCTTCGATAGAAGTTTTTCTCATCGCAGGAGCAATGTTCGCAGTTACTTTGCTAAAAGTTTTGGCAAAAGTTTTGAACGGTTCCCAGGATAAAAGAAAAAAGTAATCCTCCCGACCCTCGACAAGTTGGGGATTACTTTTTCTGAGAGGAACCAGTGAATGACCAATCGGCTGTGTACTTGTCCCTTGCCTATTTATACGCATTATGAGCCAAGTTGACGCAAAATGGAACTACAGTCGGAGTAACGGTGGGGGAGCTGCAGGTTGAAATCTTACTCGAGGCTCCACCGAACTACTTCACATCATACCCCTTAGCGATGGATGGTTCGATCCACCGCTTTTCGGTATGCTCGCGGCGCAGAATAACAACGCGTTCCGGGTATATGTCGACGATCAAGCTCTGACTGAGCAACTGTGTCTCGGGCTCGTTTTTGGCGCTCCATACCTGGCGGATGGAGGCGCTTGAAGCGGCAAGAAACTTCAACTGTTTCACCTGGTTGGTTGTTTCGATGTTCCAGTGGGTGTGCCCACTGAACAGAATGACGTTCGGGTGCGCGTCAAGTATCGCGCGCAGTTCCTGGTGCTGGACGACGCCCAGCTCCAGATCCGTACCATCCAGCGTCCGCGGCAGCGGCTGGTGGAGGAACACGAACACGGGCTTGCCGGCATCCGCCGAGCCCGCGGCTGTGAGCCGCTCGCGCAGCCAGCTGAGCTGCGCGGGAGAGAGGAACGCATCCTCGTTGATGGATGCGTCCACGTCTCTGTACGCTTCTCCGCTAAGGAACAGGAAGCGGTAGCCATCCACGACAAGCTCATGATACGGCTTGTCGTACCCCCAGTTGCGGTTGAACAACGCAACCGCTTTACTACTCGACCACGATGGATTCATCTTCGTGTAATCCATCTGTCCATCCGGCTTGCGCCAGACGCCGTAGTAATCGTGGTTGCCCATGGTCGCCTGCACAGGGGCATGAGGCTGGCGGCTGAGCAACGCCATTAAGCTGCGGTAATCGCCCTCACTGCCATTCGTGAGATCACCGTTCAAGACAAGCAGCTTGCTGTCTGGGCGCAGTTCATGGTGATCCGCTAGCGCTTGCCGCAGAAGCAGCAGAGAAGCCGAGTCTGTCGATACGACATGAAGGTCGCTCATCACCGAGAACGAGAACAATGGTACGGCTGCTGTTTGCGACTCCACATGTACGGCAGCCTGCTGTGAGACGTGAGTAGACTTTATTCGTTCCCCAACAGGGCTAACAACGACCAACCCCAACAAAACCACCAAACTACTCCGTATGAGAAATAGAAACATAGCGAACCTACCTTCCTATAAGGTGCATTCAGAATGCCACGGGTCACTTAAATTAAAATTATTCCCCCCTAGCAACCTTCCACTATTGGTATTCCCCTCAAAAAAGGCAATTATTTAACTACCCATTTTTTGTAATTCAGTTGACTTTCTACTCCATTGGTTGTATGGTTAATTACATGAGTAACTAACCGATGTAGTGACGAAAGTGGTGGTGAGAATTGTGGGATTTATGATGGATGATAGCCGCCCGATTTTTGTGCAAATCGCAGAGCAGATTGAGGATGACATTATCGAATCACGTATGCCGGAAGAATCGCAGGTTCCTTCTACGAATCAATTTGCAGCCTTTTATCAGATCAATCCGGCAACGGCAGCGAAGGGTGTTAACCTGCTAGTGGACCAAGGGATTTTATACAAGAAGCGTGGAATTGGCATGTTTGTAGCGGAGGGAGCGAGGGCTAAGCTGATGGAGAAGCGTAAAGAACTCTTTTATGAGCAATATGTCGTGACAATGGTGAGAGAAGCGGAGAAGCTGGGCATAACGGTAGAGCAACTGACGGAAATGGTGCGGAGAGGGGAGAAAGCGTAATGACGAACGTTGTTGAGGTAAAAGGACTTACGAAGTCCTATGGCAAAGTTAAGGCTGTTGACGGGGTCAGCTTCACGGTAGAAGCGAACAAAATTTATGGCTTGCTTGGCAGAAATGGCGCAGGCAAAACGACCATCATGCATATGATCTCCGCACAGCAGTTCGCGACAAGTGGCGAGCTTACGGTGTTTGGCGAGGAGCCTTATGAGAATAGTCGAGTGCTGAATCAGATTTGTTTTATTAAAGAGAGCCAGAAATATCCGGAAACGTTTCGTATTGTTGATGTGATGGCAGTGGCCAAATCACTTTACCCGAACTGGGACGATGCTTATGCTAACGACTTAATTGAAGATTTCAGACTTCCGATCAAAAGGAAAATAAAAAAATTGTCCCGAGGCATGCTGTCCTCCGTAGGGATTGTAGTAGGGCTTGCAAGCCGCGCGCCATTGACGATTTTCGATGAACCCTATCTGGGTTTGGACGCGGTAGCTCGTGTGCTTTTCTACGATCGCTTGCTGGCTGATTACGTAGAATACCCACGTACAGTCATTCTTTCTACACATCTGATTGATGAAGTAAGTCGTTTGCTGGAGCATGTGCTCGTCATCGACAACGGGAAGTTAATTCTTAATGAGGACGCAGATGCATTACGCGGCCGTGCTTGTACGGTGTCTGGTTTGAAATCAGCGGTAGATGCGTTCACTCGGGGGAAAGAAGTATTGGAGCGATCCGCAATTGGTTCTGCTGCAACAGCGACCATTATAGGTACACTTGGGCCGGAGGATCGGAAATATGCCGAGGAGCTAGGACTGGAATTTGCTCCAGTATCCATCCAACAGCTTATCGTTCATCTGACACGCACACAAGTTGCGGGAAAGGGGGCTGAATCTTTATGAATCGAGTCAACCAAGTCGTAAAGATGCATCTAAGGAACAAGTTCACGTGG
This sequence comes from Paenibacillus sp. J22P169, assembly GCF_059691995.1. Taxonomy (NCBI): domain Bacteria; kingdom Bacillati; phylum Bacillota; class Bacilli; order Caryophanales; family Paenibacillaceae; genus Paenibacillus; species Paenibacillus sp. J22P169. The sequence goes on along the minus strand of NZ_JCAUAO010000013.1, from coordinate 112,081 downwards.
TTTCTGGTTCCATGGGCCATCTTGGGCGCTAATTTTCTGATTAATGCTGTAATTGCTACCTCATTGAATGATGGTGAAGTTGTGAATACAGGTGCGATTGCCTCCATTTTTATCTATACATTGATAACTGGCACGCTAACGCTTAAAGAAACGTTCCCATTTGCCATCGGTCTTAGCATTCGGAGAAAGGATTATTTCTTCGGTACAGCATTGACTGTTCTGCTAGTAAACACGATTTCAGGGCTAGCCATAACCATTCTTTCTGCCATTGAGCAAGCAACGGATGGGTGGTATGTGAGTTTACATTTATTTGAATTAGGCTTTCTGAAAGATCTACCGTTCATCGGTATACTGGGGATTAATATCATCCTGTTGATCAATTTGTACTTCCTCGGATTTACTATTTCTAGCTTGCATCGTCGTTTTGGCGGCATGTCCATGTACATCTTCTTTACAGCGGCGCTGCTAATAGGGACGATCATGTCCTATACGATGACGCATTTCGGACTATGGGCTGATATTGCCCATTGGGTAGCCAATAACTATATGGACTTGTTCTGGTGGATGATTCCGATGGTTGGTGTCTACTTGATCATTTCCTACGGACTGCTGCGCAGAGCTGCTGTGTAAATAGAAAAAGAGCCCCAGAAGATAAACTTCTGAGGGCTCTTTTTAGTATCAAGCTTTGAATTAACCTGTGATTTTCGTCAAGTATTCGTCCAATTGATTGAACGTTCCGCCGAAGCCTTCCTGCATAGAACCTTTCATGGAAGCAAAGAAGTTGAGTTCTTCTTCTGTCGCATTGATCGGGCCGCCGCGCATAGTGAGGATTGTTTTGCCATCCTCTTCAACGAACGTTAGGTTATTCATGATCTCAACTGGGAAGATTGGGCTGAATGGTGCGCGAATGATGTTACCCTCTGCATCAGCAAAGGAAGTCACATAGGACAACTTCTCAGGTGCAGCAACTTCGTGGTAAACAAATTTGCCAAACATTTCGAATCCTTCAGGTGACTTCATCCCGTAGTGGAAGCTGCCGCCTGGGCGAACATCTAGAGAAATAACAGTCAGCGCCATGCCCGTTGGTCCCCACCATGCTGCTAAATGTTCAGGTTGCGTCCACACTTGGAATACAAGCTCGCGAGGGGCGTTAACAATGCGTGTAATCACCAATTCTGAACCATCATTTTTCATTTCATATTTGTATGTTGCGTTTTCTTGTGTCATTTTGTTTTCCTCCATTTTTTCTGAAATGTTGTTTGAACTGATCAGCGGTTATTCCGAATCAGTCGGTTTGCTTTCTTTCGCTTGCAGCGCTGCTAGATAGGACTCTAAGCGATCGAATTGCGTTTCCCACAGGCGACGGAAGGAACCCAGCCAGGTTTCAATGGCTTGAAGGGACTGCGGCCGCAGTTTATAGACCCTTCGATTCGCTATGGGCTGTACTTCTACGAGTCCTGCTTCGCTAAGTACACGCAGATGCTTAGAAACTTGCGGCTGACTGAGTCCGAGCCGTTCGACGATTTCCCCTACAGTCAGGGGACCGTCTCGCAAAAGCTCAACCATGTGTAAGCGGTGTGGTTCGGCAAGAGCACTGAATATCGTATTCATGTACACAATATACCTCGAACGGAATATTCCTGTCAAGGAATATTCGAGTAGGGAAAATATCAGAGATTAAATCAATGTTGGATCTTATCAATTGCGGTTGATCCCTGCCATAGGTTAACTATCGTAAACAGTTCAGGGTGGAAATATGCAAGGGCCTAACTAGTTTTCTCGTAATTTCTCTAGCTATCTACCAATAATTTCATAGGAAAGGTATAGAAATTTTACTTTTAGCCGAGTCTAGTAGCTATAACTCTATTAACTTTTCGAGGAGGAAGCTATAGCTATGATGTTTCGTAAAATATGTATGTCGACCTTATCTCTTATCTTGCTGTTTGGATTGTGGTTTATGCAAACGAAGGCCTATTCCTATCCGACGAGCGATGAAGATGTGGAGATGTCACCTGTCTATGTGGCTTCTACGAATGGAAGCTTGGATACCTCGATAGATGAAGTTCCAACCGCAGAAGTCAAGCAAGCTACGACAGCGTACAAAGTAAATCAAGGAGATACCCTGTTCAAAATAGCAAAAAGCTTCGATATCGCCGTTGATGATCTCATCTCCGCAAATTCAATTTCCAATCCCAATCAATTGACAATTGGACAAAGTCTAACGATTCCCATCGTAGCTGCAGGTGCTTCATCATCTGAGGGACAGCCGAAAATTATCAAAAAAGTAATCAATACAACGTTAACCGCATATACCGCGGGCTTTGAATCGACAGGCAAGAAAGCGTCCCACCCCACATACGGCATTACCTATAGTGGGATTAAAGCGAAAGAGGGACGTACGATTGCGGTGGATCCAGCGGTTATTCCATTAGGATCAACCGTGTTCATTGAAGGTATCGGCATTCGGAAAGCAGAAGATATCGGATCGGCGATTCGCGGCTCAAGAATTGATGTCTTCATGAATGATTTGGGCCAAGCGCAGGAGTTTGGTGTGAAGAAGAACGTAAAAGTCTATGTGTTAGATAGAGAAACAGCGTGAGAAGCTAAGCTAAACGCAGGAAAGACCGACAGTCCTAGACGTCGGTCTTTTTTGCATGTTCAAGCATATATCTTGGTTTTTTCAGATGTAAGCATTTGCTGATCCAACCAACCTACTAAATCAGATAGGAAACGATCCCGTCCTAGGTCATCAAAGGGACGATGGCGCATCGTGTCATAAGCATAGCTTTTTTTATCTTGCGAGCCCACGGCTTGCAGGAATTGTTCCAGCTTCTCGGGGGGAGTCATTTTATCCTCTCGACCATATTGCAGGAGGAGGGGGAGTTTAAACGAATGTGCTTGTTTCATCAGCCTTGGAATGGCCTGACTTAAACCAAGTCCTAAACCTGGTGTTACGGTACTATGTCGCAATGAATCTGATTGCAATCTCGCCATCATGTTGGGATCTTGTGTTAGTCCTTCTACGCTGCCTGATTTTTGTATGGTGAGTTGTGGCCTCAGCTTCCCCAGAATCCTAATGAGCCATTTTTCGAAGGTTGTCATCTCATACGAAATAGCAGGGGCAATCAGAATGAGTCCACTAATCCCAGAAGCATGCTCGAGCAGATAGTCGGCACTAATCACGCCACCCATACTGTGGCCGATGATAAATAGAGGCAACTCCGGATTCTCAGACACGACGAGTTCTCTAAACACATGAAAATCTACTAGGTATTCATCCCAGGAACGAATGAATCCACGAATACCTGGGCTTCGCCCGTGACCACGTGAATCAGCGGAATATACGATATAACCGCCCTGTACGAGTGCTTCACACATATTAACTAAACCGCCGCTATGATCCCCATGCCCATGGACAGCGATAATAACGCCTTTGGCTGGTGCCTTAGACGGAGTGGCTCTTCTATAGAAGAGTTCAGCACCGCCAACTCCCTGAAATGTACTTTCTTTAACGTCCACAAGTGAATCCTCCTTACGCAATAAGAGAGATGGTTCAAGCTAAGGCTTATTTTACCATACAGTATGAATTGCGCTCACGATAATTTTGAACATGCCTAGCAGGGGGGATGCCCGTCTATCACAGGTCGTAGACCCACCCCGACTAAGGTCTAGGAGCAAATACCGTCCACGGTCCGTTTTGGAAAGCTGCGATTTTACCTAGAATAAAGACATGAACAAGACAACAGCAAATCACGAAAGGCGGTGACGAAACGATGAAAAGAAATACAGGGTTTGCCGCTCTGCTAATCGCATTCGGCGCACTGATTTTATTCAATAAGCTAGGTTTTCACTTAGGAGACTTTGTAGGCTCGGTGATGGGTTATGTGATTCCCCTCATTATGGTTGGACTGGGTTACCTAGGGATTAAGAATGATAAGAAAATTGGATGGGTTATTGCTGGTATCGGGATAATCATTCTAGTAAGTAAGCTAGCAGGATGGATCATTATCCTTCTTGCGATCGGGTTAATCGGATATGGATTTTCCATGTTAAAAGGAAGAACAGCTTAACGTAAGTAGGACGCGAATCGAATATAGAGTGTGAAAAAGGTGGAGTGAAGATGAGCCTATTTAGGCGGATGAGAGATATAACCGTGGCAACTTTGAATGAGCATTTAGAGAAGTCAGAAGATCCGGTACGCTTGATTGACCAATACTTAGCGGCCCAACGTGAGCAGCTTGTGCAGTCTGAACGGCTGTATCAGCAATGCGTCAGTCACGCAGCATCACTTCGGCAGCAATATTTAACCGCACTTGAAACAAAAGAAAAGCGCGAGCATCAAGCGCTGCTGGCCTTGAAGGCCGGCGAAGAGCACATGGCAAGAATCGTGCTGCAAGAGAAGTTGCAGGCGGAAGAGAAAAGCGTGCAATATCATGATCTTTATGAACAGGCGAAGCAGTCCATCCTTGAGCTTGATGAGGAGCTGCAACAACTGAAGGCAGATTACAAAGAAGTCGCAGACAAACGAAGCTACTACTTGGCTCGTATGGAGTCCGCTCGCTTGCAGCAGCGTATGCATGCTCGCAGCAGTGTCACACAAGATGGGGCACCGCGGATGTTCGGCCGATTGGAAGAGCGCGTATCCGATATGGAGCTGCACGCCAGAACGCTTCGCGATGTAAGGAAGATGGGTCGCGAAAGCTTCTATAGCGGGGGTAACCCAGCTGTAGATGCGGAAATGGAAGCACTTCGCAATAGACTGAAACAGGAGGGAACACAGGATCATGAACAAACTATATCGCTCACGAAGAGATAAGAAATTAACGGGCCTATGCGGGGGACTTGCAGAAGCCATGAATGTAGATGTCACACTATTACGTTTACTAGTCGTGATCACCACGTTTTTCACCGGAGGCACCGTCATTTTCATCTACTTTGTAGCGGCGATTGTTATTCCGAAGGAACCTGGGTTTGATCAGCCCCCATTTGATCCCTATGCAAGCTCGTATGGAGGGGGATCATGGAATCATCATAAATCCCATAACCACCATAACCACCATAATCACCACCGCCAAACACCACAACCGACTAGCAAGTACGCTTCCTATGAAGCGAGCCAGCCAACGAACAACATCGATGAGATGATGAAAGACATTGAGAAGAAAGCTTTGCAAAGAGAAGTAGACGAACTAAGAGCCAAAGTCGCTCGTTTTGAAAAACAAACATTAGATAGTAAAAAAGGAGACGTGTAAACCATGGGTGTATTTACAAGAATGAAAGATATGACGAAAGCTTCAATTCACGAGGTATTAGATAAAATTGAGGATCCAATCGTAATGTTGAACCAATATCTTCGCGATATGGAGCAAGAAATTGCTCAAGCTGAGGTAACTGTTGCACGCCAAATCGCAAGTGAGCGCAAGCTGAAGCAGCGCCTTGAGGAATCCGTTCGTTTAGTGTCTGACCGCGAAGTGAAAGCTTCCGCAGCAATCAAAAACGGCCAAGAAGCGATTGCTCGCCAAGCTGTTGAAGAAAAATTGTACCACGAAGATAAAATTGTTGAGTACACAGATCTTCACGCTGCTGCAAAAGCACATGCGGATGAGCTTACACAGCAATTGCACGAGATGAAAGATGAATTCTACAAAATGCGCAACAAACGCAACGAGCTTGTATCCCGTGCTCAGTTGGCGAAAGCGAAGAAACAAATGGCGCAGGTATCCTACAACGGTGTGATCGAAAGCGGCAGTGCATCCCGCGGCTTCCAGCGTATGGAAGAGAAGATCATCCAGCTTGAAGTTGAAGCTGAGATCGCTCGTAAGCCATACGTACCAGCAGGTACAGTAGGCAGCTACACGCCGATCGACACAGCGAAGCAAGCTAAAGTGGATGAGCAGCTGAACCTGCTCAAAGAGAAATTGAACGGTCAAGCTGCTGAGTAGCAGCTTGAGAACGGAAGGCCCCTCTTGGTGAGGGGCCTTTTTGCGTCTGTAAGTGCTAATTGGCTTTTTCCAGCTTACTCCTCTTTCGTACGGAATCAGAAGATTTTCAACGTTTTTGAAGAGATTTATCCACTCTCATTCCAGCTTCTGGCAGGTAGAATGAACTCATGAACAAGGGACATGACGAACTGGGGTACGAGGTGAGATAGACGATGAGTGATGAAATTTTGCTCAGGATGGAAGGGATTGAGAAGCATTTTCCTGGCGTACATGCGCTGCATCAGTGTCAGTTGGCGTTAGCTGCTGGTGAGGTACATGCGCTAGTCGGTGAGAATGGCGCAGGAAAATCGACGTTGATGAAAATTGCTACGGGTGTGTACCAGAAGGACGAAGGTCGCATCCTTGTAAAGGGCAAGGAAGTGAGCATCCCCCATACAAGAGCAGCACAGCAGTTAGGTATTTCGATGATTCACCAAGAGTTGAACCTGATGCCAGATCTAACGATAGCACAGAATATTTTCATCGGCCGCGAGCCGAGACATGGCATCAAGCTTTTCGTCGATGAGCGTAAGCTGAACGAGCAAGCGCAGCGCCTCCTCGATCAGATGAACCTTCCGCTAGATCCAAGAACGATGGTGGCGGACTTGACAGTTGCCAAGCAGCAGATGGTAGAGATCGCGAAGGCGCTATCCTTCCAATCCGAGGTGCTGATCATGGATGAACCGACAGCCGCGCTAACGCATGCTGAGATTGAAGAGCTGTTCCGGATCATCAACCAGCTCCGCAGCCGCGGTGTTGGCATTGTCTACATCTCTCATCGGATGGAAGAGCTGAAGCGCATCAGCGACCGCATCACCGTCATGCGGGACGGCCGCTATATTGATACGGTGCAGACGCAGACGACATCCATCGATCAGATCATCGCGATGATGGTGGGGCGCGAGCTCTACGTCAGCCCGAATCAACAAACAACAACCACCTCACAGGCGAAGGTGCTGGAAGTTTCCAAGCTAAACCGCGGCTCAGCGGTGAAGGATGTTTCCTTCCATCTGGCCAAAGGCGAAATCCTCGGCTTCGCTGGGCTCATGGGAGCGGGGCGCACGGAGGTGGCGCGGGCGATTTTTGGCGCAGACGCCATCGATTCCGGAGACATCCGCATCCACGGACAGCAGGTCCGTATCCAAGCGCCGCATGACGCGGTGAGGCACGGCATCGGCTACTTGTCCGAAGACCGCAAGCGCTACGGGCTCATGGTGGACATGGATGTGAAAATGAACATCGCCCTGGCGTCCTACAAAAAAGCTCGGCGACTCGGCTGGATGCAAGATGGCATCATCGGAAAGACAGCGCAGCACTATGTGGAAGCGCTTCAGATCAAAACGCCGACCATTCATCAGCAGGTGAAATTCCTATCCGGCGGTAACCAACAGAAGGTTGTTATCGGCAAATGGCTGCACCGCAACTGCGATATTCTCATCTTTGATGAACCGACGCGGGGGATCGATGTGGGAGCCAAAACAGAGATTTACAAGCTGCTCGATGATCTAGCAGCACAGGGGAAATCGATCATTATGATCTCTTCGGAGCTGCCTGAAATACTGCGCATGAGCCATCGCATTCTGGTCATGTGCGAAGGACGCATTACGGGTGAGCTAAGTCAGCAGGAAGCAACACAGGAAGCTATTATGAGATTCGCTACGATGCGGATCGGCTAGGAGGAGTCCCATGTCTACATGGCTTGCACAGAGAAAAATTGTTCCCACCTTGTCCAAACAAAGCGGGGCTGCACAGAAGCTGTTGGCATTCGCCAGCTTGATCATGCTCGTACTGATCTTTTCCTTATCGTCGAGCAACTTTTTCCAATTCGACAACCTTGTCGCGATCATGCTTTCAACCGCCGTTATTGGGGTTCTAGCCTTGGGTTCTACGTTCGTTATCATTACATCCGGTATCGACTTGGCCGTGGGAACGGTCATGACCTTCTCAGCCGTAATGGCTGGTGTGATCATCACGACGTGGCAGCTGCCTATGCCGCTCGGCATACTCGGCGGCATTCTCGCCGGAGCGATCTGCGGACTCATTAGCGGGTTGCTCGTAGCCAAAATGAAAATTCCGCCCTTCATCGCGACACTCGCCATGATGATGGTGACCAAGGGTTTGTCGCTTGTTATTTCAGGTGCGAAACCGATTTATTTTAACGACACACCCGCATTTACCCAAATTTCAATGGGTTCGATCATCAGTGGAATACCGAACGCAATTATCATTTTCTTCGGAGCTGCGATTGTGGCCAGCATTATATTAACCAAAACGATTATTGGCCGATACAACTTTGCCCTAGGGAGCAATGAAGAGTCCACGAGACTTTCTGGCGTCAACGTCGACTATTGGAAAATCGTCATTTACACACTTACAGGTGTATTCAGCGGGATTGCCGGCATTATGATGGCCTCCAGACTCAACTCCGCACAGCCAGCACTCGGATCTGGCTATGAGTTGGAAGCGATCGCAGCCGTTGTTATCGGAGGAACTTCCCTCAGCGGGGGTAAGGGCTCCATCCTTGGAACGGTTATCGGGGCGCTGATCATGAGCGTGTTGACGAATGGACTGCGGATTTTATCCGTGAAGCAAGAGTGGCAGACCGTCATCGTAGGTATCGTGATTGTGTTGGCGGTTTACGCAGATATGATGCGCCGTCGCAAGAAATAACCTTGGTATTTACTCCATAAGGAGTCCTATACAAACCAAATTAGGAATAAGGGGCGATCAACCGTGCAAAAACGGACTAAGAAATTTGCAGTAGTGTCATCGTTAATCTTGCTATCCGCTATCGTTTTGAGTGCATGTGGTTCCACTTCAACGAAAACAGCAACATCAACAGCAGGAACAACGACAACAACTGTGAAATCAGATAAGATCTACATTCCTGTCATCTCCAAGGGCTTCCAGCATCAGTTCTGGCAAGCGGTTAAACAAGGTGCTGAGAAAGCAGCGAAGGAATTCAATGTTGAGATTACGTTTGAAGGTCCTGAAACCGAAACACAAGTCGATAAGCAAATCGAAATGCTCCAAGCGGCACTAGGCAAAAAGCCTGCGGCTATCGCATTCGCTGCGCTTGACAGCAAAGCAGCATCGCCGCTGTTAGAGAAGGCTAAAGCGAGCAAAATCCCGATTATCGGCTTTGACTCTGGTGTAGACAGCGACATCCCAGTAACGACTGCCGCTACGGATAATAAAGCCGCTGCTTCACTCGCTGCTGATAAAATGGCTTCACTTATCGGCAATGAGGGCGAAATCGCACTTGTTGTGCATGACCAAACGAGCCGTACGGGTGTTGATCGCCGAGATGGCTTTGTAAACCAAATCAAAGCGAAATACCCGAACATCAAAATCGTAGATACGCAATATAGCGGTGATCCACTAAAAGCAACAGATTTGTCCAAGGCGATCATTCAGGCTCACCCGAATATCAAAGGAATCTTCGGTTCTAACGAAGGCGCAGCTATTGGTGTTATTAACGGGATTACTGAAAGCAAAAAAGACGGCAAAATCGTCGTTATCGGCTTTGACTCCGGTAAACAACAAATGGATGCCATCCGCAGCGGTAAAATGGCTGGCGCGATTACGCAAGATCCTATCGGCATCGGCTACTGGTCTGTGAAAGCAGCTGTGCAAGCCATCAAAGGCGAAGCGGTTGCCAAGAACATCGATACCGGTTTCCACTGGTATGACAAAACAAACATCGATGCAGCGGATATCAAGCCGCTATTATACGAATAGAACTTAGAGGCTGCGCCCCCACGGGCAGCCTCTATTGCCAGTTCTTGGGACTGCTGTGTACAATACACATAGAGCCTAATTCGATTTCGCCAGAGGTGAACATAGATGTACACAATCATCATGATTGATGATGAGGATGAAGTCAGAGAAGGCATCAAGAAGAAGACGAACTGGGAAGCATGCGGTTTCCAGCTGGTGGGCGATTACGATAATGGCCGGGACGCATATGAGGCAGTTGAGCGGCTGATGCCGGACGTCGTCATCACCGACATTAATATGCCGTTCATGGACGGACTTCAGCTCACGGAGAGGATTGTCGCCAAGTATCGCACCATCAAAGTCGTCATTGTAACCGGTTACGAAGATTTTGAATATGCGAAGCAAGCGATTAAGCTGAAGGTCAAAGACTATTTGCTGAAGCCGATCAATAGTGCAGAATTCACGGAATTTCTGCAGAAGCTATGCCTCGAGTTGGATGAGGAGCGTAAGCAGCGTGAGGACATCACGTTCCTTCGCCACCAATTTCAAGAGAGCATGCCCTTGCTGCGTGAGCGGTTTCTGGAACGGTTGGTGACATCCGGCATGCGGAAAGATGAGATTGAGCGGAAGCTGCCGATGTTTGGGTTGCATTTGAATGGAGCGGGACATACCGTGCTCGCATTGGATATTGATGATTTTCAAAGGGAGCTGTACAGCGACCAAGTGGCGGAAGAGGAGCTGCTGCGATTTGCGGCTTATAATATTTTGCATGAAATTGTAGAGAAGGAGCACGGCGGTACGGTATTCCGAACCCGTGATGATAAGCTTGTCGGGCTCGTTTCGGGAAACGAGGATCAGGTCGAGGTCATCTGCCAAACGCTTGCCGAACAGGCGAGGTTTAGCATTGAGAAATATTTAGGCATGACCGTCACGGTAGGCATTAGCCGCATGTACAAGGGACTGCAGGAGCTGCCGAAGGCTTTTCAAGAAGCGCTTACGGCATTGGATTATCGCTTTCTATTGGGCAATAACCGCGTCATCGCGATTGGGGATATGGAGTTTGGGGCCAGCTTAGACAATACCAACTATGTTCGCATGGAGAAGAGACTGATCTCGGCGATAAAAACGGGAGAGAAAGCGATTATTTCCCAAACGCTGCACGAGTGGATCGACGATTTGAAGAAGTCGGCATGTCCGATGGAGACTTGCTACGGCAAGCTGCACAAACTGCTCGTCGCCCTGATGAATGCTGGGGTGGAGACGGGGCTGGATGAAGGAGACGTTCTTGGCGATCATTCGTTCATGGAACTCTACACACGTAAGACTTTAGATGATGTGCGGCTTTGGCTAGAAGCCATTTGTCTAGCTTTCGTAGAGCGGCTTGCAGAGAAGCGCACGCATGTGTCAGGGGCGCAGTTGGAGTCGGCTGTTGCCTATATACATGAGCATTATGCCGATGAGCAGCTTTCGCTGCAGCAGGTATGCAATCATATCTATATGAGCATGAGCTACTTCAGTGCCTTATTTAAGCCGCATACGGGGGAGACCTTCATTGAGTATGTAACCCGATACCGATTGGAAAAAGCCAAGGAAATGCTAGCCACCACACAGCTCAAAACGTATGAGCTCGCTGCGAAGGTAGGTTATGGTGATCCGCAATATTTTAGTGTCATTTTCAAAAGACATACGGGCATGACCCCGAAGGAGTTCAGAGCCGCCAACAAGGCTGGGTTGAGCTTATGAGAAGTTTACTTCGATCCTTTCAATTCAAAAGCATTCATACGAAGTTCGCGTTGGCCTTTTCTTGTTTAATTTTATGTACAACCGTCATTCTCAGCTATAGCGCTTATCGTCTATCTACAGTCGCCGTAACGGATGCCTCGCTGACATATACGAATCAACTGATCGAGCAAGTGAATAAGAATATCCAAACCTACATTGGCAATATGGAGAGCATTTCTACCCTTTCTTTGAGCAACACGGATCTGAAGCAATATCTCTCTTTGAAAAGTCCGCAAGATACGGAAGCGCAACAGTTGAAGCGCCAGATCAGCAGCTATTTCAGCACAATCGTTGCATCGCGAAATGATATCGCTTCCATTGTGTTTATCGGTTCTAATGGCGCCGTTGTATCGGATCGGGTGTCACCCGAATTTAAGCCCTATGCCGAGCTGATTTCACAGGAATGGTACACGCAAGCGAGCAGGAGAAAGGGGGATATCGTCATTTCCTCCTCCCATGTGCAGCATGTGTATAAAGATGAATATAAATGGGTCGTTTCGATCTCAAAACAGATGCCAAGTCCACAACCAGGCGGCGCAAGCGGAGTGCTGCTCGTTGACCTGAACTTTAACCTCATTAATGATTTATGCAATCAAATTCAGTTGGGCCAGCGGGGGTACGTATTCATCCTCGATCAGAGCGGCGATCTCATTTATCATCCTCAGCAGCAGTTGCTGTATTCGGGCTTGAAGTCCGAGGATATCCGCGCATTGATGCAGGCCAAGGATAGCACGTTCGAGACGGTGGCTACGGATGAAAATAAGATCTATACCGTACGTACAACGAGCTTTGGTTGGAAAATGATTGGCGTAACCTACGCCGGTGACCTCAGCGGGAACAAAAAAGAGATGCAGCTGACATCCGCCATGTGGGGCGGTATTGCGCTTATTATTGCGCTGGCGATTTCGATTTGGTTATCGATCACGTTGACCAAACCGATTAAACAGCTCGAAGTGCACATGAAGCAGGTGGAGAAGGGGAATTTCGATATCCGTGTCGATGTGGAAGGTGCGAATGAGATTAGCAAGCTGTCACGGACGTTCAATCTGATGATTAGCAAAATCAAAGAGCTGATGAGCCAGACGGTGCTGGATCAGGAGGTCAAACGGATTAGCGAGCTGAAGGCATTGCAGGCGCAGATTCAGCCTCATTTTCTATATAATACGCTGGATTCGATTATTTGGATGGCCGAGATGGGGAAAGTGGATGATGTCGTGACGATGACCTCTGCCTTGTCCAAGCTGCTGCGCTCGAGTATTAGCAAAGGGGAAGAACTCGTTCCCATCAGTGTGGAATTGGCCCATATCGAGAACTATTTAACGATACAAAATATCCGTTACCGCAATAAATTTACGTACGACATCGAGGTGGAAGCAGATCTATTGGAGGATCGTAGTTTGAAAATTGTGCTGCAGCCGCTGGTGGAGAATGCGATCTATCATGGCATGAAGCATTTGGCAGAAAGCGGTCATATCCGTATAACCGGGCGGAAGCGGGACGGCGTAATTGAGCTGAAGGTCATGGATAACGGCGTTGGCATGAGTGAGGAACAGTTAAAGGCGTTAAGACTGAAGACGACACATCAATCGCAAACAGGCAAAGGCTTCGGTGTGCAAAATGTGAATCACCGCATTCAGCTGTACTTTGGAGAGCTGTACGGATTGCAATTCGAAAGCGAACTCGAAGAGGGTACGACAGTCACAATTACTTTTCCTGAAATGCCGCCCGTTCCGGATCAAAGTGAAGGCTAGAAGTGAGGTGTTCTTTTGAAAATTAGAGTGAGTGCCGTTGTGATTACGCTTGCTGCTGCTGTTATTCTGATCGGGGGATATCTGATCTTCGCTAACCAGTTCGGTGCCAAGAACAATTCAATTATTGTGATTCCCAAGACGATTGATCCACATGTGGAATTCTGGCAGGTATTGAACCAAGGCGTATTTGCAGCCGCGAAAGAGTATAACGCAGAGATTAAGATCATGGGAACCGCATCGGAATCACAAATCGAGGAACAGATCAAGCTTGTGGAACAAGCGATAGCGGAGAAGCCGAAAGCGATCATACTGGCGGCTACGGATTACAATCGGCTAGTTCCTGTTGCTCAGCGTGTCAGAGATGCGGGCATCACGCTCATTACTGTGGACTCGGGACTAGAAGGCGGCGTGTCCACCAGCTTAATTGCAACAGATAATTACATGGCAGGGCGCAAAGCGGTGGAAACGATGCAGGGCTATGTGCAAGGACCAGCAACCTATGCCATTGTAAGCTTTGTGAAAACCTCGAATACTCAGATGGATCGTGAGAACGGGGTAAGGGATAGCTTGAAGGGTGATACTTCTATTAAGTTGCTAGATACATTGTATAGTAACGGGTCAGAGGACAAGGCGTATGAGCTGACAAAGGAGCTGCTTAGGGAGCATTCAGATATCAGAGGTATATTTGGCTTGAATGAGCCTTCCACCATGGGCGCGGCGCGTGCGTTGAAGGAGTTGGATCAGGATCGCAATATTAAACTTGTGGGCTTTGACAGCTCCATGAACGAAATCTCCTTCCTCGAATCGGGAATTCTGCAAGGGACAATAGTTCAGAAGCCTTTTAACATGGGATACCTCGCTGTCAAAACTGCACTCCAAGCGCATCGTGGCGAAACGGTCAAAAGTAAGATGGATACGGGCTCTGAAGTCATTACCAAGGATAACATGTATACGAATGAGAACCAGAAGCTATTGTTTCCTTTTGTCGGGAAATAGAATGGGGAAGACGATCTCGGTAGGTGTGAACGATCATTCGTAATTTCGAGGGATTTAGACAAACGTTCACGTTCTTCTGCAAAATTTCCCAGGAAATAGTAAGCGTCTTGTCGAAAGTTAAGCGCATTAATGTTATGTTTAGGGAAAAAGAGTCGGAGGTCACCTATGCCTGAAGTGGTACAAATTGGACCGCTGCAATTGCAAGGGAAACTAGTTGCCTTGTTGTTAGCGTGTGTGCTTGGATTTTGGCTGATGCGGCGTGTATTGCGGCAATGGAATCGGGTAGAGCTGGAAGTGTCTGAAGTGCCTACTGCTGCTCGGGTAGCTGTAAAAGGAATGGATGATTTGATTTTAAACGCTGTCTTGATTGTGTTTTTTACATGGCGCTTGGGTAGTCTGCTGACGCAGCCATCCCTGCTATGGGAAAGTCCGATGAAGCTGCTTCTGACAGCAGGCTCTAAGATGGAGATCGTAGTAGGCATTGTATTAGCGTATATCTACCTAACGTATCAAGTGCGTAAGCATAGCATTGCTTGGCTAGCTTTGCTCGATATGCTCGCTATCGGTGCTGCGTCAGCGATGTTTCTCTATGCGGCGTTGACGCCTGATTTCGGACTGCCAACTAAGTTGCCCTGGGGGATTGGTGTGGAAGGCACCGTGTCGAGGTTTCATCCGCATCACGCGTATCTGGCGATCTTGTTGCTGCCGTTACTCGTGTGGCAGCAGCTGTGGACAGCTCGTTCGACAACGGTTCTTGGAACAGGCAAGCTGTTGAAATATACCTTGTTCTATGGCGGTGCAGCGGGAATGATTGCGAGCTATTTTGCTTTGGCGGAGCCAACCGCGGTGTATCTCACCCCTGGGCAGCTGCTGAACCTACTCATGCTGATCATTGGAATGAACCTCCCTATTTTGTCACATACTACGGGCAGAAGGGAGCTGATGGATATGAGTCAGAATGATTCCAAAACGCAAATCCAGCAAGAACAGCAAAACCAAGAACGCACCAAATCACCCGCCGGTAAAGAGGGCTATGTCGATAAAAAACTAGACGGTCCCAACCGCCCATCCACATGAGTCAGGATCATACGAAGTCGAACAAGTCAGCCAAGGAGCAGAGTGATCTCGATCCCTACGAGATTGAATTTCTACCACAGTTTGAACAGGGGCGAGGCCCGCGGCTTCCATTTGTGAATGAGTTTGGTGTCACCATCGGTGATCATGATTATGAATCCGATAACTCTCCCTTGGAGCAGTGGACATCGGATACGAACCCCGAGGTCATGGCGGGAGATCAGTGGGTTCATCCCTTTAAGGATGTCGGCTTCCAAAGTGCCGAAAATCGGGAGCTGTTTGAAGAGGGAATCAAGCCGCAAAGTGGGATTTTTACTCATCCAGATAAAAATGTAGCCTACGAGCCGGGACAAGATATCGAGAATGACAAGGATGATAAAGCGGAAGCCTAACAGCTTTCGCTTTATTTCTATGTCACGGAGCTGGGACATTGGACTTTGCTTTCACCGCTAACGGATGTATAATATAAGTTGTAGTCATTACGTTTTAAGAGTAACTATTAAATCCTAAGGGGTGGCACATATGGCAATGTCTTTTGATTCGTACATGAAAGATATGGTTAAACCGATGAGAGAAGATTTGACTCGTCTGGGTATTACGGAGCTTCTGACTCCTGAGCAAGTAGAGGAAGCAATTGAGAAATCCAAGGATGGCACGATGCTGCTTGTCGTGAACTCCGTTTGTGGCTGTGCAGCTGGTCAATGTCGTCCAGGTGTTGCGAAAGCCCTTCAGAACGAAACTGTACCTACTTACACGTACACAGTGTTCGCGGGTCAAGAGAAGGATGCTACGGCGAAAGCGCGTGAATACTTGGCGCCATACCCGCCATCATCCCCATCCATCGCGTTGTTCAAGAACGGTGAGCTAGCTCACTTCATTCAACGCCACCAAATCGAAGATCGTTCCGCAGACATGATCGCTGGCGATTTGATTGGTGCTTTTGAACAATATTGCAAATAATAAGCAAGGAACCATAAAGGGGCCCTACCTGCTATCGAGCAGGTGGGCTTTTTCTTTTTGGGCACAGCTACTTCATTCCGTCTCATGCTGCACATCGGCTTTCAAACTAGCTATCTCTTCCTCCCTGTACAGCACCTGCGTCATTAGAAAATCCATTTATTCGCTGCAAGTGCTCGATTGGCGTGAAATTAGATGTAGGAAATCCAGTTAATCAATATTTGTGGGGCTCGGAATGAATTTAGCCGAAAAAATCGACTTACTCTCTCTTCGCGAGGCCGTTTTTTCCATTACACTTTGAAATTTGAAGGCCGAAAGTCTATACTAGATCTCAAAGAAGGCATCATTCCAAAATTTAGATAAAAGGTGGAGAGTTGCATGAGCTTGCAAGCAGAAATCATCGCGAAACTTGGCGTTAAACCTGAAATTGATATTGATGAAGAGATCCGTAAACGTGTGGATTTTCTGAAAAATTACGTGCTTGGCGCAAACGCCAACGGCTTGCTGATCGCAATCAGCGGCGGTATTGACAGCGCGGTGGCGGCAGGACTGTGTAAGCAAGCTACGGACGAGCTGACAGCGGAAAAAGGCAAAGAATACAAAACCGTCGGCGTGTTCCAGCCTTATGGTCAGCAAGTCGACATCGAGGATAGCTACGCTGTAGCTAAGGCCTTCGATTTGAAGTATCAAATCGAGAACAACATCGAAGAGTCCGTCGACGAGATTGCCATCGAAGTCGAGTACGGACTCAAGCATATCGGCGTTCACCAGCACGTGAGCCGCGGTGGCAAAGGCAACATCAAGGCGCGTACACGCATGGTCATGCAGTATGCCTTGGCTTTCGAGCTGGGCTTGATCGTCGTAGGCACGGATCACGCCTCTGAAGCGATCACCGGCTTCTTCACGAAGTACGGCGACGGTGCGGTTGACATTACGCCGCTGAGCACGCTGAATAAGCGCCAAGTGCGCTCACTTGCGGCGAAGATCGGCGTGCCGCAAAGCGTGCTGGACAAAGCCCCGACAGCGGGCCTTTGGGACGGGCAAACCGACGAGGAAGAGCTAGGTATCACCTACGGTGATAACAGCGACTACCTCGAAGGCAAGCAAATTGATCCAGCTGCGCAAGAGAAGCTGGAGAAGCAGTATCTGAAAACGGAGCATAAACGGATCCCGATTCCTGGGGTTTAGGCGATAAGGTAAAGAGACTATCTATGTTTAACATGGATAGTCTTTTTTTATTTCTCAAACTACTCAGCTTGACAAGTCTGGATTACAACTGTAATATTCAAGTTGTATTACAGTTGTAATCCAACGAAAGGAGGAAACGATGTGAAGACGGTCCCTCATATTACAGATGCCGAATGGGAAGTTATGAAGGTACTCTGGAACGAATCACCACGCACGGCTAATGAAGTTATTGATGCCATGCAGGAGCGGACAGAGTGGAAGCCCAAAACAATTCGAACCTTGTTGAACAGGTTAGCGCAGAAGCAGGCGATATCATTTACGCAAGAGAACAGAGTGTATGCTTACTTCCCTTTGGTCTCTGAGGGTGAGTGTGTGAAGTCGGAGACGCAATCTTTTTTGAAAAGAATTTATGGCGGGGCCTTTAAGCCGATGCTCGTTAATTTTTTGAAAGAGGAACAGTTGTCAGAGGAAGACATCAAAGAGCTAAGAGATATGCTAGACGGTAAAAGCAAGTGACAAGGAACCCGAGATTGGGCATAGCTTCAGCAAGGTTCCACTTCTAGGAATGAAGGGAGGGGTGAACGTGAACCCAATGAGTGAACTTCTTACTGGTTTTTTTGATTGGATCATATCGGTATCGATCATGGCAACCATTACAGTTGTGTTCATCATGCTGATTCAGCGCATCCTGCATAAACGGATAAAACCTAGATGGCACTATCTCATGTGGTTGTTGGTGCTCGTAAGACTGCTCCTGCCTTGGCACTTGGAGAGCAATTTAAGCATTTATAATTGGCTATCTTACCCTGATACGATTCATGAACTCGATCAAGCAGTAGAGGTAGGAACGCATGAGGAATTGGCAGTTGGTGACTCAATGGCGAATATTTTTTATAAGTATGCCATGTATGTATGGTTGCTGGGGATTGTCCTATTTGCGATATATACGTTAGTTATCAACCGTAAATTTGCGCTGAAAATAACGAAAGAAACGAGACCGATTTCGGACATTGGCATCCTTCAGTTGTTCGCTCAGTGTCAACAGCAAATGTCGATACATAAACCGATCACATTAGTGGTATCAGATAAATTGTCAATGCCGACGCTATTTGGATTCAGGAATCCCTGTTTAGTTATACCGCAGACGGTAATTAACAGTTTAAATCATGAACAATTACGGCATGTTTTTCTACATGAACTGGCACATTGTAAACGAAATGATATTGGCGTCAATTGGCTAATGCAATTTCTGTTGATTATTCATTGGTTCAACCCTGTACTTTGGTACGCATATCAACGTATGCGTGAAGACCAGGAGATTGCAAGCGATGCTTTAGCCCTTTCTTATATAGAGCCAGCCAAAAGAGAAGAGTAAGGATATACACTCATTCAATTATTGGAAAGCTATGTACGTCCCGTAAGTGTGCCAGGCAATGTTCATTTATCCGGAAATAAGTCACAGTTAAAGAGGAGAATTATGATGATTAAACAGTTTCAATTTAATTCGTATCGTTGGTCGTTCCTAGGTTTGGCTGCCATTCTCATCATTAGTGGTTGTTCGTTGACGAATGCTAGTGTAGATAAGAAGTCAGCAACGGAATCGAATTCTACGATTGTTGATCAAAAGACAACAGATACAAGCTCACTAACAACGGGAACGGATAAGAATACCTCCGTGGAAACCGTAGGTGAAACCAAGTCGGCCGACGTAGTGACTCCAACTACTCCAACGGTGGAGTCAAGTCCAACACCAACACTAACACCTGCGCCAGCCCAAGCAACGGAGGGATCAAGATCAGCCCCAGTGTCAGCCCAAGAAGTGAGGAAGCCAGAATCAGCACCAGCAGCAGTCCAAGAAGTGAGGAAGCCGGGATCAGCCCCAGTGTCAGCCCAAGAAGTGAGGAAGTCAAGTTCAGCTCCAGCAGCAGCCCAAGTAGTGGAGGGTTCAAGATCAGCACCTGCAGCAGCCCCAGCGGTGAGGGAGTTACCGTCAGCACCGACAGCTGCACCAGTAAGAAATTAAACCTAACAAAAGAAGACCCGAGGCAAAAATATGCCTTGGGTCTTTTTTGTACACGCCAGCATTTAAATGTTTGTGGTCTTGGGGTAAGCGAAGACGACTTTTTATTCACTAGGGCTGATGATGTGTGACATGTTGGTTGCGAATTGAGCTGGGGGAGTCGAGTAGAAGTAGGAGTAGGAGTAGAGGTAGCAGTAGTAGTAATAGGTAAGAAGTATAGAAGTAGAAGTAGAAGTAGACGTAGAAGTAGAAGTAGGAGTAGGAGTAGGGGAGTGTTCAGTTGAGTAGCTAGCTTTCAAATAGATGTAAAATGTACAGTTATATTGAATGGATTGCAGAGTCAGAAAGGTGAGTAAGTCGGATGGAAGTTTCGTGAAATTTTCCGTGTTCCCGGTGAATAGCTGGATTTTCTACAGCTAAATTTTGAGGTTTTCCTATCAAACGCAGAATAGATGGATAACCTACCGTTAATTTTGACTATTTTACTCGATATGAGCAAAAGATACAGTTTTACCTACATATTTTCCCGTTAAATCGAATTTTAGAGTGAAATTCGCATAAATAGCTGTATATTTTCCAGTTAATGAAAATTATGAAGAGTATTTCCCCCTCCAAACTCCACTAACAACGTCGGATCGCCGGGATCGCGTGCCCGCCGTTGGATCGCCGGGATCGTATCCACCGCTCGACCGGCGATACCCAGTGTCCGCATCGCGAGTCCACATCCCGTGTTCCCACATTGCTTGTCACGTTCTAAGTCCGCATCCTGTGCATCCTTGCCGGCCCGCTCATTTTTTCACCCGCGCCCTCACCGTTAATCCAAAAAATAGTAACCATAGCTGAAATTTGAAGCCTTACATCGTCCGAATAGAAGACCTATAATGAGTAAAGTGAAAGTGCTTACAAGGAAGAAGACACAGGAGGTGCAGCCAGAAATGAAGACGGAGACGGAAATCGCCACTCCGAATCACAAGTCAGTCCCATTCCGCAAATCAGCGTCAAGGCTGCTCCGCATCGTATACGCACAGCGATATTTGCAGGTAATGGCGCTGCTGGGCGTCGCGTGGATGATCATTTTTCACTATGTACCCATGTACGGGATCATCATCGCTTTCAAGGATTTCAATATTATTAAACCCATATCAGCAGCTCCCTGGGCGGGGCTTGAGCACTTCAAGGCATTTCTGGAAGATGACAATTTGGCCAGCGTTATTAAAAATACTGTCGGTATGAGTGTTCTCAAACTCATTATTGGTTTTCCGCTTCCGATCGTGTTTGCGTTATTTCTGAATGAACTCCGTTCTATCCGTTTTAAGAAGCTGGTCCAGACGATATCTTATTTACCCCACTTCTTATCCTGGGTCATTCTCGGTGGTATTCTCGCCACTTGGTTAGCAGACGTTGGGCTTATCAATAAGGTTCTCTTAGCACTACATATCATCCAAGAGCCCATCAGTTACTTGGCAGAGCCGTCGTATTTCTGGAGTATTATCATCACCTCCGATATCTGGAAGGAGCTTGGCTGGTCGGCGATTATCTATCTCGCAGCGATGTCCGGCGTATCTCCGGATATGTACGAGGCGGCTACGATTGATGGGGCAGGACGCTTTCAGAAAATGTTCTATGTAACCCTTCCTTCGATTAAAGGAACGATTACGATCCTGTTCATTCTTTCCGTGAGCGGTATTCTGAACTCCAACTTTGACCAAATTCTCGTACTCAAAAACCAACTAAACGCAAGTGCCAGCAACGTAATCGATGTGTATGTGTATGAGGTAGGTCTTCGTCAAAGCCGTTTTTCCTATGCAACGGCAGTCGGCTTAATTAAGTCGCTCATTTCACTCATCCTGCTGCTTTCAGCGAATTTCATCACCAAGCGGCTCAACAACACATCGTTATTTTAAAATCAGAATGCTTCAATGCTAGGAGGTGAGCCAACGATGCTTTCCCTGAATCGCAGAACCTACAAAGAGGCTGCATTCGATCATTTCAATTTTATATTCATGCTAGTCATTTGCTTCGTAACCATCTATCCGATCTGGTATGTGCTGGTCAATTCCTTCAATGAAGGGAATGACGCCATGCGAGGGGGAATCTACTGGTGGCCACGGGTGTTCAGCATCGACAGCTATAAAGCTGTTTTTGCGAATAATGGCATCATGCTTGCAATGGGAGTAACTGTAGCGAAAACACTGATAGGTACAGTAGTTCACGTGCTTTTCACAGCGATGGTTGCCTACGCATTTTCCCGCAAGGAGTTAATCGGCCGCAACGTCTACATGCTGATCGGTACGGTAACCCTATTTTTCAGCGGAGGCTTAATTCCGTATTACTTGTTAATCCGAGATTTAGGGATGCTCGATAGCTTCCTAGTGTATATCATTCCTGCGATGTTCAGCTTTTTTGATCTCATTATTTTCTTATCCTTCTTCCGAGAAATTCCGGACGCGTTGGAGGAAGCCGCCAAAATTGACGGCGCGAATGATTTCAAAATCTTTTATCAAATCATCCTGCCGGTTTCCATGCCCGTCGTGGCTACGATTGCCCTCTTTCATGGGGTCTATCAATGGAATGATTACTTTACCGGAATGATCTATATTAACAAAAGCGAGCTTCAACCGATTCAGACGTATCTCTACCGTGTTGTTGCGCAGTCCAGCTCTAATCAAATGATGGCTGCAACGACGGGAAGTGTGGCGAAGACGGTATCGTCACAGTCGATTAAGCTAGCAACGATGGTTGTGACCACATTGCCGATTGTGTTGGTATATCCTTTCTTACAGAAGTATTTTGTAAAAGGTTTTATGATTGGCTCCATTAAAGGATAATCATGTTAATCTTTACGTGATCCTGGTGGTCAGCTCTGTTCTAGACAGAGATTGCACATATGACAATGAATTTGAAAAGGGGAAACGCCAATGAGGAAACCACGCAAAACGTTAACAACTTTGCTTGCTTTATTTACAGCTTTTTCAATAACCGCCTGTACCACGGATAAAGAGAGCAACACCAGTACCGCAAGCCCTGAGGCGACAAAGCCAGCAGAAACCGCTGCAGCACAATCCGCTGCGCCTGTGGCTAATGCGAATGAACCGGGATGGAAATCCGATACGAAGCCGATTACATTCGATTGGTACCTTAACTTCTCTTGGTTTCCTAATAAATGGGGCGTTGATGCCACTTCGCAGTACATAACCAAGAAAACCGGTGTGAATATCAACTTTATTGTTCCCGCTGGCAATGAGAACGAGAAGCTGAATACGATGATTGCCTCCGGGAAGCTGCCTGACTTTATCACGCTGGGCTGGTATGAAGATGCTGTCAAGAAAATGATCGAAGGCAATATGGTGCTTCCGCTGAATGAGCTTGCCAAACAGTATGATCCTTATTTTATCAAGGTAGCTGATCCGGCTAAGACATCGTGGTACACACAGAAAGATGGCAATTTCTACGGCTATCCGAACGCTTCCTCCTCCTCTGAGGACTATAAGAAGTACGGGCAAAACTTCGTATCCAATCAAACGTTCCTAGTTCGCAAAGATATGTATGAGGCGATCGGAAAACCGGATATGAGAACACAAGAGGGGTTCTTGAACGCGCTCAAAGCAGCGAAAGAGAAGTTCCCTGATGTGAACGGTCAGCCGCTGATTCCGCTTGGTTTGCATGAGTTCGGAGACTTAGGAAATAGTTCACTTCTTGATGCTGGTCAAAATGGTTCCATGTTGCAGAATTTCTTAGCGATTCCGTACGAAAAAGATAATAAGCTCTATGATCGTTCCTCAGATCCAGAGTTTGTGAGCTGGCTCAAAACGTTCCGTAAAGCCAATGAAATGGGCTTGCTGGCCAAGGATATTTTTATCGATAAGCGCCCTCAAATGGAGGAAAAGATTGCTCAAGGCCGTTATTTTGCCATGTTGTATCAACGTTCTGATTTGGCGAATCAAAATATCTCCCTGTACCAAAAAGATCCAAACAAAGTTTACATCGCAGTAGACGGTCCAGCAAATGCTGCAAAAAGCCCGCCAACCTTAGCAGGTCCTGGTATCTCAGGTTGGACAGTAACCTTGATTTCCAAAGACGTGAAAGACAAAGCAAGAGCGATTAAATTCTTGAGTTACCTCATTAGTGAAGAAGGCAATAAAGATCTGTACCTTGGTGAGAAAGGTGTTAGCTATGACACCATCAATGGCAAGGATCAATTTAAGCCGGAAGTGCTGGATCTGATGAATAAAGACCGAGCTGCTTTTGATAAAAAATATGGCTCGTCCTACACCTTCTGGATGCTAATGGATACGAACATGAACTTGCAATGGGCGCCACCTAGCGTGGAACCAATTAAGCAACCTGAAGAGTGGACGAAAGGCAAGTCGAAGAGCTTCTCGCAGTACGATAACATTGTGCCAACAGGGACATCGGAAGAGGGAATTGCAAATACGAAAATCGCCCAGGCATGGGGCAAAACACTTCCGAAGCTGCTATTAGCCAAAACGGATGCCGAATTCGATCAGTTGCTCGATAAATACCAAAAGGATCGGAAAGCAGCTGGTTTGGATAAGGTGCAGGCCTACCAACAGAAAGAATTTGAATCGAATACGAAGAAAATTGCCCAATCCGCGAAGTAAATCTATAAGATGACCTGAGAGCCCGAATCTATCGGGTTTTCGGGTTTTTCGCTGCAAATAGTTCCCGCATGCTGTGTATTTTAGTTTAAAATAAGAGAACTACCGAATAGAAAGACGGGATATGAGACAATGGGATCCATGCTGGGCAAAGGGAGAATGCGGATTACGCAGATGACGAACCGTATATCGATTCAAACGAAACTAATCTGTGCCTATATCATCATTATTTTGATTCCCATCATATTGATTTCTTGGTATTTATTTAATGAATTTTACCAAAATACGATTCAAGACACCGTGAACAATAATCAATACGCGTTAGAAAGCGAGAAAGCCAGTATTCTCAACAATATTGAAGCGATGGGACGCGCTGCTCAGTTTTCAATAACGGACAGAGAGGTCATCCAATATTTGCATAATGCTCATGAGCTTGAAGTCTCGGAGCTTGTAGATTTTAATATGAATACGTTTTCTAATTTGCAGCGTCTCCTGTTTAACAACCCGAATATTGCCAATGTGCGCTTGTTTACAGATAATCCGAATACGGAAGAGATTTGGCCCATTTTTCTAAAAGAGAGCCGAATTGCGGATCGATCCTGGTATAAGGATGTCCTTGCGCGGAAGGGCGAGGCTCGGTGGGAAATTTTGCAGAATGAAAAAGATATTATGAATCGGTACAACACGGATAATGAAGCTAGCTGGACGTATGTATCCTTGTTAAAAGAAATTTATTATCCGAAGGACACACGCGTTGCCATTCTTGAGGTCGATATGTTGATGGAGAAGTTTTTTCAGAAGCTGTTCAGTCCCATTCAGGATGGTCAGTCGCATATGCTCGTCGTCGATCGACATGGTGGGATGTTCACGGGTAATGGCGATGTGTTTTTTAAAGGCATGAACATGGAGCAGCTGCGCCAAGCGTGGAATGACAACCCGCATCCGGAAGGGGCTAATTTCACGGTTACCATCGGGGATACACCGTACCTGATCTTGTCGACGGTCATCGATAACCTGGATGCTCACTTGCTGAATGTGGTGTCTCTAAAAGAACCCGTGACGCAAATCCATCATACCCGCAATATATTTATCGCTGCTGCTGTTGTGTTAATTGCGCTATTGTCGGCGATTACGTATTTCCTGCAAGGGTTAATCTTGAAAAAATTGCATATCTTACGAGATTCGATGAAAAAGGTGCGCAGAGGCGATCTCAATGTCCAGATTGATATGGACGCTGGCGGGGAAGTGGGCGAGCTTGCCCATCATTTCCGGCAAATGATGAAGAAAATGAATGAGCTCATCGTGGAGGCTGTGAACAAACAAGCGGCGACGAAAGAGGCGGAGCTGAGCTCACTGAAGAATCAGATCGATGCCCATTTTCTATACAACACCTTGGAAAATTTGAAAATGATGGCCGAAGTCGAAGCGCAGTATACGATTTCTAATGCGTTGACTTCGCTTGGCGCCATGATGCGCTACAGTCTGAAGTGGTCCAGCGATCAGGTCCAGCTGCGGAATGAAATCCAGCATATCCAGAACTATATAGCGATTATGAACATTCGATATGATGATAAATTAGAGCTGAAACTAGATATCCCTAGCAGCTATCTAGAGCAGGAAGTGTTGAAAATGTCGCTTCAGCCCCTTGTGGAGAATGCGGTGAAGCACGGCATGAATATCGAGCGGGCTAGACGAGAGGGTGTCACGATCTGGATTCGTGCGAGCCAGAGTGCGGATGGCATGCTCATCGAGGTTGGGGATAACGGCGCAGGCATGTCAACGCATCAGTTAGAGGAGCTTCATGAGAAGATTCATATGGAGGACGCTTATTTTCATAACAAATATGGGAATAGGACTGAGCGTGAGCAGGAAGGCAACGGCATCGGTATGCGCAATGTGACGCAGCGAATCAAAATGTACTACGGGAATGAGTATGGGATTTGGGTAGAGAGTGCGGAGGGGACGTATACCAAAGTATTCATGAAGCTGCCTTATTTGATATTATCTGGAGGAATGTCTACGGATGAGAAGCATACTTATCGTTGACGATGAGAAAAATATCCGACTCGGCTTGAAAGCCATGATTGCACGCGAATTTCCGGAAGCGTATACGTTCGAGTTTGCTGGGGACGGCGAAGAAGCACTGCAACTGTTGCAGAGTGCCGCTATAGACATTGTCATTACGGATATTCGTATGCCAGTAATGGATGGGATTACGCTGATTAATCGTATTCAGGAAATGATTCAGAAGCCTGCGGTTATCATTCTAAGCGGGCACGATGACTTCCCGTATGCGAAGGAAGCGATCCGCTGTGAGGTGAAGGAATATCTCTTGAAGCCCATTATTCGGGATGAGCTGTCCAGCACGCTAGTTCGTTTGGAAAATGATCTGAAGCTGAAAGAGCAAATATCCGAGCAACTGAGCAGCTCCTTCCAGCAGCGGGAAGCTTTCAAGGAGAGTCAGTTAAGTTATCTGCTGAGGCATTCCCATATGGACGGGGAAACCATGCAGAGCAAGCTGCTGCAGATTGATATGGCATGGGTGGAGGCGGGGTTTCAAGTCGGCGTGCTTCACTATCGGGGAACGATAACGGGGATGAAGCACTCCGAATTCCTCGCTCGTATCCAAGATGAGCTTGCCCATGTGCCAGACCACTGCCGTGATCGGCATGCGATCGTGCTAGATAAAGAAAATCAGTTAGTGATAATTGCAGAGCAAGGAGATTTATTTCCATATTTGACGGAGCGGATCACTGGAGCGGGATATTTCATGTACAGCATGGGTTTAAGTGAGTACACACGTGGAGCTGAGCGATTGCAGCCTGCGTATACGGAGGCTCTAGAGGCGCTGAAGTATACGTTCTTGCAGTCGGGGCCAGGCAGTGTTAGTTATGAAACGATTTGTCATAACAATAAGGATTTCACTGTGCCTGTTGCTACGATACAAAGAATCGCCAATATGCTCGGAACGGATCGGAATAAAGAGATGTCTGCGTTGCTGCTGGAAATACTAGACATGAAAATCGTAGCTCGATTCGATATCGCCTATGTAGAGGCTGTGAGCAAGGCCTTGAACGAGCTTGTTTTTGATAAGGTATTTCATGTGTATGGTGGGGAGTCTGTAGAGATCCTTCGGCTGTTCAAAAAGGTCGGGGATATCTCGAATTTTTATTATTTCTCCGATTATTTTCATAGTGTCGAGGGTCTGTTGGATCGACTCAATGCGTATGTGCGCACGATGAAGACGTTCCACATCGATCACAGAGAAATGAAGAAAGCTACACAATACATACAGGAGAACTTTGATAAAGATTTGAATATGGCCATGGTTTCGAATCATGTTTCTTTCAATTACTCCTATTTCAGTCAGGCCTTCAAAGAATACACTGGTGAAAGCTTCGTTCATTATTTGAAAAGACTGCGCATAGAGCGGGCACGCGAGCTGCTCGCCACGACAGACTTTAAGGTATACGAGATCAGCGAGCGGGCAGGCTTCGAGAATGTGAAGCATTTCAGCCGTGTGTTCAAAGAGATGGAGGGGGTTACCCCCCAGGAATATCGGGATCTGCGAGAAGTGATAAGCTGAATAAGGACAAAAAGCCGTCCCCTAGTAGAATCTTCTACTTCGGGACGGCTTTTGTGCGTGGGCACGCAGGCTTACGGCATACGCACGCCGCGGGAACTCTCGAGCAGCGTGTACCACTCTTCGCGCGTCATGGTGTCCGCGATGCGAACTGCATCTTCACAAGCGACAATACGCTTGGCGGAGGAAGTGCCGATGACCGGCTGAATGCGCGCCGGATGCTTCATGAGCCAGCCAAGCACGATAGCTTCTGGCGTTGTTTCTTTCTCAGTGGCCAACTTCTGAACTAGCGTGGCCGTTTTCTTGACGGTCTCAGGCGCATCGGAAATATCGCTGCCAGAGAACTTACCTTTGGCGAGTGGGCCCCATGCCTGAATTTGAACGTCATTCATTTGGCAATACTCGAGGATGCCATCGGCGAAATTAACGCTGGCTCCTACCTTCTGATTCACCAGAATACCTTGCTCGATCCAGTCCACGCGCGCCAAGCTCATCTCCAATTGGTTGACGACAAGTGGCTCAGGAAGTGAGTTTTGAATGAAGCGCATTTGCGCGGAGGTCATGTTGGACACGCCGAAATGGCGAACCTTACCCGCTGAGCGCAGCGTATTGAAAGCTTCCGCGATTTCTTCAGGCTCCATGAGCGGATCCGGGCGATGCAGCAGCAAGATATCGATGTGTTCAACGCCTAGACGACCGAGAATGCCATCGACGGAGCTTAGGATGTGATTTTTGCTAAAATCAAAACGCTGTGGGTGCTGATCATCTTGGAAGCGAATCCCGCATTTCGATTGCAAAATGATTTGGTCGCGCAAATCAGGTCTATTTTTGAGAACCTGACCGAAAACGGTCTCGGAATTCCCTCTTTTATAAATGTCAGCGTGATCGAACATCGTAATTCCGATTGATAATGCGGCTTCTACAGCTTTTTCAGCGGTGATGTAATCTTCCTTGGTTAATGGATTGCCGGCCCAATCTCCGCCTAATCCCATACATCCGAATACAATTCGGCTGTTCGAAATCCCGCGTCTTTCCAGTGGCATGATTTTCACTATGATGGCCTCCCAGCTATAATTTCTAAGCCTAGTATAACGCTTGCTGGAGAATGACATAAGAGCTGAAAATAGAGTTACTTACTTACCTCTACGTAAGCTGTGGAGTTTGTGAGCGTCCATTCTCTTGACCTTGGCCGAGGAATCGGTTAAATTGTACGCAAAGCGTTATTGATAGCAGAAATGAGGCCGGTTGAGCGATGATCATTGGGGTTGGAACAGATTTAATAGAAATTGGGCGGATAGGCAAAATGCTAGAGGGATCTTCAGGCGATCGGTTTCTGGAGCGGATTTTGACACCGGCAGAGCAGGAGTTGGCGTTGAAACGCCGCGGACGACTCGCGGAGTTCGTTGCGGGGCGTTTCGCTGCGAAGGAAGCGATCGTGAAAGCTATTGGCTGCGGGATTGGTAAGCAGATTGGTTTTCAAGATGTAGAAGTGCTGCCGGATGCGCTTGGTAAACCCATCTGCTGTGTGAAAGAGGAGGCTCTGCTGCGCGCAGGACTTCAAGGCAGTCACCGCATCCATATCAGCATTACGCATACAGGCTCTATGGCTGCGGCTTATGCCATAGTGGAGCAGGTGTAAGTAGAGACTTCTACATATGCGCGGCAAAATAACTGGATTTTATGCATCTAATTTGATGGGATGTTGAAGTGTAAAACAAATAGATGGATTTTCTGCCGTTAATTTCAGCCGATTGAGCCCAACTAGCTACTTTCGGCGAAAATAGATGCAGAAAATCCATCTAATCGTTCAAAACCATGAATTTGCTCAAAATTAACTGGAGGTTTTCCAGTTAGTTTGGGTTCGTGGAGCTGGCACTGGTGAGTAGCCACGTGTAGGGTGGACTAGAGCTGGAGCTGGTGCCCGGGCCCGAGTTGAGGTTGACGGGAACTGGAACTGGAACTATCCCACCCCTCGCCAACTATCCCTATCCCAGCCACTGCCACTAGCTCCTTACCGTGCCCATACCCGCAGCATATACCCACTCACGAGCAGGCTGATGCCGCCCATTCCCTCGAGAATCATACCCGAATAACCCAAATACCACACGCCCATCACCGCGGTCAGCGCAAAAAGCCACAACCCCAAATAAATAAGCGGTCTGCCGAGCAGCAGCCCGACCTGAACGAAACCGATCGCGAGTAGAAACGCCCGCAAAATAGGAGCAAACAGCGGATTCACCGCCCCTATCGCCTCCATGAAAGCAACGGCAGCAACGAGCAGTGCTCCGGGCAGCACTAGAAAAATCGGATGCCCCCAGCCACTCTTCACAGTATTATTAGTTGTACTTGTATCCCCCGTGTTAAACAGCTTCCGCATTCCCCAGATCTGGATCAAGCTAGCCACCACGGCCGTGACGAAAGCTGCTTGCTTTAGCCAATCCAAATCGCGCCAGTAAAGGGCGAAATCGATGATTGAGCTAAACACCCACTCTGCGCCCCAAATGAAAAGCAATGCAATGAAGCCTTGGGCTTCGCGCAGCCAATCTTTTCTTTTATTTTCTAATTGTTGTTGCCCTGTTTGAGTCAATTCAGCTTGCTTCGACGTTTGCATACATTCACCTCTAGTTTTATGTTCCGCACTTCTCGTATAATGGTACCATATCCATTCATCCATTATAACTTGAACGTGCCCCATAGAGAAGGAGAGCTCATGTACAGCGAAGAACAGAAGATGTATTTTTCCAAGAATCTCTTGGATTGGTACCAAACACATAAACGTGATTTACCTTGGCGTAGAAGTAAAAACCCTTATTATATATGGATTTCCGAAGTGATGCTGCAGCAAACGCGTGTGGATACAGTGATTCCGTATTTTCATCGGTTTGTTGATCAATTTCCAACTGTCGAGGCATTAGCAACGGCACCAGAAGAAAATGTACTTAAAGCGTGGGAAGGACTCGGCTATTACTCACGTGCTAGGAACCTTCAATCCGCAGTCAGAGAAGTGCACGAACGATACGAGGGCATTGTCCCGCAAAATAAAGAGGAGATCTCCGCGCTCAAAGGCGTCGGTCCCTATACGTCGGGGGCGATCCTGAGCATCGCCTACAACAAGCCAGAGCCTGCGGTCGATGGGAATGTCATGCGCGTACTCTCGCGTTATTTCCTCATCGAAGAAGATATTATGAAGCCATCGACGCGGACGATTATGGAGAAGTTAGCACGTGAGCTGATTTTGGAAGGCACAGCAAGTGATTTTAACCAGGCGCTCATGGAGCTAGGAGCTATGGTGTGTACGCCGAGGTCACCGCACTGCTTAACGTGCCCCGTAATGGCGCACTGTTCGGCGCGCGAGGCTGGCATGGAAGAGGCGCTGCCCATCAAGAAGAAAGCCAAACCGCCTCGTCCAGAGCTGCGGGCAGTGGCTTTCATTGAAGGTACAAGTGAGCATGCAGGCAAATGGTTGATCAGACAGCGCCCGCAAGAGGGCTTGCTTGCCCGCATGTGGGAGTTACCGCATGTCGAGTGGGCGACTGCTGCATGGCAGTCTGACGAGGACAACCAGGCAACACTTCGCCAAGCCCTTGCCGAGCAGGAGCAAATCGGGATTAAGCCCGATGAGTGGTTCATGGATACCGAGCATATTTTTAGCCATATAGTGTGGAAAATGAAGGTATACCGCGCTAAGCTTGGTGACGCCAGTCGGCCAAGCACGGGGGAGGAATGGATCCCGTTCCATTATCGTTGGGTAGGCCCCGAGGATCTCCAGAACTATGCCTTTCCTAACGTTTTTGTGCGGATTATGAAGGAATGGCAGGAGCGTATTGAAGAGTAGATATTAGTACGTGTCGTAGTAGTATTTCAATGATTACCGAATTTCGGCCTGAATGGCCTCGATATTTCTTAACGTTATTAATTTCTTATCAATCTGTATGAGCCCATCATCCAGCAATTCTTGCAATATCTTTGTGACGGATTCCCTTACTGTGCCAACTAAGTTGGCGAGTTGCTGATGAGTCAGCTTAACATCAATTAGAAGACCGTCAGGTGTAGAGATTCCGTGCTGCTCGGACAATCGAAGGATTGTTTTAATAATACGCGAGCGAACCCCAAGGAACGTCAAATCATAGATTTGATCATTGGCATGGCGCAACCGTTGCATCGTCGTTTCCAGGAGCTTTAGGCATAGCCTAGGGCTCTTTTCCATGAATGTAGTGAAATCTGTGCGGTTGAGCACATAGAGGGTGCATGAAGCCATCGTTTCAGCTGTTGCTGAACGAGTCATCCCACTGCTAAGCAGGGACATCTCTCCGAAAAAATCCCCATCACGAAACAAGGCCAGTGTGACCTCTTTCGCTTCGTCCAATCGATATATTTTCACAACACCAGACTGTATGAGGAATAACTCCTCACCAATTTCGCCTTCCTGAAAAAGGATGGTTTCCTTCTTTGCTTTCTTTTCCGTAAATAAAGGGGCAATCCCGATCAGATCTTCTTCCGAAAGCTCTTGAAACAAGGGGACATGTTGAAGTAACGGTACGATAGTCAAGGGCTCGTCATCTCTTTCCGGTTGTAGATTTATTTACCATTATCGTACAACTTCGTTTTATTGGCGTAAAGAGAAAAGCGAAAGGAACCTAGCTGCGATGGAAAAGATGTATGAGATTCTTCAAACTGGAATATGAATGGGAGAATGTTAAATATCCAAGGACACTGTTCGGTGACTACAAAAGAAGGAGTCGTTGCAGATGGAATGGTATTTAAAGGTGCTAACGAATTATGTAGGGTTTTCAGGCAGAGCAAGACGGAAGGAATATTGGATGTTCGTGCTGTTCAATATTATCATTTCTATTGGTATTGCTATCGTCGAGTCTATTATCGGAATAGATAAGCTCTTGTCAGGTCTTTATTCTTTAGCAGTTCTGTTACCTTCTCTAGCCGTAGCCTTTCGTAGACTGCATGACACGGGTAAAAGCGGGTGGTGGTTGCTGCTTAGCTTAATTCCCCTGATTGGTCCCATTATTTTGATTGTATTCTTCTGTCAGGATAGCGACTACAACGATAATCAATACGGACCCAACCCTAAAAGGGAATAAGCGCTCTAAGGATAAGGCCCATAGAACGCAAAAAAGCGACCCCTTAGGGTCGCTTTTTCAATACCAATATTACTTCGCTGCGTCGTAACGTTTGCTAACTTCGTTCCAGTTAACAACGTTCCAGAAAGCTGCGATGTAGTCAGGGCGTTTGTTTTGGTAGTTCAGGTAGTAAGCATGCTCCCAAACATCAAGACCAAGAACTGGCGTTTCGCCTTCCATGATCGGGCTGTCTTGGTTCGGCAAGCTGTACACTTTCAATTTACCAGCTTTGTCAACAGCTAGGAAAGCCCAGCCAGAGCCAAAACGTGTAGTTGCTGCAGCAGCGAAGTCTGCTTTGAATTTATCAAAGCCACCAAGCTCGCTGTCAATTGCAGCTGCTAGTGCGCCTGTAGGTGCGCCGCCAGCTTCTGGTCCGATTGTTTCCCAGAATAGGGAGTGGTTAGCGTGTCCACCACCATTGTTACGAACTGCTGTACGGATATCTTCAGGAAGGCTGTTTAGGTCAGCGATCAGGTCATTAAGGGATTTGTCATGCAGAGCTGGGTGTTTGTCCAAAGCTGCATTTAGATTCGTTACATATGCGTTATGGTGACGATCGTGATGGATTTCCATTGTTTTTGCATCGATGTGCGGCTCAAGAGCGTCGTTTGCGTACGGAAGAGCTGGTAGTTGATGTGCCATTGAATAAATACCTCCTAAAAATTATGTAGTTTCAACTTCATTATGAAGGAACACAGCTAATAAAGCAACATATGTGTTTACTAAGTCGGCAGTTTCTAGGTAGGCACTCAAATGCCGCGCCGCTCCATTTCCCGTGTGATCTGATTATGCATGGCTGTATCTTGCTCATGAAGATAAGGAGATAAGTCGCTCATGGTCCGGTGGAGCTGAAGAAGCTCAATTTCCGTCCATTCTTCAGGTTTTTTGGTGCTCATGAACTGGAAATCCGGAATTTCCCGGGGGTACTCGTGCGCAGTAAGTTCATGATCTAGTTCGTTATCTGACATTGATTTCACCTCTTCCTTTTAGGGATATCCTCCTATAAGATGGTTTTTTTCCATGCATCTCATTCATGCTTCATATGGTTTCACCCATATTCTTTATTTTCGTCTTCACATGAATACGAACTTCGGCTTCTGAGAACGCGTGACCCCACTCATCCTGTACGTTTTCCCAAGCCTTAAATTGATAACCGCGCGCATAAAGGCCAAGACCAATGGGATCAATTTCATGCTTTTGAATATTTTTAACCAGTGCATTCATCTTCGCTTCCAGCTGCTGATTGATCTCCGATTCGAGCCTAGCCGCTTCATGTCTCACATCAATGGTAAAATATTTTTCGGTCAGCTGAATGGGCATCGAGAGCTGGATATCAAAATGAAACTTATTCTGTTCAAATGTGACTTTAATGTCCCTTTTTAGTTGCAAGGCGTAGAAGCTAATGCCTCCTGTATCAAAAAAGGAATCGCCTTTCTCCTTCGGGATCACGACGGTTAGAGTAAGAGAGCCGTGCTTAACTTTTTGCAGCATTTGTAGAAGTTGATTTTCAGCGTGGTCAATCGTGTAAGCATACTTTCCATTTTTATTCAAAAGCAGTGTACCTTTTGCTATGACATCCTTCTCATCTTTGAGCATGCTGGTTAAGTAAGGCGTGATCCCTTTTTCAAACATTTGCCTATGAAGGTCGAATACGGTTGTGATTTGTACTAAACTGCGCATATGAGCGGTATCCACTAGCTTGGCAATATGCATGGATAATCTTCGTTTATCTAGAGGTGCAAAGCGAATAATTTCCTCGACAGACCCTTCAACAGCGATGACTCTGGCCGTTTCGGATGTCTTTGGATCACGATAAAACACATCCATCAGCTTAAACCAATCCTCATGGGCTAAGACGCGTTTTCCGATCAGCACGTTTTGAATTTTGCCTGCACTAATAAGTGCCGACACACGTCCTTCAAATTCATTCCTTGCATCCTTTAAGGTAATCGCTGTCACCTCGGTTACCTCATTTTTTTCCTTAGCTTCTTTGTTAAAGACGGGACTTGATGCATAGATAACGAGGTTATTATCTTTATCTAAGTCAATACCCACCATAAGCGCAAGTGTGATATTTTCTAAGGGCAACTGATCTTTACAACTAGACATGGCAATGATCAGCGCGAATAGGGGGAATAAAATAAGGCTTGTACGCATCGGCCTCATGAGGAGACCCTCCGTGAAATTCGGCCCATACCTACTAGAATGACCCATAGGAGCGGCGGTAAGACAAAAGCAATGCCGATGCCGATATTTTGAATAAAGTTGCTTAATTGCATACTGTCATTCCAGCTGGGTTTCCAAAACCATGTTACACCAACCATAGCGGAAAGCAGGAGGAGGATGTGCAGGCGAGGCTGCCCCTTAATACCAAGCTGCTGGGTGCAAATGACCGTCGCGTACAACATGGGAAGCCATGTTCTCACGACAATAAGTAAGTAGATGGAGAGAATAAAAATATCAAGTCGTTCTAGAAAGCGAAACTCAATAATTTTAAATAAAGAAATGAGCGTATTATGGTATTGCGTAATTTCATCCGGACTGAAGTTGATAAAAGCAAGAATGGTAAACAACATGTACACGAAGAAAGTGATAGAGTTCGCGATAATGATACCGGTGGAGGCAGAATTTTTTTTTTCTAAATAAGGGTATAGAAAGAAGGCAATCTCAAACCCAGTAAACGCTAAAATGGTAGATTTAACAGTCTGTAGTATCGGCATCCAGCCATGTTTCAGAATGGGGAGCAGATGAATCCATTGCGCCTGTTTAAACAAATATAAACCAGACACAATGAGTCCAACGGAAAGGAATAGGATAATTTCAGAATAGCGACCAATGATACGAAAGCCTCCCTTGGTAATCATATAGGCGGGAAGCAGGAAAAGCAGCATGAGGACGGAGGGACTGGTCTGCTGCATAATCCAATTCTGAATGAGAAGGGCCATCCGATTGTAGATTAAATAAATGAAAATAAGGAAGTAGAAGGAAAACACAACCATGCCGATTATTCCAGCCCACTTACCAAAGTAGTGGCTTAATAAGTCAATGATCGTGCCATTGGGGTGCCTTTTCATGATTTGAATGATAAACAGGCTGCTGGTTATCGAAGCGAGCCATCCGATGATTAAGACAATCCATCCGTCCGTACCGCAGCCTTTCGCAAGGTCGCCAGGTAGAGGAATTAGGCCGACGCCTAGCTGGACACTGTGAATTAGCAAAATATACTGAAACAGTGTAATTTGATTGCTCTTGTCGGGCCTCATGATGAATTGTCTCCTTTCTGTTTCGTCTCGCCATATCGGCGTTTTTGAAGTGAACGAACACTTTTTGGTCGATACACCATATTTCTGAGTGGCAGGCGGATGAAGACATCCTTCCAGTCCGCCATGCGTAACGGTGCAATGGGAGAACTATACGGTTCTCCGAGTGATTTTAAGCTAATGAGATGAGCTAGGACGACCATGGCACCCGCCATGATCCCAATGATGCCGTACATGGATGCAATCGTCATCATCGGAAAGCGAATTAAACGAACGGAAGCAGCCATGTCATAATTGGGGAGGATGAAGGAGGCAACCGCCGTGGAGGCGACGACTACGACCATAAGGTTGCTCACAATGCCCGCTTGAACCGCTGCTTGTCCAATGACAATTCCGCCTACAATCCCCACGGTTTGACCAACTGGTGCAGGCAGACGAACACCGGCCTCCCTCAGCATTTCGAGCATAATCTCCATGATGAGCGCCTCTATAAAAGGAGGAAAGGGGACAGCGGATCGAAACTCGCCAATCGATAAAATCAAATCCAAGGGAATGAGTTCATGGTTAAATGAAATACAGGCAATGTAGAAAGCAGGTAGAAACGCTGCGATGATACAAGCGAAGAAACGAAGCAGTCGAAAAAATGTAGCGACGGGCCAACGCGTACTGTAATCATCAATGCCTTGGAAAAAGGCTGCTAGTCCAACCGGCGCAATCAATACACTGGAGGATCGATCCACGACGACACAGTATCTCCCTTGCAGCAGCTGAGATGCGGCAGTGTCCGGGCGTTCGGTAGTAATCATTTGCGGAAATAAGGAAAAGGGGTCATCTTCAATTAACTCCGCAAGCTCGCCTGTATTTAAAATGCAGTCTACCTGCAAGCCTGAGATGCGACGCTCTAATTCATGGCGAATTTCAGGAAGTGCTATATCCTCTAAATACAGGATGGATACTTTGCTTTTGGTTCTGTTTCCGACAAGAAGTTCTTTAATCTTGAGCTCCCGGCTGGAAATGTAGCGACGAATTAAGGCAATATTTTGACTACCTGTTTCAATAAAGCCTTGATGCGCGCCCTTCAACGAGGCTTCAATTTGTGAATCGGAGATCGCGCGTTGCGGCCAGCCTTGTGTTTCTAAGGAATACGCATGGGCTTGGCCATCAATGAAAAGCAGGCTGTAGCCATGTAAAATAGCAGTTTCAACCGCATCCCAAGCAATGAGATGCTGGAGTTCTCCTAACGCGACGGGCAACTCATCGTTGTCTTCGCCTGTGGTGTGAAACATGAGTTGATGCAAAACGTTATTATTGATGGAATTTTTGTCCACCAGTCCCTCGAGATAAGCCAGAGCAGCAGGAGCACCGGATTGTTTATAAGTGAACGTACGAATGATTAGATCAGGTGTGTCGCTGAAAAATGTTTCGAGCTGAGCTATATTTTCCGCTAGGTTAGGCGTAATTTCGACGATTTCAGGTAATGGCGTGTTCGGTTGCTGTTCCGGGTTCTCTTCGATCATCCGAGAAGCTGCTTTAAATAAACGGCGGATCAATTCCATATTCAACCATCCCATAAATTCTCAATTTCACTGTTCTGTCTTTCATTGTTCCTTGGGACGTTTCATTTTATGCGTCTTAAAGGCTAGAGCATAACGAATCGCAAGGAGGTAGAAAGAACTAGAATAATCAGCTATAACGGAGCGCATTTTGTTGAAAACGCTTGCATTTAAGCGCTTTCAAGAGAAATATCGAAAAAAACAAAGTTTTTTGTGAATTTCACCACATTTTCAGCAGGATTTCGTGTTTTTTTGTCGTATTTACTTCTTTACCAGAAAATTAATCTCTACAAATTAATATGGAATTGGGAGAGAACCGTATGCATGTTCGTTCATTTCAACTTGGTGATACCTCTTCGGTTAAAGAGCTTCTAGAAGACGTTCTGTCAGAAACCTGCTATGAGGAGACGATTGAAGCCTTCGCTCGTCAGCTATCGTGGGACACGGAGCTCGTTTTAATCGCTCAAGAAGAAGAGCAAGTCGTAGGCATGATTATCGGCACGATTGATAACAACAATGGCTACTACTATAGGATCGCAGTCGCAACAGCATATCAACGTAAGGGTATTGGCAAAGCTTTGATCGAGGCAATGAAGCAGCGGTTTCTCGGGCGGAATGTTAAGAAAATTATGGTAACAGTGGATGTACACAATGAAATGGTGTTGCCTGTGTATGAGTCCGCTGGTTACAGCGCAGATGACTTTTCCAGAGCTGCTCATCGGCTGAGCATTGTGAAGAAAGTAAGTGTCTAGTCTTTCGCTGGGCACAATAGGAAATAAATAGGTTTGGCTTATAGGAAGCATATCTGTGCCGCCATTGCAATTGGGGGTCAGATATGCTTTTCTTAAAATATAGAAATAATAGGATTCGTATCATAGGGTGACGTTTCGGCAGCAATTTACAGAGGAGCTTTGAACATGGATAATTTCACGCCGTATGTGATAAAAAGCTTCAAACACGACGGGCATCTTCATCGCATGTGGTTGACGAATTGGCGGGTTCCTCCAGATATGCTCCATGAAGAGCATCAGAAACAGGGCATGCTAGTGTTCATCAATAGCCAGACTAAGATTCAAGAAGCGGATGGCAAGGAGTGGGTCAGTCGCATTCCAGGGGTTTCTTTTTTCATTCCGAAAATGTGGTTTAACATCGTTGCACTCATTGAGGAGACAGGGGTTCGCTATTACTGTAATGTGGCCTCTCCTTTGTATGTGAATCAGCAAATATTAACGTACATCGATTATGACTTGGATGTTATTCGGTTGCCAGATCGGACTGTACATATTGTGGATCAAGATGAATACGAGCGTCATAAGCTCGGCTATCATTATTCGTCCCTTGTCGAGACGAAGGTGAAGGAGGGGCTTGCAGCGCTGCTGGCGTTAGTGAATGGGGACAAGCCCCCTTTCCAAGATGACTTAGTGATCTATTATTACGAGCAATGGGAAAAGTATAAGGGTGGAGGCGGTTGAATGAGCTTCTTCGTAGGACGAGAAAATTCCAATAAGGTAGTTGCTGCGCAAGGGCATGTTCAAGAAGTGAAAAGCTTTACGCATGAGCTGTGGGATTGGACAAAATCCATTCTCGTAGCTCTTCTTGTTGTTATCCTTATTCATCAATTCGGCTTCAACCTTTCGACGGTTCGCGGTCATTCCATGGACCCGACACTACGGGAAGGTGAGTGGCTATTTGTGAATAAGGCCATTACGTATTTGAAGGCACCGAAGCGAGGAGACATCGTTATTCTCGAGGAGCCAGAGAAGTTAGCGCTGCCTCAGCACCCGTTGTTGGTCAAAAGGGTCATTGCGATCGCAGGCGATGAGGTGCAGGGCCGGGCAGGGGCTTTATACGTGAACGGTGACAAGGTGACGGAGTCGTATACGGATACGCCTATCGAGGATGGTGACTTCGGACCGACAGCGGTCGGACAGGGACAAATCTTCGTCATGGGCGACAATCGCCATCGATCTGCGAGTGCAGACAGCCGGATGTTCGGAGTGATACCGACCAGTCTTGTCCAAGGTCGGGCAGAGTTTGTTCTTTGGCCGCTCGATATGGCTGGGAAGCTGTAAGTACATAGTTAAATGAGATGAAGAGAGCGAGGTGAGCGGGTTGGCGGTTTCCATTACAGAAAGTAGAGATTGGCGTAAGCTGCAACAAGAGATCGTGGAAGCCGCGCCCTCTCTTGGCATAGATAAGATCGGCTTCACCTCCGCGGAGCCGTTCCACGCATTGAAGGACATCCTTCTCCGCCACAGGGAGAAGGGCTTCGAATCCGGCTTCGAGGAGCCGGATATCGAGAAGCGGGTACACCCCGAGCTGAGCTTCGACGCGCCGCGGTCGATCATTTCCATCGCGGTCGCGTACCCGTCGAAACTGCCGAACCCTCCCCGATCCGAGCCTGGGGCTTATCGGGGCATGATCTCGCGCTCCTCGTGGGGGAGCGACTACCACGATGTACTTCGCGACAGGCTCGCGAAGCTAGAGGCGTTCATCGCCCAGCGCGTGCCGGGGGCGAGATTGCAGAGCATGGTCGACACCGGTGCTCTGGTCGACCGCGCCGTTGCCGAACGTGCCGGTATCGGCTGGAGCGGCAAAAACTGCGCCGTCATCACCCCCGAATGGGGGTCGTGGGTGTATTTGGGCGAAATGATCACGAACATCCCGTTCGAATCCGATATATCTATCATGGACCAATGCGGAGACTGTACAATTTGTATCGATGCTTGTCCTACAGGGGCGCTAGTCGGCCCGGGGCAGCTCAATTCGAGTCGCTGCATCTCTTTCATCACTCAGACCAAAGGGTATGTGGATGATGAATACAAACGCAAAATCGGTAACCGACTCTACGGCTGTGATACGTGCCAGGTCGTCTGTCCGAAGAACAAGGGGATGAACTGGACGCATCATCCCGAGCTTACGCCTGACCCGGAGAAGGTCAAGCCGCTGCTCATTCCCTTGCTCACGATGTCGAACAAGGATTTCAAAGAGCAGTACGGGCGCATCGCGGCATCGTGGCGCGGCAAAAAACCGATCCAGCGCAATGCGATCATCGCGCTCGGCAATTTCAAGGACCGCACCGCGGTGCCGGTCCTTCGTGATCTGCTGCTGAGCGATCCTCGCCCGGAAATCCGGGCTACCGCAGCGTGGGCCTTAGGGCGAATCGGCGGTGAGGAAGCTGTCGCCGCGTTAGGCAAAGCTGCTGCGTCAGAGCAAGAGCCGCAGGTGCAGAAGGACCTAGAGAAGGCCATCGCTGCTGCACAGAACAGCGAAGTGGTGGCCGTACAGGAGGAATAAGATGAAACAACCTCAGGCAGCAGTCTTGCTTGCTTATACCGAGATCGATTCTCCCATCGGTCCTCTTGTTCTCGTGGCATCTCCACAAGGGCTGTGCAAGGTGGAGTTCGGTAGTTATGAGAAGAACCGAGCGCAACGTGAGCAATGGGCTAGTCGTTGGTATGGACAATATGAATTTAGAGAGAATGCCGAGCAATTGGCATCCATCGCGGAGCAGCTTACGCAGTATTTTGGCAGAGAACGAGAGTGCTTTGAAGGAGAACTAGATCTGCAGGGAACGGACTTCCAAAAGCGTGTATGGCAAGCTCTGCGAACCGTTCCTTATGGAGATACAGCGTCGTATAAGCACATTGCAGAAGCTATAGGTTCGCCTAAAGCTGTAAGAGCTGTAGGGGGCGCGAATAATCAAAATCCCATTCCAGTGATCATCCCATGTCATCGCATTATTGGAGCAAGCGGCGATCTTGTGGGCTATGGCGGAGGCCTTCCGACCAAAGTGCACTTATTAGATTTGGAACAACGAACATTGCTATCTTAGACGTTCAACAACTACAACATGTGGAGTGAATCCTATGAAATATGTACATTTGGATTCTGTGGAGCCTGGTCAATATCTGGGACGTACGATTTACGCCAGTAATGGGGCTATTTTGCTATCGGAGAATGTGCAATTAACTGTATTTATGATAAATACGCTGAATCGAATTGGCGTGACGATGATTTATATCAAGGACCCGAACCTGGCGGATGTGGAAATTCCGGAGATACTTTCGGAAGAGACGAAGCGGCTTGTCATGACGCAAATGGGTCAGACGTTCGCGTCCATTCAGTCGGGGAAAGAGTTTAATTCGCGCAGCGTTAGCATGTCCATCAATACACTGCTGGATGAGATCATGAAGAACCGTGATGTCCTTGTACAGTTGAATGATATTCGGTCACAGGACAATCAGATGTATATCCATGCCATGAACGTGTGTATGATGTCCGTGCTGATTGGGATGAATATGGGGATGAATGCGACCCAGTTGAAAGAGTTGGCCATGGGCGCACTTCTGCACGATATAGGAAAAGTGGAGTTGTTAACGGACGATGATTCCTCGGATCCGCGTCGGCATCATACGTGGCGTGGGTTTGAGCTTTTGAAGAGTAAGCGTGAGTTCAGTCTGCTTATAGCGCATGTAGCTTTTCAGCATCATGAGGCGTTGAATGGAGAAGGTGTTCCTAGAGGACTCATGAGTGAGGATATTCATCTCTATGCCAAAATAACAGCCGTTGCCAATATGTACGACAATTTGCTCTTTGATATGTCTGAGGGACGCCGCAAGCTGCCGCATGAAGCCTGTGAATATATGCTGGCGCTCGCGGGGACGAAGCTGGATCGTGATGTATTGATACAATTTCTGAAAATTGTCTCGATCTATCCCACCGGTACGTCGGTTCGGCTGACGAATCGGGAGACAGGCGTTGTGGTCGGTCAGCACAGAGGACTTCCGACGCGGCCGATTATTCGGATCGTGAAGCAGGATGCGACAGACAAAGTGCTGGACATCAAAGAAGTTGACCTTGCGAAGGAAACGACTGTATTCATCGAGCAGGTACTTTGATTTGTAAACCGTGGAACAGTAATGATATGATAGAACAAGCATTCTATTCTAAAAAAGTACAGCAGGGGGCATAGGTTATGTGGAGTTATATCATTCCCATTCTCACATTGATCGTTGGTTTGGTTGGCGGATTCTTTATTGGTGTATTCTATCTAAAGAGACAGCTGGAGTCCATGCAGAACAATCCTGAGATGCTGGCCAAAATGGCGAAGCAAATGGGCTACAACATGAATAAACAACAATTGAATAAAGCACAACAAATGATGAAAAACCAGAACTTTAATCAAAAACGGAAATAAGAATTAGGGTGGAGTGGTAGAGAAGATGGCATCCATCGAATATAAAAATGAATTAGTCGCGGAAAATCGTGAGCAGATCGAAAAGCATGTCCGTGAGATTTTGCGATTGATTGGTGAAGATGTAGATCGTGAAGGTCTATTGGATACACCAGCACGTGTAACACGCATGTATGAAGAAATATTCGCAGGGTATGCAGCAGATCCTCGGGAAGTACTGGGCGTTACATTCGATGAGCAGCATGAAGAGCTGGTTATCATCAAAGATATCATCTACTACAGCCAGTGTGAGCACCATATGGCGCCTTTCTTTGGCAAAGTCCATGTAGGTTACTTACCAAGTGGTAAAGTGGCTGGTCTCAGCAAATTTGCTCGTTTGGTTGATGTGGTTACAAGAAAGCTGCAGGTACAAGAACGCATTACCTCTGAAATTGCTGACATCCTATTCGATGTGCTTAAGCCACATGGCGTCATGGTTGTCGTTGAAGGCGAGCATATGTGCATGTGTGCAAGGGGCGTGAAGAAATACGGCAGTCAAACCGTAACCTCCGCAGTACGCGGCTCTTTCCGTAAGGACGCAACGCTGCGCTCGGAATTTCTATCTTTATTAAAATAATATAAGTACCGGGGAATGTGCACGAAGACAATGGTCTTGTGCATCATTCCCTTTTTTCACTTGTGTACCAAGTTGGGCTTGTTGGGGCATGGAGAATATAGTATTCTTTTAAATTAATAATCCTTCTGCATCGGGAGGTCGAATTGTGACTATCGTACATGCTCTCGCATAAAATGAGAGCAGTGTGAGGAATGACTTGTGCAGCAGGATACAGGTGAGAGCGGCGCCCTACAGCGCTAGAGGGCTAGAGGAGGCAAGCATATGAACAACATACGGAAATATCGGCCTGGTGAGGCAGCTTCCTCAAAATGGAGTGAAGAACGCGATGAATTTGAACGGGATTATGCTAGGCTGATTCAATCGCCAACATTTCGGCGTCTACAGGGGAAGTCTCAGGTGTTCGGAGCTGGCTCGGGAGATTACTACCGGACACGTCTGACGCACTCCTTGGAGGTCGCACAGATTGCGCGAGAAGTAGCGAAGCGCTTGGAACGGACGAATCCCTTTTTGAGCAAAAGAGAGCATCCAGGTCTGATCATCGATCCGACCGTGGTCGAGTGTGCATCGATTGCACATGACTTCGGTCACCCTCCTTTTGGGCATAAGGGCGAGGAAGTACTCAATCATATTCTAATGAAGGATCACGGCCTGAAATATGAGGGCAATGCGCAAAATTTTCGAATCCTCATGTTTCTAGAAAAGCGAGCGGGCAGCGAGAGTGGCTTAGACCTGACGGCTGCCGTCCTTCTCGGTATCAATAAATATCCCTTCCTCATCGAGGAAGAGGGGCGTCTGAAGGGTGTGTACGGGGCGGAGTGGGACGTCATTCGCGAGCTGCGTGACATTTGGAAAATGCCGGAGGGTTGCTCCACATTAGAAGCCCAGTTAATGGATTTATGCGATGACATTGCTTACTCTACGCACGATATCGAGGACGGAATTCGCGCAGGCAAAATCCAAATGAACGCTACCTTCTTCGAAGATCAACGATTAATTCGACATCTCGTGATGGAGATATTGAATGACCCCAATCAGCATAAATTCGGCTGGGAGCAAGTCGATATCGAGCAGATGGTGCGCCGCGTGCTGCATGATTATTTGGAGCAATGGGAGCTCATATTTGCGGAATGCAACCGGGAGGAATCACGGACGCGCAGAGAGATGAAAGCTCGCTGGGTCAGTTCTTTCGCTAGTCGACTCGAT
Source organism: Paenibacillus sp. J22P169 (assembly GCF_059691995.1). Taxonomy (NCBI): domain Bacteria; kingdom Bacillati; phylum Bacillota; class Bacilli; order Caryophanales; family Paenibacillaceae; genus Paenibacillus; species Paenibacillus sp. J22P169. Next base: position 67,446 of record NZ_JCAUAO010000013.1, on the reverse strand, counting down.
ATCATCGACGATACGGAACGCGGCTGGAAGAAGGTCGCCCTCGTCAAAGATGGCGCGGAGGACATGGATCTGCTGCGGACGATGGAAATTCTCAAGAAGCTGGCGTGGGTTACGCTGATTAAGGATTTTCGCGTCTTGCGCCTGCAAAAGCGCAGCGAAATCATCGTTGAGCGGCTCTGGGACAGCTTCATTAATAAGGACAAAGGACAGTGGATCATTCCACCGGACTGGATTGATAGCTACGAGCGGAGAAGCAGCAACAGCAATTGGAGCTGGCCGCGCTTCGTCGCGGACTACATCTCGGGCATGACCGACGCCTATGCGGAGAAGGTCTATGCGGAGCTGTTTGCGAGTAAATCGGGCTCGATTTATGAGATGGATTGAGGGTGTGTAGGGCGGAGCTGGCTGGGGGACTGAAGGAAACGACGGAACTGAAGGGACCGACTGAACTGAGGGACCGACGGAACTGAAGGGACTGACGGAACTGACAGAACTGATAGAACTGACAGAACTGACAGAACTGACAGAACTGACAGAACTGACAGAACTGACAGAACTGACAGAACCACCCGACCGTCAACCGCCCGACAGACCCGCGACTTAATCGCCACCCGCGCGAATAGATGGATTTCCTACAGCTAATTTAGTGATTCCCTTCCACTTGGGAGGATTAGATGGATTTCCTACAGTTAATTCATGGCGTTTGAGGGAAATAGGCCGATACCATCTCAATTAGCTGTACTTTTTCCATTTAAATTTAATATTCAAGGAAAATAGCCGGAATTAGCTGTAGATTTTCCAGTTAAGTGCGAGATGCGATCATGAAGTTAAGATGTTGATGTTGATGTTGATGTTGATGCTGGTGTTTGTGGGCCAATTTGATGGAAGGGGTAAGCAATGTTGCTTATCCCTATTTGTTTGTGCTCGCAGGCCGCGAAAAACGCAAAAAAATACCGACCTCATCAGAGGTCGATTTTATAGGGAGGAGGGAATACCAGCGTTAACGTGTTCGGATGTGGCCGATGTGTTGATACTGCCTAGGAAGTCCATCGTGCGGCTCACATACGTTTTAGGCTCAGCACGATACAGAAGCTCATGCTTTGCGTTTGGAAGAATCCATAACTTAGAAGCGGTATTATGCTGCTGCTTGAACATCGATTCAACTAGGTTGTGGGGAGCTTTGTTGTCATTAGTGCCGTGGATCATAAAGATGGGCATCTCGTACGATGTCGTGGTTACTTTAGTGAAGGGAACGTCATGCAAGCTTACGCCATTCAATAAAGGAAAGAATAAACGGACAAGCGGCAGAGAAGGGTATTTAGGTAGGTGTACGACTTGATTCATATTTTGATAAAGGGTGTCCGAGTTCAACAGAAATGTACTGTCTAGGATCATCCCTGAAATATCTCCGTTTTGCTGCAGAGCAGTTTGTAAAGCAGTGCCTGCCCCCATGGAAAAGCCCCAAATAAAGATCGAACCGCCAGTCGACTGTTTGATGTAATCAATGGCCCCGAGCAGCTCTTGGGATTCTTGAACACCGCCCGTCATGAGGCGATCACTGCTTGGATTCACATAACCATAGTCAAACATGAGAACATTATACTGCTTTTTATGCAGCTCGCGGGCTAAGGTGTACAAAGGAACCCACTCTTCTTCGCGATTTCCGCCATAGCCATGTGAGAAAATGACAGTTTTACTCGACTCGACAGCTGGGATGAACCAGCCACCCAAGATGGATTTTCCATTTTGGCTAGGGAAGGAAACATCTGTGTATGGGAGCCGAGCAGCCTTCATCGGGTTTGAATGTAAAGGTGCTATTTGCGGCCGAGCCAAGGTCCAAGCAATGTAAGCGTGGAAGATGAGTACGACGGATGTGCATAGAATTAATAAGGCTAGAAGGGTTGTGGTGATAAGCTTTTTCCTGCGTAAAAAAGGTTGCGTCACCTGATCAAGAGTAGGCTGAAGCGATCCCGTTACAGGATTTAGTGTAGTTGTAGACATCGATGAAGCCTCCCTCCGTGATGATGTGTATATGACTGATGTGATAGTTAGAGGTGTGCGCAGTGAAGGGAGAGTTAATTATTTAAATATTCTGATAAGTGAAGAACTACTTTAATAGTATTATGAATGCGCTTTCAAGTCAATGTAGATGCGGCATTTGTAAGCCTTTTGTAACGGTTCTGTAATAATGGGAAAAAGAGGTGTTTGACCTTTACGGTTCCGTGTAGTTTCGTTATACTGAATATAACAAGGTTTCATATAGTGAAACAGTTTGGCTCATGAAGGTGGTGACTCTTCAATGGAAGATGGCAAGCTTACCGTGCGTGCTGTAGAGCGCGCTTTAGATATTATGCTTTGTTTCACGGGGGCGTCTGAATTGACGTTAACCGAAATTGCTACACGTGTGCAGCTTCATAAAAGCACGGTGCATCGCCTCCTAGCATCGCTAGAAGGCAAAGGCTTCATCATGCGCGATGAAGCGACGGATAAGTACAGACTGGGCTACCGTTTATGGGAGCTCTCTGCTAATTTATCCAAAGAAGGAGACCCCGGCATCATTCTGCTGCCGGAGATGGAACGACTGCGCGATCAGCTCGGCGAAACGATCTCGCTGTACGTGCAAGACGGCCTGGTGCGTGTCCGCATCCAAGCCGTGCAGAGCAACCATGCCATTCGCCGTGTTGCCCCTGTCGGGGCGCGAATGCCGCTTTACGTCGGCGCCTCGAGCAAGGTGCTCGTCGCCTTCGCTGAGCCAGGGCTGCTGGAGCAGCTGCTAACCTCGGCCGACTGGCCGACAGGGTTAGACACGCAGGCGTACCTGCAGCAGCTCAGCGACACAAGACGCGCGGGCTTCGCCACGAGCGTCGAAGAGCGAGAGCCAGGCGCGGCGGCTGTGTCCGCGCCGATTCTTGACCGCGGCGGCCGACTAGTGGCCGCCCTCGCGGTCTCGGGTCCAGCGAACAGGCTCACGCTGGAGCTGATGCAAGAGCAGGCGCCGACGATTATGGAGGCGGCGAGGCGGATGGGAACGATGCTGCGTTAAGCGGCATCGTTGTTTTTCATTCTCATTATCATCAAATAACGCATATTAGATGAAAAAGTTGAGAATACCTGCACAAGTGCAGGTATTCTTTTTCTATTCTTTTCCGTTCTTTCCGTCTCTACATCCAAGCGTGTTACCTTCGCCACTCTGACGGATGCTTTGCCGCTGAAAAGCCATACTAAAAGTGGGAAAGGGAGTGGGGCAAGTCATGAAGAAAACAGCCTCGATGCTGGCGATCTGGATAAGTCTGGCCAGTAACATCGTGCTGACCGCCATCAAAATCATTGTCGGACTTCTGTTCAATAGCCAAGTACTGATAGCCGACGGTATTCATAACGCTGGGGACGTTATCGCGACAGCAACTGCTTACAGCTCCATGAGGGTCTCTTCCAAGCCAGCGGATGTGGAGCATCCCTATGGGCATGGGAAAGCAGAGGTGCTTGGGGCTTTTATCGTCGCGATTATTTTGGGCGGAGCCGCTATTTATATTGGATATCACTCGATTTATGCCCTGTTCGAAACAGCGGGCGAGGCGCATATCATTGCCTTTTGTGCGGCTGTCATTTCACTCGTGTGGAAACAAATCCTTTATGTCTACACGATGCGGATAGGAAAGAAGCTCAACAGCAAAGGGCTGATAGCCACAGCCTTCGACCATTTAGCGGACGTGTACGCCTCTATCGCGGCTTCAGTGGGGATCGGCTTAGCATTGATCGGAGAGCACTACAACATTAGCTACTTGGCGTACGGAGATCCGGTAGCGGGGATCATCGTTTCCTTCCTTGTATTGAAGTTAGCCTACGAAATGGGCAGCGAATCCTTTGACATTTTGATGGAACGAAGCGTCAGTCCCACCTATATCGAGCAGTATGCTGCGTTGATCCGGTGTGTACCAGAGGTCAAGCGGATTGATCGACTTCGTGCGAGGGAACATGGCCATTACATATTAGTTGATGCGAGACTTGGCGTTCCAGGCCAGCTGACAATCCAAGAAGGTCACGATATCAGTCGCAGCATTAAGCGCAAAATTAAAGAGGCACATAGTGATGTGGATGAAGTGCTGGTTCACCTAAATCCATGGTATGAAGAGCAGGCTGACGCATGAGAGGTGCGTCAGTTTTTTTGTTTTGTTTTTTGGTTATTATTTACATTTACTCCGAATCACGTTAGATTAATCATAGCAACTTGCCGGGAGCGTCAATGTTAGAGTCGAGGGAGTGAAAGCTATGAGTCGGAGAGCCAGAGATATATGGTTAGGAATCGCAGTGGCCAATGGATGCGGAATCATCTTTATGCTTTTAACAGCTTATATCATCAAGGTAGCTACAGGAGTGGAAGGGATATTAATCTTGTCAGATTTCGTCCTACTTCCGTTTATCATGGGCATTATTAACGCTTATTTCTGGCGAAAACACCGCGTGACGGCTGGCCCATCCTTTGGGTACGCATTTCTTAATTTAGTTGTGGGTTTAATATATAGTTATTTCATGATGGGTGAGGGTTATATTTGCCTTATCATCGTGGCTCCATTGATTTACCTCTTTATTTTGCTGGGTATTCTGAGCGGCAAATTGATGTTCAAATGGAACCGAACAACGATGAATATCAGTGTTGTCGCGGCTATGATCGGACTGGTCTTAGTAAATGTGATTACCGCCGAGCCTGGTGAAAGTCAGGTCACAGATAGGATCTTGATACATGCTAAGCCAGAAGTCGTATGGCAAAATGTTACTGCATTTTCACCCATTACGTCAGATCCTGACTATTGGTTATTTAAAATCGGATTGCCAAGCCCCGTACAATCCACGGCAGAAGGCCATTATGTCGGCGCAGAACGTAAGTGCATTTTCAGCAACGGTATCGTTTTCGATGAGAAGATTGTAGAGTATGAAGAGAACCGAAAGCTAACCTTCGCGATTACAAAGCTGCCTGATGATCCGGAAATTCTAGGGCACTTAAGCTTGTCCAAAGGACAATTCATCTTAGAAGACAATGGTGACGGTACCACTACACTCGTCGGCACGAGCTGGTATGATTTGAAGGTGAAACCATCCCTTTATTTTGATATATGGACGAAAAGCATTATTCGCAACGTTCATCTAGAAGTTATGGAGCACATGAAAGAGCTAGCGGAACAAGCGTAAACCACAGTTTCTTTGTAACAAAAAAACACCTCTACTTGGCTCGCTTCATCAGCGGCTTCGTTTAGAGGTGTTTTCTACTTATATAACGTGCTCTTCACACGAATCGCATTACTTCGCAAAAATATGATTCCCGATCTGTACGATTTGTTGACGTGTCCAGATCCAAGAGCTAGTCGCTGTTTTCGGGTTGAAATAGTAGAGGGCGCCACCCGTTGGGTCCCAGCCTCTTACAGCTTCTAAGGCTGCTTTATAGGCTTGAGTATCTGGGGTTAAGTTATATTGGCCATCGCTGACTGCTGTAAAAGCACCAACCTCGAACACGATGCCCTGAATGGTAGTCTCGAACTGACTGGATTTTAAACGGTTCATAACGACCGCTCCAACAGCGACTTGACCTTCATAGGATTCGCCGCGTGCCTCACTGTAAATAACCTTAGCTAGCATATCAAGCTCAGCTTGGTTCACGGTGAATTTACGCAAGTATTCCCACGTTTGCGCACCAACAATCCCATCCACGCTAAGTCCATAATTCGTTTGGAATTTACGAACTGCCGCGGCTGTAATCGGACCATATTTTCCATCTATAGAAGGCTCATATATGCCTAAAGTTTTTAGTCGGAATTGTGCGTCCCATACGTCACCATTTTGTGTACCTTGCTTTAAAGTCGTAGCCTCTGCTGCGGATGCCTTCGGGCTCCACGTTCCTGCATTCATTCCTAAACCAAAGGAAGCTACGAGTGCGACTACGACTAGTTTTTTGATTAACATCATCTTCATCTCCCCTTTCGCTTTCCTCAGTATAGGTGCCGATATACGTCGTCTCAACCCGCAGTTTTTGGTAATGTAAGTCAATCCCTTGGGGGAGTAAGGGTTGAGCGGGCTCATTTTTTGATCAAAATAAGCGAATTAAACGTTTATTTTTCCATGAAAAGGAAAAAGCTCGGGACTGCCATGAAGGCAATCTCGAGCTTTTTTGTGTGTGTGTTTTGCTGGATACTTATAATTAGTTTTTGTTTTCTGCAAGAATGGAACGAAGAACGGTTTGCAGGATACCACCGTTACGGTAGTAGTCTACGTCTACCAAGCTATCCAAACGTACAAGTGCTGTGAATTCGAAGCTAGTTCCGTCTTCACGTGTAGCTGTCACTTTTACAGTGGAACCTGGTTGAACGTCATTGCTCAAACCAGTGATATCGAAAGTCTCGCGACCTGTAATACCTAGCGTTTTCCAGCTTTCGCCGTTAACGAATTGAAGTGGAAGAACACCCATTCCAACAAGGTTACTACGGTGAATACGCTCGAAGCTTTCTGCGATAACAGCTTTAACGCCTAGCAAGAAAGTACCTTTTGCTGCCCAGTCACGGGAAGATCCAGTTCCGTACTCTTTACCTGCGATAACGACAAGGTTTTGGCCTTCAGCTTGATACTTCATGGAAGCATCGTAGATGGACTCAACTTCGCCAGTTGGCAAGTAAGTTGTAACGCCGCCTTCAGTTCCTGGAGCCACTTGGTTACGAATACGGATGTTTGCGAACGTTCCGCGCATCATCACTTCGTGGTTACCACGACGGGAACCGTAGGAGTTGAAGTCTTCTCTTTTTACACCATGGTTGATCAAGTATTGGCCTCCAGGGCTGTCTACTTTGATGTTACCAGCAGGGGAGATGTGATCCGTTGTAACGGAATCGCCCATAAGTGCTAGTGTTTTTGCGCTGCGAATATCTGCGATATCATCAAGAACAGTTCCCAAATCTGTGAAGAACGGAGGCTCTTGGATGTACGTGGAGTTCGTGTCGAACTCGTACAGATCGCCTTCTGGAATTTGAATTTGGTTGAAACGCTCATTCGCGCGGAATACGTTGCTGTATTTGTCGCGGAACATGTCAGGGCTCATAGCAATGTTAAGTGCATCTTGAATCTCTTGGTTTGTAGGCCAAATGTCTTTCAAGTACACAGGTTTATCGTTTTGGTCATAACCGATTGGATCAGTTGCAAGGTCAATGTTAACAGTACCTGCAAGAGCATAAGCAACAACTAATGGAGGTGATCCAAGGTAGTTTGCTTTTACTTGTGCATGTACGCGGCCTTCAAAGTTACGGTTACCGGAGATAACAGCAGCAACAGTCATATCGTTGTCGATAATCGCTTTGCTTACTTCGTCTGGAAGCGGACCGGAGTTACCAATACAAGTTGCACAGCCGTAACCTGCAACGTGGAAGCCAAGAGCTTCAAGGGACTCAAGAAGGCCTGCTTTAATCAGGTACTCAGTAACAACAAGGGAACCTGGTGTCAAAGAGCTTTTTACGAAAGCTGGTTTTTTCAAACCAAGAGCTACCGCTTTTTTCGCTACGAGACCAGCACCGATCATAACGCTTGGGTTGGAAGTGTTCGTACAGGAAGTAATAGCCGCGATAACAACTGCGCCAGTACCCATTTTGACAGTTTCGCCACCTGGATAAACAACATCAACAACTTCAGCTACTTTCTCTTCAGTCAAGCCGTAGCCGCCTTTTTCGATCGGTGTACGGATGATAACGTTGAAAGATTCTTTCATGTTTGTAAGCTCAACGCGATCTTGCGGACGTTTAGGACCAGCTAAGCTTGGAACTACCGTGCTAAGATCAAGCTCAAGCACATCTGTGAACACTGGATCTGGTGTGCTGTCTGTGCGGAACATGCCTTGTGCTTTGTAGTAAGCTTCTACAAGCGCAATTTGCTCTTCCTCACGGCCAGTAGCACGCAAGTAGTTCAATGTTTCGTTATCGACAGGGAAGAAGCCGATTGTTGCGCCGTACTCAGGAGCCATGTTCGCAACTGTTGCACGGTCAGCCAAGGAAATGTTGCTTAGTCCAGGACCGAAGAACTCAACGAATTTACCAACAACGCCTTTTTTACGCAAAATTTGAGTAACTGTCAATGCCAAGTCAGTCGCTGTAGCGCCTTCTGCCAATTGACCAGTTAATTTGAAACCAACAACGTCTGGAGCTACGAAGTATAGAGGTTGACCAAGCATACCAGCTTCTGCTTCGATACCGCCAACGCCCCAACCTACAACACCAAGACCATTGATCATTGTTGTATGGGAGTCTGTACCTACGAGGGAATCCGGGTACACGACAGTTTCGCCATCGATTGTTTTCGTTGCTGCAACAGATGCCAAGTACTCCAAGTTAACTTGGTGAACGATACCTGTTGAAGGTGGCACTGCACGGAAGTTATCGAATGCTGTTTGTGCCCAACGCAAGAAACGGTAACGCTCTTCGTTTCTTTCGAACTCTAAGTTAATGTTCATTTCGAGTGCATCCGGGGATCCGAAAGCATCAACCATGACAGAGTGGTCAATTACAAGGTCTACAGGAACAAGCGGGTTAATACGTTTAGGATCTCCGCCTTCACGAGCCATGGTCGCACGCATTGCCGCAAGGTCAACGACGACTGGAACGCCTGTGAAATCTTGAAGAACGATACGAGCAGGGATGAATGGGATTTCTTTGTTCTCATCGCGGCCTTGAGCCCAGCCAGCGATTTGTTTCACGTGCTCACTTGTGATTGCGCGACCGTCAAATTGACGAATAGCAGCTTCGAGCAAAACGCGGATGGAAACAGGAAGATTGTTGATTGTGCCGTGACCTTGGCTTTCAAAGTCAGGAAGGCTGTAGTACTGGAACGATTTCGTGCCGACAGTTAACTGCTTACGCACAGAAAAAGAGTCCTTATTGGACATAGGTAGTTCCTCCTCAAATAATATAATATCTAACCATGCCATCGAATTTCATCTAGTGAAACTCGATTTCATAATTCCCTCTACCTCAAGTATAGCGCTTCGCCACGTGTGAGTAAAGATTAATTTCAATCATTTTTACCGTCAAAATGTCATATATTGAATCAATTCAAAGCAATTCGGGCTTGTCTTAACAAAACTTATAAATACCTTAATTAAAGTTTAAGGAGGGATACCAAGATGTCCTGGAAAACGGCGCTCTATAATTACGTACATGCAAAAAATCAGGCTGAGCTTGAGGGCTCAGCTGCACCCTTGGAAGCATTTGTCTCGGACAGCGCTTATGTACGGAAACAGGATGTCAAGGTGCGAAGGCTCCTGAACAGTTACCGAGATCGCGACGCTAAGCTGCTGCGCGGAGAGACGAAGCTCCGTATGCAAGGTGTTAAGGAATTGCCGTATGGCATTATTGCGGATATCCAGCTGCATCGATTTTTGACCTATCAAATGGGTTCGATAGAACATCAGGAGGAGCGGATAGAGTCAGAGCGTGTGATTATTGAGCAAAACGCATTAGGTTGGAAGGTGCAAAGTGCGGAGCCGTTACAAAGTGAAAAGTCCCAGCCTAGCCGCGGTCGCAGCCTCCATTTGTCAGAGAATGAAACATTCATAGACACATTGCGCAGCTCACCATCTCTTCCTTATATCAATCCTAGTATACGCAATACGAGTGGTCTGGAATCCGCTCCTCGTAAAATCATTTATAATCGTCCCAAAGCCGTCCAATATGCGGAAATGTGGTGGCAAAAACCGAATCCGCGGTACGAGTATTTTGAAGTAGATTGCACGAATTATGTCTCGCAATGCCTCTTTGCAGGCGGGGCTCCAATGGACTATACTGGGAAAAGGGATTCGGGCTGGTGGTATGGCGGCAAAAAAGGGCATCAAGAGCTCTGGAGCTATAGTTGGGCAGTAGCCAACAGCTTGCATCACTACTTAGAACGTCCCCATACGCATGGATTGACAGGTACAGTTGTCAAAGATCCTAGGGAGCTTCAGCCAGGAGATACCATAAGCTATGATTGGGATGGCGACGGCCGCTTCCAGCACAACACAATTGTTATAGGTAAAGATGCCAATGGGATGCCACTAGTTAATGCACATACCTTTAATAGTCGCAATCGTTATTGGGCATATAAGGATTCACCTGCTTGGTCAGAAAGGACGAAGTACGTGTTTATTCATGTTGCTGATGAAATGTAGGAAGGCATAGAGATTGTAAATACTAGACGGAGGTACGTAATGAGCCGCAAAATACGAATTGGATTAATTTATGGAGGGAAATCCGGGGAGCATGACGTATCATTGCAAACAGCATTGGCCGTTATGAAAGCTGTGGACTTCACGAAATATGAGATTACACCGTTCTACATATCCAAAAAAGGGGAGTGGAGAAGCGGTGCACCTCTTCTAGGTCCGGCTGAATCCAAGGAAGTACTGACATTCAGTACTGGAGATGCAGGAGCTCCTGCTTCGAACGCACTGGCACCGATTTTCGGTGGTATTCAAACGAAGGGCGATGTAGCTGTTTCTTCTATTACATCCGCTGGTGCGGAGGATCTCGGATTAGATGTTGTGTTCCCGCTTTTACACGGCACCTTCGGAGAAGATGGGACGATTCAAGGTCTCTTAGAAATGGCGAATATTCCATATGTAGGCGCTGGCGTACTGGCTTCTGCTGTAGGCATGGATAAAGTCATGATGAAAAAGGTTTTCGCACAGGAAGGGCTTCCTCAGTGCATTTTCCGTCATTTTACTCGTACCGAGTGGGAAAAGAACCGCGCTTATCACCTTATGGAGTTGGAAACAGCGATTGGCTACCCATGCTTCGTAAAGCCAGCTAACTTAGGTTCAAGCGTTGGGATTTCCAAAGCGAGAAATCAAGAAGAGCTTATCGCGGCGGTTGCGTTTGCTTTCCAATACGATCGCAAAGTCATTATTGAAGAAAATATCGATGCCCGTGAAATCGAAGTTGCGGTTCTGGGGAATGATGAGCCTATCGCTTCCGTTGTTGGTGAGATCGTGTCTTCGAATGAATTCTACGATTACAAAGCCAAGTATCTGGATGGCAAATCGGCCATGATCATCCCTGCAGAGATCTCCGAGGAGATATCGGATGAGGTCAGAGCACTGGCGCTCCGTGCATTCTTGGCAGTAGATGGCAGCGGCTTGTCACGTGTGGACTTTTTCCTAGGCAAAATCGATCAGAAGATCTATATCAATGAAATTAATACGATGCCAGGCTTTACGCCGTTCAGCATGTACCCATTGCTATGGCAAGAGACAGGTAAGCCATACAAAGAGCTGCTGGATGATCTCATTCGTTTGGCACTTGAGCGACATGCAGCTAAGCAAAATATCCAATATTCTTTCGATGCGGAGTAGATGAGCTATGGGTTTTCAAACGGAATTCAATTCAGTTTGTAAGTTTAAGTCCGAACAGGAGCTCTATGAGCTGCTGGAGTATGGCCGCGGCAAAATGGTAAAGAGCGGCTTCCGCGTTTTCCCGACAGGTCAGAAGGTCATCGCGTACACGCCTGAGAATCAAGCGATTGCGATTGTTCGTATCGTAGCTTCCATCGCGGAAATCAATTTCCAAGGTGAAGAGGTCACACAGGTGGAAATGGAGCTCATCCGTCGGTTGACAGAGGAAGAGGCTCGGATCCAGACCTCGCTTGCGTACGAAATGTTTTTCGGAGAGCAAGCTTAAGAAGAACAGATAGAGGAAGCACCGTCCTTGCAGGCGGTGCTTCTTTTATCTGTTATGACGCTATCTTTTGTCCCTTTCGAGCAGAGTGCTAGCTTCATATACTAGCTTATCCTACTAGAAAGTTCTGTTGTACGATGGCGCGATGGCGATCCGATTAATGTTCGTATTTAATTTCAGCCCCTTCTGACGTTTGAACGTCGAAGGGTCTGTTTGTATGTGCACCTATTCGCTAGGGTAATCTAATTATGAGAAAATCCGGGTTTTTCAGCAGCACCCAGCACCAAGTAGTAGCCGTACATTCCATTTGAAATCGAATCTGGAGGTTAACCGAACATGCTTATTCGCCTAGGATATGTAGCCATGTCCACTGTGGTAAAGAATGCTTCCCCGTCCAAGACGATGACGGCAACAAACTTCAACAAGTTGCTTGATCGAGAGGCCGCCATCCGTAAGTTAGAGCGAATTGGCGCTGAAAATTTACATAATACGCTCCGCTTGCTCAAACATAATCGTGCTCATGACATCATGGTGTTTCGGTTTTCTTCTCGGTTTATCCCGCTGATTGGCCATGAAATGCTAGGTGACTGGGATCCGATCCCATCCTTATCTGCGGAGTTTGAGGAGCTTGGCAGCTATGCGAAGCAGAATAACATGCGCGTCAGCTTCCATCCCGATCACTTCACCGTGCTTAGCACGCCACGGAAGGACGTTTTAGAGAAGTCTGTTCAGGATTTGGAGCGACATTCCGCCATGCTGAACGCCATGGGTCTTGGCATGGAAGCCATGTGCAACATCCATGTTGGAGGCTCCTATGGGGATAAAACGAAGGCAGCGAAGCGATTTGTTCAGAATTTCAGCGCGCTGCGCCAGCCAGTTCAACACCGAATCACACTCGAAAATGATGACAAAACCTTCAATGCGCTAGAAACGCTTGAGATTGCCGAGGAGGTCGGTGCTCCTATGGTACTGGATGTACATCATCATGCGGTCAACAACAATGGCGAAGACGCCGTCGAGCTATGGCCACGCATTCAGGAGACCTGGCTGAAGCGCGCACGCTTGCATCTGGATGAGGCATCAGCTTCTCTCCCTCCGAAAATCCATGTTTCCAGCCCAAAGGGTGAAACGGAGCCAAGAAGCCACGCCGATTACGTGGAGGTAGAACCTTTATTTACGTTTCTCAAAGCGATAGCTCCGATCACACCGAAGCTGGATATCATGATCGAAGCCAAGATGAAGGATAGCGCCCTTTTCAAACTTATGGAGGACCTTAAGGGACAAGAAGGCGTCACAGCACTCGATGAAGCCTCGTTGCAGCTCTAATCCCATATTTTTCTTGAATTGTTGGACAAAATGGGGTACTTTGGAGAATGAACGACTAACCATCCCATTGTGAGAGGGGCTTCTACGAACCATGAGTCAATTATTAAACGGAAAAAATATACTTGTAATGGGTGTTGCCAATGACCGCAGTATCGCTTGGGCCATTGCACAATCTTTAGCTGCACAAGGCGCTAATCTGGTGTTCACGTACGAAAATGAGCGTGTTGAAGAACGCGTGCGCAAGCTAGCTGATACGATTCCAGGCTCAACTTTGATGCCTTGTAACGTAACTGTAGATGCAGAGATCGATACATTGGCATCTGCGCTCAAAGAGAAGTTCGGTGTTGTGCACGGTCTTGTACATAGTATTGCTTTTGCTAAAACAGAAGAGCTTGACGGATTGTTCGTAGATACTTCACGTGATGGTTTTGCGCTTGCGCATGACATCAGTGCATACTCCCTCGTTGCAGTCTCCAAACGCATCTACCCGCTGATGACAGAAGGTGGAAGCATTATGACCATGACGTACCTTGGCGCAGAGCGCGCTATGAAGAACTACAACGTTATGGGTGTTGCCAAAGCAGCACTTGAAGCTAGCGTACGTTACTTGGCGGCAGATCTTGGCCAATACGGCATTCGTGTAAACGGTATTTCAGCGGGTCCAATCCGTACTTTGGCGGCAAAAGGGATCAAGGATTTCAATTCCATCCTGCGTCAAGTTGAAGAGAAAGCTCCGCTTCGTAAAACAACAGATACAGCTGAAGTTGGCGACACGGCTATGTTCCTAATGAGCAACTTGTCCCGCGGTATCACGGGCGAAGTTATTTATGTAGACGGCGGGTACCACATCGTTGGTATTTAAGTGAAGACCCTATTTTCATAGATAGAAAAAGAAAGAAATCCGTACGGCCTTGGTGCCGATACGGTTTTTTTCGCTTTTTTCCGCGGCCAATGTGAAAATGTACGAATAATTTAGGATGAAACGCACTAGTATTAGAAACGTATAATTTACTATACTTAACGTATTATCTAAATTAATGAAAAGAAAGAGTTGATATATATGGTACAAGGTGAGACGGAAACCTTCGTTGTTGGGAGCAAAAGTTTTACAGCAGTAGCCATTAATACGGCAGCCAAAGCAGGACAATGGATCAAGACCAAGCTCGGGGACATCAATCATGTAGGGACAAAGCACTCTGCTCAAGACTTGGTGACAGAGGTCGATAAAGGATCTGAGAAGCTGATTCGCAATCTGATTATGACGCACTTCCCGAATCATTCCATCCTTGGGGAAGAAGGGGTTGAGCCAGGACCGGAGGCATCGGCCAAAGCGCTGCAAGAGATGAGCGACGAAGAGTACCTTTGGATCGTAGATCCGATTGATGGCACGACGAACTTCGTTCATGGTTTTCCTTTCTTCTCCGTATCGATTGCATTGGCGCATAAAGGTGAAGTCATCGTAGGTGTCGTATACGACCCATCACGCGACGAGCTGTTTGTTGCTGAGAAGGGGAAAGGCGCTTACATGCACGGCAAAAAGACAGAGGTCTCCGAAGATGAGACACTGCTAACCAGCTTAATCGCTACTGGATTCCCGGCTGATCGTGATGGGGCGCTGCCAATTAACCTGAAAGGTGTTCAGGCGCTGTCGCCTAAGGTTCGTAACATCCGAGTCGCAGGCTCAGCTGCGCTGCATTTGGCTTATGTGGCTGCTGGACGTCTTAGCGGCTTTTGGGAAATCGGCCTCAATGCCTGGGATATTGCTGCGGGTGCTTTGCTCATTCAAGAGTCAGGCGGCCGTGTGACGGATACCGAAGGTAAGCCTTATCATCTGGGTGTTCGTAATGTGATGGCAACGAATGGACGCATTCATGAAGAGTTTCAGCGCGAACTGGCAGTGGCCGAGGCGACAGGGTTATAGAGTGAAAAACCAACCTCTTGCATGGTTGTTCCTTAAGGAATGATTATGCAAGAGGTTTTTTCCTCTATTTGGAAACCGTAAGGGCCTTCGTAAAAGTCTGGTGAAATCCGTGCAAATCCACTATAATATGAGATATCTCATTTATTTAAACGTTTCAATTAACGGGACACGCGAGTCGTGATCGGAATGGATGGAGTGCTTCTATGTCGGTTAATACAGGATCAGGACCAGATATTATTACGTTTGGAGAAACAATGGCGTTGCTCATGCCTTCAGGCGGCAAGGGCTTGGAGTACTCTTCTGAGTTACACAGCCTGTTTGGAGGTGCGGAGAGTAATGTGGCGATCGGCATTTCACGTCTTGGCGGCAGCGTAGGCTGGTTCGGCAGGCTAGGCAAGGACCCCCTGGGTCGTATGATTTTCAAAAAAATCCGTGGTGAAGGCGTCGATGTTTCTCGCGCGGAGTTGACTGCAGAAGCGCCGACAGGTCTCATGATGCGTGAAGTGCTAATGGGCAAAACGTCCGTTTACTACTATCGCAAAAACTCGGCAGCAAGTCAGATGAGCCCGAAACATTTGGATGAGGCGTACATTGCTGGGGCTAAAATATTGCATATTACCGGTATCACACCGGCGCTCAGTGAGTCGTGCAGGGAGGCAGCTTTTGAAGCTGTTCGCTTAGCACGCAAGCATGGCGTAAAGGTGAGCTTTGATCCGAATTTACGCTTGAAGCTATGGAACATCGAAGGGGCACGGCCTGTGCTGCTTGAGCTTGCGAAGCTGTCTGATATTTTCCTGCCAGGCTTGGATGAGCTGAAGCTGCTGTACCAAACAGAAGACTGGGATGTCATTGTTAGCAAGCTGCGCGAATTGTCGGCCGTATCCATCGTCAAAGGTGGAGAAGATGTGACGTATGTTGTGACAGCCGATTCTATTACGACGGTGCCTTACTTCAAAGCGGAGCATGTCATTGATACCGTGGGGGCGGGCGATGGGTTTTGCGCGGGCTTTTTGGTTGGCGTGCTGAAGTCGTATGAGTACCCTGAGGCCGTTCGCATCGGGAATTTGGTGGGCTCCATGATCGTGCAGACGGAAGGCGACTGGGAAGGCGCTCCAACGTGGGAGCAAGTGGAAGCGGTACTTAACAACATTAAACATATAGAACGTTAATAGTACCTAGGGATGTAAAAAAATAACAAATACTGGCTTACACATAGAAGGGAAGATGATTGTGAAGAAACTTCAATTACTTCAGCAAATTACAAATGAGGGTGTCGTTGCCGTCCTACGCGGGGATACACCAGAAGAAGTCGTCGAAATGGCGGATCAAGCTATCGCCGGAGGTATTAAAGTCATCGAAGTCACGATGACCGTGCCTTTCGCGCTGCGCGCAATCGAGGAGCTTGCGAAGCGCTACTCGAGCACAGCGAAGGACGCGTCCAAGTACGCGATCATCGGGGTGGGCACAGCCCTTGACCCCGAAACGGCGCGTGCCGCGATCCTAAGCGGGGCCGAATTCGTTGTCGGCCCATCCTTGAACCCTAACACGGTTACACTGTGTAACCGGTATCGTGTGCCGATCATGCCAGGGTGCATGACGATTGCTGATATCCAAACCGCCTTGGAGCTCGGCGTGGATATTGTAAAGCTCTTCCCGGGTAATCTGTACTCCCCGGCGATGATTAAGGCCATTAAAGGTCCGCTGCCACAGGCGAACATTATGCCTACTGGCGGGGTTTCGCTGAGCAACCTCGGCGAGTGGATCCAGGCCGGCGCAGTTGCCGTCGGCATCGGCTCCGATTTGACCAGCGAAGCGGTCAAAACAGGAAACTACAGCCTTGTTGCAAAGAGGGCTGCGCAATATATCGAGGCCTACCAAGCGGCCAAGAAGTAGGTAAGTACGTACGCTCCGTCGAATTTAGGACGGAGCGTATTTTTTTGTTCGGAAGGAACTGGAGGAGACACCATGTATCGAGGACGGGCTAGACTTCTTTTGCTGAGCGTGGACAACTTGGCAGCTTCATTAGCTTTTCATAAGAACCAGCTGGGCTGGGAAGTGATAGAGCTCGCCGAAGAGAGTGAAGCAGCATTGCTGCACATTGGCGGGACAGAGGATCAGGCAGTGATATGTGCGGGGGGAGAAGACCAAGACCAGTTAAAGTCCTACATGGAGCGTTGGCTGCAGCCGAATCATACCACCCCGCAACTAGGGAGTCTTGTGTACGTTGGCGTTGCCTCTGTGGCGGAGATGGAGTTGAGTTTACGCTCAATTGGCTGCACTGTCGCGATGAAGAGCACGGAAGAATCGGGACACATTCGTGAACTGCATGTGCCCACGATAGATGGGTACATCTTGGTGTATTGGGAAGAACTGTTTCTGTCTGACAATGACATTATGCGGATGTACGAGACGGGAGCCGCCGAGCTGGAGAATGCCATAGAAGGCTTGTTCGATGCTCAACTCAGCTTAAGGGAAGTGCCTGGGAAATGGTCCATACGCGAGCACGTGCTGCACCTTATCGATCTGGAGCTAGTCGCTATGCACAAAGTGAAATTTGCCTTGGCCGAGCCAGGTCGGATGTACCAAGGCAATTCTTTCCAACCAGATGATTGGCAGAAGGGACTGGCCTATGCAGATAGACCGATTGAGAGCGAAGTACAACTATTCCTAGCGGCTAGAAGGCATATCCTCGGCTTGTGTAACCATCTGCCAGATGCGCTGGAGCGAACCATACGAACGACGAATCGGGAAGAGACCGTTGCCCAATTGTTAAAAATGATGGCTGGACATGCGAACCATCACGTACGCGCGATTAAGCGAATTCGCGAGAAGAATGGCTGCTAGAGTCTGCTCTTAAGACTGCGCGGCTCTATAAAGACTATCCCCATGGCTCAGGCTTCAAAAGTTGTTGAACGTCCTAAGTGAAAAGGATAGTGCACAGTTCATATAAATACACAAAGAACCCGATGACCTTGTTTCCTTAGAAACAGGTCGAACGGGTTGCTTTGTGTTGGTCCCTCTTTAACGTGTGGGAGGAGAGGGGGGAACTTATTTACTTCTTACTTCCCGCATCATACTCGCTGGCGAATTCCGCCAGGGCTTTCACCTTACCATGTGGTGGATGTTGAGCTTGTTTACGACCCTTCCATGCAGCTTCTTCGCGGCGTTTTGAGTGGCTCATCGCTAAAAACCTCCTCTGGCATGCGGATGGTGTTGCACTAATAAATTGTGATAGATGAGGTTATTTTATGCAAAGCAGAAACATCTCTTTACGAAAAAAAACTCCACCGGACCGATGAGGGTCTGATGGAGTTTTTTACAATTATGCTATTCCGTAGCAACGGATTGGTCGGCTTGCATGTTGACCGGGGAGATACGGATGAAGTTAGCTTCAAGATTGCCCAGCAAAGCTTCGATTTTCGCTGCGGCTTCGGATTGACCGGAGTTCGCAAGCTCAGCGTGATAAGCTGTGAGCAATTCGGTAAGATCTTTTTTACTTTGAAGGCCGATAGGCTCAAGTTTAACTTTAGCGCCTTTAGCAATACGACGTTCGATCGCTGCTTGATCAAGACCCATTTCTGGAACAAGACGTTGGTAGATAACCCCACCAGTCATACCTGCACAGATCCATGGACCTGGATCGCCCATAACAACGGCACGGCCGTTTGTCATGTACTCGAACGCGAAGCCTTTAAGGTTCGCACGAGCAGCTAAACCGCCAAGCTCATCTTGCAAAGGTGTCGTGATTTCGCCGCCGAAGACAACGTCAGCACCGGAGAAACGGATACATGCACGTGTATCTGCACTGCCTTGAATCAAGAACAAACCTTTTTGTGCGCCGTAACCGAATGATTTACCAACGCTACCGTTGATGAAGGTATTGTTTTGGCCAAGTGATTTGACGATGGCAACTTTACCACCGAAAGCCATTTTACCAAGACCATCTTCAGCACCGCCGTGAACAGTGATGTTAACACCACGTGCGTTGAATGCGGCAAGACCGTTACCAGGAACGGAACCGTCAACAAGGTTAAGCGCAACAGCTGGAAGCTCATCGTAGCTGCCGTTGAAACGGTCTCTTACACGATGGCTGGAGTAACGAGTTCCAAGGATACGGGACTCGGCATCCACTTTGGACCAGTTACGTACGACAGGAGCATCGAACGATACGGACTCTGGGAAGAATTCCAAACCTTCTGCACCAGCCGCGATACGGATATCGGACGAAACCGCTGCTTCTTCAGCCGCTCTTGTCTCTTCAGAGATGAACTGAAGTGGAGCTGGACGAAGAATGTCGGACAGATCAATACGTTCAACGTGGCTGATTTGTTCCAATAGATCGGAACGGCCAACGAGTTCTTGTAAGCTTGAGAAACCAAGGGAAGCAACGACTTCACGTACTTCTTCACCCATCGAACCGAACAAACGAACCAAGCTGTCTACAGCTAGATCGAATTGACGAGGTACGAAACGGCGAAGACCTTTTTCTTCGGCTTCTTCCATGGAATCGATTTGTGTTGCGATACCAACGTGACAAGTGTCCAAGTGACAACCGCGACATGTTGTACAACCGATAGATTGCATTGCGATACTACCGAAGCCTGCACGGTTTGCACCGAGCATAACCATTTTAACAACGTCAGCGCCTGATTTCAGACCACCATCGGACCATAGCTCAACGCGGTGACGAAGACCAGCTTCAATTAAAGCAACGTGAGCAAGCTTCGTACCAATCTCCGTAGGAAGACCAACGTGCGTCAAGGAGTGAATACGAGCCGCACCTGTACCGCCGTCGAAACCGGAAAGGGTAATGACGTCAGCGCCAGCTTTAGCAACACCAACGGCAATCGTACCGATACCAGGAACAACTGGGATTTTTACGATGATTTTGGCTTTACGTCCGCTTCCTTCTTTAAGCTCGGAAATGATTTGCGCCAAGTCCTCGATGGAGTAGATATCGTGGTTGTTGGATGGCGAGATCAAGTCTGAACCGATAGTAGCGTTACGTGCTTCAGCGATTTTTGCTGTTACTTTGGAGCCTGGTAAGTGACCGCCTTCACCTGGCTTTGCCCCTTGACCGATTTTGATCTCAAGGAAAGCTACGGCGTTAGCAAGCTCAATGTTGACACCGAAACGTCCGGAAGCGACTTGCGCTCCGCGCGTTTTTTTGTAACGGCCAAGCATATCTTTAATCTCTCCGCCCTCGCCGTTCATGGTAACCATGTTCAGACGTTCGCCGGCTTCAGCATAGGCACGGAAAGCTGTTTCATTTTGTGAACCGAAGGACATAGAAGAAATCAACATCGGCAAGGAATGTCCGCCAATGGAAATATCAACTTGCGACGGATCGAGTGGCTGACGGCCATCGCTAATCGCTTTGAAGCCCGCAATATGACGAATGGAAATCGGATTCTTCTTCTCTTCTTCACGCAGTTTGTCGCGGTAGTCGCTGTAAGGAGCAGCTCCTGATGCAGCATCGCCTAGGGCTTTCCACATACGTTGGAAGAAACGGAAGTTTTTCGCTGCTTTCGCTTTCGGATTCGTGAAATCTTCATAACGTGCTTCAGCTTGAGTTTCAAACTGTGCAAAGCCAGTTCCTGCTTTTTCACTACCCAGGTAGTTCACGATATCCAGCACCTCGGATACTTCCGGATGGAAGCCAATGGAGGAGAAGAAACGTGTGTAACCACGTAGTTCATGCGTACCGATCGTAGAAATGACTTTTTCAAGTCCTTTCGTTAGTGCCGCATATACTTTACGTGCTGCTGCTGCATTGCCTTCTTTGTCAGAAGCCGTGGAGAACAACAAGTAAGGCGAAATCACATCTGCACCAAGACCACAAGCTACAGCAATATCATGCAGACTGCGAATAGCAGCTGAACGAAGGATTAGTGTAACATGGCGGCGCAGGTTGTCACCGAAACCGAGTTTCTCCGCACGAAGTGCGATATCGATTTTGGAAACTACGAGGTGCGGATCTAACCACAAGCGGTCGTTTTGGTGAGCTTCTGCATCGTCCAAGACGAGTAGAACAGCGCCATCACGTGCTGCGGAGATTGCATCAGCTGCAAGTTTGTTCAAGCCATCCTTCAGAGAAGTTCCTCTAGCGAATGTTGTGGATAGAACAGCAACTTTGTTATCACCTTGTGCGCGGAATTGAGCCAATAATTGCTCGAAAGATGGCTGTAACAAGTGCTCTTCGCTGCCTACACCGTTCGTTCCTTCAAGAACAAGCGGAGCAAGAAGCTCAAGACGAAGGTTGTTATCCACCTGTGCGAATACCGGAAGACGAGCACCAGCGATAACACGCGTGGAGAAATGCTCCATTTCACGGTCACGGTCAATGGCAGGGTTGGTTACAACGGCAACACTTTCTTTAATGAAGTCAGGCACGTTCTGGCGTTCCCATGCAAGCGCTGCGTGAGGGGAATCATGACCCAATGAACGAATTGGCTCAGCGCCAGTCTCGGACATGGATTCAATGTGTGAAATGCCGTCACGGTCCCAACCAAATGCACTGTAAACTTGATCTGTTGTAACAATATTCTCATTAAGCTCAGCTTCTGTATTCGTTGGGGCAGGGTTCAAATAAGAGCGGAGACCGCCAAAATTCACACGCTTGCTTACACGCTCATACACCAAGGATTGAACTTCATGGTAAGGAATAACTTGAATATGTTCGCCTGGTGTTAGAACAACACCGACTTTTTCACCTGGAGCGATTGGCTTCGGATCAGCAACCATTTCGCCAACCGTAATAACACCTTGCTCGGATGAGAAGTACAGGGACGTTTCACTTTCAACCATCCAGACGGGACGAAGACCCAGCGCATCTACGCTGAAAATACACTCATTACCGTAACGGGAAACGATCCCTGCTGGACCTTGTGCAAAGTGGCCCCATACTTGACGGTAGTAAACATATAGATCTTGAAGCTCGGGACGGAATTGTTTCATTTCATTAATAATAGGAGGGAACACCATTTCCATGGCTTCGAAAAGGGACAATCCAAAACGGTGAATGAACGTTTCGATCGTTCTGTTCATGTCTTGGGAGTCAGACCCACCGCTAACAAGTGGAACGCCAACCATGTCAGCTTCAAGACGAAGTTTCTTCACCGTGTTAATTTCACCGTTGTGTCCAAGAAGGGAGAACGGTTGAACGCGGAAGAAGCTGGACAATGTGTTCGTTGAATAACGGTTGTGACCGATGGTTACTTGGGACGCAAACAAAGGATCACGCAAGTCGTTAAAATATTTAGGAAGGATGCTTGCTGCACCTAGTACTTTGTAGGCAGATGTCACATTGCTAAGTGTCGCAACATGAACGTTGTAACGATCTTCAATCGCAATATGCAGCTCATAAAGGTGATCGGCAACTTGACCTTCTGTCTTATTGCTAATCGCTGCAATTTGCCAGAACGTAGGCTCATCGAGCAAACCGTTGGCACCAAGCGAACCGCTGTCAACAAGGTTTTCTTGCTCAAGAATAATGGATACATCATGGGAGGCAAAAAGCTCACGAATGCCGTTTTGAATCTCAGCAACGGTCAAATCCAACTTACGTGGAACAAAGATATGTCCAACAGAAAAACGGTTGTCAAAAGCAAGTTTGCCGTCCAGACCCGCATCTGTTAATTTCTTTTCCCAGAGAGTACGTGGAATGTCTGTTAAAATACCGCAACCATCGCCTTCACCATTGATAAATCCTGAACGATGTTCCATTTTAACAAGGGCATCAATCGTTTTTTGGATGTTATCACGGGAAGGGTGACCATTTTTTTCAATAATACAAATAATACCGCAGCTGTCGTGTTCGGTTCCTAGTAGATCTTGAAAACGGCCTTCATTACGCATAATTTCATTCATTGCTCTGGTCAGTCGCCTGACCGTCACCTCCCATACATAATTAAACTCCTCTTGCTTACGCTTCTTGCATTCTGGCGCTGATGAGCCTGCCAGCTCTCACATTTTAGGGAGAAAAGCCACAATATGCTTAAATCCGAAATATGCATGAATGTGTATAAAAATGCAATATAACTGAATATCATGCCGATTTACAGGAGATAAATCTCTTGAAATACGGCAAAAATCGACTCGTAGGAAAGTAAGGCATCGCACACAAAAATCCGTGTAGTATTTGTAAATCATGCCCTAACTTTCTAGGAAAATACTGTGTATTCAAGCCGTTTCGCTAAAAGGGTAAAAGTAATCTTAGAATAGCATGAAAAACTTCATCCGACAATACTTGCAGACGTAAATCACGAATGTAAGCGTTACCTTTTTTGTATATTGGTGAATAAAACCATAATATATATGACTCTAGTACGTGTAGAAAGACGAACGAACTATAATCCAGATAGGATCATAGTTCGTTTTTGGGACAATCAGCGTTTTGACATGACTTTGAAAGCGCGATCTGCCGCTTCGAGTGTTTGGGCAATATCTTCATCGGTATGGGCGATCGTCATGAACCAAGCTTCGTATTTGGAAGGAGCGAGATTGATACCTTGCTCCAGCATCAGGCGGAAGAAATCAGCAAAGCGTTCGCCATCGGTATCTTGCGCTTCCTCATAGTTGGTGATCGGATGATCACAAAAATGGGTAGAGAAGGCGCCGCCGATGCGGTTCAGCGTCAAGGCAATGCCATGGCGCGCGGCGGATTCCGAGATGCCGCTAGCAAGGCGTGTGCCAAGCTGCTCGAGCTTGGCGTAAACACCAGCCTGCTGGAGCACCTCCAAGCAGGCGATGCCCGCCGAGATGGAGGCGGGATTCCCCGCCATCGTGCCGGCTTGATAAGCAGGTCCGAGCGGAGCGACCTGCTCCATCACTTCCTTGCGGCCCCCGTAGGCCCCGATCGGCAGCCCGCCGCCGATCACTTTGCCGAGGGCCGTCAGGTCCGGTTCGACGGCGGCGAAGCGGGCCGCCGCCTCGGTAGGGCCTCCCTCTAGAATAGGGAGGTCTTCATAGGTCTGTGCCGATCCGTAATGGAATCGGAACGCCGTGATGACCTCGTCGTAGATGACGAGGGCACCGTGCTTGCGAGCAGCTGCGCAGAGCTGCTCGAGGTAACCGGCATGGGGCATGACCATGCCGAAGTTGCCGACGATGGGCTCGACCATCACCGCGGCAATGTCTTCACCCCAACGCGCAAGCGCGGCCTCTAGTGCCGGAATGTCGTTGAACGGCACGGTGATGACCTCTTGCGCAATGCTTGCCGGCACGCCAGCGCTGTCCGGCGTGCCTAGTGTGGACGGCCCGGAGCCGGCCGCCACCAGCACGAGATCCGAGTGGCCGTGGTAGCACCCGGCAAACTTAATGATCTTGGTGCGCTTCGTGAACGCGCGCGCCACACGAATCGTCGTCATCACGGCCTCGGTGCCGGAGTTGACGAAGCGCACTTTGTCGAGCGAGGGAATCGCCGACTTCAGCATCTTGGCGAACTCGATTTCGAGTTCGGTCGGGGTGCCGTACAGCGTGCCGTTCTGTGCGGCGCGGATAATTGCTTCGGTCACATGCGGATGTGCGTGACCGGTAATGATCGGACCATAGGCGGCAAGGTAGTCAATGAAGCGATTCCCGTCTACGTCCCAGAAGTGTGCGCCTTGCGCGCGCTTCATGAAGACGGGCGCGCCGCCGCCAACGGCTTTGAATGAGCGGGAAGGGGAGTTGACCCCGCCGACGATGTGTTGCAGTGCTTCTTGATAAAGAAGCTCGGATTGCTTGCGTTCCATGAGCGAATCATTCCTTTTTATCTATAGTAGTGTTTAACGTAATGACGTTTTACAAATGACAAATTTCCAATTCTGTCATACTCATTTTTTTTGCTTCGATATAGTTAGGTTGTCCGTCCGTCGCGCTTGGAGCCTATCAGATTGTGCCTTACCTTGGACCTTGCGAATCGTCGCCTTTAAGCCCCTCACACGAAAAATAAGAGTGGATACCCACTCTTATTATCCGATCAGTCTTCATATTCAACCTATTGTGCCTATTTCACGGTTTTCCCTGCCACCTTCGGTGTTGGCGAAGGTGAAGGCTTGGTTGGTCCCGTATCGGCATCCGCAGTACCAGCGAAAAGGTTTTTGATATATTGCTGGAGCTTCAGCCTATCTGCTGTAATTACGGAAGCGCCGCGGATCGTTTTCTCCATGAGCAGATCCGAAGGAGGGAGCTGCGAAGAGATGATACCGTCAGCTTTCGCTTCATAGCCAAGGCTTCCGAGCTTGAGCATGTCCGTTACGCTAAGATTCGTATCAATATACGGATCGATTGCATTCAGAATGCGCGGCAGCTTGATCAGCGATGAAGTGGATTGCATTTTAGCTGCAACTGCAGTCAGGAACTTTCTTTGCCGCTCTGTTCGGGAGAAGTCGGACAACGCATCGTGGCGGAAGCGAACATATTGCAGGGCTGTTTTGCCATCCAAATGCTGTTGTCCTTTTTTCAGATTAATATCATAGACATGATCATCTTCAGAGTCGGAGTATTTCATATCTTTCTCGACATCAATGTCGATGCCGCCGACAGCATCAATAAGTGCGATGAAGCCTTTGAAATCTGTGTACACATAATATTGAACCGGAATGCCAAGCAGATCGCTGACGGTTTTCATGGCCAAATTAGGACCGCCTGTCGTAATTGCCGTATTAATCCGGTCTTCACCTTCGCCTGGGATTTTCACGTAGGTGTCTCGCAGAATCGAGAACAGATGAGCCTTCTTCGTGACAGGATCGATGGAGGCTAGCATAATACTGTCTGATCTTGGTAACTCATTCTTTACCATGCCGCGAGAATCGCCGCCTAACAGCAAAATATTCACCCGCTGCTTACTTTCCCATTTCGGCGGTGTGTATTTATCTCCATTTTCCTTCACGGTGTTCGGAATTAGGCTTGTGCTTCCACTACCTTTCCCATCATTACTATCTGATTTATGAGAGATATTATTAGCAAAGCTGTAGAAGGCGTAAGTATAATAGCCAGCGACCACCATAAGAAGCATTACGATCAGGAGCATGGTCCGTTTGAAGATTTTCATACTATGTAAGCTCCTCTCCAAGGTAAAATTCCGTGTGATTTAAGGGGGAAATACAATGCATGCTAATCTGTACTTTTTTTTCTTACAGAATTGAGTTATCATGAGCATGTTGTACGGTTGTATGAAACGTCATTATGATCCATATTATAGATGCTACGAAACTTCGATAGCAAGTTATGACGAATGTTGCCGTAATCTGTAACCGAGACGACGAAGTCAGGGGGGAAGACGCATGTTAGCCATAGATGTTCAAATGCTGCGCAAAGAATTTCAAGTTCAGCAAAGCCGCGGTGGTCTCAAGGGTGCCGTGCAAGATCTATTCAAACGAGAGTATAAGCAAATTACAGCCGTGAAGGACATTAGCTTTCAAATTCCGAAAGGTGAAATTT
Source organism: Paenibacillus sp. J22P169 (assembly GCF_059691995.1). Classification (NCBI taxonomy): domain Bacteria; kingdom Bacillati; phylum Bacillota; class Bacilli; order Caryophanales; family Paenibacillaceae; genus Paenibacillus; species Paenibacillus sp. J22P169. The sequence goes on along the minus strand of NZ_JCAUAO010000013.1, from coordinate 41,100 downwards.
GTGGATATATTGGTGAAAATGGGGCTGGGAAATCAACGACAATCAAAATGTTGACGGGTATCCTCGTCCCAACGTCCGGCCACATCAAAGTGAATGGCTACGTACCTTTTAAAGAGCGTGAGAAATTCGTTGCTGGGATCGGTGTTGTTTTTGGTCAGCGCAGCCAGCTCTGGTGGGACATTGGCGTGGTGGAGTCGTTCCAGCTGTTGAAAAAGGTGTATCGTGTCTCCGAAGCTGATTATAAGAAACGTCTCGACGAGCTTGTTGACCGTTTGCAGCTGTCGGATCTCTTATCACGACCTGTCCGTAAACTCAGCTTGGGTCAGCGGATGCGCTGTGAATTAGCGGCTTCCTTGCTGCATAATCCCGAAATTTTATTTCTGGATGAACCGACCATCGGTCTGGACATTGTTGTGAAAACAGAGATTCGCGAATTTCTGAAGTCGCTCAATCAGCGATATGAGACGACAATCCTGCTCACAACGCACGATCTGCAAGACATCGAAGCGCTGTGCTCCCGTGTTATTATGCTAGATGACGGCCGAATTATTTATGATGGCGGTCTGGAAGAATTGAAAGCGAGATGGGGCAAAGGCAAAGAGGTCGTGCTGCAGTTCGAACATCCAACAACGTTAGCTCGTCTTCAAGAGTTGACTCTTGGCTTGGATGTAGCCTGGCAGCTAGACAATGAGCTTTCCGCCAAAGTGTTCATTCCCTATGAAAGAGCGAATATCTCGGACGTATTAAGCCGCGTCGTTGGGGTATTGCAAATTCAAGACATCAAGATAAATGAAACGAATACGGATGATATCGTTCGTGAAATTTATAAATCAGGCTCGGCCGAAGTAAAACGTTTGGAGATTGATCAGCCAGAGGGAGTCACGACACATGCATAGAGCTTATATAGAAGTCATACGCATGCGGTTCCTCATGATGCTCGCTTATCGGGTGAATTACTACAGCGGGATCCTGATCTATGCGCTTAATATTGGCTCCTACTATTTTGTCTATAAAGCGATTTATGGCGACCAAGCAGTCATCGGAGGACTTACCCTAGGTCAAATGACAACCTATGTGGCGATTTCCTGGATGGGCCGCGCTTTCTATTTTAATAACTTAGATCGTGAAATCGCGAGTGAGATTCGGGATGGCAGTGTAGCCATTCAATTCATCCGGCCTTACAATTATATCTTTGTGAAAATGATGCAAGGCTTAGGTGAAGGGGTTTTCCGTCTATTGCTCTTCACGACACCTGGTATGATCCTGATCTGGCTGCTGCTTCCGATTCAATTCCCAACAGATCTAAGCTTGTGGGTCATCTACTTAGTGATGCTGTTCTTCAGCTTTCTGATTAATACGCAGTTGAATATCATTACGGGCTTGTTTGCTTTTTTTCTTGAAAATAACGAAGGTCTTATGCGCATGAAACGCGTGGCGGTTGACCTGTTCTCAGGGCTCATTATTCCGATTTCCTTCTTCCCGGGATGGTCCAAGTCCGTTCTTGAGTGGATGCCCTTTCAGGCGATCACTTATTTACCCAGTGCAGTGTTTACAGGGAAAATTACGGGTAATGCCATACTCCAAAACTTTGGCGTACAAGTACTCTGGTTCCTGCTCCTTATTATTCCGATCTATGTGCTGTGGGTTAAATCCAAAACACGTCTATTCGTACAGGGAGGGTAACGCATGTTCTATATCACCCTCGTTTTCGACTATTTCAAAAACTACATGAAAACAAGACTCACCTACCGATCCGATTTTTGGATTGAAGTGCTGTCGGACTTGTTGTTTAATGGCTTGAATCTATTCTTCATTCTTGTCGTTTTTCTGCAAACACAATCGCTTGGCGGCTGGAATCAAGAACAAATTTTGTTCATCTACGGTTATTTTATGATCCCATATGGCATATTTATTTCCTTTTTTAATCTATGGGGTTTTAGCGAGCGCTACATTGTCAAAGGGGAAATGGATCGTATCCTAACGAGACCGGCCTACAATCTCTGGCAGCTTATGCTCGAGAATCTCGATCCAGCTTCCATGTTCAGTGCGTTGGCGGGTTTAGTGGTTATGATCTACTCCTGGGTACAGCTCGACCTGCCGTTCCACTGGCATGATCCGCTGATCTTCATCGTCATGGTGGTGGGCTCGATCCTCATATATGCCGGGGTCTATATTTCCTTGACCTCGTTAGCGTTCTTCTCCGATGCACCAACGGGTATCCTGCCGTTGATCTGGAACATTCAGAACTATGGGCGTTATCCAGCAACGATTTATAATAAATTGTTACGAAGTATTCTGACGTGGATTCTACCGTTTGCATTTGTCGGCTTCTATCCAGCGGCGTATTTCATTGATCCTGAGAACTGGAAGTGGTTCGCCCTGCTAACCCCTGTGGTTGGTATCGCGTTTAGTGTGCTAGGCATCACGGTTTGGAATATTGGTGTGAAGCGCTATCGCGGCGCAGGTTCATAACTCAAATCATAAGGCCGTCCTACAAGGTGAATAACCTTGCGGGACGGCTTTTTTTGTATAGAATCCCCCTTCTAGGAGCTGTAAGGGTGAAAAACACGCTTACAGCGTGAGGATGTCCGGGGATCCGCCAGAAGGAAAGCTGTAGCGTTGAAAAACATCATTCATTCTCAGAAGGTGGTTCTGAAAAATGTTCCGTAAGAGGTTCCGTAAGAGGTTCTGTAAGAGGTTCTGTAAGAGGTTCGGTAAAAGGTTCTACGCTCGGGAGTGGTTGCTCAATAGAAGCGGTCGAAAAGCGCCGCATCGGCGCTCTCTTCGCTTTCGAGCAGCTTAGATCATACTTCCGGCCATTAGCTCTGCCGAACTGGATGATTTTACGGATGATCGATTTGTCCTCCAGCTTGGTGAAGGGACAGGGATCGGGCCGCGTGTTGACCTCGAGGATCCATGGCTTGAGCTTATGATCGACGGCGATGTCGATGCCAAGCTCGTTCATGCCTGGATATGCGCGACCTAATTGAAGAGAGGTCAAATAGGCTATTTTCTCCATTTTAAACATAAGAATAGACGTTGCATCGACGCCGAATTGGGGTTCCAAGAGGTCGTAGGGACTGTAAATGGTGCCGCCTTGACTGCCATTGGTTACGGCCTTCTGTGGATGAGCAACCCTTGCAGCTGTTCCTGTACATACCCATTTCCCCGAAGGGCTGCGCTGAATCATGACGCGGAAGTCGTAGGGATTGCCCTCGTGAGTGAGGACATGGATTCCCTTCTGAATGAGATAACGCTTGGTGCCGCAGCGGTGTTGAAGTGACTGATACATTTTCTCGAATGTCGGAAAACGGTAGATGTTCACCCCGCTCTGATAGCGATAGATACCTCCCCGTTTCTCAACGCGCATAACTCCTATACCGAGGGAACCGATGTCGGGTTTAACATAGAGCATACCGTGCTGGGCGAGCATGGCAGATAGTCTGCTGCGATCAAAAGGATGCGTAGTCGGCACATACTGGCGCAGCTTTACATTCCGAAGTATGACGCGTGTTTTAATCCATTTGCTTGAAACAGCCTTCAGTGAACTTGTCATGGTGACGATCCTCTTTCTACCGAGTACGGCGTTTCATTATTTCATTATGATATGAACGACAGGAGGGGCAGGTGAACAGGGAAAATGATTTTGGAAATTAGGAATAAAGAACGATGGGCAGGAAGGGCGCATAGAATATGTAGTCAGGTGGATTTGAGGTGCATGTTTCAGTTAGTAGAGCTGAGAGGAGGAGCCGCACGTCTATGCGCATGAAAGATGTTACACACAGGATGAAGCGGCAATTTCCCTGGTTGCTGCCAGGACTCGAGCAGGAAGCTTCAATAGATCAAGATGAGTTGGAAGAGCTTACTGCACTACCGCTAGTGTCAGCTGGAATGCTGGAATCGTTTTACTACACAGAGGCTAACCCGTTTTTACAGGAAGTGGATATGAATTCGTACCAGACGTCAGGCACGAGCTCGAAGCGGCGAAAGACTATTTTTTACTCCCAATCAGACGAAGAAGCTTATTTGCGAATCAAATTGGACGTTTTCCGTACCATTCTGGAAGGCACCCGTTATCGAACTGCGATGGCGGATATGGGTACAGGTCATGCGGAGGCAACGGCAGTGGAGGTATTTCGCGAGCTCGGTATGGAGGTGGAGTCGTTATCCTTTCGGCTTCCAATTGAGCAGCATATTGAACGGCTTCAAAGCTTTAGACCCGAGGTGCTGTATACAATGCCATCCATTTTGGATCGGATTTTGCAAGCGTCGGAGGATCCTGCAAGCTATGGCATCCAGCATGTCATTCTAGTTGGGGAGATTGCTTCACCAGGTTGGAGACAACGTACAGCCGAAAGACTGGGGATAGCCGAGACGCAGATCACCGATACGTACGGCTCCATCGAGATTGGGACCATAGCCTACTTTTCACACAAATACGGCAGATATTTATTTGCAGAGGGCATCCTTGCAGAGGGTGTCAAAGCGGAGCTGATAGATGCGGATATGGAGCCTCTGCCGGATGAGTTAGAGCAAGTATTGATCCTCACCTCAACCGTAAGGGATTCGTTCCCGGCGCTGCGGTACGTCACCTACGATGTTGTACGGGATTTGAGAGCTATAGATGTCGATGGAGTTCCTACACAGAGCTTTCAGAGCATCGTGAAACGCATCGGGCCTGACCTGAAGCACGGGGAGAAAATCAGTATCTATGACATAGAGGATGTCGTCTATCGTCTTCTTCGTGAAGCGAGCGTTCGTGTACAGGTAAGCGGTAACGCATTAACTGTATTTGTCTACAGCGCACTTGCAACACCAGTCGTTCTGGACAGCATTCGTGCAGATGTGGAAAGCCGCATTCCAGCTATCGGCATGATGATTCAGGCAAAGCTGTTGGAAGGCATTCAAGTTATCGGGGGCACCTTTGAGGATTCACAGAACCGCACCTCCGTGAAAAATAAGAAAATTTTTTACACGTAAAGGAGGGGAAGCGAATGGAGCTTGAAGGAGGTATTGTCCAAGCGATCGGGCATACGCCGCTTATTCGGCTATCACGTTTGTTTAAGGATCAACCCTTTGAGGTTTATGGCAAAATGGAATGGATGAACCCTGGCGGCAGCGCGAAGGATCGACCTGCCTTGTTTATGCTGCGGGAAGCGATACGCCGAGGTGAGGTGACGAGCGAGAGTGTCATCGTGGAGTCTAGCTCCGGCAACCTGGCGATCAGTCTGGCTCAGCTCTGCCGATATCTCGGGCTTCGTTTCATCTGTGTTGTTGATCCCCGCACGACGCAGCAGCATTTGCAAATCATCCGCAGCTTCCATGGGGAGATCGATCTCGTTTCCGTGCCGGATGAGGCGACGGGCGAGTTTCTGCCGGCTCGGATTCGGCGAGTAGCTGAGCTAGTGAGTCAAATCCCTAATGCGTACTGGACGAACCAGTACGGAAGCCCGGACAATGCGCTGGCTCATAGCGAGACAACGATGCGGGAAATTGGCGAGCAGCTAGGAGCGGTGGATTATTTGTTTTGCGGAGTTAGCTCGTGTGGAACGATTCGAGGCTGTATGGAATACATCCGCAGTCGTGGATGGTCAACACAGATCGTGGCAGTGGATGCCGAAGGCAGCGTTATTTTTGGCGGGGAAAAAGGTTCGAGGAAGTTCCCAGGATTAGGTGCCGGTATTACACCGGGCTTGCATCGGCATGATGTTGCGGACAGGGTTATGTACGTCTCGGACAGAGATTGTGTGGAAGGCTGCCGTGCTTTAGTGCGGCAAGAAGCCGTACTAGCGGGTGCTTCCTCCGGAGGCGTTATTTCAGCGATACAACGAATGAGCGGAATCATTCCCGCAGGAGCCATTTGCGCAGCCATTTTGCCGGACCGTGGTGAACGGTATTTGAGTACTGTGTATAACGATGAATGGGTTCGACGAGAAATAGGGTATACACCGAGTAACTAGCATGGGAGACTAGCGGATGTTGTATTTACAGGATGACCATATCCGAGAAATCGGAATCGATTGGAAGAAGCTAACCGACATCATTCAAAATGTCGTTGCCATACAAGATAGCGGGGACTGTGCACACCCTTTGAAGCCGTACTTACGTTTTCGTGATCCGAGGAACCGTATTATTGCGATGCCTGCCTATGTGGGCGGTAACATCGAGATGTCGGGTATCAAATGGATTGCGAGCTTTCCAAATAATATCCAATTGGGACTGCCAAGAGCTCACAATACATTGATTTTGAATAATCCCTCGACGGGTGAGCCTACGGCATTTATCCACAGTGGACTGTTGAATGGTTTGCGAACCGCAGCGGTTAGCGGTGTGATGATGAACCACTATGTCGCTGCCAGGAAGCCGAGACAGCTACGCATCCTCTTACTAGGATGGGGGCCGATCGGACGCCTGCATTTGGCTATGTGTGTGGCTTTATTTGGAGATCTGATTAGCCATGTCAGCATTTATGATCTCAAGGGGGTTGACCCTGCGACGGTTCCAGCTGACATTCAAGAGAAGACGCGGATTGTAAACGATTGGCGAGCGGACTACCGTGAGGCTAATGTGATCATGACCTGCACGGTCTCTGCTGAGCGGTATATTGATGAAGTTCCACCCAAAGGTGCACTCCTTCTCAATGTCTCCCTGCGCGATTATAAACCGGAAAGCGTGGCGGGCGTGAAAGCGATCATTGTGGATGATTGGCGCGAGGTGTGCCGTGAACAGACGGATATCGAGCAGCTGCATCTCCTGTATAACTTACAGGAAGCGGGCGTCCGCACATTAGCCGATGTGGTGCTTCGCGACCAACTAGCTAGTGTGGAAGCAAGAGAGCCTGTGTATTTTAATCCGATGGGCTTAGGTATCTTTGACATTGCCATCGCAGGTTACTATTGGAGGGAAGCCTTGCGTCTGGAGAAGGGCGTTACGTTAGAGCGAAGTGGGTTGAAATAGCAACAACTGCGATGGGGCATCGAGTAGGCAGTACTTTGGTAGTGGGAATTCACAAAAGTAAACAGAGATCGGCTCTCCTAGAGAGCGTCATTTGCTTGTTATCCACATCTATCCACAGAGTTACCCACAAGTCCACAGGGCCATAAGTCCCTGTTGTGTATAACTTATTCAACGTGTATTAACATATCCACACACTAAGATATCCACAGAAAATCGTCTGTGGATTATTTTTTTGTCTTTGGATGGTGACTCCTTATGCAGACCCAACCCAACCAACCCAAGCCAACCCAACCCAACCAACCCAAGCCAACCCAACCCAACCCAACCCAACCCAACCCAACCCAACCCAACCCAACCCAACCGTTAACCGCACCCTATCAAACTAACTGGATTTTCTACATCTATTCGGGCGATATCTCACGTTTTGGACGGGTTAACTGCATTTCCTACAGTTATTTTTCAACGATTGCCCCGTTTCTTCCAAATCCCAATCAATTAACTGTAGTTTTTACAGCTATTCCTGAAAGAACGTCCGATTCGCAGGAATTAACTGTATGTTATACAGCTAAACACTCAGACAAGTCCCCATCGGACACCTCAATCCTTGTCTGAACCTTTGCAAAGTGGACTAGTCAGCCCACCACATGCTCAGAATCCGAGTAGTATTTGTCACAAAACCCGTACCTATTTCGCCTTATAGACGTAAAGCGAAATGGAGGATGATGAACATGACAAAATACGACACAGCCGTCATTGGTGGAGGCTTAGCTGGATTCATTGCCGCACTTGAAGTAGCGAAGGGGGGCAGAACCGTTGTTCTGCTGGAACGATCAGGGCGAATGGGCGGCAGAGCGATGACGAATAAGAAAAATGGTGTGCTTTTCAACCTTGGCGGGCATGCCTTATACCGTGCAGGAGATGCCTTTCGAATTCTGCAAGAGCTTGGTGTTCGTATCGAAGGAGGCCCGCCTTCATCGAAAGTCAATGCTTTGTGGAACCGCGGGGTAGTGCCGATGCCGGCAACGCCGCTCAGCGTGCTCACATCGAAGCTGCTTTCGTGGTCCGGAAAGCTGGGACTTCTGCGACTCGTCATACGGCTAACCAAAATGGACGCGAGCAAGGTTGGAAACGCACCGTTGAGACAGTGGGCGGAGCAAGAAATTGCCGATCCGATGGTTCGTCATATTTTTTACTCGTTGTGCCGAACGGCAACTTACACGTATGATCCAGATCATCAGCTTGCTGGTCCGGTGCTAGGGCAGGTTCAGCGCTCATTAAAAGGAGTTCTTTACATCCACGGAGGCTGGCAAACGATCGTCGATCAGCTTCATGAGAAAGCGATTGAAGCAGGTGTCCACATTATAAGTGGTTCCGACGTGAAAGAAATCGTACATGCGAACGGTCAGGTGCTGGGCCTCAAACTTGTTGATGAAGAAATGGTCGAAGTATCGCATGTCATCAGCACCGCGTCCCCATCGGAGACCTACAAGCTAGTTCCAAACGCAGACCGCACGATATTGAAGCAGTGGAAGGACGAAGCGCGCCCCTCGAAGGCTGCATGCCTTGACTTAGGCTTGAATAGGCTCTCCGTTCCAGGTCGAGATGTGGCTATCGCGTTGGATCAACCGATCTTTTTCTCGCATCACACCTTAAATGCCAAGCTTAGTGAGGACGGCACCTTAGTCGTGCATATGGTCAAATATAACGGATCTGGGGAAAGTAACCCGAAGGATGATGAGGAAACCCTTACTGCTGCCATGAATACCCTGCATCCGGGTTGGGAACAAGAAGTCGTAGCTAAACAGTTTCTGCCGAACATGACGGTCGTCCACGACACCTTGCATGTAGGTAAATCCAATCTGCAAACGGGCCCAGCTGTCAAAGGTATTCACGGTCTCTATGTAGCTGGAGACTGGGTAAGCCATGGCGAAATGCTGGCCGATGCCTCGGCGGCAAGTGCTAGACGCGCAGCCCACGCTATTTTAAAAACGCCTCAGTTCGCTTAGAATTATCCTATAAAAGTAAAAATCGGGAGGTGTGGCAAGATGGAAATCACAGGAGCAGAAGCTTCCGAGCAGATCTATCTGTCCTATAAGCCATTGATGTTCTCGCTTGCGTATCGCATGCTGGGCAGTGTGATGGATGCGGAAGATGTCGTGCAGGAGGCATTTCTGTATGCCAATGAGACGAATCTGGACCACGTTCACAATCCCAAGGCTTATCTATGCAAAATCGTCACAAACCGCTGCATCGACAACCTGCGCTCTGCTAGCAAAAAGCGAGAGGTCTATGTCGGGCCTTGGTTGCCGGAGCCACTGTTGACGCCTAGTACGGATCATCAGATTGCACCTGATCTTGCGTATACACACAAAGAGTCACTGTCCACCGCGTACCTTTTGCTCCTGCAGCAGCTATCTTGGATAGAGCGGGCGGTCTTCTTGCTTCGCGAGGTCCTGCAGTATGAATATGATGAAATCGCGGAGATTGTGGGCAAAAGCAGCACGAATTGCCGTCAAATTTTCCGTCGAGCCAAGAACGCGATTAGTCATCCGCCAGAGGAGCGGGAAAGTGAAACGAAGTTACCACTTAAATCACCGGATCTTAAACAAACGACAGCGGTCGTGGAACAATTCGTACACGCGCTTATGTCAGGCAATATCGGTCAATTGTTAACCATCGTGAAATCTGATGCGGTTCTATACTCCGATGGCGGAGGCAAGGTGAAAGCAGCGATCCACCCTATTTTAGGAGCAGAGCGAATTGCCAAGTTCTTGTCTGGTATTTTGGGCAAATTACCGGAGGGTTATCGCTATACGTTAACGACAGTGAACGAACAAATAGGGATCGTAGCCTATGTGAACGAGCAACCCAATAATGTGATGACCTTCCAAGTGGAGGATGGTCAGATCAAGTCATTCTATCTCGTCGTGAATCCTGATAAATTGAAGCACCTCGAAACAAGGTAAACGGAAGCGTGAGGTCTTATCCTCTTATATAGAAAGCTGCTCATGAGTCATTGCGATTCGTAGCAGCTTTTTTTCGTTTGATGTCATCCTGGGAATGTCGCATAATGGATGAAGTTGATAGCTGGCTAGCAAGTGAAGAAAGAGGAGAGAACCGCAATTGAAAAAAGTGAATGAAACGGCAGTAACCAAGCGTAAGGCACCAGCCTTCTCGCTGCCTGCCTCTAACGGAGAGAAAGTTTCTTTAGCCGATTATAAAGGGCGCAAAGTCGTCGTTTATTTTTACCCGCAAGACAATACACCAACCTGTACACAGCAATCCTGCGACTTTAGAGACTATAATGGAAAGTTTGCCGAGTTAGGTGTAGAAGTGATTGGCATCAGCCCGGACGAGCTGAAATCGCACGACAAATTTATTGCCAAGTACGAGCTTCCATTCCTCCTGCTTTCAGACACGAATCATAAAGTAGCTGAGAAGTATGGGGTATGGGCGCTCAAAAAACTGTATGGTCGCGAGTATATGGGCATTATTCGATCGACGTTTCTTATCAATGAAAAAGGATACATTGTGAAGGAATGGAGTAAAGTGAAGATTAAAAATCACGTTCAATCTGTGTTAGATGCTGTTCTGGAAATGAAGTAAGTTCAAATACGTTCATCGAGGTGTTAATAGAACATGTGGCTCATGCTCAAAGACCGAAGAATGATGTTTCTAATGATGGCAAACATGTTATCCTCGATCGGCTCTGGGATTACGATGATCGGGGTGCCATGGTTACTGGTGAATCGGGCAGGAGGAAGTGAGATATACGGGTACGCAACGCTCGTTTCTACCCTCATTCTGTTCCTGCTATCGCCTCATATAGGCGCGTATATTGACCGCATTTCTCGGAAAAAAATGCTGCTGGGCAGCGAAATTGTCGGCGGTGCTGTCACTCTGCTTTTTGCGTTATGGGGGATCCTAGCTGGTCATTTTGAAACATGGCAATTAATTGTGATTTATTTCAGTGGCTCTCTTTACTATAATGTCCACTTTCCGACGCAGTTCGCGTTTACCCAGGAGATCTTCTCCAAGGAGCAGTACAAGACATTGAACGCGATCCTCGAGGTGCAAAATCAATCGACCTCCATGATCGCAGGGGGCTTGGCGAGTCTGCTGATTGACCATATCAATTTTGGATGGATCCTATTAGCGGATGCGATGACCTATTTCTTAGGCTTTGGCCTTTTTCTGCTCATTCCTTATATCAAGAATAAGTCTGTCACAGCCACGGGCGCTGTCTCCATGTGGGCCAATTTTAAGGAAGGGTACACGTATTTGAGGACGAGACCGCTATTGGTCTTATTTTTCCTGTGTGCGCTGATGCCTTTCCTATGTGTGATGGTGGGGAACTATTTGTACCCTGTGTACATTACAAGCGTTCTTCATGGCGGTGCCAATGTGCTTGGAGCGGCAGATATGATATTTGCCATAGGGGCTATCGCGGCAGGTTTAACGATTCCGCTTATCATGAAGCGTCTAGGGGCATATGCCACAACGATTCTCGCATTTGTCATGTTTAGTCTATCAATCGTGTTCTTCTATTCGTTTCCAATCGTTTCTATCTTTCTAGTATTTAAAACGCTGAACGGCTGGGGAAATGCAGGAAGTCGCGTAGCGAGGAATACAATCTTAATGGAAATCGTGCCGAATCATTTGATAGGCCGTGTGAACAGCTTCTTTAACACCGTAGGTATGGGGATGCGCGTTCTGCTCATCGCCGTCTGTACGCAAATCGTTTCCTTTCAGGGGGCGAGATCCGCGATTTTGCTGCTTGGCTTGTTGCTGATCGTGAGCTTTGCAGGTCTGATCGGCAGTCGCTCGCTGTTTAAAATAGGCACGAAAGAGGAGCGCCATAGCTTGCCTCAGGAAGCTTAAACGAACTGCCAAATCATTCATGAACGATGCTTCTCATTGCTGAGAAGGATCGTTTTTTTTCAAATATAGAATGTATGTTTCACATTATAAGGTGGCTATATTCTCTATAAACGCACACGTCCTAAGAGGACGGTGTAGCCGTTTATTTTGTGTCATACTCTCATACCTTCGCCCATATAATCTATCAGATGTCAAAATGATAGAACATGCGGAGGGATCATCGGATGCGCTTACAGGTACAAGCTCCAAACAACAGAAGGCTGCGAAATCAAATCATGATGGTTGTTGTTTTACTAGTTTCACTCTTGGTTGGTTGGATGCCAGCCAAAGCTGCGGAGAATGAAGTTGATCCAGCCGTGCAAGAGGCGTTTCAACAGCTTCAAGCAGGGAAGCGACTGAAGAGCGAAAGAACCTACGTAACACCGGAGCAGCCGACAGTGTATCTGACATTTGATGATGGTCCAAGCAAACTGACGAATCAGGTGCTGGATATTTTAGATAAAGAAGATGTTAAGGCGACGTTTTTCGTACTTGGCGAGCAAGCGAAAGCGCATCCTAACGAACTCAAAAGAATCGTAAAAGACGGTCATGCCATTGGCAATCATACCTATAATCATGTTTATAAAGAGCTTTATAGTGATTTTCAAACCTTTTGGAATCAAATTGTGCGCAGTGAAGACGCTATTTCAGATATTGTGGGGATCAGGCCTCAACTCGTACGTGCACCTGGAGGTACGGCTACTAATTTTGATGCCTACTACTTTTATTTGATGGAACAGGCAGGTTATATCATGCAGGATTGGAATGTCGACAGCGGAGACTCCAAGAGAGCCAATGTGCCAGTGAATGAAATTTGGCAAACCGTGAAGGCTTCACCACTTGATCGTGAGATCAACATTCTTTTCCATGATGGAACGGGGCATGAATCTTCTGTTGCCGTATTACCCCAAGTTATTAGTTATTATAAAAAGTTAGGATACGCTTTCGCCACGTTGACTGATCAAGTAAAGCCCAAACAATTCGCCATCACGAAACCGAAATGGTCGCGAAATATGAGCTTGCAGCATTTTCAAGCGCTGGTAGACCAAACGCAGCAATATGCGGTAGCTCACCCGAGCCCTGCTAATCTTGCAAAGATGGCAGAGGAAAAGCGCCTCGTTCAGAAGCTGGAGGCCGAAGCGGCAGCGAAAGCCAAAGCGAAGAAGGAAGAAGAGGAGGAGGCTGCGCGTATACTCGCCAAACAAGCGGCCTTGCCTCTGCAGGTTCATGTGCTCGGAGGCAATACGTTTAGCATAGAGCCCTCCATTTATAAGCTGCGTGCGAATCAAATAGAGCTGCCCCTGCGTTATCTGATCGAGAAGATGGGCGGAAAGGTCGAATGGCAGGCGAGTACGAAAACAGCCAATGCGCATTACGGCATCTATGATATGGATTATGATCTAGTCAATAGAAGCATTCGTTTGTACACCTTAGGTACGCAAACAGCTGCCTATTCGCTAGCGGATATGGATATGCAGAATAATCAAATTATCGTTCCTCTGCGCAAAACCATAGATGCATTAGGCGGCCGAATTACGAATGCGGTAATGGCAAGTGACAATCGTCAAGTCACTATGGCGCTGCGACCTCTCTACTTTTTCAAAGAAAATAATAGTATTCTCAAAAACTCTCTATTTGCTATGGGTGGTTAATGTCTAAAAGAGTAGAGAGCTGGAAAAACTAGAAGCATACCCTTATTAAGGAGGCTTCTTGTCTATGGCGTCGAAAACCCGAATATTCGATCAACCGCAGCCTCTTGTGGAACGGATGATCATGAACGTAGAAAAAGTGATAGTTGGCAAAAGAGAGACGATAGAGAGAGCTTTTATCGCGATGTTAAGCGGCGGTCATCTACTGCTAGAAGACGTTCCTGGTGTAGGCAAAACTATGCTAGCACGCGCATTAGCCAAAACGATCGGTTGCGAGTTTAAGAGAATCCAATGTACGCCAGACCTGCTTCCTTCGGATGTGACAGGTGTTTCTGTTTTTAATGTAAAAAGCAATGAGTTTGAGTTTCGTCCTGGGCCATTAATGACATCGGTCGTACTTGCTGATGAATGTAATCGGACTTCTCCGAAGACTCAGTCTGCTTTCCTCGAAGCGATGGAAGAGAAACGCGTGACCATTGACGGCACGAGCTATGAGTTGCCTAAGCCCTTTGTCGTCATCGCGACCCAAAATCCGATGGATTATGAAGGGACGTATGCTCTGCCAGAGGCGCAGATGGATCGGTTTATGATGAAGCTTTCGCTCGGTTATCCAACGCATGATCAAGAGATTCTGATGTTGGATCGCTTGCAGGATCGCCATCCGCTGGAAAGTCTGAAGCCTGTTATCGTGCAGGACGAATTTGTGCAATTGCAGAAAGAAGCGTCCATGATCCATGTGGATAACACGTTAAAAGATTTCATCGTTCGCTTAGCTTTAGCGACGCGGGACCATACTGATTTTTATGTAGGCGCAAGTCCGAGGGCATCGTATGCCTTGATGCGTGCTGCACAAACGGCGGCTTACGTGAAAGGGAGAAGCTTTGTTGTTCCGGATGATATTAAGGATTTGGTTTTACCCGTTTGGACGCACCGACTTATTCTGACTTCGGATGCTCGCATGATGGGGCGTTCGGCAGAACAGATTCTTAAAAGCTTACTAGATGGTATGCAAACTCCAGTTCTTCGTTATGTTACAGCGAAGTAGGGGGCCATTATGAAAAGCTGGGGGAAGACGACGTTATTGCTCGTAAGTTGTGTGTTGGTGATCTTCTTGGCTTATCGCCAAGGCGGATTTGCCGCGTGGTATTTAGGCATTTGTTTATCGTTAATCTGGATACAGGCTGGATTGTTTTATGTGTTTGCACTGAAAGGCTTGAACTTGAGTCGGCACCTGTCTGGCGATGTACTTCTCTCCGGTGAAGACGTGACGATTGTCTTGGAAATCAAGCATCAATCGTGGGTACCTATGCCATGGCTGCTCATGAAGGAGACCTGGATCCATGAAGGAAGCGGGAGGAAGCTGACGTATAGTAAGCTGCTGTTCCCTTGGTTTCAGAAGACGCTGTTGCTTTCTTATAAAATGACCCATCTTATGCGAGGCAGCTATCGATTTGCTCACCTTGAAGCTGTGGCTGGTGATCTTTTTGGTTTCGCGCTGCGCAAAGTACATAGAGAAGACTTGCAGCGGTATGTCGTGTATCCGCGGCCGGATGCCTTGGGACGAAGCGGGATGACGTTTCAATCCGATGAAGGTTCTACATCCATTCGTTCAAAGGCTGAAACGCCGCTGATCAGCTCCGTTCGCGATTACACCAGCGGTGATCCGTATCACCGCATCCACTGGAAATCGACGGCTCGTCTGGGCCGTCTCATGACCAAAGACCCCGAGCAGGCCGCCTCCACGAAGTGGATGCTGCTGCTCGATGTAGCGCCTGCGGCCGGCCCAGCAGAAGCGGCTCAGCCGCTGCTGGAGAAGGGCGTCGCCCTCGCGGCTGGCTTCTTCGAAGCTGCCGCGGGCGGGCGAGAGAGCTGCGGCTTCGCCTGCAGCTCCTCTCAAGCAAGGCGAATCGCGCCGACGATTCGCCCCGACCTGACGCTCGCGTACGAAGTACTCGCGAGTGTTGGCGGCAAGCCCGCCCTGTCCTTTCCTGACCTCGTCAGGAAAGAGGCGGCAGACTTGCCGCTGCATGCGTCGATGCTGTGCATCACATCGACGCTGGATGTGGCGCTGGTGCGCGCGATCGCAGATGCGCGCACCAGGCGCCGAGCCGTGCACGTGATCTACGTGCACGCGCGGCCTTCCCTCTCGGTCGCAGAGCGAGAGGGGGCTTCTCAGCTGCAGGCCACAGGCTGCAGCTTCACGGAAGTGCCGCATCCGCAGAGCCTGTGGCCGAAGCAAGGGGGTGTTGCGGATGCAACCGCTTGAACCACGCCGCGGGCTACACGCGCGCTCTCGCACTTCGCCTTTAAAAAGTTCGCACTCCAGCACTTCGCACTCAGGTGTTTCGCACTCAGGCACTTCGTACTCAGGTGTTTCGCACTCAAGCACTTCGTACTCGGGTGTTTCGCACTCAAGCACTTCGAACTCAGACACTTCACCCTCTAGCAATCTACACACCAGTCCTTCACACCCAGACACATCATCACGCAACCCATCCCAGTTCATCTTCCGCGCAGACAGCCTGCCGCCAACACACAGTAGTCTCTTCCGAGACAGTCTCATCACCCTGCTGCTCTTTCTACTTCTCTCGGAATGGCTGCGACCATTGGCTTGGATGGCCGATGAGTCGATCCAAATTGGACCGGTCCTTTTTGTATTTGGGTTTTGCCTTGCACTGGATTGCTTCAGGGTACCTTATGGATGGGGATGGCTGGCGAAGTGCAGCATGGTCGTGATTTTTATTGGCTATATGTTTTACCGGGATTCCTTACTTGCTGGAGGATGGATCATCTCACTGGTGAGGACGTTCGTGCAAGATATTGTGTACATCGTACAGGCTCATTTTGATCTCATCAGCGGTGAGATGCGTACGCTCCTATTTTTAATGGGCTGGGCGCTGCTGCTCTCCGTCGTCCAGGCGCTTATGCTGCAGAGACAGCATAGTCTTTGGTTTGTAATGGCAACGCTAATCTATCTCGTAGGTATCCAGCTCGTGTTAGGGGCGGATACCGTGCAAGGCATTATTCGCACATTAGGCTACGGGCTTCTCCTGATGGCGCTGCTCAATCTTTCGAGAATTGAACAGACCTATCGAGTAGCGATTACACGTTCAGGAAGTTATATGCAATGGTTGATCGTCAGCGTGATTGTCGTAGGGATCTTGTCTGGGGTCGGCTGGTTATCAGCCAAACAAACGGAGTCCGAACCTTTGATGAAGCCGGTCAGTTGGACGAATTGGTATGATCGTTTATTTGAGCTATATAACGAAGATATGGGAGTAAGCCCTACCGTAGCGACATCTGGATATGGTCAAAATGACACATCGTTAGGTGGTCCACTCCAAGTGGACACTTCACCAGTATTTACAGCCAAAACCACCGAACTCACCTACTGGCGCGGCGAATCCAAAAGCTACTACGATGGCAAAGGCTGGACACAGCCTATTCAGAAGTTAGAGCCCTTTGTGGCCTTTAGTCCGGCTTCGTCAGTGCTGCCTGTTGTGGAGCAGGAGATCTTGTTGAATGGAAACTCGCCAAGTAAACAATTGTTCGTAGGGGGGCAGCTGCGGAGCGTTGATATGCTGCTGAGTGAGAAAGGGAAGCCGATCTCATCCGATAGTCTTTTAATGTCACAAGTAAGTGGCTTAACGACCTTACCGGAGGTCGCAGACCCGCTATCTTATTACAAAATAACTGTTCAACCTATCAAGGAAAATCCAGATTTGTTGAACACAGATATTGCGCCATATCCGGAAGCGATCACTAGCGAATACCTGCAATTGCCGGCTACGCTGCCGCGGACTGTTCGGAGCACCGCAGAGCAAGTAACCGAAAATCGGTTGACTCCTTATGCCAAAGCGGTGGCTATTGAGCAGTATTTGAGTCAAACCTTTCCGTATAGTCTCGAAAAACCTACCAATCCCAGTCGCAGCGAAGATTTCGTCAGTCATTTCCTGTTCGTCGATAAGACAGGATATTGCGATCATTTTTCCACAGCCATGGTTGTCATGCTTCGTTCAGTTGGTGTACCCGCCCGGTGGGTGAAGGGGTTTGCTCCAGGATCAGCAGGCTCCAGCGATGACAACGGGCTGCAAGAGGTTATCGTTCGGAATCAAGATGCGCATTCCTGGGTTGAGGTCTATTTTCCATCCATGGGATGGGTACCATTCGAGCCAACTCCTGGTTTCTCAGGGATATCCGCGGATCAACCGAGAGATATGATGACTAGTGAAACTATGGAGCAACTGGGGTTGACGGCTTCACTCACCAATACACCAATGTCAAGTTCCGTCATTACAAAGTCGAGCGAGTGGCTGCACACATCGAAGAATAATCTCATCCAATTGGTAAAGGCTTATAAGAGTGCTGTTTTCGTTGGGATCGGCAGCATCTGTCTGCTTGTTGGTGTGGTTCTCTTACTGCGACGTCAAGGCTATTTGTTGCATAGAACGGTGGAGCTCCCCGGCTACAACAATGGAACTACGACTCAGCAGCATCCGTTGACGCCTTATATGGATCGTTTGTGGAGACAGCTTTTCCGCAAATATGGTGTCAAACCAGCCAATCAAACGGTTCGCGAATATGTCATGAATCTTCGGGTGAGCCATCAAGGGCAACAACAGGCACTGATGACTTTCGCTCAAATCTATGAAAGTGTCCGCTACGATCCAGCGCGTGCATTCGCCTATTCGAAGCGGGAAATTACAGCGATTTGGAAAGCCATTCAAAAGACACATTAAATCCCCTTTACATCCTAGGTGCCTAATGTTTAAAATTAGTACCTAGAAATAGCGGTAAATGGACAAGGGTTCTCCCGAAGCTTCAACCGCTATGAACCTAGGAGGTCGGATAATGAGTAAACCGAGTGAATTGATCGTCGTTTTAGATTTTGGAGGCCAATATAACCAACTGATTGCTAGACGCATCCGTGATTTGGGCGTATACAGCGAATTGCTGCCGCACAATACAACGGTTGATAAAATCCGTGAGATTAACCCTAAAGGGATCGTATTCTCTGGCGGACCTGCAAGCGTATATGGCGAAGGAGCTCCTTCGGTTGATGCTGGCATTTTCGATTTAGGTATTCCGATTCTAGGTATTTGCTATGGGATGCAGTTAATTGCACACCAATTGAACGGAAAAGTTGAACGTGCACACACACGTGAATATGGGAAAGCGGATCTAGAGTTCTCGAACCAAAGCCCGCTAGTTAAAGGTCTAGAGGCGAAACAAACGGTATGGATGAGCCACGGTGACCATGTTTCCGTTTTACCTGATGGCTTTGTTGTTGAAGCAAGCACGGATTCACTTCCTATTGCTGCAATGAGCAACCGTGATCGTAACATTCATGCGGTTCAGTTCCACCCTGAAGTTCGTCATTCAGTCCAAGGAAACGAAATGATTCACAACTTCATTTATGAAGTATGTGGTTGTGTCGGCGATTGGACAATGTCATCCTTCGTGGAAGATATGATTAAAGAACTTCGTGCAGAAGTTGGCGATAAAAAAGTGCTTTGCGCACTTAGCGGCGGCGTGGATTCTTCCGTTGTGGCGATCCTGCTTCATAAAGCAATCGGCGCACAATTGACGTGTATGTTCATTGACCACGGATTGCTGCGTCAAGGTGAAGGCGAAAGCGTTATGGAGACGTTTGTTGGCAAATTCGATATGAAAGTAGTTAAAATCGATGCAAAAGACCGGTTCCTAGGCAAATTAGCTGGTGTAGCGGATCCGGAGCAAAAACGCAAAATCATCGGCACTGAATTCATTCGCGTGTTTGAAGAAGAATCAAGCAAGTTTGATGACTTTACTTTCTTGGCGCAAGGCACGTTGTACACGGACATCGTAGAAAGTGGTACAGCTACCGCGCAAACGATCAAGTCGCATCATAACGTTGGCGGCCTGCCGAAAGATATGAAGTTCAAGCTCATCGAACCATTGAAAACACTATTCAAAGACGAAGTGCGTAAAGTAGGCGAAGAGTGTGGCCTTCCGTCCGCGATCGTGTGGAGACAGCCATTCCCAGGTCCGGGACTAGCTATTCGTGTTCTAGGTGAAGTTACCGAGGATAAGCTGAAAATTGTTCGTGAATCCGACGCTATCCTGCGCGATGAAATCGCCAAAGCTGGCCTAGATCGTGAGATCTGGCAGTACTTCACGGCGCTTCCAGGCATGAAGAGCGTAGGCGTTATGGGCGACGCTAGAACTTACTCCTATACCGTAGGTATCCGTGCAGTTACGTCAATCGACGGTATGACAGCCGACTGGGCTCGTATCCCTTGGGATGTACTTGAGAAGATTTCCGTACGTATCGTAAATGAGGTTGAGAACGTGAATCGTATCGTATACGATATCACTTCCAAGCCGCCAGCTACGATTGAGTGGGAATAGATTGGGATAAAATAATGTCATTAATCGCTTGGAAGCCTTGATACATAAGGCTTTCGAGCAGTTATTACATTGAAATTCCACGTACACCTGCAACAATAGAGTGCAAAAATTACTCTCTTTTATTTGCGTTGTTTAGCGAATAGAAGGGAGTATTTTTTATGACCAAAATAAAAGAACTAATTGAGGACTTCAAGCTAAACCAAGAAATTCTAGGCAGGGAAAAGAGATATGTTGATCTTTGCGTGTTCCGTTTGTATAGGTGGGAAGAGTTCACAGTAAAAGTGTTAGGTGTAGCCGAAACAGAGGATGTTACACAGTTTCATATCAAAAAATTTATTCAAGAGCGCCAACGTGTAGGAAGTGAAGTAAACAGTACAATAAATAATAATATTGCTACGTTAAAGGTGTTCTTTCAGTATTTGGTGTGTGAAGAATTTATTGATGAACAAGATAATCCTATGCGGAGGATTAAAAATCTCAAGGAAGAGAAGACCGTCATTGTCACATTCAATGATGACGAAGTGTCGCGGATACTAAATGACCTAGAAGAAGAAACGTATTCAAATGTCCGAGACAAACTCATACTCATTATGCTTTTTGACACGGGTATAAGGGTTTCTGAGCTTTGTTATATAAAAAATGATGATATAGCAAGGCGACACATTCTGATTCATGGGAAAGGCTCTAAACAGCGTCTGGTTTACATTAGCAATATCATGCGGAAGTACATGAGAAGGTATGAAGAATTAAAACGGGAGCGATTTAAAAAAAGACTACAGGATGAAATTGAAGATTACTATTTCCTTGATCAATCGGCTGTAGGATTATCCCGCTCCCGCATCAACAAGATTCTAAAAGAACATTGCAATAATGCTGGTGTAAGAAAAGAGGTTAGATGTTCTCCGCATGATTGTCGCCATTATTTCGCACAGAAGCAATTGAGAAATGGAATTGACATTTACAGCTTGAGCAGACTTATGGGGCATTTTGATACTCAAATTACTTCCAAATATCTAAGGGGATTAGAGCAGGAGGATATTTTGCAGATTGGACGATTACATAGCCCGTTAAATGGGTTGAAAATAAAACATGACAAATCTTAACGCCATTAATGTTGCTGATACATTAGCATGTGATCTCACAATGGGCTCTCAGATCCACTCTAAGCTCGTTTTGGAACAGGGTAAGACATATATGTCACCTGAAAGCGGGAGGGGCATATGGAGTGAAATAGAGCCGTTTAAATAAATGTGGAAAATCAGATGCGGGGGAGAGTGATTACTACATCTGTTTTTTGTATTTAAACACGATTATAGAGTGGGTAAAGCTAGCATCGAAATGGGTGCAAAAATGAAAGTGCATGGTATAATCTGACTGTGAAGTAAGGTATTAACTCCTACTAATCAAACACTAACCTACAAATGTTAGGAGATAGACTATGTCACTATTGAATAAACTATTTGGTCAGAAACGTACAATTCAAAGTCCAACATTCGTAAAAGACTTCACAAAAGAAAATCATCAACTTATGTCTCTAATTGAACTTACTAATAGTGTTGCCGATGGAGAGCAAAAAGACAATATTGAACGTGATATCAAGTTACTCAAATACGGTATAGACGGGGAAAATAACGTCTATTTCGAATTGAAAAACTCATTTCTTCCGATCCTGTGCCTTCATGATGTGCGTATCGAATATGGTAATTACGTTGCTCAACTCGATTTTGTTGTGATTTCCAACAAGTTTACATGTATTTTGGAAACGAAGAAGTTAAGTGGCAATATCTCCATTGATTCAGACGGTAACTTTGTTAGAACAATGAAAAACAAGTATGGCAAAGATTATAAAGAAGGCATCTACAGCCCAGTAACACAAAATACAAGGCATGTAGATATACTTAAACATGTTCTCTCCAAAGAGTTGAAAATCAACAATATGCCTATCCTATCTCTAGTGGTCATGGCTAATCCCAAAACGATCATTAAGAAAGTCAAATGCCCTGCTGAGATCGAAAAAACGCTTATTAAGTATGACCAAATAAAAGCAACCTTGGAGAAGTATCAGAATGATAAGTCTAATCAATACGATCTTGCAGAGAAAGATATGCAAGGAATAGCTGAGTTATTGGTTAAACTTAATACTCCAATTGATATGGACTTTGAAGCAAAATATCAGATCACAGAAGTTAAAATCAAAAGTAAAGAAGAATCGCTACTTCGTGAAGAACTGACTGCATATAGGCTGAAAACCTCAAGAGATGAAAATGTTAAAGCTTATTTCATTTTCAATAATGCTGAGATGGATGAATTAATAGTGAAATATCCAATAACAGAGGAAGAGTTGCTGTGTGTTAAGGGATTTGGGAAAGCGAAAGTCGAGAAATATGGTGGCGCAATTTTAAGTATCTTTAATGGGTAAAGGAGATTGCCTAACAATGAAGTTATATAACAAACTTGTACGTGATAAGATACCACAAATCATCGAAGCGAAAGGCAAGAAAGCTAATGTTAGAATGCTTAGTGATGTTGAATATAAGGCAATGCTAAATCAAAAGCTTCATGAGGAGTTTCTTGAATATACGAATGCAAATGCAGAAGAACAAGTTGAAGAATTAGCTGATCTTGTTGAAGTGGTCTATGCAATACTGGAGAGCAAGAAAGTTAGCATTGAGGAATTTGAGAAGGTAAGATTGGCTAAGAAGGCAGATCGTGGAGGGTTTAAGGAGAAGTTATTTTTGGAAAGTGTTCAGGATTAATTAAAATGGGTGTTTTGGACTTATAAGTTAATAATTCTGTCCCCATCAAAAATATCCGAAGTAAGAGTTTCGATATGGTACAAGCAAAGATAAGGAGAGAATTATCTATAATGGAGAAGCAATGCAAAGTATGTTTGCAAATTAAACCATTCAGCGAATTTAAAAAAAATGCAAGTTCTAAAGATGGATATGCTTACACTTGTAAAGCTTGTATTCCAATTGAAATATTAGGTGAAGAATCAGGATTTTTCGGACATATAAAATTGAGGTATAAGAAGGGAATTGAACACTATTTAACAGGAAATGTTAATGGAGAATATATTGATGAGATTTTCCCTTATGACCCAACTTCCAATTTTCAACCATATCAAATATACAGGCAGTTAAAATCCGATTGCTTATATGGAAAGGGAAATTGGCAAGAATGCGGATATTGTCAAGAATGCAAGCATAATAGAGAATTTAACGCACGTCATTATTATTATAAGGAATCGCATTCCGATATTTGTATTCCATGTAAAGACAAGAATGCAGAAGATGAAAAGAAAAGCCGAAAAAAATATAATGAAAAAATCGCCAGAGAAGGGTTACATCATAATCTATATTGGGACTCCAAGGGAAAACTTTGGGAAAATGTTTATATCAAAAATGATGGAACAGTTTTAAAAAATGGTGTTGTCGTTAGTCATTGTAGAAGTTATGTGAATCCATATGCAACATCAGATCAACTTGATAAAAATCAATTTGAAATTGCAATTAGGCAAGATAGAAATCATGAAATTAATAAACCTAAAGAAGGATTTTTTCGAAGGATTATAGATGCAATTAAATTAAGTTGACTCGTTAGAGGGAATATGCCAATAGAGGATAAAGGTTGAGAGTATGTTTCAGTAAATAAAGTTTTGACCATCATCAATAAATGGTATATATTGTAATAAATAAATAAATAAATAAATAATAATATGAACGGAAACTACGAAGCACGTAGGGATAATGGCGATCTAGCCTTTATTTCTACGTGCTATTTTGTTTTCAAAACGGAGGAGTAAGTAATATGAAAAGTCCAAATAACAGAACCATGAGGTGAGTACCCCTACAACAACAGCTATGTTGCCAAACAGCATTATCATAATTATCATACACTATCGCTTTAACATACAAAGCACCTCCACGAAACATTTAAGCTTATTTTGTTGTGTTATCAGTCCTAACGATAAAGGAAATCTCGAAATCAATGTTTGTAATATTAAAAAGATTTGTTTTCAGTATCTTGGAATAATGTACTTCGAGCCAGTCCTTCTTGATAGTAGTATCAGTTCCGAAGATGACGCTCTTGTTGGTGTCTAAAGAAATAATAATGTCACTAAACCATGTCTCAAATGCAGTTTCAGAGATGTTGCTCCGTACATCATTAAGAAGTTTCGCCAGTAAATTCTTCATATAATCTATTTTCAATTTCTCTTCATTTGCCAATGCCCGCTCCCATATTTGAGGGAGCGCATCGTCGAATTCCTTTGTCACCCTTATGATTTTTTCATCGTCTTTAGCAGTCATAATACCGCTCCTTTTTTCAGTGTGTCATACTCGTTAATCTGAACTTCCAATGGATCAGAGATTTCATCGTGTAACCCATCAACAACTGTTCAATTGAAGCAATCTTGTTCTCAATATTAGCCAACCTAGCTTCAATCTTACCCGTTGAACTAATAATGCTCTCGATATAATTCATCCTGTTTATGAATATGGTTTGATTGTCATTTTCTTTTATGCTTTGTTCGTCCATATTGCAATCCTCTCATCCTTAAGATACTGATGGTCATGAATCACTCTTTCAGATTCTCAATAAAACTGATATTTTATTTAGTCTTGTTCAATCTCTGAGTATACGCATCTTTAATCTGTTTAATTAAATCGATCGTTTTTTCATTGGAGAAATACTCTTTTGATGTTAAACTCCCATACGATTCTACAATAACACTTATGTTAAGCTTCATTCTTAATGCACGTTCAATGTAAAAGAAATGGCTAAAGTTTTCTTCTTCTAATCTAGCATTTACATCTGCCATCCATTTCTTAGCTAGTACTTCGCTATAACATACCGTTACTCTATCTATATATTCATTCGAAGTCATCCTATGTTTCTTTACAATATATTCGACGACTTCATTCCATCTTCTCATTTCAACATTGTGTCTTTCACCATATCTATCAAACCAAATAAACGGGTTCATTGAACCTTTTGAACTATTGATTGATCGATGCAGTGTAACCATGTTTGCATAAGTTGTTCCCCCCAATACCATACTTACGAACAATTGAACCCCAATCCAAAAGGACAAAGTGATCTAAAGCAACATAATCGTACTTTCCTGTTAAGGCGCATTCACCATAGAAGTCAACGTAAAGCTGTTCCTTTTGATAAAGCCATAAAGTATTCGGTACTTCATTCATAAGTTTTTTTCTTTTTTCTTGCGCTTTAGTCGAGTTTATATACCTTTTAATTTTATCCATCTAGTTGATATCCTCCGTCGTGGTGTTAGTAATATATTCTCAACACCATGATATCACAAATAATCTCATTAATGGATAATAATGCCAAAGAAAGTACTATCCAATTTATGGAATGCATTTTTAAATTTAGCACAACTATTTAGTGTTGAAGCTGTATACTTATTATCAAAAGAGTTAATAAGGAGAAACCTCATGAGTATTCCGATTGAAGTTAAGAAAAATGGCGAGACTGTTGGAAAGTTTTCAAGTCTTCAAGGAGTTTACAAATATTTTAAGGGGTTTGTGCCACATAATACGAATGAAGAAATCTATGACATTATTAACAATGGTATAGATTATGAAAAATCTTGGTCATATCAAGGGGATACATATGAATTTATTACGACGGAAGAACATAGACTGGCGAGAAAAGACAGAAAAACTAGAAAAAAAGTGAAGATTAGATTTCTTCTTAAGAACAAAGAAGCTGATTTTAGCGAGCGCCAAAAGAAACTTATCGAACAAATAATTGATGATCCCACCAATTGGAGTGGATTCAAAGTGGATTTTATTTCAGTAAAATTTATTAGTATTAGCAATAAAGCATTTGTTGTAGAAGTAGAAGAAAAAGGAACAGCGTGGCGCAAACAATTTGCAAAAAAGTTATGTAAACTGGCTGATTTGAATGATTTATGTCTTCCTACCAAAACAAGTAGAGAGTTATTTGATATTATAGTTGAGGGAGATAAACCTGGGGAGAGTAGGAGTAACACCCCACCTCTGTTTGAAGTAGGGAAGTATTACTCCCGCAAAGATGTTTATAATATTGTAAATGTCCCAAAGTCACAACAAGGTGGAAATTGGGATACTGGATACACTCGCTTTAAAGATAACTCTTTTGTATTTGTTAATGTAGATACGACAGCAAGAACAGGGCATAATCACCCCAACCGATTTGATGGAAATGATTTAATATGGTACGGCAAAAAGGATTCAAAGCTTTCGCATGATTCTATACAGTCACTTGTACACCCAAAAGGAAGAACTTATTTATTTGTGCGGGAAGATAGCAATGATCCTAACTTTTTATTCTTAGGTAACGGTAGAGCAAAAGAATACTATGATTCATCTCCTGTTAATATTGTATGGTCTTTTGATAATATATCTGAAAATCATCCAGAGATTCTTCCTGAGGAAATAAGTGAACCTGAAAAATATTTAGAGGGTTCTTTAAAGCAGGTTTACGTTAACATTTATGAACGAAATCCCTTGGCAAGAAAGAAGTGTATAGACCATTTTGGATTAGATTGTACTGTATGTGGTTTTAACTTCTATAACTCATATGGTGAAATTGGAGGAAATTTTATTCATGTGCATCATCTTAAGGCATTACATGAGGTTGGAGAGAAATATGAGGTAGACCCAATTGAGGATTTGCGTCCAGTGTGTCCTAATTGTCATTCGATGTTGCATAAGAAAAAACCACCTTATGGTATAGAAGAATTAAGAGAAATATTAAATAATATTCGTTAATGAATAATTTAAATGTACCCACTATCGATCCATGTTGAGCTAAGTGCCTGACGCACCTAAAAGCTTCGCTTTTAGGTTTGTCTACTCGTCAAACGCTTCGCTTATTGACTCGTTTTGAAGTTAATCGTTTGGGACTTAAATAAATGAAACTAATATTAAAATAACCTACAAATTATAAAGGTGAGGTAATAATGATACTTTTAAGACACTACACAACGAAGTTGTGGAGGGGCAAAAAGTATCGAATTTTTAACCTCACCAACTAATGAGACTAAATAATATACTGTAAACTTTTTTCTTTAAGGAAATGATTTGAAAACCTTTGATTTTACTGACTTTTTTCAATGTGCTTAGGCAGTCATTTGCCTAGCTTCTATAGATGCCAATCACTAGGTGGATCTTTAGTTGTAGCTTGTTCTGGTAAACTTTCAAATTCATCCGTTCTTAAATAGCGTTGGAACAGTTCCCTCATTCGTTTACTTGGAATATAGATAGATACGTGTAGACCATCTCTAATCCGACTCCTCCAGATCCACTGAATCAGTTCTGATAATGCCCACGCATCCTCGTCAACTGTAACCCCATACTGTTCAAAAAAATTCTTCTCAATAGGATTCATAAACCTGTTAATTAAGTAAGCGAGATGGAATCTATCCTTATAACGATTCGTTGCCCTCATGGTCATAGCTATAAAGCAACCAGCGAAACTTCTGGGTTTCACTTTCTTTCTGATTTTATCATTGTTTCCTTTAACTGTTGTCCAAAGTGCAGTGTCTTTGTTTGCTTTGCACTTATTTGCTAAGAAGTTATATGTATTATTTCTTAATGTAGTTATTATTTCTTTATTAACAGACTTCTCAAACCAACTTGTTGAGAGCGCAGTTCTGGTATCACCGATTGCATTGAGTTGGCCTTCATAGACAGATATTTTCTGACTTAGTAATGTCTTGTCATGAATTTGCCTATCCTCGTAAGGGACTAAACAATATTCTTGTTGATTGTTAGTTACTGATAGATATCTATAATTAATTTTGTGCAAGTCATAATAATACCGCTGAAATTGTCCTTTGAACAAATATGTCAGGATAAAAACATCTTTAAACAATTTGAAAAGATCACAAGGGAGATTCCAAATTAAAGCTGAATTATCGCAATACATAAGATTATTCGATAATGCCAATTGTTTGATATCGTTATATTTTGTGTCTAAGTCTATTTTGTCTTCTTTCCACTTTATGAACCTCAAGCCATCAGCTTTATCATCAAACTCTATAGCTTCTGCCTTAAACAAGAACTCCAGATCATTTTTCCTAAGAGGGACTTGCTCAATAACATTCATGACTTCATCAAGAATGAGTGTGTAATTGTTGCTCCTTATAAGTTCTCTTGTTTCTGCGTTTGCCATTTTGAACAAGGCATGTGTTGTACAAATGTCATTTCCTTGTCCTAAAAGGCGGTGTAAATCCTCTAGCTTAGTTTCACCTTTAATAGATTTAGGATCATAGAATTTTCTATTCTTTACAGCATCTTGAACCCTTTCAATTTCATCAATAAAAAGGGTAACATAAATAAATCTATGAGAATCAGTACTCATCTCATTCATATATTGGATTGCCCAAGAAGTCTTACCAAATCCACAAGGTGCATCTACTACGTTAATATTAGTCATTTTACATTTCTCCTTTAATAGTCAATTTAATTCTAGTCTTTAGTTCATTTGAAATTACATAGTAATTGGTGTTCCATTTTCGGCCTGGAAAATACGGACGGTTAAACGTAAATTAGTATTCTTCATTTCGATCACCTCCTTTCACAAATGCGTGATGTATATAACAAAAATAAAAAAACTCCCCGAACAGATCGGAGAGTGGTTCAATTCATATAGTTATATATGCGATGGAAGTTATATCATTCTGGCTATTGCTTTCAACTTGATATCTTAATTACTCGGTAAGGTTGCCCGTTACGATAGAGGTAAAGGTTTACTAATAAGAAATAAGCAATTACCAAGGATTAATCGTATGAGCCTTTCGTGTCGGGAAAGACAAATATTGAATTGCTGTGTGGTAGTGTACACCTTAAGAATTGATAAAAAGAAAGCTTCAAATATGTAAACCTACCCTCTCCCGCTTCAGAACTATTTTTTCACTATATATAGTTATGGCGAAGTGCATTAAAATCACACGATCGACTAAAATATTTGAAATAATAATGTAAGAGTCTCCGAACAGGAGAGGGTAAAAAGTAAAGTCCAATTACTGTTATATCCATGCAACTTCATAGACGTAACTAATCTATATATGGTATAATTTTACTTAAATTTAGTTGGTAGGAGTACAATATGAACATATTCTTAGATACAACGAATTTTCATGATGATCCATTCCTAAGAAAAATATATAATGATAAACTGTTGAAAATTTGTGAGGACAATGGACTAGAGTTATTCATATCTAGTGTTGTGTTAGAAGAAGCAAAAGCAATGTATAGGCGGAGATTAGAAGAGCAGATAAAAAAGTTAAAGGAAACTTTAGTGGAGTATAATCAAGTCCCCAATATTGAACAAGTAACGATTACTCTCCCAGACGTTCAACAAGCAATGGAACAGTTTGATTCATACTACTCTAATCTGGATGCTAGGGGAGTAATTAGAATTGTTGAAGTTGATAATTCGCTTTTACCTGAACTTATTAGACGTTCAATAAATCGAATTAAGCCATTCACTGAAAACAAACAGGAATTTAGGGATGCTGTCATATGGCTGTCATATGCAACGTTCGCTGAAACAGAAAATCTCGAAGACTGTGTATTAATAACAGCAAATGTTAGTGACTATGCCCAAAATGATAAACTCCACCCCGATCTTCAGGCCGACTCAAAAAGGTTTAGACGGTTCTTTAAGAATACTTACGGAATAGTGCATTCAGATGAGTTTAAGCCTTACAAAACTAATTACGAACTGCAACAATGGGTTGAAATTAATTCTATTACAGTAACTGACATGGAATTGTTGAAACTATTAAATTTAGATAAGAATTTCGATATTTTTTACTATAGTATTAGTGAAATCATTGGAAATTACAGCCCCTCTGATGTTGATGATGATTTCTTTGATCCAGGTTATGTTGAGATGAACGGCGTCACAATTGGTGATTTATTGTCGTTCAGTTTTGATGTCGTTGGTGAAGACATACTTCTAACAGGTAACTTAGAAGTATTTGCAAGTATTGAGGCTAGTACAGATATGAGCGAAGGAGATTATTACCATCATGGTGAGGTCGAAATTGTTTATCAAGTACAGTTTACTGCGAGATATAATCATCATACAAAAGAAATCGATTCTCTAGAAGTTGATGATCATTGGAGAACTCAAACTATAAGCAATTCGGTTAAAGAGATTGAGTTTGATCCATATGAAGATGAAGATCGCTATTAACGTTAGAGTGCCGTAAAGGCACTCTATTTTTATTGCAAAAAGTACACAATTTGAAATACATGTAATTCTTCGATTTTAATATGTCAAAAAGTATACATTGATATTTTGAAATATTTCACATCTATGATATACTTTTTGACATAGACATTAATGGGATTGGGGTGTATTAAATGAAATTGAGCTATGTACGAGTTTCTACTAAGGAACAGAACACGGAGCGACAATTAAAGAAGATGCGTGATCTGGGAATTGAGGAACGTTATGTGTTCGTAGACAAACAATCAGGCAAAGATTTTAACCGCCCTCAGTATCAAGCTATGCGACTTGTAATTAGGGAAGGGGATTTACTCTATCTGGATTCATTAGACCGTCTGGGACGGAATTATGACGGTATTATTAGTGAATGGAAACACATAACCAGAGAAGTTAATGCAGATATAATTGTTCTTGAGAATGAATCACTATTTGATAGTCGTAAATTTAAAACGATGGGTGATTTGGGAAAACTTCTGGAAGATCAATTTTTAAGTATGTTGTCATATTTGGCAGAACAAGAACGTAAAAAAACCAAACAAAGGCAAGCCGAGGGTATCGAAATTGCTATAAAGAAAGGTGTGAGGTTTGGTAGACCAAAGCAACTGGTTACTGGAATTTTTGATAAAGTGTATAAGGATTGGAAAGCGGGGAAGTTAAGTGCGGTAGAAAGTATGAAACTGCTCGCAATGAAACCAAATACCTTTTATAGACGTGTAAAAGAATATGAGGCAAAGTAACTTGTGATTTTCTTTAAGATACAATGACAGCGTACTAAACAATTTATGTCACGAGCTTGAAACTAATAAATAAAATCACTGGAAAACACAATTAATTGATAATCCATTTGATTGTGTTTTTTTGAAATCCAAGGGATGTTTACATTATGATGCGGAAGCACACTCAGTAAATAAGATCAATGAGTTAACTGGAGTTAGGAGAGCAACATTATACCAAGCGATAATAAAGAGGAAATTAGCTGTATGAAAATTGAAAATACGGTGTCAACATCCAAGTTGAAAAACTTGGATATTTTGTTTCGTTTTTAAAATATATTAATGATACTAAGGAATTGATACCCGATTTTATGGAGTTTATGGTATAATTTTACCATATTATATAGTTCCTTAGTCTAGGGTGCTATTATTATTAATAGTTTGAATGAGAATACTAAGATGCCTTTCATTTGTCTATAGGAGGCTTGAAAAGTGGAGAGAAATTACATCATTTCAAAACAAAGTGATGTTGACGGCTTTAGTACATTTCATTGTTCACTCTGTACTGAAGAATTTAAGTTACAAACTGGTGAGGTTCAAGAAGATGACGTATTAGAAATTTTCTGCCCCAGTTGCGGAATCCCTAGTCCTATCTCCTCGTATTATACAGATGATATAATACAACATGCTCAGACAATTGTTATGAATGAAGCAATCAAATCAATCAATGATATGTTCAAAGGACTTGAACGAAAGTTTAGCAACAATAAGCATGTTACGTTTAAGGCGGGTAGACCTATCGAAACAACAAATCCACTACCGCTATATGAGCAAGATAACTTAGAACAAATACAATTTCAATGTTGTAATAAAAGTGCAAAACTTACACTAATCGCAAAAGCAGTCAATCCATATTGTCCATATTGTGGGGTGAATTAGTTGGAAAAGATCATTGACATTAAAGAGTTCAAATTAATATCAAAGCAGTTTAGAAGAGTAGCAGGTGATCTATTAAACGCTAATGATACCCATGAAGCAATAAGATTAGCTAAAAGATTCATATTGTATATCGATTCAGAGCCTATATTAAGTGATTTTATTAGTAAAAATCATACTATGGACTTTAATATGGAAGAGATAATAAGACAGAGGGATTACAGTGAGAAATTTGAAATTCCATTGAAGGTAAGCGAAGAGATTAGTTTCATATATCAGTTGTTAGTGTATTCAACTACTAATTTTGATAGATATGATACGATTTCACGTCCTTATGCCTTCTATAGCGGAGCGAAAATTTCAGATAGCATCAGAGAATTTAACAGGGAAGTAGTAAAGCTACTTGTAAACCATATTTCCGATTACTTAGGGGAGAAGGCGATAGAGTTGGGAATCGATGAAAAGCCGAATGCAAAAATTCTAGTTCAAGGAAATGTAGGTCAACTGAATTTCTCCGAAACAGGAAATGTCACTGCAAATCAGATAAATAATCATAGTGGTAGTGAGGAGTTATTAAAGATAGCAGAAAATCTTCTTCGATTAATTCAAGAGACCCCTATTTCGAATACAGAATTAAAAGAAGATACTATTGATTTTGTCCAACAAGCAGTAGAAGAGATAGAGTCTGGACAACAGCCTAAGCCTTCCTTGTTTAGAAGGATTAAGGATTCGCTATCCAGCATTAGAGGAACAATTGAAGAAACGTCTCTCCTGGCTACAAATATCGATAAGTTTATACAGACAATATCAACGTTTCAATTGTAATTGTATTAATCGCCTTTTATGTAAAAGGGCGATTTTTTGTTTAATTTTTTATGCTAGTATCAAATGGACAATAGAGTTAATATACTTGGTGATTTATTCGAACGGAGGTAAGTTATGACTTGCGAAAAAGTTAGCCAAATGATGGAGGAATACAATCTACTTAGAGAGTCATATAGCGTTTATTGTAATACAATTGTTTTTTTACTCGAAACAATACTGAAACAAAATTCATTTCAATTTCAAATGGTAAGTTCAAGAGTTAAAGAAGAAGGTTCGTTAAAAAAGAAATTATTAGATGATAGCAATCTTTTGGCCAAGATAAATTCAATTACTGAATTAGATGATACAGCTGGTTGCAGGGTAATATTTTATCTGGAAAGCGAAGTTGAAAAATTTATACATTATGTCTATAGCGAGTTTGAGGTTGCTAAAAGTAATTTAAAATATTCACATGATGATTATAATGCAACGCATTTAATTATAAAGTTCAAAGAGGAGAGGCTTAAACTTACTGAATATGCTCAATTTAGAGGTTTTCAATGTGAATTGCAACTAACAACTGTATTATTTCATGCATGGTCAGAAGTATCACATAATATTACTTATAAAACGCCAAAGGAACTAACAGAATTTAACAATGACGCTATTGAGTCGCTTAAAAACCATTTGAAAGAAACCATGAAGAATTTAATTAAACCAGCAAACTATAGATTAGAATTCATTCATAGGGAGTATGCGAATCTACTTGAGGGTAGAAGAATATTCAATTTATCTTTCCTGAACAGAATAGTCCAATCAAGTAATAGAAATGAAATGTATGAAAAATTATTATTGTTAGTGCAATTTGTTAGGAAATATGGTGATAGATCACCATCAGAATTAAAACTGGCTGATTTTGTGAAGGTAATACTAAAAAAATCCAAAAAGTTGAAGGCTAGTAAATCTAATATAATAGGGATAGGTTATGAGCATAAACATGTAGCAGAAGAATGTCTGGAAATATTAAAAATTATCAAGTATCAAAATACTGAACAGGTATTTCCTCTTTTGATTGAGATGTCACTTGATAGTAATAGAGAAATTCGTGAAAAAGCGATAAACATATTAAGGGATTTATCCAAATATAAGTTGAAGGCTTTGCAAACTATAGGATTTTCGATGCAATACTATATTCTCGAAGAGGTAATGAAGTGGAATGACTCACAACGAACTCAAAGGCTTAGCATAATAAATTCAATTTTTGATAAAATGCTTGAATTAGAATATGAAGAAACATCAATGCAAGATTATAAAACGTTTAGTTATGGCTTTGGGGTTTTAAAATCTGGAGAGCATATTAAACACATAAGACAACAAATTATTGAAATTCTTTTTGATTTATTTGGAAAAGTAGAAACACAAGCAGATAAAATAACTGTTTTACAAATATTAAAAGAAGTTTCAAGAACACCGAATCGTGGAATTTATAGTGAAGATGTTGAAAGTCTAGTTAAAGACAATACTACCTATGTAGTGAATTGGTATATTACTTTGATAGAGAGAAAGGAAACCACATATGAAATAATCAAAGAAATAGATGAACAAATTAATTGGTTCACACGAAGGTTTTCGTCTATGGACTGCATAGTAACTTTAAAAGGGATTATAACTAATAATGAATACTACCGAATATACAAGGATTTGGTAGGATACGATCATGAATATTTAGAGGAAATTGATTGGAGAAAGTCTAGAGAAGTTCGCAATGAAAAAATTACTCATTATGTAGATAAGATAGATAAAGAAAATATAGATTTTTGGAAACAAATGATATTAGAAATAAGTGGTGGATTTACACTAGAGAACCAAGGAAAATATACATATTTTAATAATTTTCTACATTTAATTGGTTTAAGAAAACAAAAGTTTGCGAAAATGCTACTGAGAGAATTTATAGGAAACTTAAACATGTTTTTAAGCCATATTGTAGCTGGATTATGGACTTCAGATAATGATTATGCGAGAGAAAAAGTAAATGGATGGATAGTCGAAAGTTCGCATCTTTTAAATTGCCTGAATATTTTTAAGTATTTCGAAAATATTGAAATAGAATTTCTCGAAAAGATTTATAATAAGGCAATTAGTGAAAAAGATAATAAGGTTCTAAATGAGATTGTAAATTTAATTACATCTTCCAAAGTACCAGTTTGTAAAACTAGTAAAGAACTTTTTATTAGTACAATCAACACTCTATCCCAAATAAATGATTTTTGGTGGACTAATTATTTATGGTTCGATAAGGATTCTATTTTAAATAGCTTCAATGAAACTGAACATGACCAAATTCTTAATGTGCTAGTTGTTTGCCCCCGAATTGATTATCATTTAGAACAGCTATTAATACCAATAGCTAACAGCAGTCCAAGGAAAATAATCTACTTTTTTGAGAAACGTATTGAAGTTCAAAAAAGAAAAAAGTCTTTTAATTCTAATTACGATGCTGTTCCTTACCATCTCAATAATATTGCTCAAATATTAAATGAGAATGCAAAAGAATGTATCCCGATTATCTTTTCATGGTATAAGAAAAAGCATTGGTTATACCAATGGGAAGCAAGTGATTTGCTCCAAAAAGTGTTTCAAACTTTTGGTGGCGAGTTAGAAGCTTATCTAAAAGAAATACTTCCTAATAAAAATACAACAGAAGCAAAAATTATTCTTCATATACTTAGGAAATATGATGGTGACCCATCGATATATAATATTTGCAAGCAATTTATCGAAATTTATCACTACGAGAATTCGATGTTGCAGGAGTTAATGCATGTCCTCACAGAAACTGGTGTAGTTACTGGTGAATACGGATTTGCAGAAGCATTAAAGCAAACAAAAGCAAACATTAATAAATGGAACAAATCTAAAAATCCTTACATTAGAAAATTTGTTAAGGATTTTAAAGACTATTTGAATGCCTCTATTACAGCTGAAATTAAAAGATCAGATGAACAAATAGAAGAAATGAAACAAGAGTTTGAGGCTAATTTATAATGGTATAAGCATCACATTCTAAGGACTTCCCCTTATTGGAGAGTTCTTTTTGTACTGAGACATTGTTTGAGTCTTTAATAGATACAGTGGTCTGCAATTGACTGTGTCCTAGAAGCCTAGACAATGTGTATAGGTCAACTTGTCTCAACATCTGCTTTGCAAACATTCTCCTAAAATTGTGAACCGTTGTAGCCATATCCATTTCAACAGCGTCAAATATTCAATGAAAGGCAATATCTCTTACTTAAGCAGGGTCAGAGAAATCAGAGGGTCAATACAATAACTTTAGTATTCTATACCTAAATTGACTAGAAGATAATAACCATTATTTTTGGAAGAGCATCCGTTTTTGGATGCTCTTTTTATTCTTTGGTGTGGTAATACGATATTCAATTTTACTATAACTAAATTCTGTTAAGCATATTGGAAAACTTTGGTTTTCAACAGAGCATCATCATACGATGGTGCTCTGTTACTTGAAAGAAACTCTAGAATCGGGGTTGGCTTTAATAAACGTACTGTTTACTTTCAGAGATACTAATAAGCAAAAACATTTTAAATGTATGGGGAAAGCTACGTGTGTAAATTAATGTTTTCATGCAGTGGTTAATCGCAATACCACTTAATATATCGGTGTCAATGTTTATATAATGGTAAAATACCCAATTTTTAAATGTATATTTTATTTTTTCTAGTATGTTAAGCTTACCTCAAATTATGATGAGAAGGTGATTCCGTTTGAGTGGAGTAAACTTGGATGCCTTAATAATAAAAGACGATTTTGAGGTTGTTGAAGTACAAGAAGATGATCGTGGTGGCGGTAATTTCACCATTAGAATACAAGATATGGAGACCGATGGTTGGTTTTTGGCTACTTATCGAAAACCAGACTTTCAGAGAGAGACAAACAAATGGAGTAAGGAAACAATTTGTGGATTAATTGAAAATTTCCTGGATGAAGATTTAATACCAGCTATTATATTGTGGAGAGCCCCAAGTGGAAAAGTATTTATATTAGATGGTGCACACCGTTTAAGTGCTTTTGTTGCATGGGTAAATGATGACTATGGAGATGGGAAAATCTCTAAGTCCTTTTACGATGATGCTATACCAATTCGTCAAAGAGAATTAGCTGAAAAAGCTCGCAAATATATTAACAAAAAGATAGGACCATTTTCTGAATATAAAAGGGCATTAATTGCAAAAAACAATTCAGGTATCAAACCAGAAGTTTATTTGAGAGCAAAAAGAATGGCATCAAGAGGTTTTGAGTTTCAGTGGGAGAGAGGAGATGCTAGAAAAGCTGAGAAATCATTTATTAGGATTAATAAGAGATCTGTAACCATAAGTGATCCTGAGCTTGAAATATTAGAAACGAGAAAAACACCAGCTACAATTGCTATGAGAGCAATTCTACGTGGTGGAACAGGGTTTAAATATTGGGGTGGGTTTAACGAAGCGATACAGAAGGAAATAGAAATATTGGGAGAAGAGGCTTTCCTGTTATTATATAATCCGCCTTTGCAAACTCATATACGATCTTTAGATGATTTACCTGTCGCAGGTAACAACTATGCTCAACCTAGTTTACATCTCCTTTTTGAAACTGTACAGATAATAATTGAAAAATACTGTGTAGATTTAGAAATTCAACAACGTATGAAAACTACAGAAGATTTAGAGGGCTTAATGACAGTCGAGGTGCTGAAGAATTGTATAAAAACCTTTAAAAGGATTAATAGTCTGAGCTCCTCTTCTCTTGGATTACATCCTGCTATCTACTTCTACAATCATAGAACAGGGAGATATCAACCAACTACGTTCATGTCAGTTACATCATTTATCTTACATTTAGAAGAAAATAAAATGTTGAAAAAA
Source organism: Paenibacillus sp. J22P169 (assembly GCF_059691995.1). Lineage (NCBI taxonomy): Bacteria > Bacillati > Bacillota > Bacilli > Caryophanales > Paenibacillaceae > Paenibacillus > Paenibacillus sp. J22P169. The sequence goes on along the minus strand of NZ_JCAUAO010000013.1, from coordinate 3,554 downwards.
TTCATTGATATTAGACAAGTTTTTGAGAACTTTTTGGTAGACTACAACTATTTTGTAGAACAAATAATATTAAAGTTTGGAAGTCAAACAAGAAGCGTTGAACACCTTAAGAATTTTTATTTAGAAATACTGAACAATTTATTAACTGGTAAGTCAATTAATGAGATCGTAACTCATTTGTTAGCCTCCCCTGAATTTAGTTTTTTAAAGCTGGATCATGAACTAAACAAAGCACACGGAATAAATTTTACTGATATTACAAAAAATGCAATTTTTATTAAGGAAGCAATTTCTAACGCTCTTCAATGTAAGGTTTGTCAATCTCTGATTCAACCGAAAGTGATTTCATTTGATCATAAAATAAGAAAACAGGATGGGGGATTAGGAGGGGTTGAGAATGGGCAAGTAGCACACCCGTATTGTAATAGTATATATAAAAATTAAAAATATATTTTCGGATATAAGATCGGAAATGGAAAAGATACAATGCCATTAGATTAAGTGTACAAATGTTCACCTTTTTATTGAAATCACTAGATTTACCAGCTACAATTGATATACAGGAATAACGCAATAATTGAATAGTAATTTACTCTAATGCTAGAACCTACTCCTATACAGTAGGTATCCGCGCAGTAACATCCATCGACGGTATGACAGCCGACTGGGCTCGTATCCCTTGGGATGTACTTGAGAAGATTTCCGTACGTATCGTAAATGAGGTTGAGAACGTGAATCGTATCGTATACGATATCACTTCCAAGCCGCCAGCTACGATTGAGTGGGAATAGTAACTGCTGATTGATCAGTTCCAAATAGCATGAAAAATGACTCTCTTTGAGCTGTAGCCCAGCTGGAAGAGAGTCTTTTGATTTTGAACGAGATTATTGGATAAATATGTTACATTATAGGGACACGCAATATATTGGATCACCCAATGGAGGAATGGATATGGTTATGATTGCAACAATCTTGGTAGGTTTAGTTGCTCTTGAGCATCTGTACATCCTGGTACTTGAGATGTTCCTATGGACGACCCCGCGCGCTATGAAGTCGTTCGGTATGACGAAGGAGAATGCGAAGATCACCAAAAGCTTAGCCGCCAATCAAGGGTTGTACAACGGCTTTCTTGCTGCAGGTCTTGTCTGGGGGCTTGTTCATCCGGACGCCTCCACAGGACGTTCGATCGAGATTTTTTTCCTTGTCTGCGTGCTCGTCGCAGCTATATTCGGAGGCGCGACAGCGAAGAAATCGATTCTGCTCGTCCAGGGGTTGCCTGCTCTAGTCGCACTTATTTTCGTTCTTTTTACCAAATAGAATTGACTTTATGAAAAGACGAACGATTTGTTATATTTTACCCATGAAACGTTCGTCTTTTTTTATTGACACTTGCTCAATTCTTCACTAGAATATGAAATTGGATAACAGTTTTTCGTATAATCTCGGGAATTGGCCTGGGAGTTTCTACGAGATCACCGCAAATGATCTGGCTACGAAAAAAAGGAACGGTATCCGTATGAGTTTTTACGTGCGACTTCACATTATGAAGGCAGCCCTCATATGGACGGCTCCTTTTTCGTACCCGGAATCAGGTAACATGATTCCGGGTTTTTTGCTGTTCCAGATAGCATATATGGGTACTTTGTTTCGCAGAACCTTGGTAAACGCGTACGTCCTAGAAGGACGACAGGGGCGTTTATCCGTGGTTCCCAACATTCGTTAGGAGGAGTAGGAAAATGGATTTGGATCGTTTTTTTAAGTTGAAACAAAATGGCACCACGGTAAGAACAGAAATCATGGCGGGGATTACGACGTTCATGACAATGGCTTACATCCTTGCAGTAAATCCAGATATCCTGAGTGCCTTTAAAACAGGGGCAACTGGTGGAGACTGGACTTCCATTTTCTTAGCTACAGCGATTGCAGCAGGTGTTATGACGATTGCAATGGGGCTTTTCGTTAACTTCCCTGTGGCACTAGCACCGGGTATGGGCTTGAATGCGTACTTCGCGACGATCATTTTGACCTCACAAGGTAAATTTACGTTTTCGATGGCACTCACAGCCGTGTTTATTTCAGGGATTATCTTTATCATCCTTACGATTACGAAAATGCGTCAAATGCTTCTTGTCGCAATCCCAGATAGCTTGAAGCATGCAATCACAGTAGGTATTGGTTTGTTTATCGCAATGATCGGTTTCAAAAACAGCGGTATCCTTACTGTAGCCGTTGAATCCGGTAATGATATTAAAGCACATCAATTTACGGATGTTCTTTCTTTTGAGACTATTTTCCATATGGGTTCATTAGAAAATAAAGGTGTTATTTTAACACTCGTCGGAATCTTGTTGATTTCTATTTTACTGGTAATGCGTGTGCGTGGCGCGATTCTATTCGGAATTCTAGGAACGACAGTTGTAGGTTATTTCATGGGTATGGTTGATTTAGCTACATTAACTAGTGACAATACAACTTGGGTACCGGATATGACTAAACTGCGTTTTGGTGATTTTGATTTCGCAGGCATTATGACAACAGGAATCGTTTCTGTTATCGTTACATTTACATTCGTTGAGCTATTTGATACTTTCGGTACTATGGTTGGAACAGCAACCCGTGCTGGAATTATGAAGAACAAAGAAGAAGGCACCAAACGCGTTGGTAAAGCGATGTTCGTAGATGCGATTGGCGTTAGCGGCGGTGCATTAGTTGGAACGAGCACAGTAACAGCATTTGTAGAGAGCTCAGCAGGTGTTGCCGAGGGTGGACGCACAGGTTTGACAGCAGTAACTACAGGCGTATGTTTCTTGCTTGCCCTGTTCTTGGCACCAATTGTCATGTTAATTCCTGGTTCCGCAACAGCCGCGGCGTTAATCGTGGTTGGTGTTCTCATGGTTCAATCTATTAAAGAGATCGACTTCCAAGACTTCGTTATCGCGATCCCAGCGTTCCTTACAATTGTATTGATGCCTTTCACATACAACATTGCGAACGGGATTTCCTTCGGTATCGTTACTTATGTAGTTCTTGCTGCAGCAGCTAATGTAAGTGGCAAAAGTGAAAAGAAATACAGTGTCCACTGGTTAATGTGGATTCTAGCCATTCTAATCATTGCTCGATACATCTTTATTGGTAGCCAAGGTTAATAGGAAAGTAAGGCTCTGGTGCGTTATGCGCCAGGGCCTTTTTTAATTCCGTTTTTTACCATGATTAAAAAACTTGCAATCGCTTGGAGGATTTGTTATATTACTCCTTGTCGCTTCGGCGGTCGAACGAAAGAACGAATGAACGAAAGAAATTTCAAAAAAAGTTCTTGCATTCGGACAAGCTGATGTGGTATATTACTTCTCGCTGCTTCGGTAACACGGCAGTGAACGAAAGAAATTGATCTTTGAAAACTGAACAACGAGTGAGTAAGCACAGTCGAGTAATCGACTATAAAAGAGATTGCAAAATCTCGCTAGCTTCAAATGAGCAAGTCATCTTTCTACTATGGAGAGTTTGATCCTGGCTCAGGACGAACGCTGGCGGCGTGCCTAATACATGCAAGTCGA
>NZ_JCAUAO010000012.1:0-175541 GCF_059691995.1 Paenibacillus sp. J22P169 | reverse complement strand
CAAACAGCTCGAAAGCTACGGTATAACGCCGAGTATGAGTCGTAGAGGCAACTGTTATGACAATGCCTGCATCGAGGCATTTCATAGCATTTTGAAGCGTGAATTCATCTATAGCAACCCAAAATTCAAAACCAAACAAGAAGCCCAGCAGAAGCTATATAGGTATCTTGAGTTCTTTTATAACCGGACAAGGTCGAATAGCACAATTGGATACATGTCCCCCGCGCAATTCGAGCAGCTATACTACCAGCAGTTGGCTTAACTTAGTGACGTCCACTTTCTTGACAGAAGAGCATTTCGGGCCTTATTGACGGTCACGGGGCAACGCCGCGCGAGTTTAGCGCCCTTTTGGGGCCTTATTCGGGCTCAAAAGCTCGCGGTTGCCTCGGACGCCTAGCCTTTAAGGCCCCTTTCGGGCCTTATTGACGGTCACGGGCAACGCCGCGCGAGTTTAGCGCCCTTTCGGGTCCCTATTCGGCTCAAAAGCACGCGGTTGCCTCGGCCGCCAAACCTTTAAGGTCCTTTTCGGGCCTTACAGACGCCCCCGTCCTTACCCCTCCCGCTTCAACGTCGGGTCGGCATCCGTACCTAGGAACGCGCGTGCCAAGTCGGTCACGCTTTTGCCTGTGAGCGTCTGGGTAATCTCCGGCACCTGGGCGATCATTTTGGCGATATCGCCGGTGATCCGATTCACGCCAGACGTCGAACCGTCCTGTGAGATCACGGTGATCTTATCCACGTTGCTCAGCGGTGCTGCTATTTTCTCTGCCAGCTCCGGCAGGATGCGGAGGATTTCCACCGTCACTGCAGCCTGCGTATACTGCTTGTAGGCCTCGGCTTTCTTCTCCAGCGCCTCCGCTTCCGCAAGCCCCGCTAGGCGCACGACTTCCGCGTTCGCCTTCCCTTTGGCAAGCTCCGCTTCTGCCGTAGCTTCCCCGCGCTTTCTCGTCGACTCCGCATCCGCCTCAGCTTCGAGAATTTGCCGCTGCTTACTCACCTCGGCGCGCATGATAGCCGCCTGTTTCTCCGCTTCGGCTGGCTTAATGACAGAAGCCTCGAGCTCCTTCTGCTTCAGCTCGACCTCGATCTGGCGAACGGTTTTGTTCGCCTCTGCTTCCATCTGACGGATACGTACCTGTTCCGTCACGAGCAGCTGCTGAATTTGCTTTTGCTTCAATTCATAAGCCAAATCCGCTTCCGCCTGACGACTAGTCGTCTCCTGCTTGAACTCCGCTTCCTTCATGCTGAGCTCCTTGCGGTACTGAGCCTCCTTCGCTGATGCGGCGCTCTCCGCTTCAATCGTCAATTGATGAGCCTCCGCCTTACGAATAGCCGACTCCTTTTCCGTATCCGCCTGCCGAATTTGAATGTCTCGCTCGACTTCCGCTTTGGCAATGCTAGCGCTTTTGCGAATCCGCTCCACCTCAGGTACACCCAAGTTTTCAATGTACCCCTGATCATCCGCTACCCGCTTCAGTACGAAGGAGATGAGGTTGAGCCCCATTTTATCCAAATCCTCAGAACACGTCTCCCTCATCTTGCTGTTAAGCTCATCCGGGTTCTTGAGAATAGATTCTACCGTCAATTGCCCGACTAATCCCCGTAAATGTCCTTCTACAGAATGTAAAATCATCGCTTCCCGCTCCGCCATCGAATGATCAAGGAACTGCTCGGAAGCGGTTGCGATCGCGATGGGATCACTTTGGATTTTGATTTGAGCGACGGCTTCGATTTTGAGACGAATACCTTGCAGGGAGAACATGGGCTGATCTGGCTTCACGTCAAAGCTGGTGAGCATCATCGAGATGGTTTTATAGCTCTGAAAACCCGGGATTACGAACGTACCGCCGCCTTGCACGACTCTTTTGCCACCTAAACCAAACACGATCATCGCTTCATTCGGCGGCACTTTCTTATACGCTTTAACAATCGAAGCCAGTAAGATGAAAACAACAACTACAATGGCAACTACCATAATAAGCACTGAATACATCATATCTGCCGTACCTCCCCATCATTCAAATTCACTAAATTCCGTCACCGTAGCAACACCTTTGCTCATGTTCAAAATAACAACCTTCGTCCCTTTCGCCAGGGACTCACCGTTCTCGGAACGAACGCTGATGGTGCGTGTGGTTCCTTGGAGCACATACACCATTTCACCCATGCCTTTTCCAATGATCGGAACTGTAAGCTTTCCTAACTGACCGCCGAGCTCAAAATCGCTCTCCTTCATACTGTCATCGTGCTTATAAATGACTTTCGCGTACAAAAGAAAGAAGAGCCACGCCATCACTAGGCCGGCAGCAATGGCAAGGAGAAGAATCAGTAAACCGCTTGTCATGCCAACCTTGTTAAGGATGTACCCCATGCCGCCGAACACTGTCAAACCCGCGAGCAATGAGGACATATTGAACCAAGATGGGCCGCTATGCCCGTGTCCATGTGTACCGCCTGCATCGCCATGCAGCTCCAAGCTGTCCACACCAAAGAGTGTGATGAGCAACGTAAGTACGAGACCTACAAAAAAACAAACAACAAACAACGTCATCATCGGCTTTACCTCCCACATAAATATAGACGAATTTGGTAATAAAAGGTTTCGCTTCTGAAAATATAGGAGTTACTAGCGCATCCTTCTCGTACTTCTTGCGTATAATCATTCGATGACTTATCGTTAATTCTATTAAACAGAAGGAGTAGATTATCCCATGCATTCAAAAAAATGGACTTGGTTAATTTCGGCAGCAATGGTAATCATGATGTTGACGCTAACGGGTTGTCAATCAATACAAGGCTTGGAACTGGCGAAAGCCGTTCAAAATGGCGCGAACGTGAAGTCTTCCGAGTCTAAGGGGACGCTGCAGCTTGAGCTCGTTCCTGGTGATACGTCTAAGCTAACCGCTCAGGAAAAAGCTGCACTTGCTGCCCTGCAAAATGTAAAGGTTGAACTTGCTGTAAAAACGCAGGACAGCCAGCATTTGTCTGCAGAGGGCACAATTGTTTATAGTAAAGGTTCGATCCCTTTCACAATTGCCACGGAAGGAACGAAAATTAATCTAAGCATTGAGGGCTCGCCCAAGCCGATTGTTATTGATCTTTTAGGCGGAGCCAATATTTCTTTCTTGTCCTTCTTACCTAAAGCAATCCAAGAACAATTCGGTAATAAATTACTTGAGATTAAACCCGGACTCATCGGACTTATTTTAGGAAATACCCCGGACCCAGCTAATCTAGCAATTACTTCAGTAACTGATAAGGTCAATGGCGAATCCCTTTCGTTGCAAAAAGCCCATGTAGAGCTTAGCGGCACGGAGTTGGCTTCCCTTCTGCAAAAGCTGCTTGCTAACGTTCTTGCTGACGAGGCTGGCCTCAAGGAAGTGCTTAGCCAGTTGTACGACGCACTTTTACCCGTGATCGAGGCGCAAATTCAAGCTGGCGATAAAAGCATTACACTGAGTCTTCTTACGAACAAAGACCTCACACTTGGTTTTGTGTACGGCCCGATTCACGATTACTTAGAGGGCATGACGGATTCTATTGATCCAACGAAAGATATGTTCAATGCCAAGGCGTCACTTCAAGCAGATGTTTACTTCGATGGCGATAAGCAAATTCGTAAGCAAAGCATAGCGGTCAACATGCCGATTACTAAATCAACAAATGGTGCTGCCGCGGTTAAGCTCTCTTTTGTGAGTGAAACTTGGAATTTGAATAAAGCTGTTAAGGCGAGCACAATCAATACAACGGATGCCCTTCTTCTTAAACCAGATGCTACGGCAATCTTCAAAGTACTTGCTAACTTAGAGAAACAATCTACGTTGTACAAGATGCTTAAAGATGATTTGCGAGTAACGAAAAAGGATATCAATATGGCTACCGACGGTTCGGGAGCTACGGGAGACGCACCTCAACCATTTATTAATACAAATGGCACGACGATGGTACCGGTTCGCTTCGTTTCCGAGCAGCTTGGTGCTGAAGTGGGTTGGAACGGCGATCTGCGCCAAGTGACGATTACCGATTTCCTAACGGGGAAAACACTCCTATTGACGTTGGATAGCAAAAACGCAACGGTAAACGGTGCATCCGTTCCTGAATTAGAGAGCGCGGCTACACTGTCCGATAACTCCACTTTTGTCCCAATCCGCTTCATTGCTGAGCAGCTTGGCTGCGTGGTTTCGTTTAACAATGATACACGTGTTGTGACCATCCACCGCGACTAATCCGAAATTAGAAGCTCATGGGCGATCACCCTTTTCGAACGGCTGAATAGTCTAGTAATGAACCTAGGCAAAAAGCCTGCTGCGAGGACGCAGTCGTACGAGAAGGAGTGAACGTTTATGTATACTAATCCGATGCAACCTCACGGACCACAAGGACATCATGGACACCAAGGACCTCATATGGTGTATCAAGCTGAACCGAACTGGCAGCACATGATGAAGCACAAAAGAGACGCGGTCATGCATGCCCTGCACCCACACATAGGCCGCAAGATTCGTGTAACTACGATCGATGGGCATACACATGAGGGTGTTCTCATTAATGCAGACGGCCATCACGTATATCTGAATACTGATCCTCATCATGGCCACCATCAAGGACATCACAGACCGATCTATACGCCAGCGCAATATAACCAAATTATTACGCTCGTGCTTTTCGAACTTTTGGTTATTCTTCTGCTCGCCTAAGACAGAAAGCTCGCTCTCCTCATGGCCGTAGGCCGAGGGAGCGAGCTTTTTTCCTTATTGTTTTACGGAGCGTTCGTAGGAGGCCTGCACTGTCATTGCCGTCTGAAAATAACTCTGATGTTTTTTCAGAAAAGTGGAATAAGCTTCCCTAATAATGGATATATTATCAAAGCTGCGTTAATGACTTACAAGCTCTTCGGATCGAGTTGATTCCGCCGATGAGGAGCGCAGGCACAAATTATTGTTGGAGGTTTATGAACACATGGAAACTGGTACGGTGAAATGGTTTAACGCAGAAAAAGGATTTGGCTTTATCGAAATGGAAGGCGGCAATGACGTATTCGTTCATTTCAGCGCCATTACTGGGGAAGGTTTCAAAAGCTTGGATGAAGGCCAACGTGTGCAATTTGAAGTTGTTCAAGGTAACCGCGGACCGCAAGCTGAAAATGTAGTCAAGCTGTAGTCCTTCATCACATATTGCTTTAACTGCTTGCGCGTCAGAGTCAATTATGACAAGGAGGAGTTCGATTGTACTTTTCAAAAAAATCATTGGAACCAGTACCGGAGGAACAAACCAGCATCTGGACCTGCAGCACTGAACAGTGCTCTTGCTGGATGAGAGATAACTTTTCATTCGCGGATAGTCCCGCATGTCCGATTTGCAATTCATCCATGGTCAAGGATTTAAAGATGCTCCCAACCTTATCGAACACAAGCAGCAGGCGATGAATCCGGCGAAAAGCCCCGTGTCTCCCACTTTAGGAGATACGGGGCTTTTATCTTTTATAGAATAATCCTCTTATAAAAATGGAGGCTGGAATCCATTGGCTTGGTACATCATCACGGTTTCCTCTTCACTCAAGGCAGGCGTGGCTAACACTAGGATTTTCCCCCACTCCAGTTCATTTACGAGTCTGGCTGACTCCGCTTCAGGCACACCGAGCGCCATGATCTTCACTTTCAGCTCCTCACCACGTGATCGGAAAAGATTGGCGATCGACGTGAACAATCCTTCTTCGGCCATCGAAATCTGCTCTGCACCCGTATACTCCGCGACGTAATCTGTACCTTCAGCACTGTGTGTCAGAACATAAATATGATCTTTTTTAAAGCCTTCGCTATGCAATTGCAGTACCTTGTTTTGCGTATCTTCAAGACTCGATGTCACACTTACTCTGGTATTCGTACTCATGGTATTTCCTCCTCGTCACTTTGATTTTATTTGGGTGAATCTGTGTTACCTATAGGTTAGATGCTGTGTTTAGACGCCTCGACGTCTGCCAAAAATCAGAGAAACAACGAACATAATTAGGAAGACAAAGAACAAAATTTTTGCGATACCTACGGCTGTTGAGACAATCCCAAAGAATCCAAAAACACCTGCAACTAGCGCAATAACGAGAAACATCATAGCCCATCCTAGCATACCCAACACCTCTCTCTTCCTTGGCGATAGTGTTCATCTTGCTATGCTATCTATTACCCATACTGCTTCAAAATGAAACATACACAAAAGAGGTATCCCAAAGCCCATGTGACCATTTGTACACGAAACTGAAAGTATTTGCATACAACAAAGGAGCTAAGCGCAACACGCCTCTTAGCTCCTTTCCATTGGGACAACCGATCCTGTTACAACGTCTACGATTTCTTACGGTAAATCCGCTCATGGGGCACAAAATCATCGTAGTACACACCTTCTGGCACGTATAGAATGTATTCTTTCTTCCCCAGACCCAAGAAACCTTGCGGGGTTAAGCTGCTGTAAAATAAATTGTGCACCTGCTGCTGCAGCTTCGGATCGAAGTAGATCATCACATTCCGGCAGAGGATGACGTGAAATTCGTTAAAGGAGCCGTCTGTCACCAGGTTATGCTGGGCAAACATCATATTTTCTTTCAGCTGCGGTTTGAAATACGCATACTGATGATCCGTTGTATAATACTCCGAGAATGCTTTGGTGCCGCCAGATTCCAAATAGTTGGTGGTATACAACTGCATTTGCTTCAGCGGAAAAGCCCCTCTTTGCGCGATTTCAATCGCTTGCTCATTCATGTCCGTGGCATAAATTCGGGTCTTGTCCGCCAAGCCCTCTTCTTGCATGAGGATTGCCATGGCATAGGCTTCTTCGCCCGTCGCGCAACCCGCATGCCATATGCGGATCTCCGGGTATTCCCGAAGCTCTGGCACGACCTGGGTCCGAAAAGCATGGAAGAAGCTCGGATCTCTGAACATTTCCGTCACGCGAATCGACATGTCACCTAGTAGTTTGTCTACGAAAAGCGGCTCATGCAGCACTTTTTCCAGGAGTGCTGAAATCGTCGGCAGCTTCTCCATTTTCATACGATTCAAAATGCGTCTACGCAAGGAGGAGCGCACATAATGACGGAAATCAAATCCGTACATTTGATATAAGCCCTCCAAGAGCAGATTGATCTCAATATTTTGCCGCTCCTCGTCAGGTATCTCTTCCAACTCATTCCATCCATCCTGAGGCTCACGTGTCAATGCTTTTTCACCTGCTTCGTCAACCATACGCGCATCAATGAGAAGAGCTGTTCCATCTGCAGCGGTTTCGTAATATAGTCCGACGCTCCCGCTTCTAGACATTTCTCCTTCTCACTCTTCATGGCCTTCGCGGTCAATGCAATAATCGGTAAATGACGCAGCTCAAGCCCTTCCCGTATCTCCTTCATTGCGTCGTAGCCACCCATAACTGGCATCATGATATCCATTAATACCAAGTCGTAATCTGGCTTCACAGTTAATAGATCGATTGCTTCTTTACCATTCTCGGCGACAACGACGGTTACACCTTTTAATTCCAAAGCGCTAACCAGAGCAAACACGTTACGAGCATCATCATCGACAAGCAACACCCTTTTGCCTTCAAACAGCTGAGCATCCGCGTGAATCGGTACCTCCAGAGATGGCTCGGCTTCGCTATAGAAGCTCTTCTGGTAGGAAGTGCCCCCACCATACGGAACGTCGTGCTCACTTGAAACCGCAACCTGATCTCGTGTATAGGCATCACCAGGAAGGATAGAATCTTCTTGGCAACTTGGAATATACAAGGTGAACGTACTGCCCACATGCAGCTCACTCTTAACAACAATCGTGCCTCCAAGCAATCGTGTGAATTCGCGGCAGATCGATAGACCGAGGCCCGTCCCTCCATACTGACGATTGGTTGTGCCATCTACTTGCTGGAAAGCCTCGAAAATGATCTGCTGCTTATCAATCGGAATCCCAATACCTGTATCCTTAATCGAAATTGCAAGGATTGTTTCCTCTGGCGCTCGATGGAGAAGTTCCCTAATACGCGCCGATTCCGCGAGAGCAATTCGCATGGAAACAGAACCTTTTTCCGTAAATTTGAATGCATTCGATAGCAGATTTTTCAGAATTTGCTGTAGGCGTTGGCCATCTGTCACGATGACGGACGGTACATTGGGCTCGAGTATAATCTCGAATTCAAGCGACTTCTTAGCCGCAACAGGGGCGAACATAAGCTCCATGGACTGCGGAAGCTCCGTCACATTCACTTCGTCCTGCATAATCTCTATTTTCCCAGCTTCCACCTTGGATAAATCCAGAATATCATCAATGAGAGACAGCAAATCATGACCAGCCGCATTCACCACCCGCGAGTACTCCACAACTTCGGACATCGGCATGTCTCCGTTACTCTCGGCTAGCATTTGCGAAAGAATCATGATGCTATTCAGCGGTGTACGCAACTCATGGGACATATTCGCCAAGAAGTCGGATTTATATTGTGAACTTGTCTTTAACTTCAATGAATACTCTTCGAGCTCGTCTTTGGCTCTCTCAAGTTCCGTCGCTTTCTGCTCAGCGAAATGGTTCTGCTCCTCCAGAAACTCATTCGTCATCCGCAACTGCTCCTGCTGCATCTGCAGCTCTTCCGATTGTGTCTGGAGCTCCTCTGATTGAGCTTGCAGCTCCTCTGTCAGAATCTGCGACTCAGATAGGAGCCGCTCCACTTCCATACGGCTGCGGACACTCGTAATCGCAGTCCCGAACTTCTCTTGCAGAGAATCAATCAAAGTCAGATGCTTGGACTCAAATTGATGAAGTGAGGCTAACTCAATAACAGCCTCTGTTCTTCCATCTACAAGAATTGGTGCGACTAGCAAGCTGCGAGGTGTTGAAACCCCGAGACCAGACGTTATTTTCACATGATTATCAGGAAGGTTATCCATTAAGAAGATCCGCTGGTCGACCGCACACTGTCCAACCAAGCCCTCACCTAATTGAAAACTTGATACCGCTTGATATTGTCCGGAAGCGGCATATCCTGCAATTTTCACATAAGAAGGTTGCCCTCCCTCGTTCTGCCTCAAGTAAATAACGCCATAACTAGCTTCTAGCATGGGAGCAAGCTTTTGAATAAAGGCTTCACTCAGCACGGTTATATCACGTATACCTTGATAGAGGGTGGAAACCTCGGTGATACTGGATTGAATCCAGTTCGTCTTCTCCAAACTCGCCAACAGCTCATTCGTAGCTTCGGCCAGTACGCGGATTTCATCATTCGATGTCACTTCAATCCGCGATGCCAGATTGCCCTCTAGAGACGTAATATCACGAATTTTTTGAGTGACTTGTTTAATTGTGTTCGTAATCGAATTAGATAGAATGAAAGCCACCACAACAGCAACAATCGAAATAAGGCCTAGAATCGTAAAAAGAACAACCTTAAGATTATAGTTGCTTTGGGCGATTTGCTGGACTCTTTGGGAGGTAAGCTTCTTCTCTGTAAGGAGGAAAGCGTCAAATTGCGTCCGCAGCTGATCCATCAATTGTTTGCCTGCATTCTGCTTATAAAATTCATTGATTGCAGACGTATTGTTTTCCTTTTTCATGCGAATGACGTAGTCCCCACCTGTTTTCAACCAGGTCTGAATCGTCGCTTCGATCGCCTCCAAGCTTTGCACCTGGGAGGGATTATCACTGACAAGTTGACGAACTTTGGTATACGTCTCCTGCCAGCTTCGACTGCCTGCATAATAAGGATCCAGATACTGCTCATCGCCTGTGATGACATATCCACGCATGCCCGTTTCCATATCGAGCACATGTTTCAATAAGCCGTGCAGCTGATCGTGTACTTCCATATCATGAGAAGACACATAGCTAACTTCTTTTTGAAGAGCTGTCACTCGGCCGCTCACGAGCAATAATGCTAGTCCAAGGCAGATAAGGATGACTACGTAGCCAATAATAATTTTGGGCTTAATCTTTAGTTGGATGGAAGTAAACATAGGAAAGTGCCTCCCGGTACAGTTGGTAGCAAATGTAAGATTACAATCTACTATCCTACTATACCACATTTGCAGCCTCTGGCAGGCTGATAGGTTAGCTTTTAGCTGTTCGGGGTCAAGGCGGTTTTTAATTTCGTCATGGCCCTCTTCTGAATACGAGATACACTCATCTGAGAGATGCCTAGCTGATCTGCAATATGGCGTTGGGATTGCCCTTCTTGGTAGATCATCCCAATCACGGTGCGCTCCTCTTCCTTCAAACAATCCATGGCTTCCGCTAGATCCATGCGCCTCTCTAAAACCTGATAGTCATCGGAGGTACCTGCAATCATATCTCCAATTGTTGCCCCATCCCCTTCACTCGTGAGAGGGGTATCTAAGGAAGTGTAATGATAGTAGTCACGACCGGCTAAAATCTCAATAGTTTCTTCTGAACTGAGCTCTAAATAAGCTGCGATTTCATCGACATTCGGCGAGCGTTCCAACTTTACCGTCAGTTCGTCCACTGCACGCTGAATTTGCGCTCCCTTTTCCTTAATGCGTCTGGGAACCTGTATGTACCATGATTTGTCACGCAAGTAATTCTTGAGATGACCTATGAGGCTTTTCATAGCATAGCCTTCAAAAGGGACCTCCATCGCATGGTCATACTGCGTAAACAGCTTGAGCATGGACATCTGACCGACTTGAAAGAGATCTTCATAGAGGTCAGGCCGGCTTCGCGACATTTTACCTACTGCCATCCTAACTATTGGTTCATAGTGCAGCAGCAAGGTCGTAGCCGCCTCTAGGCATCCGGTTTCCTTATAAATCTTCTTTTTTTCATAGATATCATATAAAGGGTCGGAGGAAGAAGCCGTTATTTTGGCATTCATACCATCTCCTCTTTTCTATTTAACTGCTTGGTTAGAATAACCTCAGTTCCCTGCCCTCCACGCGCAAGCACCTGTACATCGTCCATTAGGGCTTGCATCAGAAAGAGTCCTAGTCCGCCAACCGAAGCTTCATGAATCGATTTATGGTGCAGGGTAACTTCCTCAGGGTCCGTTTGAACATAATGAAAGCTGTCGCCCTCATCCTTCACCGTTATTTTCATATAGCCCTCGCTAGGCTCAAATTGAATCTCTACCGTCCCTATCTCTCCCTCTGCATAGGCATGAAGGATGGCATTGTTACAAGCCTCCGCGACAGCGACTTTCATATCTTCAATATCTTCAAAGGTGAAGCCAGCTTTAGTGGCAACACCGTATAGGGTGAGTCGAACAATATCCAAATAATCCGCTTGTGCCGGTATGGTCAGGCCGATGTATGGGCTCATATGATTTCTTCTTTCCTTTCAGCTGCGCCTTGATTTTCTTTTAAACTGCCATTGTTATGCAAATAGCTGGATACACCCGTGATATCAAATAAACGTCTAACTTTCGTCGGGATATGATCAATCTGGAACGAAGCGCGCATAGCAGCCCTTACTTTAATTGCTGAGACAATGAGCCCGATTCCCGTGCTATCTATATATTTTAACTCCTTCAAATCTAGGATGAGTCCCTCTTCTTCTTTTCTAACCACCGAGTCCAGAACACTGGCTAGTGAAGACGCCGCAGAGAGATCGAGCTCCCCGCTAAGATATATCCTATTTTCTTTCCCATCTGACTGTTTGTAAAACATAAATTTACGTATAGCGTTCACGTGATGACCCCTCTCTATTTCATCGTACCGGCTTGCGGTGCTGACTTCTTTACCTTGATTTTATCCCAAATTTCGAGCGTCGTAGTCACTCCTTGTAGAATGGCTTTCAGTTTCCCGCTGTACGGGGAAGCTTGCTTCCCTATTCCCTTGGGTTGGACAGCGGCAAGTAGACTTGCAGCCGATTGTTTGACGGAAGAAGATAGTTCATGTATCACTTGACCGACATCTTGGAAGGAGGTGAACAGATGATTAAGCTTAGACAGCTTCACTCGCATATCCCTCGCTACCTCATTCGTATTGAGAATGACATCCTTCACATCGGAACTGATCTCTGCCACTTCGCTTTTCATCTGCCCCATCGTTGACGTTATCTCATCAAGGGAATGCTTTAGTGACTTCAAGGTTTGGATCAAATAGTAAACAAGGAACGCAAACGCAATGGCGATTATGCTTACACTGATTTGAAGCAACATTGGAATCCCTCCTCTTTGCTTGCTTACTTCGTAGTTACCCAAGTTTACGAATGTTGAAACACTTGCGATCTCATTTTTTCTCATATGCATCCGATCACAACTGTTTCATATAGCCCTCGTTTGGGTAATTAGCTTGTAGGCACCAACCAAATTTAATCAGGTGGAGGGATTCTCATGGTTAACATTACGACGATTACGAAGGCTAGTCCGTTGACAGACATGCTCGATAAACAGGTCGCTAACTTCTCTGTACTCTATATGAAATTGCATCATTTTCATTGGTATGTGAAGGGTGAGCAATTCTTCACCTTACATATCAAATTCGAGGAATTGTACACAGAAGCCGCACTCCATATGGATACCATAGCAGAGCGAATGCTTTCGCTGCGTGCGATACCTACAGCCAACTTGCTTGAGCACCTGCAAATGGCTTCTGTTATAGAAACGAGGAGGACTGAACATGACGGTACATTCATGGTGGAACAGATCGTCGATGACTTTACTCTGATGTGTTCAGAATTAACTGAGGCCATCCAACTGGCAGAAGAGCAGAAGGATCAACCGACTGCAGATATGCTGATCCTCATTCGCTCCTCCTTGGAGAAGCACCACTGGATGCTGGCCGCCTTTTTAGGCAAATAACGATTAGCAGAAAAACCACGGTTTGGCGGTTAATCCGTCATTCCGTGGTTTTTGCTGTGTGCATATTTAACTAATGTAACCTCTGTGCCATCCGTTGTATCGATCAGAACTTCATCCATTAACGCTTCCATCAAATAAATGCCCAGCCCACCCGTGGTAAGCTCACTTGGTGTCGTTCCTGTGAAAGGTCCCGTTTGCCTGCTTTGGCTGTTTTGACTATGACTATCATAGCCAGTGCCATTATCTTTCACTTTCACCCGGAGAACATCGTCACCAAGCTCATAGCTAATGACGATGTGGCCGCTGCCATCTTCGGGCTTCGCATGCAGAATCGCATTATTGCAAGCTTCAGAAACAGCTACTTTCATATCTTCAATATCTTCGTAGGAGAAGCCCAGTTTCGTTGCTGCTCCATACAAACTAAGTCTGACGATCTCCAAATGCTCCGCTGCGGCAGGAATTTGTAAACGAATGACTTTCATGCGCTGCCTTCGATCCCTTCATTCAGAAATCCCGTAATACCCGTCAGATCAAACAGCTTCCTAACGCCTGTAGGAATATCATGAACAGCAAATGGCGCCTTCAATTCATCACGAATTTTCAAAGTAGAAACCACGATTCCAATCCCCGTACTATCTATATATAGTAAATGCCTCAAGTTGAGGATCAATGCTTTATCTTCACGATGAACAACGGCTTCAAGTGCATGACGGAAGGCTTGTGCTGCTGCCAAATCAAGCTCACCCTTGATATCAAGCTGTATCGACTTCTCTGATTCGACTTGGTCAATTTGGAATCGTTCTGAGGACATAAGCCACACTCCCTTGTCATTGTTATCTCAATCGTAACAAGCCCACTGCTTTTATTCAAGTTTCGTAGGCTTGTACTAGCTACGAAGCAGAAATCATCACCAAGCATATGTCATCCTGCGAGGAACCGTTTATCCTTGCAGGAGTGAGCCGCTCGAGCAGTCCTTCTGGGTCATGCGCGTTCAGATCCTTGAAAGTTCCTATGATTTCAGTCACACCATCCTGCTCCTCGTTCTCCATCCCTTCCGTCAACCCATCTGTGAATAAGACAATTTGCGCTTGCTTCTCATAGGACACAAGCCCCTTCGTAATTTCAATCCCCTCAAAGAAACCAATCGCACAGCAGCCTTCTGTGAGCAGCTGCACTTCGCCATCGAGCATAGCAATGCCAGCTGGATGTCCCGCATTCACATATTCAATCGTGCGCTGCTCGGTATCCAGAACCAGATAGATCGCAGTGAAATAATAATTAATGAGACTATCTGTGACATGCAGCTGATTCATCCGTCGATTAAGTTCCTGCATCACCTGTTCTGGATCACGTATACCCGTAATGGTATCCTTCAAAGCAGAATAAATGTACATACACACGAGCGAGGAAGAGATGCCATGCCCCATCATATCGAGCAAAATAATCCCATACTGATGCGCTCCAATCGGATACCAGGCATAAAAATCACCTGCCAGCTCCGACGAAGGCTGATAGACAGCTGAGATCTCGATGTTCTCCTGCTTCAACGGATGACTAAGCACACTAAGTTGGACCTGTTTAGCCAAATCAAGCTCATACTTGATCCGCTTATCGCGTTCTTTATGCCAGTCCTTCTCGTATTTCAAGCGAAGTGTCGACCGTATCCGCGCCAGCAGCTCCACCTTGTTAATTGGTTTCATTACATAGTCGAGCGCACCCGCGTCCAACGCCTCCGCCAGCTTATTGGAGTCCCCCATCGCCGTTACGAAAATGATAGGAATATCCTTTAAACGCTCATCCGCCTGTATCGTTCGGCATGCTTCAACGCCGTCGATTTCCGGCATCATCATATCCATAAGGATCAAATCAACCTTTATCTCCGCCTCATCCGACGTATCCATACCAAGAATGCCATAAAGCTCTCTCGCCGAGGATACTGCAATTAAATTCGTATAACCCGCTTTATCTAAAATCTTTTCAATGATTAATAAATTCGTTTTATTATCGTCCACAATGACAATACTCATCGCTCGCGCTCCCCCTTCCGGGCAAATAGGAACAGAGTCCCTATTCGTATAGTCTATCTTATATCCTATAACCCTAACGCGGACAATTCAATCAGGCAAAGAAGAATCTTACAAGATTATCCTAAACTTCCTCCAACCAAGGCATCAAGAAAATCCAGTAGATTAACCGTTGTGCCCTCCCCCTGTTTCAACGGATCGCTAGACGGGTACATCTAAGTATGGACGTGTAACACCTATCCCCCAAACTGAAGGAGAGATGACGTATGAGTGAAACAGTCGAGACAAATAAAGGCGGATTATGGTTGGGTCTGATGATTGGTGGTGCTGTCGGCGCGATAACCTCATTGTTAATTGCCCCTAAAGCGGGGTCGAAGCTGCGCCAAGACCTCTGGAGCACCTATCGTACCTGGCAGGATAAAACGAACCAGATCGCCTCCACGCTAGGCCATAGAACCGAGGAGGTCGTTTCCAACATGAGTGATAAAACCCAAGACGCGGCTTCAGCTGTGAGTGATAAAACGAAGGATATCGCTTCCTTCGTAAGTGAGAAATCGAAATCCCTGGCGGATTCCGTTAGCCAAAAAGCTACTAATCTCGCAGATACAGCCAAAGAAAATCAACATCGCGTTACCGACTCTTTACAGGCAGCAAAAACAACGTTCCAAAATAATCAACACTAGCTGCGCGTTGTTCATTCTGATATAAAGGAGACCTAGACAATGGACAAACATACCCTGCATCAACAATTAATTGACCTCGGGTTAGAGAGAATGGAATACATGGAGAAATCCGTGTACCGTATTGATATTCCTAACGATGCGACCTCAACCGCTTATCCGTTGACGTTAACGACCGTTACCTCGGAACTGGGGAACACGACTGTGCATTTCCATGAGGCCGATTTTGCAGACAACCAATTCGTTCCCCTTCAAGTTCGCCGTGCTGCGCTTGATAAATTAATTGAGCTGGAGCAGATCTGTAACGGCTCTGCGGGCAAATCCATCGAAGAAGCCAATAATGGCTCTATGGCTCAGGATATGGACGAAATGAAGAAGCTCGGGAATGAAATGAAACATATGAAGACGAATAGTGAGCTCATCGAGCGTGATCTGATTCCCGATCCGATTCCTTAAAGGATAGGGAAATATAAGATTGTGTTACATCCGATATCTGGAAAACCGAAATGGAAAAGGAGCTAAAGCGTGTTTGCGCTAAGCTCCTTTATTTTTTTGCAACTTGGCTGGAAGAGCAGATACGCCCCGTGTAAGCGTAAAAGGTCAAAGATGCAAAAGTACACGCATTTTCGGGGAAAACGGCTAAACATAGCTGAATAAGTGCAAAAGTGCATCCTTTAGGACCGACAATGTACCAAAAGGACGAGTACCGACTGAAATAGTTGCACATTTGCACGCATTTCTGATCAAGAGGTTAATTCGATAAAAAAGGATGCACTTTTGCATTTTGCATGCTTCATAGCTGTATTCACCACACGAAACATGTTACCAAGGGGATCTCCTCCCCTTCTATGTCAACCTTAGGCCTTCGGATGTACCATATCCTCTGGCTTCACGTAGCTGTCGAATTGCTCAGCCGTCAAATAGCCGCTGCGCACGGCTGACTCCTTCAACGTCAGCCCTTCCTTATGCGCTTGCTTCGCAATGCTGGCGGCTTTCTCATACCCGATATACGGGTTGAGCGCCGTGACCAGCATGAGCGATTGCTCCAGATTGCGCTGAATCACCGCGCGATTCGGTTCCATGCCTGCGAGGCAATGGTCGTTGAACGAGCGCATGCTATCCGCCAGCAGTCGCACAGACTGCAGGAAGTTGTGTATGATCACGGGCTTGAACACGTTCAGCTCGAAATTGCCTTGGCTAGCGGCGAAGCCGATGGCCGCATCGTTGCCCATGACCTGGCACACGACCATCGTCATCGCTTCGCTCTGCGTGGGGTTGACCTTGCCCGGCATGATCGAGCTGCCGGGCTCGTTCTCCGGAATCGTGATTTCACCGATTCCGCAGCGGGGACCGCTAGATAGCCAGCGAACATCGTTGGCTATCTTCATTAAGTTCGCCGCCAGCGCCTTAAGCGCGCCGTGGGCGTATACGATCTGATCATGGCTGGTCAGCGCATGATACTTGTTCTCCGCCGTGGCGAAGCGCGTGCCCGTCTCGCGAGTCAGGGCTTCGGCGACGCGGGCGCCGAACTCGGGATGCGCGTTCAGCCCCGTGCCGACGGCGGTCCCGCCGATCGCGAGCTCGCGCATCGTATCTACGGCGCTGCGCACCATGCGCGCCGTCATGTCCAGCATCGCCCACCACCCGCTGATCTCCTGACCCAGCGTCAGCGGGGTCGCGTCCTGCAGGTGGGTGCGGCCGATCTTGACGATGTCAGCGAAGGCTGACATCTTGGTGTACAGCGTTGCTTGCAGCAGCTCCAGCGCAGGCAGCAGCTCTTGCTCTACCGCGATGACGCCAGCAACGTGCATCGCGGTCGGAAACGTATCGTTCGAGCTCTGCGAACGATTCACATCATCGTTGGGATGGATGCGCGGAGCGCCCTCCCCGATCAGCTCGTTACCTCGGTGGGCGATCACCTCGTTGACGTTCATGTTCGACTGCGTGCCGCTGCCCGTCTGCCAGACGACGAGCGGGAACTCGTCGTTCCACCGGCCTTGTACAATTTCATCGGCCGCTTGGGAGATCGCCTCCGCTTTCTCTGGCGGCAATCCGCCGAGGTCACGGTTCACCTGAGCGGCTGCTTTTTTGAGCAGCGCAAAAGCACTAATCAACCTCACCGGCATCCGCTCCGTACCGATTTTGAAATTTTCGAAGCTGCGCTGGGTCTGTGCCCCCCATAACTTATCCACAGGCACTCTGATTTCCCCCATGGTATCACGTTCTATCCGATATTCTTGCGTCATACATACCCTCCTATATCTGTTCATGATCTGCTTCGTCAGGAATAAGTACCCACACTTTAACCACATCTAACAGGCATCGTATAGTTTCCCCCACAATTTGGAGCCTTATGAGTCACAACTGGTTATTCGACAAGAGGTAGCGCTATAATGATGGATATTAGGCCTGTTCATGTCAGGCAATCCGAACGAAGGAGATTACAATTATGGAAACGAAATTAGCCATCATCGTCCGCTCCACCGAAATTGATGTGAACGGTCATGTGAATAATGCCAAATATTTGGAGTACCTCGAATGGGGGCGTGAAGAGTGGTATGAGGCCTGTCAGCTGTCTTACGAGACTTTTGGTGCCCTCGGTATTCAAACGGTGACCGTCAATATTAACATCAATTATCGTAAAGAGTGCAAGCAAGGCGAGCATCTCACGGTGAGCTGCCGCCCTGAGAAGATCGGCAACTCCAGCTATGTGCTGCAGCAAGAGATTCGCAACCAGCAAGGCGAGCTGTGTGCAGATGCGCTTGTGACCAGCGTGACAATGGACAGCACAACGCGCAAAAGCCGGGAGGTCCCGGCGGCATTACGAGCGTATTTCGTTTAGTCGTTCGCCATAAGCGAAGGCCGAGTTAGCGGACAGTGTCCAAGAGGCGGCGCGTTAGGTATAAATTCAGTGAGCTTGCGCATGAAATAGCACGACTCAGGAAAATGATGTTCTAGAAAACGAAGTGTCGATTTCGATAGCAATTGGTCATTACGATATTGAACAACAATTCGCTGCACGAAATCATAGAAGGCTTTCACGGTTCCCAATACTTCCTTAGCGAATTGAATCTCCGCTGGGAAGCCTGGCGGTGTGAAACGGAGATAACCTTGCATTGCGCGATTTTTCACCATGTAGGACGAGAAAAGCGAAGCAAATTTATCCGTTTCAAGGGCGAGTATTTGCTCCACAGGGTCCAGCAGTCCATGTAGCAGCACAGCATGCCCTAGCTGATCCTCAAGCCAGAGATCCAACAATTGGGTCAGTTTCAAAGGTACAGCGGGAACTCCCTGCATCCAGTACGTGAGTTGCCGCAGGTACTCTCTGTTTTCATTAATAGTCCCGTTAAAGTAAGAAGGTGCCAGATTTAGATTAACGCGATTCCACAGCCGCAAATGCTGCATATGCCCTTCCAACCTGCAATAGGCGTCAGCAAGGGGATACACGCTTTTCGCGAAAGCTTGCATATTCGGCGAGTCCGCAGCCTCTAACGGTACCAGCCCTTTCGCTTGGTGAAGTGCATCTTGAAATAGCGGGATGAACTTCTCAGCTTCCTTCCACCATTTGGTTTCCACTGGAGATAAATAATCCCTCAGAAAGTGTGCATGATCTTCCAGCACTTCGAGCCAGAATAAATGCTCTTCCTTCACTGTTATTCGCGCCTCTTGCATCCTGCAAGTCCCTCCTCCGCACGCCTTTCTTTCATTCAAAATGTATGAAAGAGATCGGAGCCATAGACCGCTTCACGGTTTGGAGGCCGATTGATTACTACGGGCTTTTCTGTTTTTTATCCAAAAGACAAAAGGATAGATGAAGAACAAACTCTCGACGAATAGGGCAAAAGTAGCCCAGCTGCTATTGAAATACCCTGCTAACTCTACAGGATTTTTGGCTATAATTAGCGAAAGCAAGACGACAATAGCTGCAAGTGAGAATGTAATAGGTTTGTAATTACTTAACGACAGGGCTTGCGAGCAAAGCAACGTCCCTATCGTAAAAATAATACTTAGCTTGATGAAATAGCCTGTGAACCAAATCGAAACAATTAACGCATCTGTGTTCCGTAGAAAGTCACCTAAATGCAGGAATCCCGTAAGCTCTAGCGCAGGATATACTAGCGTAGCCGCAAGCTTAGGCCCGAAGAAAAACATCATTAACAAGAATTCTACAAGAAGTATGTAAGTGCCCGCCAAGGATCCTATCCAAATGATTCTGCGGGTTGTTTGCTTGGTATTTAACTCCGGTACGATATACGAGAACATAATTAATTCGCCATACCAAGGGATAATGTTATACATTTGAGTCCACATTGCCTTCCAATCATGAATACGAACAAACTCGTACCACATAGGTGTATCCATAGCCGTAAGAAAAAATAATGGCTTGAACACGAACAACACGCCAATGAATAAAAAGCATCCCTGTGCGAATCTGAAAACAGTCGAAACACCGGATTGGGTCAAAGACGCAACGGCAGCCATTACCAGCACAGCAACAGCGGCGGGCGGTGTTTCCCGTAAATAAGTTGGTATGAAGAAGTCAGTAAACTCGCGCAAAATATAAGAGGCCAGATGTAGAAAAAAGAACGACATCAGAAACAGAATACCTTTATGAAGGTACTTGTTTATGAGGGTACCACCGTACTCGCCCAGATAGCTCGAGGGTTGGCGCATAGCAAACCGAAGACTGAGGCTCGCAAGCCCTGTGCCACAGAGCGAGGCAAGTAAGATGCACCATCCGCCATCAAAGGAGGCAGCACCCGCAAGAGGACTGATGAGAAAGGCTATCGTGGTAGAAAATACGAACACAAAGGTCAAAGCCCCCAACTGCAGTCCTGTCACTGTTCCTTGTTGCTTCACCTTGCTACCTCCCTGCATGCCTATCCTTGAATAATGAAGTTTTGAATCGGCTCAAATAGCAAACGAATCGCCTGACTGGGATTTACCCACTCCGGCCAGAAGAAACTGATCGTTCCAAAAACAAACGCGACACCGGTAACCGACAGAGCAAGTCTCCTTTCTTTCGGGCTTGCAGATTGACGCCGAAGCAGCGATATTTGATAGATCAGGATACAACCAATACCTATGGTTAAATACAGCAAGGAATGTGATCTCCTTTCGAATTCAAAGTTTCGCTGAGCGGCTAATGCCCGTGCTTCGTAAGACCACATGAACACGAAATTCCGGATCTATGTGTGTAAACATCATCTCACGGGGACTTCCCGCCCAATCCTGCCACATCCCGGGGTATTTATATTTAACTAATTCGCTCCACTGAAATACGTCCGCCTGATGATCTTGCGCTTTCTCAGTCGCGGATTGAACCAGTTGTCTAATACGATCATTCACTGCCCTCTCCACGATTGTGATATTCTCTGGAGCGTTTAAATCCATATTGGATTCAATGGAAATAAGATCTGCTTTTGCCTGAAGAGATACCTGAATGGTGGCCCTGCTTCCGCTGCGAATCGCTCGCGTCCTATGCTTCACATCAATGAGCCTGGCACTGAAAACACCCTTATTATTCGGGAGGTTCCCGGTAATGATCATCTCAGGGATACGGTTCATCATGAGTAAAATGCCCATCGCTTCTTCATTGGTAAATCTACCTATAACTGCGCCATTTTTCATGATGGCAGCGCCTCCAACCCCCGACCATTTCACCGTCTTGGCTTCTGTCAGCAGCTTAAGATCACGCAAACTTAACTCAGGAATATACGAGTCGCCCAAGTTATTCCATTGGGCATATAATAGTTCTCGGATTCGGATTGGTGGAACTCGCTTTGTATGCGCGGATTCCCGCCAAATTTCAGTTGGGAAACGTTCAAACACAGATTCTAACTTCGCTAGATTCCTGGCGAGGCCATTGAAATAAAACACATAAATAGGCAACCTGAAATCCGTGGCTCGAACCAAATGATCAAACAGGGGGGTCATTCCGGCACGTGCGAAACGATCACCAATCACGATGACTTGCATCTGTCCCCATGTAACCGATCTAGGTAACTCCGCCTGAATATGTTGGAGTGCCTCGGCGACATTCGAGCCTTTGCCTGAAATCGATACGAATGGTTTTTGATTAACACTAGTCGAATTTAGTCCATTCGATATGCGATTTGGCAACATGAAAAGTGTCGAAACTTCCGTCTGCCCATCTTCATTCAAATCAACGAGCATGGTCGATACGAAGGTGCGGTCGTTAAGCTCTTGTTTGGACCAGCATCCCGTTAATCCTGTTGGGACAGCCGTGATAAGCCCCAGCATAACAACGATACGCTTTATATTTCGCAACATTGCAGCCCCTCCCTGATTGATCAAGGTCGTTTCTTGCTAATCCAATTCGTCCAGGGAAATCGCCCAGCGGCATCCCTCATCTGTTCAGACTTATAAGGAATGAACGGAGAAAGATAGGGTGTGCCATAAGACTCCAGGGATAACAAATGAATATAAATAAAAAAGACCCCAATCAATAATCCAAGTAGCCCAAAAATTGCCGAAATGAATAATAGCGTGAATCTCAGGAATCGAATCGTTAAGGTAAGTGAGAAATGCGGCACAACAAAGGAAGAAATCCCAGTGAGGGCAACAATAATCACCATCGGCGCACTCACGATGCCAGCCTGAACAGCCGCTTCCCCAATGACGATGGCTCCGACGATGGAAATCGTCTGTCCCATCGTTGTGGGGATGCGCTGCCCGGCTTCTCGCATAACCTCAAAAGTAACCTCCATAATGAGAGCTTCCAAGATCGCTGGAAAAGGTACAATATCCCTGCTTGCAGCTAATGAAATTAGCATATTGTAAGGGAGCATTTCTGGATGAAAGGTCGTAATCGCCACATAACCCGATGGCAGAATAAGGCTTACGAAGAAAAATACATATCGAAGAACACGGATCCAGCTGCTGTAGAAATACCGCTGATAATAATCTTCTGCCGACTGCATAAACGACAATAAGGTCGCAGGAGCGACCAAATTACTTGGCGTTCCGTCTGTCAGTAACGCCAAGCGTCCTTCAAATAACGAAGAAACCACCACATCGGGTCTCTCTGTATTCAGCATTTTCGGAAATGGAGATATGAGACGTTCGTCTAGTAACTCTTCCAGAAAGCTGCTGTCCGGAACGCGGTCCGTCCGAATCTCCTGAAGCTTGGTTTTAAATTTCTGCGCCATATCAGGATCACATCGTCCATTCATATAGAGCAGAAGGACAATGGTACGTGATTCACTCCCGATAACAAACTGCTCGACGACCAGATTTTCGCTTTTGATGCGCTGACGGATGAGTGACAAGTTCGTCCATACATCTTCTACGAAGGATTCCTTTGGACCCCGAATCGTCTTCTCATTCTCAGATACACTAACTTGTCGCTTAGCTTTTTGAGGAAATGGGAACAAGACGCCAGCCGTCTCACCGGAAATACATAGTAAGACGTACCCGTCCAACAAGCCTTTTAGCGCTTCTTCTGGCGTATGTGAAACGGTATAAGTAGTCGGAAAAAACGTGTAATTCTGAAATATGCTTTGGAGACGCTCGTCACTACGTCCCGGATATGGCTGCAGCAACTTACGCAGTACATGCGTTTGCAGCATCTCCAAATCAATCGCATCCATCATATAGTAAATTGTGCAGATGAAGTCATCTTGCTCAATCCTTTGTGAGACAATATCTAAACGATCTAGCAGCCTCTCGCGGATCCATTGCGTCAATTCCATATACGGGACTTCCTTTTTGGTAGTAGTTTCCTCCAAATTGGATGTAATTATGCATCCCATAGGCGAACTATTGCCAAATTATACATCTGCCTCTCACATACTATCTGTGGATAACTTTTCGCCGATCGGTGTAGGGAGTCCATCCATGCTCGTCATATTTTTCTTCTGCCAATAGGCGTGCAACCCTTCATCGCCTTGCTTCGCTGCCCAATTTTGCAGCGTATTCCGCTCTCCCTCATAGGTGTAAAATGGAACGCTGAAGCCGCAGGACGACTTCACCTCATGAATGTCTACGACCATGATTTGCCTCGCACCTGGCAGTATCTCAAACCTCGGCGCCAGCCGTTCCCACTCCTCGGTGCCGAGCAGAACCACACGTCCTTTGCCATATAGTCTTATGATTTGAGGAGGTCCTTCGATCGCCATGAACATGATCGTAATGCGGCCATTTTCCGCGAGATGTGCGCTGGTTTCATTGCCACTTCCGGTCAAATCCAGATACGCCACTTTATTTGCCGATAGAACCCGCAGTACGTCATGCCCCTTTGGTGAAATGTTGATATGCCCTTCTTCAGATAACGGTGCTGATCCAACGAAAAATATATGTTGCTTAGCGATGAACGCCTCGTGTTCTGGCAGCAGTGCCTCGAATGATTTCCCCATTTTGCCCTCACTCACTTTCCATTTTCTTCTATTATGCACTCAACAACTCTATTTGTGAAATACATAAATGACAACATCTCCATAGGAGTTACCTATAGTCAGCGTGTCTTTGCATCAATCCAATCCTCACCGATGACTTTTACATATTTATGGAATTTACAGGTTAAAGTAAGTGAAAGCGATGATGCAGGAGGGAACACGTGTGAGACAGAGTCCATCGATTGAATCGGCAGAGCCCTATTTCAACCAACTTTTCTCCGAACAAAGCGACTTTCAAACGAAACAGTTGCTCATTGGAGGGACTGTGTTTACGCTGTTTTATTTCGACACCTTGGTCGATCCGTCCCTCATTCAAGATTTTATTCTGAAACCACTGTTTCTCCGTCCTCAGGATGCGATCCGCGAGGTAGTATCAATTCTCGACTATGCAGAAACGGAACAATTGGAGGAAGCGGTACAGGCTATTTTGTACGGTAAAGTCGTACTCTATCAAGGCGGAGACAGCAAGCTTTGCCTGCTCGGGGTGGATTTAAAGAAAGAGCGCTCCATTAATATCCCGACCAACGAACGGGTTTTACGTGGTGCGAACGAAGCCTTCATTGAAAATTTAGATACCAACATCAATCTCATGCGGAAGCTAATTAATTCTGCAGAATTCGTCGTAAGAACATACACGATTGGACGGCTCTCGCGGACCAAGGTCGCTGTCATGTACATCAAGACAATTGCGCAAACAGCGATCGTCGAGGAAATAGACAAAAGGCTTAAAAGCATTGATATTGACTATGTCGAGGCACCAGGATTTATCGATGAACTGATCCGGGAGAAGAAATTCAGCCTATTTCCACAATTGCTCATTACGGAACGTCCAGATCGCGCACGCGCCTATTTAATGGAGGGGAAAGTCGTCATTGGAACAGCAGGGTCACCAGACACGATCATCCTGCCAGTGACGTTCTGGTCTTTCTTCCAAAGTCCTGATGATTACCAAGTAAATTGGCTGATAGGCACTTTTTTTCGGCTTTTGCGCTTAAGCTGCCTTTTCATTTCGATTGGCATGCCTGCCGTTTATGTGGCAGTCAGTGCCTTTAATCCACAACTGCTGCCGATCAATTTCGTTAATACGCTGCAGAGCTCACTGAAATTCGTCACATTCCCGCCAGTACTTGAGGCACTTTCGATGATGTTCATGCTTGAAATATTAAGAGAAGCGACCATTAGGCTTGCGAGTCCCGTTGGCCAAACCATCGGCGTAGTTGGCGGTATTGTCATCGGGACAGTGGTCGTACAGGCTAATTTGGTTTCTAATACCGTCGTTATCATAACTGCTTTAACGGGCTTGGCCTCCTTTGTCCTGCCTTCTTACGAGATGAGCAGTGCAGTTCGCCTGCTAAGCTATCCTGCGCTCCTTCTTTCCTCGTTGTTCGGCCTGTTTGGGCTCGCCTTCTTCTTCATGATGATTTGTATTCATCTGTGCCAAATGACAACGCTAGGGCTCCCGTACTATACGCCGCCCTTCTCCTTTCGTGATACGAAGGATACGCTGTTTCGGGCACCGATTTGGAGCATGCGTAAGCGCCCCATAGGAACGGTTTCGAGCAATCGAATAAGGATACGGAATCCAAGGAGTTGGAAGCGTTGAGAAAGGAACAAAATATCACGGAAAGACAGTTGATCTCGCTTATTGTTATGGTTCAGCTCGGAACCGAAGTATTATCCTTGCCCCATGTAGAAGCTGGAGTTGCAGGCCATGATACATGGCTGGCTGTCTTGCTAGCTGGACTTGCCGCACAAGTAGGCATTATGCTGCTTTGGTGGCTTGGCAGCCGCTACCCAACGCGTAACTTCTATGCCTACATCCCACTTATTGTAGGTAAACCCATTGGAGCCAGTATCAATTTGATGTATGGATGCTATTACACCTTTTCGGGACTCTTGTTGACTTTACTTTATTGCGACATCTTAAAAAGGTGGCTGTTTCCACTCACGCCTAGGTGGATTCTCGTTCTTATGCTTCTCCTTGTGTGCGGCTATGCAGCTATGTCAACGTTGAAACAGCTTGCTAGTATATCGCAAACCTTTATGATCTTCGCTTACATCAGCTTTTTGTTAATCGTATTTAGCGGAATCTACGGTCTTGATGCGAGAAATTTGCTACCGGTTTTGCAAGGTGGCTGGTACCCGATTATGAAAGGTGTGTATCCCGCATTTAGCGCTTATGTTGGGTATGATCTCCTCTTGTATGCCTACCCTTACGTACAGACTAAAAGCAAAAAAAAGCTGTTGCTTTCAATGACACTGGCGAACGCCGCCACAGCCGTGTTTTATATTGCAGTTTGCCTGATCTGCTCAATGAAGTTCAGCTTGAAACAGCTTGAGATTATCCCAGAACCCATCATTTTTATATTAAAAAACTATCATGTTGATATCTTGCAGAGCATTGACATCTTGTTCCTCATCTTCTATGTATGCATTGTATCGGCAACGATCTATGTGTATTTCTTTATGGCTGTCAAAGCATTCCTGCATCTACGCAGCCAGGGCTTAGGTAAGCAGCATGTTTGGGTATGGACGATGGTCGCTCTTTGTCTCCTTGGAGGATTCTTTATGACGAAGCGTAACGACATTTTGCAGATGGGCACGATTCAGGATCACATGTCAATCCTGTTGGTCGTCAGTCTGCCAGTTGTTCTACTTATCATTTCTGGGCTGCGTGGCGCGGGGAGGAACGAGATATGAAGAGAGTGACAGCGGCGCTGCTCCTCTGCTTACTGCTGACAGGATGCTGGGATCAGTCTCAGTTGAAGAAGCTGCTTTTTGTCGATGTAATCGGCGTAGATTTCGAGGGTGACACCAAGCAGCTTAAGGTCAGCTATGTGATTTCCTCGCTTCAGAATGCCAATCAAGGGGGGGGCAATCCGAACAACTTATTCATGGAGTCAACAGGCGATAACATCTATGACGCAGTAAGCAAAATAAACAAAGAATTTCCTGGCATTCTTTCTGTACTGGAAACCCGATTATTTCTAATAAGCACTAGATTCGCTAAAGATCAGCCGCTTAACTATCTGAATATTACCAGCCAATTCATAGCCAATCCGTTATACGGCTACCTTGCGATATATGACGGTGATCTTCCGAAGCTGCTGAATAAGAAGAAAATTAAAGATCAGACCATATCGGAATTTCTGGTAGGTTTATTAGAAGAGGATGAGAAGAGGGGAAAGATCCCTTCAAACAAATTAGTCAAATTTATACTCGGGGGAGCGGGGTTCCTTAACGACTTCGCACTCAATCGGTTCGAGCCTTACGAGAACGGGGTTCGCCTAGCGGGTACCTCCTTGTTTCGAGACGGGACGTATACCGGCATTAATCTGGATGATGAGGATACCCACTTAGCCAATCTGCTGGATGGCACATCGGGCAAAAACCAGCTGATCACGGGTAAATTGGACGGAAATAATTACTCCGTTCAGGTGCAGAACGCCCATCGGGATTTCCATATTAACGATAAGAATGGCAGTCTAAGTGACATTGAAATCTCGTTAAACCTGGATCTTGAATTAATCGAAGCAGGACTTGGCTATAAAAGACATACGCAAGACATGCTCACTGAGCTGGAAAAGCAAATCACAGCTGATATTTCGGCAAAGGCGACAAAAGTGATTGCAACCTTGCAGAAGACGAATTGCGATTACTTACAGCTTGGACATGAGGTGTCAGCCTTTCATCCTAAGCTGTTTGTAGGCATCGACTGGTGGCGCGGGCAATATCCGAAGATCAGTATTACGCCAAAAATAAAGGTCAAGATTCTTAATACAGGTATATTGGAATAACGTCAGCAAAAAACTTGCGTCCTGTTTGCATATTTTTCCTCCATCCGAAGAATACTTAGTTGGTTGAATCCTAGCTTATGCTTACGATGCCAGTTCTCTGGCGAAAACTTGAAGGAGGTGATTGTATCATGTCAACGAACAACAGTAATGACGACGTAGTGAGTCATGCTATTAATGCTGCTCAGGCAAACGCCGAAGACAGCCAATCCCAGCAACAGGTAGAGGAATTGTCTGCTGCGCTGCAAAGCTCAACCAATGCCAGCGAGAACGAGGATACCTCCTCACAGGAATAATTCGCTTCCGTCTCACCGTATAAACCGCATAAAAAGAGCTCTCCCCCCTCGTTTAACGTGAACGCGGGGGAGAGCTCTTTTCTTTTTCGTTTTCATGATAAATCGATGCCGACCGTCGAACCAAACGCCCATCTTTGGAATATGGTGTAGCAAAAAAACGTAGGGATGATGAATCATGAACGACTTAGACTTGGAACACCAACCCGTCAGTATACAAACCTATAAAGTGCTAAAGAGCAAATTAAATCTGTTGTACCCCGCTGTTATTCATATGGACGCCCCTTTGGTCCAGCATAAAATCAATACAACGATTGTCGACGCCGTAAACAAGCAGTTGCATGATCAGGGATACCCGCAAAACCCGTCAACCGATGTGACGGCCTATTACGAAATTAAAACCAACGAACGCCGCGTACTTAGTTTATCTTTGATCAATTATGCTTTTTCGGGCGGAGCTCACGGGCTCACGATCCAAAAATCGTTTACCTTCAGCACGGAAACTGGTAAAAGCTATACGCTGAGCGAGTTATTTAAACCTGGCAGCGATTATGTCGCTAAGCTGAGTGCCATGATTGCAGCCGAAATTAAGGCGCGCGATATTCCATTGTTGGTTGAGTTCAAAGGCATTCGCCCAGACCAGGATTATTACGTTGCGGATAAGTCGCTAGTTGTTTATTTTCAAGTTTATGAGCTAGCTGCTTATGTGTATGGATTCCTCTATTTCCCGATTTCCTTATATGCGCTGCAGGATATCATTGCCGAGGACGGCCCTCTTGGCGCGATGATGTACTAATAATGACTAGATACAGACGATAATCTGTCGGCTGAAATTACCTTTGTTCACCGTACAGCGTGAATCGATATGGAAGCCTGCTTGGGTCAAAAGCGGGTCGATCTGCTCTGTCGTTACGATAACCGCGCGCCACGCTAATCGGCGGGCGGTTATCAGCATGTCCAGCTTCTCAGCCTCTGGCAGGACAGAGCACAGATTGTAGGGCATGTCCAAGATCAGCGCATCGTAGCTGGGCTGATTCTGCTGCACATGCGGAACGAGCGTCCGCATGTCTGCGATCTGGACCACGTCCGGCATGCCGAAGTGGTCTAGATTCACCCGCGCGCCGCGCACGGCCAGCGGGTTGATGTCGTAGCCCACGATGTCGATCCCCATGGACATCGCCTCCACCAGCACCGTGCCGATGCCGCAGCACGGGTCAATGACCCGCGTACCCGCCACCTCGGGCACGGCGATGTTCACCACCGCCCGCGCGAGGCGCGTTCCAAGGGCGGTGGAGTAGTTCTGCGGCTTCTGCTGATGCTGAAGCCACACAGCTTCGCCGTAGCTGCAGTCGCCGAACAACCATCGGCCGCCCAGCTCCGTTACGGCGAACCACTGCTCCGGCTTGCGCATCTCGGCTTTGCCGCGCAGCCTTAGACCTAGTTCGCGCTCGACGCTCCGCTGGCGGTCATAGGTGACCTCCGTGTCCGTCTCCGCGAACACGACCTTGAACGTTGCGCCGCGCACGGTCAACACCTCCACCTGCGAGGCCAATCCCGAAAGGCTGTCGGCCTCGTATAGCACATCCATCCGCAGCTTCAGAAACGGGCTGCGGCTCGGCACTACCTTCCGCGCGCTGACGGCGTAGCGCGCACCTATCATTGCGTCTGCGCCCAGCAACATGCGCAGCTCCAGCTGGCACAAAGCCTGTTCATCCTCATGACAGGCAAATACATATATACTTTTTTGTTCCATGTCGTGTTCCTCATTCATATGCTCCATACCCTCACTCTTTCCTTACGCTAAGCAAACTCCTGAATAACCTGCTTCACGAACGTATCCATCGTTTTACACAAAAACATATCCTTCCGATACACAATGCCCACTTCCTTCTGTGGAATGGGATCGATAATCGGGATCGCGCAGAGCTTCTGCTCACGCATCTGAACCCCCACGCCATCCACATACGATTGAGGCAAAATCGCTCCGCACACATGGTTCTTGGCCATTTGCATGAGGGACTCTAGCGTAGACAGCTCCACGATGGGCTTCCAAGCCAGTCCTATCTGCGCACAGCAATCGTCCATCATTTGGCGAACATAGAACTTTTGCTGCAGCATCGCAATCGGAAATTCGGTCAGTTCAGCCAAGCGAATCTCATCCACCTGCGCGTGGGCAAAAGGATGCTGTGACGAAACGACCAGCTGGAGCTTCTCCTGATATAACGGGATACATTTCAACTGCTCGTCCGCTTCAGGCAAAAACACCACACCTACATCAAGCTCATTACTCAACAGCTTCTCTTTGGTCTCCTCAGTAGCCAGCTCCATGACGGAAAGCTCAATATTGGGATATTTCGCATGAAACGTCATGATGGTCTCCGTCAGCAAATGATTACCGGAACAGCCAATCCGCAGTCGTCCTCTCTGCATCCCTTGCAGCTCATTCATCGCTAACTGCGCCTGCTCCAGCTCATGAAAAATGTTGCGACTGTGCTTGCGCAGAATCTCGCCCGCTTCTGTTACATAAATCTTTTTGCCGATGCGTTGAAAAAGAGGCGATCCCACCCGATCCTCCAACAATCGGATCTGTTGACTGAGTGTAGGCTGGCTGATTCCCAGCTTCTCCGCTGCTTTGGTGAAGTGCAGCTCTTCACACACCGCCAAGAAATAGACTAACAACCGATAATCCACCACGTGCCCTCCGATCATAGTTATTAACTATGATAGTAATTGATAAATCGCAATTGATCAATGATTGCGAATTTCCTATAGTTAAGGGTAAAAGATTAACGGAACCCTCCACATGAAAGGTGGCCTATACGATGTACGGAAGCATCCGCATTGAACCGAATCACAGTGGCAAGACCATGCCTAATCTAGACGAGAATCTTGGGTTTGGGAAGCATTTTACGAATCATATGTTTATGATGGATTACGAAGAAGGCCAAGGCTGGCACGATCCGCGTATCGTTCCTTATGGTCCGATTTCACACGACCCCGCGGCTATGGTTTTTCATTACGGGCAAGCAGTCTTCGAAGGGATGAAAGCTTTCCGTACCGAGAACGATGAGATTGTGTTGTTCCGACCTGATCAGAACGCGAAGCGCTTAAACCGCTCCAGTGAACGTCTCAGCATCCCGCAAATGGATGAGGAATTCGTCGTCCGTGCGATTCAAGAGCTGGTTCGTGTCGATGCTGCATGGGTGCCGAAGAAGAAAGGTTCCTCCTTGTACATCCGTCCATTCATCATTGCCACGGAAGCTGCATTGGGCGTGCGTCCTGCTACACATTATTCCTTCCTTATCATTATGTCGCCAGTCGATGCTTACTATGAGGAAGGCCTGAAGCCGGTTAACATCCTGGTGGAGAGCCACTATGCACGATCCGTTCAAGGCGGGACAGGCGTTGCCAAAGCGGCAGGCAATTACGCGGGCAGCCTGAAGGCGCAGACGCTGGCCAAAGAGCATAACTGTGCACAGGTACTCTGGCTCGACGCGATCGAGAAGAAGTATTTAGAAGAAGTCGGGAGTATGAACGTCTTTTTCAAAATAAGTGGAGAAGTGGTCACACCTAGCCTTAGCGGCAGCATTCTGGAGGGGATCACGCGCGGAAGCATCATCCACCTGTTGAAGGAATGGGGCATCCCCGTATCTGAACGGAAAATTTCAATCGATGATATCGTCAAGGCTCATGCAGACGGGACGCTTGAAGAAGCTTTCGGCACCGGCACCGCTGCGGTCGTATCGCCAATCGGAACACTCTTGTGGAACGGTACACCGATGGTAATTAACCACGGGAACACGGGGGAATTGGTTGAGCAGCTGTACACGACCATCACGGGTATTCAAAGCGGCAAGCTGCCGGACACGTTCGGTTGGCTAACGAAGGTTTAAATCACTTCAAGGCTTAGCGCACTGCGCGCCTCGACATATCAAAAAGACACCCTGCTGGGTGTCTTTTGTATTTTCTGCGGACTATTGATCCGCCTGCTGGCTTGAAAGGGAACGTAGTTCCCTCACCAAATCGGGGTTTGCTTCAAATAGCGTCCTCATGTTCCCTTCCGAATACCTGGAGCCCTACCAGCTACTTCTCCTCGTCCTTCGGTTTCCCCTGTTCCTCCACCACATGTCCATCAATATCGATAATATCCTTGCTGCTCACAACGTCATCGCCGAGGAAATCTCTCAGCTTGTTCTTCGCTTTCCGCCTAACCTCGTCATCGATGCTCTTCGACACGGCTGCCAAGGCAAAGCCCAGCGCACTTAGATCATCCACATAACCAACAATCGGCAGCAAATCTGGCAGTAGATCTAGCGGCAAGATGAGATAACCCAAAGCACCATAGATTTGAACTTTCGCGCGGAGCGGCGTTTTTGGACTATCCAATGCGTAAAATAGCAGCAAACCCGTATAAATCACTTTACTGCCAGCTTTTTTGGCCCCTTTTTTCAACTTGGACCAAAAGCCATCAATTGAGAAATACTTTTCATATTTAGACGCATTCATTTGGCGATCACTCCAATCATTCGCATTTACACTTTATATACCCCTATTTTACACCTATCTCACGTACGAAGTCTCGGTCTCCGCTTACCTCTTATTGTTATGCTCTAATTGATTATAGTTAATCGCATCTGGCAACAATGGTGAGAAACCTCTACCCTAGGTCCAACAAGGTTGTGACCGCGTTAGAGGTAATATTATCACCAAATAGAAAGATGATTGCGGGAACCAAAAACTCATACTTCTATTATGGTACAAAATTGGAGGCGTATGGTTGTGGCAGAAATTAAAGTTCTTGATAATGGTCCCCTGCTTGTGAGTGGCGTTACGCTACTGGATGGCGAAGGAGATTCGATGGAAACGAAAGAACAGATTCATCTGTGTCGTTGCGGACTCTCTTCTAACAAACCTTATTGCAACGGAGCTCACAAAGGAAAATTTGAAAGTCAGGTTCGCGATTAACCTTCATAGCACGCGTACGACCGTTCTATTCTTTCACTAACAAAGGGCTGCTCTCAAGTTGATACTTGAAGAACAGCCCTTTGTTTATTTAGCGTATAGACGATCGCTCGATTGAACCACTGTTCCTGTCGGCAGTTATCGCCTGCATAGCGCGCAATTCATTTTGATCCGTGTACGCTTGCATGTCGAAAGGAAAGCCTACAGAAGCAGGCAGAACCATGTACCAAACGACATACCCCTCGTCAGTCTTTACAATTTTGGCCTCATATTCCCTCTCACCAGTATCAGCCCTCACAACGATATGTGTGATAGACGTGTCTCCTATTTCTCCAAATAGCAGGGAGGTCCCCTTGGGCTTTCCCAAATTGACTGGCATCATCATATAGGAGAGTGCTGAATTGGATGATGCGTCCATTTTATCTCCACCAAAAGCGTATCCCCCGCCGGAAGCCCATTTCCAACCCAGCCAAGTTTTCCGTACCATTTCTACTTGTAGATCTGTCCCATTATGATCTTGCAGCCGTTTGCTGAATTGTAAAACGCCTCCGTGAACAGGCTCTCGAAGAATGGTCTTAAATTTATTTTCAATGGAAGTACCTCGAAATAATCGAATAGCCTCCTCGGATGTTTCTCCGAGTGGAACACGTATGGTCTCTGTTAGTCCCATCGCTTTGGACAGACGCCAATCCGCTATACCTCCTGGCTTTTCTATCACATAGATCGTGGAGTAGGTAAAGATTAGCACGACAAGGAGCACCCCCGTAATCAAAGCATATCGGGGCATCCGCTTAACTGAGATTAGCATTTGCATTCAACCTCCGTTCGATGGTATTCGAGCGCAACATGAGCGTACCGCCCTATTTTACCATTAGTTGGAAGTTCGTGTCACTCTGTTATCCTCACCAAGAACGTTGCACAGATCCGAGTAGCTTCAACTAACTTTTACCCAAGTCCATCCAAAGAATGTCCCTATACAAATAGACGCTCATCCTGTATGGTGTTGAAATTGACATCTTGCAGCAAGAAACGAGGGCTTACTTATGCAATCCATCTGGAATAAACTTACTTCTATTCGGCTACCCTTCTGGGTTATGTTCATGAATACCTTCAGTATGGCTGTCGGATTTTATATGATGATCCCCCTGCTTGCCTCTTATCTATTGAATGACATCCTGCTGACAGTCAGCATGGTTGGGATCATTTCAGCGATTCGCAGCTTCAGCCAGCAAGGGCTTTCCGTTCTTTGCGGTACATTGGCCGACAAGCTTGGATATAAGCGTACGATTCTCATCGGTTTGTTGATCCGCACCTTTGGATTTGGTATGTTCGGCTTTGTCGACAGCATCCCTGGCTTTATCATTGCTTGTTTCTTCTCCGGCTTAGGCGGATCTCTTTTCAACCCAGCAAGCTATGCCTATTATGCGGCACTATCCACTTCGAGTAATCGTATTACCATTTACTCCATTCGAGAAATGTTAAGCAATATGGGCTTCGTTGTAGGTCCCGTCTTAGGTGCTTTACTCATGGGCTTTCATTTCAAATACGTCAGTTTGGCGGCTACGCTGATATTCGCATTCTCCTTTTTCTTTAGTCTCTTCTTCTTGCCGACTATCCAGAGTGAGCAATCTCGCAAGGCCTATACGGGCATCTTATCACAAATGAAAACCGTACTTAGCAATCGTCCTTTTCGACGTTTTATGATCTTCACGATGATCTCGTGGTCCCTTGTCACTCAGTTATATATTGCGGTTCCGTTCCGAGTCCATCAGCTTGCTAGCGATGCGAATATCGGGCTCATCTACAGCTGTGGCGCCATTGTCATGGTCCTGCTGCAGGTTCCACTGTCCAAATTAGGCAACAATAAGCTGCAGCCTTTTGGCGTGATGTCGCTAGGTACCTTACTGCTTGCTGGGGGCTTATTTACAATGGGCATGATGGGTTCCATGTGGGGAATCTATGCGGGGGTTATCGCCTTCATGATTGGACAAGTATTTCTACAGCCCATGATGAATACCATGGTTTCCGACTATGCTGGGGATGAGCAAATTGCGAGCTATTTTGGTTTTAACAGCTTTGCTCTCTCCATCGGAGCTATCATCGGAAACGTAGGCGGCGGCTATTTGTATGATCTGGGCAACTACCTTGGCTGGCAGGGCCTTCCTTGGGTCTGTTTCTTAGTGTTTGGACTTCTGAATATGATGTTTATGCTCAAAGAGCAAAGGACGACGTCGGCTGCAGGACGATCCATTCGTAGTGCCGTTTAAAAGATTAGACATTGATACGCTGTTTTATTCGCTAGCTCTAACTATCTGATAAGTAACGGCTAGAACGCCGTTACTGTAACCTCTGGAGTCGATCAACTTGAGGTTCTTTGGCTCCTCGATCCCATCGAAGAGACGCATGCCAGATCCAGCTACAACCGGGCAAATGTTGAGGTTAAGCTCATCCAGCAGTCCTTCGCGCAGCAATGATCTCACGAGTGTCGGGCTGCCTGGGACCTGAATATTCAGTCCTGGCTGCTGTTTGAGCTTCGTAATTTCGTCTGCGAAATTACCACGTACTAGCGTCGCTGGTTGCCAATCCAGCGTATTGAGCTTCCCCGAAACCACATATTTCGGCGAATTGTTTAAGAATTTCGCCATGGGCACATCATTGCTTTGATGCTTCCAAAATCCCGCCAAAAACTCATACGTCTGCGGCCCCAAGAGTACTGCATCTGCTTTCGCCACGCCTTCCGCGATGCGCGCCATGATTTCTGCATTGCCCCATTTCTTGGGCGAGTTCTCTGGCGAGTCGATGACCCCATCTAGTGACATGAATAGTCCTGCTACGATCTTTCTCATCGTGTATTTGCTCCTTCTTGTTCTTCTTTATCCGATTGAGCGTTTTCATTGCTCCATGAAAAGGTTTATTATTTATGTGTAAACTTGCTTTGGAGGCGATTATCGATGATGAACAGCACTCCCACAAGGAGTCGAAAAGGTATCAATTATGACATCGGAACGTTTACAAGAGGCCAAGAAGCCCCCTCATCCCGTGAGGTGTTCGATCCCGTTATTGTACAGCGGGAAATGAGCATCATCAAAAACGATTTGCATTGCACAGCAATCCGGATTTCCGGTCAAGATATCGTAAGGCTCACTCTGGCTAGCGAATTTGCTTTGCGAGCTGGGCTGGAAGTATGGTTCTCTCCTTCTTACATTGATGCCGATGAAGAAGAAACATTAGCCTACTTCACCCAATGCGCTAAAGAAGCCGAAACATTACGGCTACATTCCCCACACCTACTATTCGTCGTTGGATGCGAATTATCATTTTTCATGAAAGGATTACTTGATGGGCAAACGGCCTTCGACCGCATTCAAACGATGATGAAGCCATGGCGACTGTTGTTCAGCACGTTGAAGAAAGGCTCTTTCCATAAGCGATTAAATGCATTTCTTGCCCGAGCAACGTCTGCGGTACGGGAACACTTCCACGGGCAGCTTACTTACGCATCCGGATCTTGGGAGAATGTGAATTGGGAGCATTTCGATTTCGTCGGTATCGATTATTATCGTGAGAAATTCAACAAAAGATTCTACCGCGAGAAGCTTAGAAAATATAAATCACACGGGAAACCCTTGGTGGTGCTTGAGTTCGGCAGCTGTACCTACCAAGGCGCTGGAGATAAGGGGGGATACGGCTGGGCCATTGTTGATCGGCAAGCAACTCCCCCTCAGCTGAAGGGAAATGTGGTTCGTGATGAAGATGAGCAAGTCACATATATGCGTGAGCTTTTGGATATCTTCGCTGAGGAACAAGTAGACGGCGCGTTTTGGTTTACTTTTGTCATGACCACTTATCCGTTTCACGACAACCCCTTGTATAACTTGGACACAGCTAGCTATAGCTTGGTGCAAAGCTACTCGGATCAAGATGGAGCGACCTATCCCGACATGCCTTGGGAGCCCAAAAAGTCGTTCTACGCATTAGCCGAGTATTATGGAAAGTCCACAGAGCCATTCGCCTGATGGTGCCGGAATCCCGGAGTCGTACCTACCATATGGGCCGCCTCCGGTCATTAGAACGCTTAGAAGCTCCCCGAAATATGAGTTCGCATACAATTGCCCATTGCACTCTATATCACGTCGTGATATACTCATCTCATGATGTATCACGACGTGATACAACGAGACATGATACAACATATCCTGATATAAGAAAAAGGAGAGTTTATGGATAGCGAGAAGCTCTACCGTCAGTACTTACCGATGTCTGAAACCGCCTATTACATTCTGCTTTCCCTGACGGAGGTCCGGCACGGTTACGGCATTATTCAGTTTGTTGAGGAGCTGACGCAAGGTCGAATTCACTTAGGTCCTGGAACGATTTATGGCAGCTTATCACGGATGGAGAAGGATCGTTTGATTCAGGCTGTAGCTGAAGAAGAGCGTCGTAAGCTCTACCGCATCACCCCATCTGGTAAAGAGCTGCTCAAGCTGGAGATCGCCAGAATTACGGAGTTATACGAAAATGCGAAGAAAGTAGAGGGATCTTTGTATGAATGAGATCAAAAAGGTGTTTAAATGGTGGGACAGCTCACAATCAGAGACGATTACGGCATGGTTGGAGGAAATGGAAGCGCAAGGCTGGCATTTACTTCGTGTGAACTGGAATGGTCTGCGTTTCCATTTTCAAAAAGGCGCTCCCCGTAAGATGAGCTATTGCGTCGATTACCAAACGAGGGTCGATGCGAATTATGTAGGTATTTTCGAGGATACAGGTTGGGATAAAATTTACAGCGGCGCAGGCTGGTATATCTGGAGACAAACGTATCAGCATACAAAGCCTGAAATTTTCACTGATATTGACTCCATGATCGAGCGGAATAAACGGCTCATCGGTGTATTTACGGCGGTAACTGCCGCACAAATTCCTGTTTTCATGATCAACATACACAATAAGATCTTTTATCCCTTGCTGATCCTCTATGTGCCAGTCCTTGTCTTGCTGGGCATTAGTCTATACCGTTTAGTTGAAGCCAATAAAAAACTTCAAGCCAAAAAGGACATTCTATGATTCGCTAGCCGGCTAGCTGAATGTCCTTTATGTACCCTGCATCTTCGCTACTTCACCCTACTGCTCCACGCTCTCTTAACAACTTCATCACCGCAGTGTGTCCTTGCTCTTGAGCTAGATCTATCGCATAGACACCGTCTTCCGACTTTGCATGAATATCCGCACCATGATCGAGCAATAGCGCAATGATCGCTGTACTGTCCTTATGGAAAGCAGCCACATGTAAACTCGTATGCCCATTGCTATCCATAATTGTCGGCTTCGCTCGGTGAGCAAGCAGCAGTTGTATGACCTCTAGACTCCGCTCGCCAGCAATAGCCGCGTGCAGTGCCGTATTCGACGGAATGTAGCTAACTTTAGAATGCGATACGGCATTCACATCAGCACCATTTTCCAAAAGCAGCTTAACCACTTCGCTCTGACCGAAATGTGCTGCAAATCCCAATAGGGTAAGGCCATCGCTGTTCTCGGCATTGGCAAGCGAAAGATCCGTGTCCAGCAAATCCTTGACTCGGTTCACGTCGCCGGTGTGTGCTGCTGTAAATATGTCGTTAATCATGTAGGGGTGGCCTCCTCTAACTTGTATGCTATTTCAATTCGGCGAAAATCTAGAAATTTCCTTTCTCCCCCTATGAAATAATTCCTACCTCCGCCAATTACAAAGAAAACCCACAGCAACATCACCGCAGGCCTTCCATGTTATTGGTTATTCGCCGTTAGTCCTAGGCTAAGCGACCAATATACATCAATTCTTTCGTTTCGGTATGATCCTCAGTGCCATCAATAATCCGCTGCACATCATGTAGCGTTTCCTGCAATGAAACAGTCACGCCAGCTGCGCCTGTCATCGCTTCAGCAACATACAAAGGCTGTGTGAGATAGGCCTCCAGGCGTTCCCCGCGCCCATAGGTTTGTACTTCAGCAGCTGGCAGACCCTCTAAGCCATGAGCGTGTACTAAGAAGCGCAATTCCTTATAGCGGCGAAGCAGCTTCTTCGCCTTTTGGGCGACGGATAGATGAAGTGCATCTGTGTAGGACCCCTCGATAATTTCGGAGGTGGACAGCACTGGATTCACTGCTGGGTAAATGTGCCTGGCTGCTAAGTCCGCATCAAATTGCCACAACGTTTCGAGCGGCCCATAAGGCAAATCCTCATCGACTGCTTCACCTTTCAGATCAACGAGCAACGTAGTCAGGGACTGCACACCTGCATCCTGAAGTCGCTCCTGCAGCTGATAGAGCTCATTGCTGAGCACATGCGAGCGGTCCGCAGCAAGAATGATATCACGCGTAGCACCAAGCCCACTCAACTGCTGGAAGGCTTCCTCTACGCTGCCGCAAATGACATCCACATCACCTGTGACATCTTCGATTTCGGGGTGCTCCCCTTCAGGGGTAAGAAGAATGGTTGCGTAGCCTTGTTTCTTCAGCAGATGTAAGAGCTCTGCAAGAATAACTAATTGCCCCATTCTCGGACGGGCGACTAGCCCTGTTGTGCCTCCTTTAGCTAATGGTGCGAACAGATCTAAGGTCTTAATGCCGGTTTCGATCATCTCGAATCTCTCCCCAACTAGAATAAGTTCATCCAAGCTACAATTCGCCAAGGAAGCCAATGCGACAAGTGTTCGGACCTCTGCGCGGCCAATGGGTATTTTCCCCGTACACAGATTTGAAACTGTCGCAGGACGTAACCCAACCGCCCGAGCAGCACTCGTCAAATTAGGAACACGCCCACGAAGCAATGGTACATTCAGTCGAATATCATCCATAGACTCAACCTCCTTACTTCTAAGAGTAATATAAATTACTTTCAAATGCAATATAAATTACTTTTAAAATCAAAATAATTACTCCACAGAGTAAATCTTATCCGGATATATTATCTTTTCTTCGGCCGATTTCGCACTTCATGCAAATAAGCACGAACATTCCGTTCTTCCGAGTAAACGTATTCGAAGTTCAAATACTCAGCTACCTCTTGCGCGGTATGACTAAACAGGTCACACATCTTAAAGAGCGAATGCCAAATGTGTTCGTAATCGGCATCCGTATAAGTTGCTTGGAACGCTTGCCATTCGTCAGCAGTCAGGTGGTTTGGCATGTATTTGCCGCATTTGCCAGCACTCATCGTGAAATCAGAACGCATCCCAATCTTCCACTCGATCATCTGAATCAGAACATTGCGGTTGATCTGCTCGTACATAAACATGACATAGGTCAACTCTTCGCGCCAAAGCCCCTTCGCCATATTCAAGCAGATCCACCAGAACTCATTGCATGCCCCTTGAAAATGTTTCTCCGTTGGTCTGCGAATATGGTAGTCTTTGTCGCTAGAGACAGGAAACTGGCCTATTACCCCGTCTTTATCCAAAAGCAGA
Organism: Paenibacillus sp. J22P169; assembly: GCF_059691995.1. Taxonomy (NCBI): domain Bacteria; kingdom Bacillati; phylum Bacillota; class Bacilli; order Caryophanales; family Paenibacillaceae; genus Paenibacillus; species Paenibacillus sp. J22P169. Next base: position 135,146 of record NZ_JCAUAO010000012.1, on the reverse strand, counting down.
ACGCTTAAGCTGTCAGGCTTCATTAACTGCTGGCGCTGCGCTAGAGGGATTAATGTGAGATCGATCCGATTCCCATCTTGGAATTGCATAAGATACACGAGGCGCTCCGTTGGTGGTGTCGGATACATCTCGTTATCATCCGGCATCTGCATGATAAGCCGCACTCCGAACCGATCGATCCAACCAGGGTCCGAACGGAAAGAGCTTGTTTCCTGTACGAAATAGACGATATCGTAATCCTGAAAATCATCCCGTGGCACGTTCGGATTCGTACGTGATCCGTTCATCATAACAGCGCGGATGCGCTCGTCATGTCTTGCTGTATCTAGTATTAAGGCCATCATTTCTTGTTCGCTTCGCATACTTACCTCCTAGATTAACGTGGTTTCCGTTCTAAGTTGCCTGCCTATCACCGACTACAAACAAGGACTAACTGTAAAAAGTACAGTTAATTCTGTGGTATCCCGCTGCTTTGAGCAAATAACTGGATTTCCTGTAGTTAATTTAGCGTCATTTCCCAAATTGCCTATATGAGGGGGAGTTTAACAGGAAGTATTCCATCTAATTGGCGGTATTCAGGAAATTGAGCTAATTTAGCTGGAGTTTTTCCAGTTAGTTAGTCGGACGCGCGTCGCATTTACCATAAAACCCCAATATATCACAAAAGTGCAGCTGAGGCTCATTCTGTTCGAGAGTACCACAGACTACTTCCTTCCCCTTCAACCTCACGCCCAAATCACACAAAAAAGGCTACCCCCGAAAGAGTAGCCCCATTACTGCAAACAAACCAAACACCGATAACATCGCACCTGAGACGCGATTAATCCACAAGAATGCCGCTCCTTTGAGCCGCTCGCGCAACAGTCCAACCAATAAACTCAACAGCAGCCACCATAGCGCCGAGCCTGCAAACACGCCGATTACCAACGCGATCGCATGCGTGAAACCTGCATCTGCGCTATCGCCAAGCCCGAGCCCCGCAAACGCGCCCACAAACGACATAATCGTCATCGGATTCGTAATGGTGAGCAGCAGTGTCGACGCATACGATTTGAACAGCGTGTCCCCTGTCGCTTTGGCTGCTTCAGCAGCAGGCTTGGAGCGGAAGGATTGCACGCCCAAATAGACGAGGAACAGACCGCCGACCAGCTGTAGAATCACCTTTTGATCCAACAAGAAGCTGGTGATTAACGTCAGTCCAAAGCCAGCGATAAAACCATAGATCGCATCCGCCGTGGCAGCGCCTAGGCCTGAGAGAAAGCCATGCAAACGCCCCAGCGTCAGGGTCCTGCGCATGCACAAGATCCCGATAGGCCCCACTGGTGCTGCAATCGAAAAGCCAAGCAGAAGTCCTTTTAACAACGGGATCAGCAATTAGAACACCTGCTCACCGTCATACGTTGCGATTTTCTTGTATAGGTCCGGACGACGATCCCGGAAAATACCCCATTCGATACGCTGAATTTCCAGCTGATCTAAGTCAAATTCGGCAACGAGAACAGTTTCCTCGTCACGCCCAGCTTCTTCAATCAGATTGCCCTGCGGGCCTGCAATGAAAGACGAACCATAGAAGTTGATGCTGGAATCCTCATCTTCTTCCTTCCCGATACGATTCGACGCGATAACCGGCATCAAGTTGCACGCCGCGTGACCGCGCATGCACATTTGCCAGTGATCCTTCGAATCAATGGAACCATCCTGCGGCTCTGAACCGATGGCCGTTGGGTAGAACAACAGCTCCGCCCCCATCAGCGCCATCACTCGTGCAGCTTCTGGGTACCACTGGTCCCAACAAACACCTACGCCGATTTTGGCGTAGCGTGTTTTCCACACCTTGAAACCGGTATCGCCCGGGTTAAAATAGAACTTCTCCTCATAGCCCGGACCATCAGGGATGTGGCTTTTGCGGTATGTGCCTAGCACAGATCCATCGGCATCAATCACAGCAAGCGAGTTGTAGCGAGCGTAATTCTTTTTCTCATAGAAGCTGATCGGCAGTACCACTGCAAGTTCCTTGGCGATTTCACGGAAGTGATTGATCGCTTTATTCGTCTCCAGCTCCGTAGCGTAGCGGTAGTAGTCGGATTTTTCCTTTTGGCAGAAATAAGGCGTTTCGAACAGCTCTTGAATCAAAATAACTTGCGCGCCCTTTGCAGCGGCTTCACGAACCAATTTCTCCGCTTTGGCGATGTTTTCTTCTATGTTGTCAGAACAGCTCATTTGCGTGGCTGCCACTGTTACTTTTCTCAATGGAATCACCCTTTCTTACTGGCTGGCATTTGCTGCGTCGTGCAGTGAACATTGCCGCCTTCTTTGATAATGGACATGCCATTAATTGTACGGATTTTGCGATCTGGGAACGTCGCTTGAAGCACTTCGATCGCCTTGCGATCCGTCTCTTCTGCTGTCCCGCCAAACACTGGCAAAATAATGCCGCCGTTCACGAAATAGAAGTTCAAATAGCTAAGCGTCAATCGCTGCTCTTCAAAGAACGTTAGCGGTGGCTGCTCGATTTGGATAATCTCGAAAGAGCGCCCTTTGGCATCTGTCGCGCTGCGGAGAATTTCCAAATTCTCCTGTGTAATCGCATAGTTGGCATCCGAAGGATCGTTGCAAACTTGCAGAATGATTTTGCCTGGAGCTGCGAAACAAGCAATATTATCCACGTGACCGTCCGTCTCGTCGCCGTCCAGCCCTTTGTTCAGCCAGATGATTTTCTCCACGTTCACGAAATTGCGGACATGCTCCTCAATCTCTTCGCGGCTCAGATCTGGGTTGCGATTCGTGTTCAGCAGACATTCTTCCGTAGTCAGAAGAGTACCTTCCCCATCCACGTGGATGGAGCCTCCCTCCATGACGAGCGGAGCGTCAAAACGCTTCACACCATGGTGCTCCGCGATTTGCGGGGCTACGTTATCATCGAGATCCCAAGGCGCGTACTTGCCTCCCCATGCGTTAAACTTCCAATTGACCGCCGCGATTTCTTGCTGCGCGTTCAATACGAAGGTTGGACCATTGTCGCGGAACCAAGCGTCATTATGCGGGATCTCAAGGAAATCCACATTAGACTCCGTAAACATCGTTTTCACTTGTGCTGCATCAGAAGGGTTCACGATCACGGTAACAGGTTCAAATTCGGCAATCGCTTTTGCCAAATCCGCGTAACCTTGGGAAACAACCGTGTGATCCTCCGGGTAAACCATCGATGCTTGAACGGGCCACGAAATGAAGGTACGCTCGTGCTCTGTCCATTCTGCTGGCATGCTATAGTTTAAATCTTTGGGTTTCGTCATTATCCATCATCTCACTTATCTCAATTTGGTTTATTATCTCGTAGGAAATTCAAATAAAAACATCGTCTCCCATCATAACTCAAAAGTAGCCAACGCTCAATGTAAATAGGTAGTTCCTTGACCAATTCCTGTCGACAGCCAACTACCAATTTCCTACAAGCATAGTTTTGTAGCTTTCAAAGAACATTACTAGAGGATTCCCAAGATACAGTACCCGAAAGGATGGATCACATTGGCAACTGTTCTGCATATTACCGCACATCCTCATGATCATCAAACCTCTTACAGTATGGCCGTAGGTAAAGCTTTCATCGATGCCTATCGAGAAGCGAACCCCAATGACGAAGTGATTCCTATTGATTTGTATCGTGTCCAAGTGCCGCATATTGATGCGGACGTGTTCAGTGGGTGGGGAAAGCTGCGCAGTGGGCAGGATTTTTCCTCCTTAACTAGCGAGGAAAGCACCAAGGTAGGACGAATTAATGAGCTAACCGAGCAGTTTATTGCCGCAGACAAATACGTTTTCGTTACCCCAATGTGGAACTTCTCGTTCCCTCCTGTGATGAAAGCTTATCTGGATGCTCTTTGCGTAGCTGGCAAAACGTTTAAGTACACAGAAGCAGGTCCGGTTGGCTTACTTTCTGGCAAAAAAGTACTGCATATCCAAGCCCGCGGCGGCGTGTATTCGGAAGGGCCTGCCGCCGGCATGGAATCTGGTCATCGATATATCGGAATCATCATGGGATTCTTCGGTATTCCAGAAACGCAAGGTTTGTTCGTTGAGGGGCATAACCAATTCCCTGACAAAGCAGCGCAGATCAAAGCCGATGCGATTAGTAAGGCGCAGGATTTGGCTAAAAGCTTTTAAGGGAAGGGACAGTAAGCCTGCGTGTTAGTCCGTGGGGAACTTTCGCGGGGGCGTTAGTCGATTTTTTCGACTTACAGCTGCACTTGGGTGCTTCTGAGAGCGTGCAAGTCGATTTTTTCGACTTACTGCTGCACTTGGGTGCTTCTGAGGGCGTGTAAGTCGATTTTTTCGACTTAGAGCTGCACCTAGGGCGCTTCTGAGGACTTGTAAGTCGATTTTTTCGACTTTGGCTGCCCAAGAGCTACTGAAAATAACACTGAGGCCACCCTACCTGGGTGACCTCATACTAGTTAACTTGCCGATGGTTCATTATGAACTGTCGGCATTTTTGTGTGGAATGCGATGCATCCACCTACCCTCTACCAATAGACACACTTTGTTGCTATTCCCTGTGATTCTAATCACAGAGGTCCCCTCCGTTTGTTCGCTATACTGAAGGCATCAAGTCATTCTAATTGGAAATGAGATGATCCGACATGCTAAGCGAACAAACCATCCGAATCATTAAATCCACTGTGCCTGTACTAGAAGTTCATGGTGTAGAGATAACCAAGCGTTTTTATGACAAGCTGTTTACGTCTCACCCAGAGCTCTTACATCTTTTCAATCACGCCAATCAAAAGCAAGGCCGACAGCAGACAGCTTTAGCTAATGCCGTTTATGCCGCAGCGAAGCATATTGATCGATTGGAAATGATCTTGCCGGCTGTTAAACAAATTGCCCATAAACATCGCAGTCTGGGTGTTAAACCCGAGCAATATCCCATCGTTGGGGAACATTTATTAGGTGTGATTAAAGATGTGCTGGGCGACGCGGCGACGGACGACATTCTCGGAGCTTGGGCTGAAGCTTACGGTGTCATTGCCAGTGCATTCATTGGCATTGAGTCTGATATGTACACGAATTCGGCATTGCAGCCTGGGGGATGGAGCGATTTCAGACCTTTCGTTATCGCTCGAAAAGACAGAGAAAGCGACGTCATTACCTCTTTTTACCTAACACCACAGGATAAAGGGCCGATTGCTGAATTTGAACCCGGACAGTATGTCAGTATCCGTATTCAGATTCCAGGCGAGACGTACACACATATTCGGCAATATAGCCTCTCCCATGCATCTGGACAGCCGTTCTACCGGATCTCGGTTAAACGAGAAGACACGAACTCTGCCGTTCCTGCGGGCAAGGTTTCCGTCTATTTACACAACCAAATGCAAGAAGGAGATGTTGTCTGGCTTTCTGCGCCAGCAGGTGACTTTACACTAGATCAAGGTGATACACGACCTGTTACGCTTCTCAGCGGCGGTGTCGGACTCACCCCTATGGTGAGCATGCTCCATTCACTTGTAACCACTCAGCCAAATCGTAAGGTTACTTTTATCCATGCGGCTCAAAATGGTCAACATCACGCGCTCCGTACAGAAGTCGAGCAGCTTGCTGAGAAGCATCCTCAAGTAACGGTTGCTTGGTGCTATGCTCAGCCAACAGCTGTCGATACCAGTGAGAAGGTTTACCACAAAGAAGGCTATCTCGATCTACCATGGATTCAAAGCCTTGTGCCAACAGTAAATGGCAGCTTTTACTTCTGCGGGCCCTTGCCGTTCATGAAAACCGTGAATCAATCGCTCATCGCATGGGGTGTTCCAGAAGCGGACCGTCATTACGAATTCTTCGGTCCTTCAGGTGCTCTTTCCTAAACAAACAAAGGAGAAAAAGCCTAATCGCTTTTTCTCCCTGTTTCTCGCAGCAGCCGATTCACGGTTTCGCGGCGAAGACCAATGAACTGACCAATTTCTTCTTGCGTTAGCACGTCTGTCAGCTTCAAGGTTCCTATATAATGTTGAAACCACGATTCTAGCTTCAACAATTTAGCCGCTGGTGCGACCTCTGTCAGTTGATCGATCCGCTGCTGCATCATGCGCAGCTTGTCCTGTAATTGACGCGCGATTATGCGAAAGTGATCTGGGTTGCGTTCCAAGTCCTCATACCAGGGTTCAGCAGGCAGCACTTCAACTTCACTTGTCACTAACGCGATCGCGGTTGCATAGTAGGCACTTGGACTAATCAGCGAATGATGCGGAATCGTCTCACCAGGTACAATGATATTGACGAGCGTTGTATTCCCGTCTTCATGTGAACGAACGATTTTCAACAGACCTGTATGCAGCTTGAATAGTGAGCCTGACTCTCCTTGGCGGAATAGGATTTCTCCCTTATGCAGTTTCATCTTCGTATCTCCTTTAATGAGCAAAAAAGCGACAGCACCTTGGGCTGATCGCTTTTTCTTTTTCATGCTGCTATAGCTCTTTCTTCAACGGCTCGAGTGGTGTCCGAATCAACAGTCGCGCCTGTGTTAATTTGCCCGATAAGCTCACGTACCAACTCAACTGCTCGACCTTGCCAATAAGCCAGATCGAAATCAATAACCCGGTTAGCGATACGAGAACAGCAATCGGCAGTGCCCACATGGAGACTGGATGAGCGAAATAGGGAATGAACGAAACTGCCAAGATTGGCGCCGCATTCCATTTGAAAAATTGGATTAACGTGATCGTCACTAGGGCTGTGAAGAAGAAAGAAATGGCTCCCGTGCTGATCGTATAAAAAAGGCTGCCCATCGTAACCGCGATAATGGCTCCGATAATAATGCGACGTATTTCTCTAATGTTGTCTACGCGATGCATGAATAGGAAACTGAATGCGCCCAGCGTTGGGTAAAACACCATCTTCATCGATGGAAAGTGATAGGATGCCCAATAAGCTCCCATCAAATAACAACAAATGATAAGTGAACGAAGAAACATCGTTGGTTCCCGTCCTTTTCTGTAATGGGATTCAAGAGGCCGTTCTAAGCCAGACCTTTCCCATTTTACAAAATAGACAGAGATTCAGTCAATAACTTTACATGTCATGTAAGTCATTTCCACCTCGAATGTCGCTTGATTAGCTCCGATCCACCGACACGGTTGTCGAAGCAAAGAACTTCGCCACCGCAAAAGACGCCGCCCCAAGCACTGTAGACCGATCACGAAGCTGTGAAAACTCCACCTTCAGCTGCTTGCGCGGATGCGGCAAAGATCGCTTCTCCAGCAGTTCCAAAAGCGGCTTCATCAGCCACTTCTCACCGCCAGCCAGCCGTCCACCAAGAATAATGAATTCCGGATTATACCCGTTAATGATGTTCACCACACCGACCCCCAGGTAGTAGCCCAGCCGCTCAAAAAGCTTGATGACCCCAGCATCGCCACTCTCCGCTTTGCTTAATAGAGTCTCTAAGTCCACTTCGTGCCCTATCTCTTTCCCTGCTTGCTCCAATAACGCATGCTCCGATGCATACAGCTCCCAGCAGCCTAAGCTGCCGCAGCGGCACTTCGGACCATCATGTTGAATCGAGATGTGGCCGATCTCGCCGGAGAAACCCGTCGCCCCGCGATACAGCTCGTTTTTAATAATAATACCCGCACCGATCCCCATACCGATGGACACATAAATCAGGTTCGCAGTATCTTTACCTGCGCCGAATTGCTTCTCACCCACTGCCCCAGCATTCGCTTCATTATCAATAACAACAGGGAGTCCGAATTCAGCCTCCAGCTGCCCCTGCAGCGGCACATTTTCCCAGCCTAGATTCGGGGCAAACAACAAATTGCCCTCCTCATCACAGATACCAGGGACGCCAAGACCGATACCGATAACGCCATACACGCTTTCAGGCGCCGTTTCAATCATCTTACGAATCGTCGTTTTCAGCAGGTTTGTCACCTGTTCCACGGACTCATTGTGATGCTGGATGCGGTTTTCGCGAATCACTTTCCCCGTCAGATCCGTGAGCACAGCCAACATATCATGCACCCCAAGATCAACGCCAATCGCATATCCCGCCGTTCCATTAAACAGCAGCATCATCGGCTTGCGCCCGCCGCTCGACTCCCCTACACCAATCTCTTCAACGAGGGAGCTCTCGATTAGTTCATTCACAAGACTGGATACCGTCGCTTTCGTCAGCCCTGTAATCTCTGCAATTCTAGCGCGTGAGATCGGTGAATCTGTGCGAATGTGATGCAAGACGATCGATTTATTTATTTTTTTCACAAGGTTCAAGTCGCCTGTTTGTTTCATGGTTATCCTCCATACCGTTCCAAATGCTGCGAGTCATCGCTATGGAAATGATTCTAACATAGAAGACTTTTTCATGCACCAACTAAGTTTGTTTAATGAATTTACAAACTTTAAGAATGATGCTATGATGGCTTCATAAGCATTTATCATTCCTTTATACGGAGGCTGAATTCATGAGCTACTTTGACAACATTCAACCAGTTAATTACGAGGGACCGACATCCACGAACCCACTTTCCTTTAAATTTTACAACCCAGATCAAGTGATTCTAGGCAAAACAATGCGTGACCATATGCGTTTCGCAGTCGCTTACTGGCATTCCTTTTCTGCTAATGGCTCCGATCCTTTCGGCGCTGGCACTAACATCCGTGCTTGGGACAAATACGACGGCTTAGAGCTGGCGAAAGCTCGCGTTGATGCTTGCTTCGAGCTTCTAAACATTCTAGGTGTCGACTACTTCGCATTCCACGATCGCGATATCGCGCCAGAAGGCAACACTTTGCAAGAAACTAATGCAAACCTCGATGAAATCGTTGGTTTGATCAAAGATAAAATGGCATCCACAGGCAAAAAGCTGCTTTGGAACACAGCGAACATGTTCACGAACCCGCGCTTCGTTCACGGGGCTGCTACTTCCAACAACGCAGAAGTTTTTGCTTATGCAGCAGCACAAGTGAAAAAAGCTTTGGATCACGCCAAAGAGCTTGGCTCTGAAAACTACGTGTTCTGGGGCGGCCGTGAAGGTTACGAAACGCTTTTGAACACCGATCTTGGTCTTGAACTCGACAACCTTGCTCGCTTCCTGCACATGGCTGTTGATTATGCCAAAGAAATCGGCTACACAGGTCAATTCCTGATCGAGCCTAAACCGAAAGAGCCTTCCAAGCACCAATACGATTTCGATGCAGCGACTACACTTTCATTCTTACAAAAATACGACCTGCTTCCTTACTTCAAATTAAACCTTGAAGCTAACCATGCTACCCTTGCAGGTCACACTTTCGAGCACGAGCTTCGTGTAGCTCGCGTTAACGGCATTCTTGGTTCCATCGATGCTAACCAAGGCGACTTGTTGCTAGGTTGGGATACAGATGAGTTCCCAACTGACTTGTACTCGACAACTATGGCGATGTACGAAATCCTTTTGAACGAAGGCGGAATCGGCCGTGGCGGCGTGAACTTCGACGCCAAAGTTCGTCGTACTTCCTTCGAGCCAATCGACGTTGTGTATGCACACATCGCTGGTATGGACGCATTCGCTCGCGGCTTGCAAGTTGCAGCTAAATTGATCGAAGATAAAGTATTCGACAACATCCTTGACACTCGCTACGGTTCCTTCAAGTCCGGCATCGGCGCAGACATCGTCTCTGGCAAAGCAGACTTCAAGTCACTAGAAGCTTATGCACTTGCAAATAACGGACCGATCGTGAACCAATCTGGCCGTTTGGAATTGATTAAAGCAACTGTTAATCAATATTTGCTTAACGCTTAATCTATGTAGAAACATTAGAAATCCCGCTTCAGCCTTGGCTGGGGCGGGATTTTGGCTTTTCTATGAGGCTTACACTGCACCCGCTGAAATAAATGGATTTTATGTAGCTAATTTCATGACAAAAGCACATTTCATTGAAATAAATGGAAAATATACAGCTAATCCAACCGCATCAGCTTGAAAAACAGCGATAATGACATTTTTAACTGTAGATTTTCCATCTAATCTTCTAAATTAACTTATCGGGAGGAAATTAGATGTAGTTTTTACAGGTATTACATCGTCGTGTGGGTTGTGAAGTTTGAGAATATCGGGTGTGGGCGAATAGGCAGGTAATATTGAACTAAACCGCGTCATGTCGCCCTCAATGAAAAGATTGAGCTACTAAGAAAAATCCCGCTTCAGCCGAAGGCTGGGGCGGGATTTTTCTTTATCGCGTCGCGTCGAGCGCGTCTATTTCAGTGCATCGCGGATCGCGGCCTCGATCTGATCCAACGGATCGTTACCGGGCTTCTTATAAAGCCCGCTAGCAACAGCGGCCTCGGCGCTCACGGCCTTGTCATCCTCGACTAGCTTCTGCAGCAGCGTGCGCGTGCTGCCCTTGAGCTTGGTCTGGATGGCGCGATACGCCACCGCGACCATCTCGTCGCGGCGGAACACCGCGCCTTGCGCTATCAGCTGCGCCTCACTCGCGCTGAGCAGTCCGCTTGTCGCCGCAAGCTCGCTGGCCGTCTGCGGCTCCGCCTCTGCATAGCCTAGCGCGCGCAACGTCAGCGCCAAGAACTGCTCGCCGGTGATGCTCGCATCCGGCGCAAAGTGCACGTCGCTGACACCGTGCACCAACGCTTTACTAAACGCGAAGCCGACGGACTTCGCGGCCCAATGCTCAGCCGGCACATCCGTGAACGGCGAGCTCAGCCCTTGCGCATTCGCGGCGGCGGTCTCCCAGCCGAAAAGACGCAGCAGCATCGTGGCGCCCTGCGCCCGCGTTAGCGTCTGGTCCAGCTCGTAGCCGCGATCCGTGCCTTGAAACAGCTGCAGCTTATACAAGCTGTCGGCTTCTGCCGTGTGCTTCACACCTGCGTCGGCAGCCCAAGCTCCTGCTGCAAGCAGCGTTGATAGCAGCACAGCGCCAGCAGCGATCGTAGCAAGCTTTTTGACAATGGTTTCCCTCATCGCAGCACCGCCTGATTTGCGCCCTTATGTCGAAGCGTGGTGATGTCAATCATATACGATGTCTCCGTTAGCTTTTGGAAAAAGGGATCCGCTGCACCGACCATATCCCATTTGAAACTGATCGCAAAATCCATCGGGTTGCCGTAGTCATCCCAGTTGCGCGTCAGTCTAATCGCTTTCCAGCCATCGGAGTAGTCCTTTACGACGCTTTTTTCGGCTAGCTTTTTACCGGTCACGAACTCGGTTTTCTGCCCTCTTATTTGGTTACTCAAATTGTAAATCGTGCTGCCGCCATTGGATAAACCGCGAGCACTATACACACCATCTGTCACGCTGATGAACTCCTCTGTAAAGGAGTAACCCAGCTTATTCGTCAGTCTAACCACACCGTACAGCACTTGCAGCGGCTTAGCCGCGTTGCTGTAAACGGCATCATAGACAGACATGGAAACCGTAGGTTTCCCTCCCGTTGCTACCGGATAAGCGGTAAATTCGGCCGCATACTGCACCTTAATATCCTGCATCTCATACGTGATACTGTCGGACTTTACGGTTTGCTCAGCCCCCCACACGGGGACGGTAAACCCAAGACAGCTTATTAGCATTAACAAAGAGATTACTTTACTTATTTTCCTAATCATACCAAATCCCTCCCATTTCCTAGATTACTAGATGATAGGGAGGTTGGCAATATGTCATAAGCTATAGACTGCTACAGAATGAATAGACTATTCTTCCACTTTAATTTCGGACGCCGCATGTACGTGGGGGACAGGGGTCAACGCATCGTCATCGTTGTTATCACGAACTGTTTTTTGCAGAACAAACGAAGACATGGTCAGGAACAAAGCCGTTACTGCATAGTACCCTTTGACGGAAAGAATCTGATCTAGATTAATAATGCCGATGAACATGCCAAGCAAGGCTAAAGCGAAAGAGCTCCACGCTAGGAATGTAAAAGCCGATGTATTCCGTTTGCGGGATTCGAACCCATCCTCCAGATTATCTCTAATAACCTTCTGCAGCACGAACGCCGACATGGTAAGAAACAGTGCACATACCGCAAAATACCCCTTCACGCTAAGCGATTCCTCAAGTGTATATATCCCAATAAACATTGCCACGAAAGCCCCAATAAAGGACGCCCACGCCATAAAAGTAAATGCCGTTGTATTCCGTTTCCGCTGATTCATCATGATAAAATCCCCCTATCGTTGCCCTGCAACGTTATGAATGACTTGCTCTTGTTACTTAGTATAGGGTGCTCCGATTGTCCTAACTAGTACTATCTTCCAATAGTACCTACTCCTAAGACTTCCTTACATAATGCCTCCATCCACCTCTATGACCAGGAACAATTTGACAACTATTTTTTAGTACTGTATAGTACTATTCATGACAAAAACTAAAAAAATAACCAATCGTGATGTTGTGCTACAAACCGCTAGGGACCTCTTCCTGACCAAAGGCTATTTGGCCACGAGTATGGATGAAATCGTGCTCGCCAGCACGGTATCGAAGACGAATATTTACTATTATTTTAAAAGCAAGGAAGAGCTCTTAACTGCGATACTGGATCAGCTTATTCAAACTTATACAGAGCAGATGCAAGAAATTGCAGCCCGTTCAGACTTACGTGTTCAGGAGCGGTTTACTCTGTTCCTTCAAAGCATGACAGGCGCGGAAGGTAGCTTTCTAGCCGGTTGTCCTTTCCTCACGCTGTATACTCAGATGCCGCAAGAGGCGGACGAACTCAAACGTAAGGTGGGTTTATTTTTTCAAGATCAAATACACTTGGTCGAAGATCTGCTCCTCGAAGGTGTGCACACAGGGGAATTCTCTCCTACTCTTCCTACAAAAGCTGTCGCTGGGCTCATCGTCTCTACACTCGAAGGCGCCCTATTTCTCCAGCATACGAACCAAGATTCAGCACTGCTGGGTCAAACTCTTTCTACTTTAGCTCATTTGCTAAAGTAATTTTTTTAACCACAACTAGTACTAATTAGTACTAATAACTCAATTTCAAAAACGAAACGGAGGCTATTCATTTGGCTCATATTTTTATAACTGGCGGTACAGGATTTATCGGAACCCACACGTTAGATCAGCTTTCTCGTGAGAACCACACGATGTCGGTACTTGTTCGATCAAGATCCAGTTGGGCACAGATTTGTAAGGGGCTCGGTTGGACGTGTGACATAGAAGGGGTAAAAGAGGAGGATTCCGCGCAGGTGTACGATACTCGTCATGTTGTCAGTCGCATCAACCCTATTATTGGCGATTTGAGTATACCTGGCCTTGGTTTGAGCCCTTTAGACAGGGAAAAGGTCCTGACTGCAGATGTGATCATCCATGCTGGCGGACCGATGGATATTCAAATCAGCGAAGTGGAGGCACGGACAGTCTTCCTGCAAGCTGCGGAGGAAATGCTTCAATTGGCTGCGAACATTCAGCAGCGCGGGGGATTAAAGCATTTTATCCACGTCGTTGGTTTCAAAAGTCCTTGGACGAACGAAAATATGCACACCCCCGCTCCCATCATCGCACATTTGGAAAAAGGGCCACCTTATGAGCTGATGAAATGCCTTGCGGATTTACGTATTCGGCAAGGTGCTATGGAGCTGGGATTCCCTCTTTCCATCGTACATCCTAGCGTCGTCATAGGCAGCTCGCAGCATGGAGAAACACCTCAAACTGGCGGTCTCGGCATTCTTGTTCGGGCTACCGCGCGCGGCTTGATGTCTATGGTACCAGGTGGCTCAACACATTGGCTGCCGCTTGTCCATGTCGATCATGTCGCCTCCTTCATCAACTTATTAACGAAAGAAGCTGCCCCGTCTACGCAAACTTACTATTTGCTGGATGATCCCAAGAAGAGCCCTTCCATGTATGGCCTAGTTTCTATGATTGCTAGAGAACTCCGTGTCGCTAAGCCTCATGGATCGATCTCTCCTAAGTGGCTGAGCAAGTTTTTGGGTACCCCTTTAGGACGTAAGCTAGGTATTCCCAAGGAATCTCTCGAGTTTATCGTGCCGACGAACATTCCTTTTCTGATATCAGCCAAGGAGAGCCTCCTACAGCGACATAAGCTCCCTAACCAAGTTCATCGTGAGATGCTGCCTTTTACGATCGCAGATCTTGATTTTCAGCTCGTGCATGGTCACATGCCTAACGAGGGGTTCGTGCGAGGGAAGCGCGGCCCTCTGGCTAGCCTGGAGCGGAGTGCGAAGCTGGAGCAACATGCAACAAATGACGACGCAAAACAGCGCGCAGAACGTGTTCCGTTCCAGCCGCCAAAGCCTCCCCTCCTCTTCGTGCATGGCACGATGAGCGGAGCGGATTGTTTGCTCCCTTTGGCGGCGCAATTCCCAGAGCAAGACGTCTGCCTGGTCGATCTGCCAGGCTTCGGGCGTTCGCCCTACCATCACGCTGCCGACGTGATGGAGGGCCACATCGCAGCGCTCGTCGAGGCGATCCGCGCCTTCGACAGCCCGGTTACGCTCGTGGGCCACTCGCTGGGCGGCCTCCTAGCCGCCCACGCCTACGCTCGCGTACCGGAACGGATCCACATGCTGCATCTGCTGCAGCCTGCCCTGCAGCCCGCCGCGCGCAAGTACCGCAGCGCGCGCCTCAACCATCTCGCGCTGCGCCGACTGCGCGAGAAAGACCTGCAGAAGCAGCTGCTCGCGCAGCGCTGCTTCGTGGACATAAGTGACATACCGACTTCGTATGTCACTTATGTCCTGCAAGAGCTGCAGTCGCCGCGGGTGCGGAAGACGACTGCCGAGACCCTCTCTGCGCTGGCACGCGCAGAGGGATTCCCCCCGCAGCAGCTGGCGGAGCTGCTGCGGGAGGCTTCGATCCTGTGGGGCACACAGGATCGCGCCTTTGCTTTGGCGGAGGAGCTTCGCTCCGCCAATACGGTGGAGATCGGGGCAGCGCACCATTTCCCGATCTCGCATCCCGAGCTGACAGCCCAGCTGCTGCGACAGCAAGGGCTATAGACATTCGCACCGACTCCCTAAGCTCGTCTGCCTGCACACTCTTGTGCGGATAGGCGAGCTCTTTATCTTTTTCCCCCGAGACATTCACCTATCGCCCATTTGCCGAATAACATATGAGAAAACCTTTATCCCGGCCATTCCAGGGATGCTCGATAACGATTCTCCCCCATAAAATGACAAACATTGGCGGGGCCCCGATAGAGGTTAGTTTTATTACCAATCAGAAAGCAGTTTTTCGGTAATCCGGAATCTTGTACATTCTGAAGTAGAAGAAAAGTAGGCTCGGATACAGTCATTTCCGACTTCCCATCTCCTGAGCCTCCTACTTTGGGCGTCTCAGTTGCGCTTTAGCGTGTTTTACCCCCTGAGACTGCCTTATAGGGAGGCTCAATCATTTTTTTTAAGGAGGCACAACCTATGCAAATTCACGTTGTCCAAAAGGGACAAACCTTATATCGCATTTCGCAAACCTACGGCGTGTCGGTCGAGGAGGTCGCATCAGCAAATGAACTCACCCCCAGTCAATCGTTAGTCATCGGACAGGCATTAGTTATTCCGATTGTCGGCTCCTATTACTGGGTGCAGCCTGGTGAGGGCCTTTACCGAATCGCCCAAAAGCTCGGCATAGATCTAGACACACTCGCTTCCGTCAATGGACTCACGTTATATCAAACATTGCCGAGCGGTTTCCGATTATATATCCCCCCGACCCCGCGCACACAAGCCGAGGTGAATGCTTATATAGAACCTAGAGGCGCTGATGTCTCGCCTGTTCTCGTTCAAGCTGCACGTGAAGCTGCCCCTCACTTAACTTACCTAGCTCCCTTCAGCTTCCGCATTAACCGCGATGGAACCTTAGTCCAGCCGCCGCTTGACCATTTACGAGACATCGCTAAGCAGCATGGTGTCACCCTGATGATGGTGGTCACCAACCTCGAGAATGACCAGTTCAGCGCAGAGCTTGGGCACATTATTTTAACTGACGAAGCTGTTCAGAATCGCCTCCTCCAAAACATCGAAACAACAGCTGAGAAGCTCGGGTTTAAAGATATCCATTTTGACATTGAACATCTGCTGCCTGCGGATCGCGAGGCATACAACAAATTCCTGCGCAAAGCGGTAGATCGCTTCCATCGGAAAGGGTACCTGGTCTCCACTGCACTCGCGCCAAAAACAAGTGCCACACAAGCCGGAGCTTGGTACGAAGCTCATGATTATAAAGCCCATGGCCAAATTGTTGATTTTGTCATCATTATGACCTATGAGTGGGGCTACAGCGGCGGACCTCCGATGGCCGTTTCACCGATTGGACCTGTTCGCAAAGTACTGGAGTATGCCCGCAGTGAAATGCCTTCTTCTAAAATTATGATGGGGCAAAATTTGTATGGCTACGACTGGACGTTGCCCTTTGTACCGGGAGGTGCTTATGCCAAAGCCATTTCACCGCAGGCTGCGATCGATCTAGCCCGCAAATATAACGCGCAAATTCTATACGACTACACCGCACAAGCTCCTCATTTTAACTATTGGGATGATGCAGGCAAGGAGCATACAGTTTGGTTCGAGGATGCTCGCTCCATTCAAGCTAAGTTTCGTTTGATTCAAGAGCTCGCTCTTCGCGGTATTAGCTATTGGAAGCTGGGACTTAAGTTCCCGCAGAACTGGCTGTTGCTCGAAGATAATTTTAAAATTGTGAAACGTGGTTAACGCATTAAGCCCCCTTCCCGCAAGCTTGTATAGACGGGGGTTTTCTCTTTTTCGACATAATTAACAAAATCTCAACAAATTAAATAACCATTTCCCTTCATTTTTCTCCATAAAATGCCGATGAAAATAGATATATATCTATATATCTATTTATTTAATTTCATCAAGCAGATTCTAGCAACAGCTTTAATGGAGGGAAATGAAGCATGAAGAGTTTTACTCAGAGTAAATGGTTGTCCCTAGTCGTGATTTTCATTCTAGCAAGTCAGGCTATTTTCGCAGGAAGTGCTTTGGCAGCAGATGAAATTTCAAAGCTGGTTTTGAACAAAAATGAGCTCAGCTTACAAGTCGGTGCTACGGCTAACTTATCGGCTACTGCTATCTATGTCAGCGGCTCGACTGAAAATGCTACTGTCAAAACAGACTGGAATTCTGGATCAGCAGATGTGGCATCCGTGTATGCAGGTGTCGTAACTGCCAAAAAAGAAGGGAAAGCGGTCATTACGGCTACTTACTTGGGTAAAACGGAAGTTGTTACCGTGACAGTCACCAAGAAAGTGAAGTCATTAACCACGGATAAGCAAGCTCTTGATCTTCGTCTCAATGCGACAGATCAAGTGACGATTACGGCTTACTACGAAGACGGCACCTCGGAGAATGTAACGAGCAAGGCTGATTACACGGTGAATGCGAGCTCAATCGCAACGGTGACAAATGGTTTAGTCAAAGGACAAAACCCTGGCAGTGGCACCATTACGGTTACCTATATGAACCAAACCCTCGTTTTGAACGTGGATGTCGAGGTTGTACGTCGTTTAGATGCGGAGAAATCGAATGTTTCTTTACTTCTGGGTGGTACAGCGAAACTTAAATTAATGGCGACCTATCCTGATGGCTCTGTTGATGACGTATCGAGTAAAGCGGTATGGACAACAGATAAATCAACTGTAGCAGATGCCCTCAAAGGAACGATTACCGGCTATAGTGTCGGAAAGGCAACTTTGACAGCTACCTACGGTACGAAATCAACAACCATAACGGTTGATGTAGATAGTACAGTGAAGCTTGAATTAGATAAACAAAGTGTTTTGCTCAAGAAAAATGGGACAGGCTCGTTAAAGCTAACAGCTACCTATACCAACGGTACAACAACGGATATTACGGATCGTGCGGAATGGACGTCCGGCGATGAAGATATCGTTAGCGTAACGAAAGGTCAACTACTTGGCAATGCGATCGGTGAAGCAACAGTGACTGCCAAGTATGGGGAGAAAGTGATTACGGCTAAGGTAGACGTTGAGGTTCCCCGTCGCCTAGTCGTGGATACTGATCTTGTTGCGTTGAAAACAGGGGAAACTGGGCAGCTTGTTCTACGCGCAACTTATGCCGATGGAACATCAGCTAACGTAACAGACAGTGCAACTTGGAGCGTCGATAAGGAAGATATCGCTTTTGTTAACAAAGGTACTATCACAACTTATAAAGCGGGAATTGCGAAAGTAACTGCAACCTACGGGGGCAAAACAACAATTACGCAAGTCGAAGTTGATGTACCTACGATCATTAAAGCTTCACAGAAACTGGTCAACATGCAGATCGGAGATTCGGCTAATGTTGAATTGACCGCTTATTTTAAAGACGGCCGCGAAGTCGATGTGACGGACAAAGCTACTTGGAAGTCTAGCTCTGACGCTATCGCAGAGGTTCGCAGCGGTGCCATTACAGGAACTGCTACTGGCGCTGCAACGGTGACTGCTGATTATGGGACACGTAAAGCCGCTATTCAAGTTTCGGTAGGTGTCTTGAAGAGTCTTACGATTAGCGAAGAAAAGCTCATCATGAAGAAGGACGCGTCTGTTACTCTAATAGCCAAAGCTTTGTACACCGACGACACGGAGAAAGTTGTCACCGATGATGTGATCTGGACTAGCAGCAATATCAAATCAGTCACCGTCGATAAAGGTGTCGTGAAGGCCATTGCATCTGGAGTGTCTACACTGACCGCTCAACTGGATGATACAACGGTAACTATCCCTGTTCAGGTGGATATGGCAAGTGAATTAACAGCGAATGTGGCTAGCCTGATTTTTGATCTGAACGAAACAAGAATCATTGCACTTACAGCAACAGATGAAAACGAAGCATCACGTACAGTAACGAACGAGGCTGAGTGGAAATCAAGCAATAGCAGCATTGTTACAGTATCCAAAGGTCTCGTTAAGCCAGTTGCCCGCGGGAAAGCAACCATCACAGCAACCTATGGCGGTAAAAGCATTACCATTCCGGTAGAAATCGGTGTGATTGATGGACTAACGGCTGATAAATCGTTTTTTGTTACCAAAAGCGGTGTTCAAACACAAGTCAAATTAACCGCCACATTGTCCGATGGTACAACGAAGGATGTCACTGATATCGCGATTTGGAAAGTTAGCTCTTACAAACTCGGTACTGTTGAAAAAGGACTTTTCACAGCGACAGCTTCAGGGAAAACCAATATCACTGGCTTCTATGGTGGTAAAACCATATCGATTCCTGTCGAAATTGATACTTTGAAATATTTGAAGACTGATGTCGTCAAGCTTACGTTGAAAGAAGGCGCAACAGCGAAAGTCGAAGCTTTGGCTACTTATACGGATGGCTCGGAAGAAGATGTGACCAAGCCGGCTCTATGGACGACGTCGAATATCATGACCGCAGACGTCAAGGACGGCATTATCAAAGCAACTGGCAAAGGGACTGCCCGTATTACCATTACCTATGCCAACATGAAAACAACGGTTCAAGTAATCGTCACGAAATAAAGGCTGCTCCAGAACCGTTACCTTCCTAGTTATCTAGGAGGTGACGGTTTTTTTGCTTCACACTACGCCAATCCCCGCACTTCTCCCCTCTCCATGCATAACTTCTCGTTCGCGGGGGAATATATGCTTACCTACACTGAATGACCCCTATCTACTAAATACCTGGAGGTATGGATAATGGTTACCCGCTCTGTCAAATTAGCTTCTATATCTTTCCTTACTTTCTCTCTTCTGCTTGGGGCACATCAATATCGGCTGCATGCCCACGATCACAATACGCATGTCTCACAGACCGAAAACCTGCAGAGCTTAAAGAATGGTTCCGCTACGATGTATCAAACCAACCCCTTTGGCATGCCGGGGGCAGACACTCGTTTACTCCCTGCGACCAATCTGAACGGTTATGCTGCTGCGTATGGGATTACACCACCAACCGCATTGAACGTATCCACCCTGCAAGCTCAGTCTGTCGTAGCGGCGCCTAAAGATAAAACCAGGCATTGGTACAGCTACCTAGGTTTATTAGGGTTGCTTGGTTTACTTGGACTCGGATCCCGCTCCAACTCTTCTTATTCGGAATAACTTCTGGGCCAATTAAGGAGCCTAGTTCCTGATCAGGGAACGGGCTTTTTTTGCGTCCTCCAAAACATTTGTTTGTACGATAGACATTTGTTTTTAGGTAGGTTAAAATAAGGAGAGAACGACGAAGGAGGGGAGCTTTGCATGGATCGTGAACAGCAAATCCTAGCGCTTATCCGTCAAAATCCATTCATTTCCCAGAACGAAATGGCCGGTATCATCGGAATTTCTCGATCTGCCGTAGCTGGTTATATTGCCTCATTGACCAAAAAGGGAACGATTCGTGGCAGAGCCTATGTGACCTCGGATGAACACATGGTTTTCTGCATCGGCGGAGCGAATCTCGACAGTAAAGCCCTCAGCAAGCATGCGATCCGCCTAGCTTCCTCTAATCCAGTAACGGTAACCGAGTCTTGTGGTGGCGTTGCTCGCAACATCGCTGAAGCATTAGCCGGATTAGCCTGTCAAACATCGCTCCTAACCGTGGTCGGGGACGACAAAGCAGGTCAGTGGGTGCTAGAAGAAACGCGACGTCGAGGCGTCGATGTCAGCCAAGCGATCGTGCTAAATGGCGAGAATACGGGGTCTTACACCGCGCTCCTCGACACTTCTGGTGAGATGTTTCTCGCTTTTGCCAATATGGACATTTATGATAAATTCTCACCAGCGATGCTGAGGGATAAGTGGTCTCATATCGCTGCTGCCAAGCTCGTAATCGCAGATACGAACCTGCCGAGCGACACCTTAGAGGAATTGATCCGTCGATGTCAGGAGGAGAGTATCCCCCTCTTCATTGATCCTGTTTCCTCGGAGAAATCGAAGAAGCTTCCAACTGATCTTTCCGGCGTAACGGCTATTTTCCCGAATTTAGAAGAGGCAGTTCAACTAGCCCACACACCGCTGACGATGAACCAAGATGTCATTGATATGTTCTATGTAGAGCCTGATCATTCGAAAATTGCTGGTTCCATTCGCGAACGTGGTGTGAAGCATGTTTTCATTACACTTGGAAGCCGAGGACTTCTCTATGTAGGTGAAGAAGGCGAACAATTCTTCCCTCCAATTCCAACCCAAGTGGTCGAGGTTACGGGTGCAGGCGATGCTTTCTTGGCTGGTATTGTCTATGGCATTACCCACGAACAATCGTATCTGAAATCCTGTGAATTCGGCCTTGCCGCTGCGCACATTACCCTTCAAACCAGTCAATCGACGTCCAGTGAACTGAACGAGGAACGCTTACAACTTACGATAAACACCATGACTAAAGGAGACTAAACCCATGTTATCTACCTCATACTTAACTTATACAGATGAAGTGAAAGAAGCTCTTGCTACTAATAAACCGATCGTAGCTTTGGAAACGACGATTATTTCCCATGGTATGCCCTACCCGCAGAACATCGAAATGGCGAAAAAGGTGGAGCAAATTATCCGCGATAACGGCGCTGTTCCGGCAACGATCGGTATCATGGATGGCAAAATCAAGATCGGCTTAAACGAACAGGAACTCGAAGCTTTTGCAACGAATGGCCATGTGGAAAAAGTGAGCCGCCGCGACTTCCCTTACATCCTCTCCTCTGGCAAAATCGGCGCGACTACGGTATCTGCGACGATGATCGGCGCTGCCTTAGCCGGCATCGAAGTCTTTGCTACCGGCGGCATCGGCGGTGTTCACCGCGAGGGAGAAGCCTCGATGGACATCTCCGCTGACTTGACGGAGCTTGCGGCTACCAACGTTGCCGTCGTCTGCGCCGGCGTGAAATCGATCCTCGATATTGGCCGTACGCTCGAGTATTTAGAAACCCATGGCGTGCCCGTGGTTGGTTACCAAACGAGCGAGTTCCCTTCCTTCTACGCCCGCGAGAGCGGCTACGGCGTAGACTTCCGCCTCGATGAGGCGGCTGACGTGGCTGCTATGCTCCGCACGAAGTGGGAGCTGGGCCTAAGCGGCGGTGCCGTCATCGCCAACCCGGTCCCAGCGGAATCCGCTATGGACCATGTCGAGATCGAAGCCGTCATCCAGCAAGCGCTGAATGAGGCCAAAGAGCAGAACGTGACCGGCAAGAAGGTCACGCCTTTCTTGCTAGCGCGGATCAAGCAGCTGACGGAGGGGCGCAGCCTGGAGACGAACATCGCGCTCGTTTACCACAACGCGCAGACCGCTGCGAGGATTGCGGTTGCTTTGAAGAACTAAAATAATTAGCTCGCTCCCCACGAGGGGGGCGAGCTTTTTTTAGATCTTGGTATCATTACGGAACGCTGTTCCGTATCTCTGTGGTCTTGCACAGCTTAAATTAACTTGCAACGGCCTGCTTTTTCTTTTTCCACGGCCGGATCACTGAAACACAAATAATAAACACCGTGACTGCGACTTGTACGTAGATAGCATATTGACGCAGTGTCTGATTGTGCAGAAATTCAGGATTGTTCAGTGCCAAAGCTTTCTCTGTCTCTAAGAGGGTCATATTGGCCAGCATCAACTTATCCACAACGAATATACCAATGAGGGTCTGTCCGACAAATAAAATCCATTTCACGGTGACCCAG
The DNA here is from genome assembly GCF_059691995.1 of Paenibacillus sp. J22P169. Lineage (NCBI taxonomy): Bacteria > Bacillati > Bacillota > Bacilli > Caryophanales > Paenibacillaceae > Paenibacillus > Paenibacillus sp. J22P169. The sequence continues at coordinate 112,562 of NZ_JCAUAO010000012.1, read as the reverse complement.
CGGTGCTTGAAAAATCCCCAGCTTGTTAGCAGCCCGTACAAAAAACCTACAAGCAATGTACCCACCGCCCCCGTTCGGATAATGCTGTCACTGATGATCACAACCCTTTTGTAAGTAGCAAGTGTATCATCATAAGTGCCAAGGCTAATGCCCATATTCAAGGCTAAAGAACTCATAATGCCGCCAAAAAACAGCGCTACAAGTGAGATATGCACAATTTTCAACCATTTCATGCCAGCTGGACTTAATTTTTTCATTGATAATCCTCCCCCATGCGTTAACTAAGGAGCATTATACCCGCACAATGTTGTGAACTTGTGAAGATGCTTTGCGATTTGGATGAATGTCCCCACAAGCAGGTAGAGTAAAGGTATACTAAGCTTAATTCGTTACGGAAATGAGGATTTTGGGCATGACACACACACTTCTACTCGTCGATGATGAGCGGCAGGTACTTGAATTCATGGAGCCCTTCCTACGTCAGGAAGGCTTTCATATTGTTACAGCTACAACAGGAACGCAAGCTTTGGCACTCGCCCACGAATATAAACCAGCACTCGTTGTCCTAGACTGGATGCTGCCGGAAATGAGCGGAATCGAGGTTTGTCGACGTTTGCGAAGCGGATCCAGCCATATTGGGATTATCATGGTGACTGCGAGAACGGATGAGACAGACAAAATTGTGGGGCTAGAGGTTGGCGCCGATGATTATTTGACGAAGCCTTTTTCCCTGCGGGAGCTAGCTGCGCGTATACGTTCGGTGCTGAGAAGACTCGCAGTCCACGAAGAGGGCGAAACGGAGGAGCTGCAACGCGGCGATCTGACAATTCATGAAGCGAAATGCCTTGTTCGTAAACGCGGCCAAGAAGTCTCACTCACGCCAACGGAATTTAAGCTGCTGCTTACACTGGCCGCGAGACCAGGGATCGTTTACAGCCGGCTACAGTTGCTGCAAAGCGCGTTGGAGGATGATTTTCTGAACGACGAACGCACCGTGGATGCGCACATTAGTCATCTGAGGAAGAAAATTGAGGACAATCCATCTGCTCCTCTTTTTGTGCAAACGGTATATGGGTTTGGGTATCGATTCGGTGATCAACTATGAGTGTTCGGCGCAAGCTATTTATCACGATGATTGCCTTTATTGTAGGGATGGGCATCATCTTTGCGGTGGTCACGCAGTTCTTGATGCGGGATGTGCTGCAGGTCATGGTTGAGGCCTCGCGTCAGGATGAAATAGGCGAAATCTCACAGTCTCTCGGGCACTATTATCAAACGAACGGAGATGCTTGGACAGGCATTGAAGCTTATTGGGCAGCTCACCTTCCGAAGACGTTAGAGGAAAAAGGGGCGAGTGTGATCCTGATGGCTCCCGACTCCCATGTCGTGTTAACGAGTGGGGATACTCCCTCCAAAAAGGTTCGGACATTCGGTATTCGAAGTAACCTCATGTTAGGTGAGCAGCGGATCGGCCTACTTATTTATCACGATGAAGGTGCCGAATTTATGTCGAAGCTGCGCATCGGTGTTCTCAGCTCGACCCGTTTTCTCCTCATGATCGGGACTTTCGTCTTCGTGTTGGTTTCCTTATTCCTGATCTATTGGCTCGCTCGGCGGCTAACCGCTCCGCTTCGAGCACTCATCCCTGTGCTGGATCGATTGGGCAAAGGGGAGTACGGCATTCAAGCTCCTGTAACCAGCCAGGATGAGTATGGTAAGGTAGCTGAAGCCTTTAATGTGATGTCAGCACAGCTGGAGCATGCAGAATCGCTGCGCCGTAACATGGCCGCTGACGTGGCACATGAGCTGCGAACACCGCTGACCATCATCAGCGGTAAGCTCGAACTGCTCCAGCAGGAGGCGCAGCCTATTCCACCAGAGGTACTGCTGCCGCTGCAGGACGAGCTTATTCGCTTGACTCGGCTCGTGGATGATCTGCATCAGCTCTCTCTAGCTGAAGCCAAAAAGCTTCCGCTAGAGCGGAAGCCTGTTGATATGCATGGTCTTCTTGGTCGTATTGTGGAACATCTTGCGCTAGATGCACAGAGTAAAGGTGTGAAGCTCTCACTTCATAGTGCTGCGGAGAATACCATTCTCTGGGTCGACGCTCATCGGATGACCCAAGTGTTCTATAATCTGTTGACCAATGCCATTCGGTATACCTCCGAGGGGGGGCAGGTCGAAGTCTTTATTGAGAGACAAGGCGATCATCACCTTCGTCTCTCCGTTCGCGATACAGGTATGGGCATCGATGCCGCCCATCTCCCCTTCCTGTTCGAGCGTTTTTACCGGATGGATGAAGCGCGTGCCCGTAACAGCGGTGGTATGGGGCTTGGTCTCGCCATCGCCAAACAATTGATCTTGGCCCATGAAGGGACCATCGAAGTGAGCAGTCGGTTGGGGGAAGGCTCTGTTTTCACAGTCACACTTCCCTTCAATAAGCGTGCTGCCTCGGAAGTCGCGCGGTAGTTACTCCGTTACCCATTGCGTTTTTAAGGCAAAGGGAATACGCGCTGCTTTCGTTGGAATGACTTCCGGATAACCAATGTAAACAAAGCCGACCATCTCTTCTTTGCCTGAGAGACCGAAGTTCTCTTGCATTTTCGGATGATAGGTGGGATCACCAGTACGCCAGATGGTGCCCAAGCCCAAGGCATGTGCTGCTAGCATCATATTCTGTACGGCGCAGTGAACAGCTGCATACTCCTCAATCACGGGTACGACTGACTTCTCGGATGGGGAGACAGCTACAGCAATAACGAGCGGAGCTCGAAACGCTTTCTTCTCATTGCTGATGCGCAGCTGCTCTTCTTCTTCCTCAGACAGCGCCGCATCTGCACCTAACTTCGCTTCCGCAATGGCGACTTCGGCATAGCCGCGTCCCAGCAGCTTTCTGCCTTCACCCGACATCACCCAGAACCGCCAAGGTTCCGTATGCGCGTGATTCGGTGCCCAGACAGCAGCTTCCAATATCTCTTCAATCAGCGCGTGCTCGATTGGGTCCTGCTTGAGTTTCCCTATACTGCGTCGCTGGCGAATCGCTTCTTTCACTTCCATGCTTCCCACTCCCACTTCGGTCGATTTATTTGTTGCCGCTCGCGGCGTGGCCGGCGCAATCGCGCTTATTCAGCTGTGCTACCGGTTATTTAACGCCCTTCTCGGGCGTTATTGCCTCATCTCGGCACACTTGGGGCGACTTAAGCGCCCTTTTGGGGCCTTATTCGGCGCAATCGCGCCACTTCAGCTGTGCTGACGGCGCTTTAACGCCATTTTCGGGCGTTATTGCCTCACCTCGGCACACTTTGGGCGGCTTTAGCGCCATTTTTGGGCCTTATTCGGCGCAATCGCGCCTTTTCAGCTGTGCTGACGGCGATTTAACGCCCTTTTCGGGCGTTATTGCCTCACCTCGGCACACTTGAGGCGGCGTTAGCGCCATTTTTGGGCCTTATTCGGCGCAATCGCGCCACTTCAGCTGTGCTGCCGGCGATTTAACGCCCTTTTCGGGCGTTATTGCCTCACCTCGGCTCACTTGGGGCGGCTTTAGCGCCCTTTTGGGGCCTTATTCGGCGCAGTCGCGCCGCCTACGACTTCATCTACATTTAAATGTACATGTTCCCACCCGTATTTTCAATTTATTATAGAATCAACACATACGTTCCGTGCACATACAAAAAAGGACCCCAACGAGCCTAACCTCGTGGGATCCTTTTATAAATCGTCTATGTGTGGAAGCTTATTTATCTTTTTTTGCGTGTGAACCGTCACAGTTCCCCTCAACATTTTGCGTGTTTCCGCATGCACATTTACCCATGATCTCTGCCTCCTCCAAATGTTATCTTGTTGGTTTATTATAGCCAACTCACTTACATTTGTAAAGCAGTTAATTAAAAGTTAGTAAATGAGGATAATTATCATTCTCAGTAGCCCCATTCTCCCCCTACTAACTCGTCATGTTCAACTTTTTATCTGTAGGAAGAAAGGCTGCAAGCAGTCCGAGTAATGGTAAGTACGCACATAGCCGAATCACAAACCCAATGCTAGTCGCATCCGCCAAAGTCCCGAGCACCGCTGAACCAATGCCGCCTAAGCCAAACGCCAGACCGAAGAATAGTCCAGACACCGTGCCTACCTTACCAGGCAGCAGCTCTTGCGCGTAAACCACGATCACGGAGAAGCCGGACAACAGAATGAATCCGATGCATGCACATAGCACTGCTGACCAGAACAAGCTCACAAACGGAAGCAGCAAAGAGAAAGGCGCCGTTCCCAGGATGGAGAACCAGATCATATTTCGTCTACCGAATCGGTCCGCCAAGGGACCACCCATAAATGTACCCACAGCCCCAGCCGCCAACAAGGTGAAAATAATGAGCTGTGCTTTCCCGGTCTTGACTCCGAAATGATCCATCAAATAGAATGCGTAGAACCCCGTCATACTCGCCACATATACGAATTTTGAAAAGAGAAGCATGATCAGAATGCCTAACGCGTATGCGACTGTTTTCCTTGGCAAAGGCTTCTTCAGCGAAGCCGATTTACGAACAGCGGAACGCACGACTAGCGCGCCTTGGTACCATTTTGCAACAAACACCTGAACCACAATACCCGCTGCCGCTGCAAAAGTGAACCAAATGATCCCGAACTGACCTAACGGTACGAAAATGAGTGCGGTAAAAATAGGTGCCAACGCCTGACCAATGTTCCCGCCTGTTTGAAAAATCGACTGCGCTAGCCCTCTCCGAGGACCCGCAGCTAAGAAGGCGACCCGCGAAGACTCTGGATGCAGCACAGAGGACCCCAGTCCAACGAGAATAACGGCCATAATCACATGCGAAAACGTTCCGGCATAGGCCAGCACGACAATACCCAACAGCGAGAAAACGACGCCGATGGGCAGTAAATAAGGCTTCGGTCTGGCGTCCGTATACAACCCGATCAAGGGCTGGAACAAGGAAGCTGTCACATTAAGCGTGAAGGCAATCCAGCCGATCTGCGTAAAGCTTAACTGCAAGGAGTCATGCAGAATCGGGAAAATTGCGGGAATAACTGACTGAATCGCATCATTTAATAAGTGCACCAAGCTGATCGAGAACAAAATGGCATAGACCGTGCGCGCTTGTGTCTGTGCTGCATTCGTAGCTGATGCTGTTGCTGTTTGCATATAAACCACTCCTTATCATCATATCATCTGATGTTTAAAATCATGAGAAAAGGCAAGGATAACTCCCTTCCTTCCCTTATTCCTGTTGAATAAACTTTTTGACTTGCTGGACGGTCCCTTCCAGGTTCTGAAGCGTCCAATGCTCCGCAGCGGCAACATCCTTCTCTTGGATGGCTTGATACAAATTCACATGAAAGAGATGATGGTGATCGTGAACCTGCTCATCCTTCACTAGATTCGTTAAAGCCTCCAACAACACGGCTGAAAATGAGCGATACAGATCTACAACGATGCTATTTTTGCTTGCGACCGCGATCGCCTGATGGAAAGCCATATCGGCAGTTAAATAAGCGTTCGTATCGCCTCGTTCCAGCGCCTGCAACCGTTGATTCAACGCCTCACTCATCTGCGATAGATCCTCTTCATCGCGACGTACTGCTGCGAGTCTGGAAATTTCTAGCTCGAGCATTTTTCTGACTTCGTAAACTTCCAAAATCTCGGCCCTGCGCAGTCGGTGAACTAGCGGTTCCTGCATCGCTGCATCGGAATGCCCCGTTAGAAATGTCCCAAAGCCCTGCTTCTTCTCAAGCAATCCAGCATGGACAAGCACCCTAACAGCCTCGCGAATAGTGGAACGGCCTACACCGAACTGCTCCATTAACTCCGGCTCCGTCGGAATCTTATCCCCGATTTTTAGCTCGCCATCCGAAATTTTCTTCTGCAGCTGTGTCACAACATCATCCACAAGCTTCGGGCGGCGGAGCGTTTGAAAAGAAACCTTCGAATTCATCTGATCATCTCCTGTATGTGCATTATATCAGCCCATATCTCATTTTTCCATAAAAAAATAGCTTGAACGGTGTCTGTTGCTGCCCAAACAGCCTTGTTTCCCAAAGCCGCGGCTCCCCCTGCCCATGCACACTCGCCTATATCTTACATATATTGCTAGTGCTCATCATTTTACAGAAAGGGGTCGGTCTCGATGTACAACGACCCAACCTTGTATTCTTATCCCCCAGCTCAGTATCATCTGTATCCGGTTCATCCATACCACTATGCACCTTACTGGGCGTGGGATCGCAACTTTCCGCCGGTTGATACCAAAATGCTTTCTAATTCAGTCGTTGCCTCAGAGCACCTGCTGAAGGAAGCCTCCCTGGTCGTCAAAAAGCTCACAGACCCTGCAATCGCCCAGCAATTAATGACGAATGCTCAGAGTGGCAACCAAAAAGAAGTAGATCGCATCGTTAAAACCTTTGGTAGTGATTCTAACATCGAAACTAGCTATAGCCCAAGTGCTGTACAGTTCGTGGTTGGTCCACGCATCACTGGTAATCCCTGCTGCCGAGTCACGCTAATGCTCAAATGGGGCGAATGATGAAAAAAAAGCAATCCACTCTTCCAAAGGAACGAGTTGGGTTGCTCTTTTTCTGTAGCGTGCTCTCTGCGCGCCTCTTTGATTCGCTTCTTCAGCTAACCTCACCGAATATCTACACTGCTTAAAACCGGCCACGTGACCGCAAGCCAGTATGATGCTGCAATCAGCACGACCCAGTAGAGGCTGTAATACACATCCAACCAGGAGTAGGAGGATACATAATAATACGTGCGTTTGCGACTCATCGAAAAACGCTTCGCTTCCATTGCCACCGCCGTCCGATGGGCACGGCGAATGCTTTGGGCCAGCAGCGGAATAGCGATCATCCGCATCGTCGTATACCACGATGTGAGCGGATTCCGCTGCTTGCGCTTGCCCCTGACCTTGAGCGCATAGCGAAGCGTCTGCAGCTCTTCAAGGATGACAGGCAGCATACGCAACGCCGCCAGGAAGCTGTACGCGTACTTCGGCGCGACTTTCCACTGCTGCATCATCGCGTAGAACAACGCGACTGGCCGCGTAGTCAAACTGAACAGCAAGCCTACGGCAGCCACTTGCATACCGCGCAAACCTAGATGGATGCCGCGGTAGAAGCTCTCCTCCGTGATTCGAATAATCCCGAAGTGAACCCATAGGGTCTCCCCGTTCCCGAACATCATCATTCCCGCGGAGGATGACACAAAGATAAGCAGAAATGGTGACGCATATAGCAATAGTCGTTTGGCAGGATGACCCGACAACAAGGCTAGCGGCAATAGCGCGCCCAACGTCAGGAACAGCATCATGTTGAGGTTATGGGTGAAGACGACCACGATGAATAGCAGAATCGACAAGACGAGCTTCACCCCCGGGTTCACCCGGTGCAGCCACGTTTCGCGAAAGCTGAACGTTATTTGCATAGCAGCGGCTCACCTCCCGTGGCGGCATGCACTATGGGCTCAGGCGCGCGTTCCGTCACGCGCCCAGCATCGACCTGCCAGACGCGCGTGGCCCAGCGCTGGACGATCTCGTGATCGTGAGTCACCATCACGATCACGGTTCCGCTGGTGCGCAGCCGCTCCAGCTGCTCGAGCATGCGCAGCGTGCCGCGCGCATCGAGCCCGAAGGTGGGCTCATCCAGAAGCAGGATGCGTGGCCCGCGAACCATCGCGGACGCCACGCTGAGCCTGCGCTTCTGGCCCAGCGAGAGCTGGAACGGGTGCCGCTCGCGCAGCGCGAGCAGGTCGTATTCTCGGAGCAGCAGCTCTGCCGCTGCCCATTGCCCGTTCCTCGGCTGACCCTCTGGCAGGCCATAGGTCAGTTCTTCCTCCACGGAGTTCGTGACGAACTGGAACTCCGGGTTCTGGAACACAAAGCCGACTTGCTCCGCAAGCTGCTCGACTTTGTTGCCCTTGGTGCCCGCGATCACACAGCTTCCGCGGGTTGGGATGAGCCGCATGATCGCGAGGAGGAGCGAGCTTTTGCCTGCACCGTTGGCACCGATAACGGTGATCCAATCACCTGGATAGACGCTAAAGTTATCCACAGAGGTCCTGATCTGCCCGCCGCGAAGTCCGACGAAATCCTGGAAAACCATAACAGGCTCAATGGACTGCACGTTTGCTGACGTTTCCCTTAGTTCTCCTCCCCTAACATCCGCTTGCAATTGCTCCTTGGCATAATCCTCCCACACCTCGGGATACCAAATGCCATATTCCCTTATTTGCTCTTTGTATATCTCAAACATGGCAAGCGGCGGTCCATCCGCCAAAACTCCACCCTCTGGAGTCAGGATAATCAAGCGATCGAGAAGATCTAACATGCCGCTTATTTTGTGCTCTACGATAAGGAGCGTTTTGTCCCCGCTGATCGTCCGAATGGTGTCCCACACTTGCTTCGTGCCTTCATCATCCAGTAACGCCGTTGGCTCATCAAGAAAGAGCACCTCTGGCTCTAACGCCAGCACGCTAGCCATAGCTAACCGCTGCTTCATTCCTTGTGACAGTGTGCTAATTAACGTGTGAGGATCGGGCACATGCAGCCCGACCAAATCCAAATAATACCGAATGCGCGTGGGCATCTCTTCCCTCGGTACTTCCTGATTTTCCAGCACGAACGCGATCTCTTCGTCGATATAAGGCATGCAGAACTGTGTATCCGGATCTTGAAAAACATATCCCCACCGGCTAGGCCTGCGAATCTCATCCGCTTTGAGCGGAAGCTCAATCATGTCCGGAACGATTCCGCTTAGCACCTGCAGCAGTGTCGATTTGCCGCAGCCGCTGGGCCCTAGAAGCAGCACCTTTTCACCAGGTTCGATGGAAAAGGAAACCCCCTGAAAGATCAGGGGGGCGTCATCGCCGGGATATTTTAGCCGTAGATTCGTAACGCTCATTCCTTCGCTCATCTCATTTACCCCAGTACGTCGTAATCTTTTTTGGAAACGGGACGGATCAGATTCAGTACACCCGTGCGAGACAATGCACTCGTTAGATAGTACGCGAACACGCCGGCAATCAAAGCACTGCCCAGTAGACGCAAGCTAATGAACAAAATGTAATTCCAGAAGCTGAGCTGCTCCATATAGCCATAGTAGGTATCCACGAAGATGGACATGATCGCGGAAGCGAAAGCTGCGAGGATGGTTACTCCAACACTCGTACGGCGATAGCGGAATGCCGCGAACACGAGCTCCGCACCAAGCCCTTGAAGTAAACCAAACACGAGCGTCCCCACTCCCCAATGTCCGCCATACAACGCCTCAATCGTTGCTGCAGCTAATTCAGCCAACAGGGCAACCCCTGGCTTGCGGATAACGAGGAAAGCAAAAGTTGCAGCCATAAACCACATCCCGTAGCTCAACTGCTCTGCGTGTAAGCCCAGCGGCTTCATCAAATCATAAATCGGTCCCCAAATCCGATAAATCACACCGAACACTGCCGAAATAACAATTGTGATCAAAATATCAGTCAGCTTTAACCCTTTTTTGCTTACTTCCTTTTGCGCCATCTTCTTCTCGACTCCTTTTCCCCAATCCATATTTGTCAATGAGATAGGCGAACACGCCAACCTTGGATACATGATCTCCTTCGCCCCCTAAAGGACAAAAAAAGCCCACCGGATTAACGGCAGGCTTGAACATTTGTGCATAAAAAAGCACATCAGGTCTCTACGCTGGCATTATCCAGATCAGATTAACGGTCAGTGGCATAGGGCCACTATCTCAGCCTGACTTCATCAAGCACCCGTGTTGCTATTCATTTGGCTTAACTGTAGCGGATTAACCGCTACTTGGCAATCCTTTTTTTCCCAGAGGTTTCTCATTCAGCGTTTTATTTCTCGATCAGATGCTTCAGATCCTGCGTCAATCCGTTTAATTGACGGATGCTGTCCACGATATCCTGTACCCGATGCTGCTGCACTTCTGCGCTAGCCAACACTTCCTGAACGGATGCTGCCGACTCCTCCGTGATGGCTGCAACGGATGTCATTTCTTCCGCTACACGCTGCGATGAGACTTGCAATTGTTGATTCATACGCTGCAAATGCTCTGCCTGTGCCATCACTTCCGCTGTATTCGTGTTGATAACCTCGAACAATTGGTTCACGCTATCTGTCGATTTCTTCCCCGATTCTACGGCTGTAATTCCAACGGCTACCTTCTCAACTGCTGTCACGACTTTGGCCTGAATCGAGCCGAGGATTTCCGAAATATCAGTCGATGCGATGTGTGCGTTTTGCGCCAGCTTCCGAATTTCGTTCGCTACAACGGAGAAGCCTTTCCCATGCTCGCCTGCACGAGCAGCCTCGATCGAAGCATTCAGCGACAATAGATTCGTCTGGTTCGCGATATCAGCGATGGTGGAAACAATGTTCTCAATTTTCACATTCTCTTCGTTCACTTCATTCATGATATTGGAGGTCTCCGTGACGATCAGGGTAATATCATTGATTTTGAGCGACAAATCTTCCATCTGGGTCTTACCTTCGTTCGTCATTCTCGCCGTATCCCGGGATCTGCTGCTCATCGTATTGGATGCCGCAGTGGTCTGTTCAACCGTCTCATTCACACTCTGAATAGCTGATGTAATATCGTTAATGCTGGACGCTTGTGATTCAATACCGATCGTAATCTGCTGAAAAGCGGCAACCACTTCCTCGGTAATTCTACCTGTCACAGCGGCATTCTCTTGCAAGTTCCCACTTGAAGTACCCAGCACTTCTGTTGTCGTACGTACGCCTGACAGCATTTCATCCGTCTTAGTCTTAGCAAGCTCCGATTCCTTTGCACTTCTGGCAACGTTCGTTAGCATTCTCGTCCCGATTTGACTTTGCCCGATGAGCGTCATAATCGTGAGCAGATAAAAAGCATTAACCCCAATCGGATCCACATGCGGAGTTAGTGTCGTTATGTAATAATTCATATTAATGAGCCCGAGTACGCCATTCAGCACAAGCGGCTTGTAGTCCATGTATAAAGAAATGAGAGCTAAACTAAGGTACAGAATAAAGAGACCAAATAACGACGCACTATTCGACATAAAAAAATAGGAAATTGCACTTAGTCCGACCGCAATAATATACTTCGTATAAGGAATTGCAATCTTCTTCCAAGTTAAAATCGTACATACAATGGCAATCGGTACGCCAACCGACGAAAGGGTTATCATCATGGATACGGATGTATACGCAGCCGCGACCCCTAGTGCAAGACACGCCCATAAAAGCTTAACCATTAAGCTATTCCTTCTGTTTAATTCAAGCAGTTGATCCGACATTGTTACTCCCCCTAAATAACTTTCTACAAATTTAGACATTTCCCTACACTATTCAACCGATAGGACTTCAAACCCTCTATTTTTAATGCCAAAATCAGGATTAGATTAGAAGTTGACTTCTACCCCATAGAAAAACTACAATTTGTAGTGTCTTCATTATTTTTCAATAACGGAACTTATCCAGGATGGATCATTCCACGATGCAGAAGGGGATTGAAACGATGACAATATTGCTCTATATCGGACTAGCTCTACTCATTGCAGCTATCATTGGCTATGTGCTTGCAGCAAGGGTAAACAAAGACAACACCTCTCGGTTAAAAAAGGCCGAAAAGCAAGCCCTGAAAAAGAAGCATAAAACCTGGCTCCTTATTTCACATGCGCTGCTCATTATCGCTATTGGCTCTGTTGGCACATCACTCATTCAAAGCTCCGCCAGCAAATATAGTCTAGACAAGCTGAATTTCCATGCCAACATACAGGTCACAACTGATAAGGATTACGGACGCGAGCATAAAGATGGCACCTTGATGTACGAGATGAAAATCCCTACTTCAGGTACGCATAGCCCTCATGATTTGAAGTTCGGTTTCTATAAGGAAAGACCTGGTTACGAGATGCTTGTTCACAATCTAGAGCATGGGGATATTATCATTCATTACCATCCCGATGCACCGAAAGAGCTGCTCGATCGACTTGAGTACTTGACCCATTTCAAAACGGCTGGTGCTGGTGTTCTCGCAGTTCCCAATGTGGATGTGCCTGCTGATCAAGAGGTCGTTGTTACAGCTTGGACAAAAACGATGTCACTCGCCAAATTCGACGAAGCTAGTGTTGGTACATTTATTTACGACTATATCAACAAAGGTCCTGAACAAATTCCAGCGAATGTGCGCCTTGGCGGCGGAACGATGTAATTATTTTCGAATGGTTTCACGATCTGAAACGAGCTCGGTCGGCACCAAACCAGTAATTCTTCGGAACACACGGTAAAAATACGACGGATCATTATAACCGATGAACTCGGCAATTTCGGTCACGGTCAGTGCAGAATGACGCAGCATGTACACGGCTGTTTTAATCCTTGTGACGTGCACGAATTCACTGATCGTCTGACCCGTGACTTGGCGAAAAAGGGACGCTGCATAATTCGGAGACCGATTGATGCAGAAGCCTAACTCGTCCTTAGTCACATGCTCACGGTAATGATTCTGAATGTATCCCTTCATTTGCTCCACGCGTAGTGCCGTTGCCGAGGTTGTGGCAGCCTGATCACACTCCCGTTGGAGATACACAAACAGCTCTTGCAGATGCGCTTCACACAGCGCCATGTAATAGGGCTGTTTGTCTTGCCATCCGCGATGAATCAAACGCAGCCGATCTGCGATAATATCGAATTTGCCGGTCTGACGGCAGGTGTGGATCGTTTGTTGAAGCAGAGGGAAAATATGAGAAGCGGCTTGTACGTTAAATTGCAGCACAAATTTCTCATGGATTTTCGTTGGTACACTACGGCCGTAGAAGGGTGTTTCGCTCGGGATGAGCAGCCATTGCCCTTTCTCCAGCACTTGTTTCTTCTCGTTGATCCAATATACACAGCGGCCATAAATCACGAATATTAGCGTCCAATCCGGACGTATATTGGGCTGTTCCTCGTTCCAGGTGCTGCTTTTATCATAGTAAAAGCCTGTTAGCTGCATAGGATCCTCACCATCCTCTGAATCATACTATATTACATATAGCATACTATAGTTCATAGAAACTCGCATCAATAAGGCATATAATGAAGCCAACTAATCTCTTACATTCGAAAGGAAGTCCTTCACGATGCGTAAAACGAAAATCATTTGCACGATGGGTCCGGCTTGCGACTCCGTCCCTACCTTGAAAGAATTAATTCGCGCCGGCATGAGCGTCGCAAGATTAAATATGGCTCACGGCGATCTGGATGAGCACCGCGGTCGCATTCAGCGTGTGCGCCAAGCTGCCCAAGAGATGGGTGTCATTATCCCGATTCTCATGGATATTAAAGGTCCTGAAATCCGCATCGGTCAATTGAAAGATGCTTCCTATGACTTGCAAACGGGCGATCGCATCGTCTTGACGACTGAACAAATTATCGGCGACTCCAGCCGCGTATCCGTGAACTACCCAGGCTTGCCACAGGATGTTCAACCAGGCAATCTTGTGTTGATCGACGACGGCTCCATCGAGCTGCGCGTTGAAATGATCGACGGTACCGAGGTTACTTGTACCGTCCTGAACCCTGCTCAGTTGAAACAGCGTAAAGGTGTTAACTTGCCAGGTGTACGCACATCCCTACCGGGTGTAACAGAGCGCGATGTCATGCATATCAAATTCGGCGTAGAAGAAAATATTTCGATCGTCGCGATGTCCTTCGTTCGTAATGGAAACGATGTTCGTGAGGTTCGCGCACTTCTGGAGCAGCACGGCGCTGGCTTAACTCCGATTATCTCCAAAATTGAGAACGAAGAAGGCATGACGAACTTCGCTTCCATATTGGAAGCTTCTGACGGCATCATGGTTGCACGTGGTGACCTAGGGGTTGAAATTCCGACAGAGGAAGTTCCGATTGCACAAAAAGATATGATCCGCGCTTGTAATCTTGCTGGTAAACCAGTTATCACAGCTACGCAAATGCTGGATTCCATGCAGCGCAACCCGCGTCCGACTCGCGCTGAAGTGAGTGACGTGGCCAATGCCGTGCTTGACGGTAGTGACGTTGTAATGCTTTCCGGCGAGACAGCCGCTGGTAAATATCCGATCGAGTCCGTGACGATGATGGCGACTATCGCCGAGCGCGTCGAGCAAACGATGGTGCGCAGCTCATTGGTTGATGCACAGCTGCAATCCAACAACGAAATCACAGAAGTGTTGTGCCAAGCGGTTGTATCTTCCGCGAACAAGCTGCATGCTGCGGCGATTTTGACACCGACAGAGACTGGCTTCACGGCGCGGATGATCGCGAAATATCGTCCAGAAGCACCGATTATCGCGGTGACGAACAGCCAGCACGCGATCAGCCAACTGAGCATGGTGCAGGGTGTTATCCCTGCTCTTGGCGAGTTCTGCGAATCGACGGATGCGATGATTCGCTCCGCGATCAACCAAGCGGAGACGCTTGGTTATGTGAAAAAAGGCGACCTCACTGTCGTCTCCGCCGGTATTCCGGTTGGGAAATCCGGTACGACCAACCTGTTGAAGGTTGAGCGGGTTTAGTGCATCGCCCGGGCCAAATAGCCTGAAACTGCTGACTTCTAGCAAGTAATGTCCCGCTTGGGGAGGCCACACGCTGCCTCGTGCGATTAGATGGAAAAACCCCATCTAATTTCGGCATTAACGGCTGGTGAAGCGAAGTAACTGGAAAGACTCCAGTTATTTTCGAGGAAATACGAAGATATCTGCGTATTGCGGAGAAATAGATGGATATTTTCCATCTATCCGTAAATTTCGTCGGAATATGAGTAAATTAGATGTACTTTTTACAGTTAAATGCCTGCATAGCGCAGACTTGATAGCCTCCCTCCACCCTTGTCCTGTGGAGTGGGGCTTTTTTTGTGTCCTGCGGGCACGAAGATGAAAATTTGTGAGAAAGCTACCTAGGAAAAGGGGTACACTAGAGTAACACTGACTACCCAGCAACGGAGGACACACGTGATTATTCGACTTGGATTCGTATCGACCGCAATGGCGATTTTCAATAACACACCTAGCTCGACCTTCACATATAAGCTATTCTCCGAGCGGCCGCGCGAGGAAGCCATGCAGCGTGCTATTGAAATTGGCCGCAAAAACCTCCAAGCTACTCAAAGAATTCTCTACTATAATGCCGCTCACGGCATTCGGTTATTTCGTCTTTCATCCGCCCTGATTCCGCTCGGATGTGCGGATTGATGTCGCCAAGGAGTACGGGGACGAACTTCGCAACCTCGGGGACTTTGCGAAGGCGCACGATATTCGGCTTAGCATGCACCCGAACCAATTCACGCTGCTCAACGGAAGCGATAAAGTGGTGGACGCAGCTATCGAAGATTTGAATTATCATGCGGCCATTCTGGATGGCATGGGGCTCGACGAGGCCGCCATCATAAACATCCATGTTGGCGGTGTGTATGGGGATAAAGAAGCCGCAACGCAGAAGCTCTTCGACAATGCACCGAAGGTGCCTGAGTCTGCTATGCGGCGGCTGACTTTCGAGAATGATGACAAAACGTACACGTTGGAGGAGACCCTTGCCGTGAGTCAGAAGCTGCAGCGCCCGTGCATGCTGGATTTGCACCATGACTGGTGCAATCCCTCCGCGGTATCCCCCATCGAGCTGCTCCCCAAAATCGCGGAGACATGGGGAGATCTGCCGATGAAGATCCATGTCTCCTCACCGAAGAGTGAGAAGGAATTCCGCTCCCACTCGGACTACATCGAGCCGGAAATGCTCACGGCTTTTCTCAAGAGCTGCAAAGAGATGGATCTTCCCCGCATCGACGTCATGATTGAAGCGAAGGTAAAGGATTTGGCGCTGTTCCGTCTTGCGGAGCAGCTAGGCAAGATCCGCGGCGTTAAGCGGCTGGAGGGCGGGGTGCTGAGCTGGTGAGGCTGACATACCATGTCCAAAAAAAAAGAACCGATTCTGAAGATCTCAGACGCGGTTCTTTTTCGTTGTATCAAGGGCAGCATTGGAGAGGTTGATATTCTTCACATGCCGTAAAGCATTAATTTCACCGCCAATAATGATAATGAGCGCAGAGATGTAAAACCATGTCATCAATACGATGACCCCGCCGATACTGCCATACGTCGCGCTATAGTTCGTGAAGCTGTTGACATAGAAGGAGAATCCCAGCGACGTACCTTGCCAACCGATAGCAGCGAACAAGGCGCCAGGGAGTACACTTTTACACGTCAAGCAGGTGTTGGGCGCGATGTAGTATATACCGATGAAAACGATGAAAATGATGACAAAGTTAATAACCCACCGCAGATGGTTCCATAGCTCAATATGTGCTGCCGCTATATGAACATGCTCTGCAGTCCAGTCGCCAATCCTATGGCCAAATACGCTGAGCAGCAGCGCCGATACGATCACCACCAGCATGCCTAAAGTAAGCATAACAGCTAAGAAACGAGAATGAATGAAGCTTTTACGTGCCGGCAGTCCGTACGCTTTATTCACGGAGCGTACGATCGCATTCATTGCTGCACTGGCACTCACTAAGGCCAAGATTAATCCGAAGGAGAGGGTTCCGCCTCTTTTGACATCGAGCAAATTACTAAGCGTTTCCTCCAACCAGCCCGCTACAGCACCTGGAATATACTCACGGATTAAACCTATTACATCGTCAGATGAAAAAGGTAAGTACCCTAGTAAACTTATTACAAACAGCAGCAGCGGAAATATGGAGAGCAGAAAGTAGTACGCGCACTCAGCGGCAAGACCCGTGGCATCGTGTTCGTTAAACTGTTTCCACAGCAATTTAGCGTAAGATTTAACCATACGGCTGTTTTTCCTTTCATACGACTATAATTGTGATAAAATAGATAGTTCAGTCTTGCAAGAACAATGTAACGAAACAGGTGGTCACATGAACTCTTTTCCTATGTATACAACGCCGTTAGGCTTTAAACCAACTTCAGAGCACTCCGTGCCCCATGCGAAAATGGCACTTCTTACGAATAGCACAACGCTTGTGCCCGATACAGATGCAGACAGCTACTTTTTCCGCGATCTAGAGGAGCACGGTATCCTACTAAATGAAGCTCAAATCAAGGCAGTCCGACATTTTAAAGGCCCCCTGCTCACCTTAGCTGGCGCAGGTTCTGGGAAAACGACGGTGCTTGTATGCCGCGTCGCTTACTTACTCCGTGTCCATCAGGTACAGCCTGGGAATCTGCTTCTTATTACGTTTTCCAAAAAAGCTGCTGAAGAAATGCGGGAACGTCTTACAACGATGCCGGGTCTTCATGCGAGTATGGCTAACGTAATGCAAGTGCGAACGTTTCATGCTTTTTGCCTGCGGTTACTCCGAATGAACGGACTTCAGCAGGAAATTCTGAGTGATGGGCGCTTTCAGCAAATCGTTTTTAAGCGAATCATGCTTAGTATGGGCTTACAGGATACTTATCAGCCTGAGGTGCTTATTTCGCTGCTTTCCTCCTACAAGATGCAGCTCATCGAGGTCGAAGATCTCCCGGAAGGCACGGAAGAGGAACAGGAAGTAAAGAAGATTTTTTTGCAGTATGAACAATGGAAAATGGAGCAACAGAAGATCGATTTCGATGATATTTTGATCAAAGCGTACCAACTGCTCCTCCACAGTCCTGATATTTTGCGCTCCATGCAGCGGAAATTCACCTACATCAGCGTCGATGAATTTCAAGATACGAATACAGTTCAGTATGAAATTATTAAAATGATTGCAAGAACTCATCAGAATTTAATGGTTGTGGGTGACGATGACCAGACGATCTATTCGTTCAATGGGGCGAGAAATGAATTTATTTTGCAATTCCATGAGCAGTACCCCTCCGCGACAAACGTTACGCTGGATATTAATTATCGGTCAACGTCGAGTATTGTTGGTTTGGGGAATGCCATTATTAAGCATAATGTGCAGCGGAAATCGAAAACGCTTCTAGCTACCAAAGAAAGTACCCAAAAACCACATTATGTGAAACCAGCCAACAGTGATGACGAGGCGGATTGGTTAATTAGCGATATTCGGCTTAAAGTCGCTGAGGGCGGCAGCCAGTATGGAGATTTCGCGATTTTGTATCGAACAGCGAGCAACAGTCGGGCCATTATTGAGCAACTCATTCTGCATAACCTCCCTTTTGTGGATTATGGCACCAATGATTCGTTCTACGAGCAGTGGATGGTGAAGCCGATTATTGACCATTTGCGGATTGCGCATGAGCGGAGGAATTTCGAAGCCATCGAAGGCGTCCTCCCCTCATTATATATTGGACGAGACCAAGGCATGCGTATTATTCAAGATCAAGAAGCGATTCAGGCGAAAAAGTGGCCATTAATCCATCTGCTTGGGCTTCCCCAGTTGAAGGATTTTCAGAAAGACAAGCTGAAGGCCCGCATCCGTCTAATCAAATCTCTCGTGGAGATGACGCCGCACGCTGCGATTCAGGCGATTCGCAAGGATTTCTACGATGCGTTCCTCGAGACCAACAAGCGCAGCAAGCTCACACAACATCGCGAGATGCTGAAAGAAACGCTGGACGAGCTGGAGTCCTCTGCCAAGCGATTCAATACGGTGGAGCAATTCCTTTATTTTATCCATGAAGTAGCGGAAAAACGCACGGAAATGCGCGTGCAGAGCAAAGAACAATTTGCGGATAAAATCTCGCTCATGACGATTCACAAATCGAAGGGCTTAGAGTTCCCGATCGTGTACCTGCTCTGTGCAATTGAGGGCAATATGCCGCATAGCTCGGCACTGGATGCTAGCCATTTGGACGATGTCAAAATGGTGGGTGTTACGGGGCGCGACAAGGGAACCGCCGCGCTCGAGGAAGAACGGCGACTGGCTTATGTCGCCGTGACACGGGCGAAAGGCGAGCTGCTGATCAGCTCGCCGGCGTTTTATCGCGGGAAGAAGGCGGAGCCTTCCCGGTTCTTACTGTCCGCGTTCCCTGGCGCGGACGCAGGGGTTGTCACCAGCCGCAGCAAGCCGGCTGGCGGGTTTGGCCCGGCCGCTGGCGGAGCTGCGGCCGGAAAGCGGTCAGCCACCGGCGGAGCCGTGGCTGGGGGTAGTGCTGCGACCGCGACCGAGCGGGTCGCGGCGTGGTTGTGCGGCGCGGCCGGCTGCAAAGCCTGGTCGCGGATTTCTTCGCCGCAGGAGGCACGACTCGCGGCGAAGGCGTGCCCGCTCTGCGGTGCGGGCATGGTCAAGGGCAGCCGCGAGATCGCGCTGGCGCGGCGGTAACTCGTGCGCTACGTCCCCTTCAACGATGCGCCATATATATGACAAAGAGCAGCCATCCGCAAAGGATCGCTGCTCTTTCTTTCATCTCGACATTTTACAACTAACGCCTATACTTCTTCTTACACTAACTCACGCAAGGCACTTAGCGCAGCATCGTAATTCGGGTGTTCACTCATCTCCGTCAAATACTCCACATAACGAACCGTATCATTCGCATCCACGATGAAGATCGCACGCTGATCTAACTGAATTTCTTTGATAAGCACGCCATATGCTTGGCCGAATGAACGATTTTTGTAGTCAGACAGCGTGACGACTTTATCAATACCCGCAGCGCCGCAGAAACGGCTTTGAGCAAAAGGTAGATCCACCGAAATCGTCAAGATGACGACGTCATCACCAAGCTTGTCAGCTTCCACATTGAAGCGGCGAGTTTGAGCATCACATGTCCCCGTATCGACGGACGGCACTACGGAAATTAGCTTCACTTTGCCAGCATAATCCGCTAAGCTCACTTCCGTCATCAGATCCTTATTTACTTTAAAATCAGGAGCTTTATCCCCTACTTTAATTTCCGGACCCAGTAAAGTAATTGGATTTCCTCCAAGTGTAGCGATGCCTGTGCGTTCTGGTAGATTTGTCTGTGTCATATCAGAATCCTCCTAAGGTAGATGTGAATGGTTTTGTTTTTGCTAAGTCTTTAACGCCGGGTTATTTTTCGGATTGGCTTAAACCCCAGCAATAACAGCCTTCAATTTCTCTTTGCTCTGCACCCCAACCAGCTGATCCACCACTTGCCCATCTTTGAAAACAAGTAAGGTCGGGATGCTCATGACGTTATACTTCGCTGCAGACTCTGGGTTATCATCAACGTTGATTTTAACAATTTTCGCGGTGTCACCAAGTTCGGCTGAGAGTTCATCTAGGATCGGAGCGATCATTTTACAAGGGCCGCACCATGGCGCCCAGAAATCGACGAGTACGGTACCAGTCCCAGTTTCATTTTGAAAAGTAGCATCTGAAATATGATTAACGGACATAGCTAATTCCTCCTTGTAATACATGTTCTTGTTCTGTTTCAACTTGCTGTTCCGAAATAAAGCGTTCGGCATCGAGTGCGGCCATACATCCGCTGCCCGCTGATGTAATGGCTTGGCGGTAGATGCGATCTTGTACATCCCCACAAGCGAACACGCCCGGAATCGCTGTTTGTGACGTGCCTGGAATCACCTGTAAGTAACCCAGCTCATCCGTTGGCAGCTGCCCGCCTAAGAAACCCGTGTTCGGGGTATGCCCGATTGCTAAGAAAATACCGTCCGCCTCCAGCAGCTCTTCTTCACCTGTTGCGTTGTTGTGCACTTTCAATCCAGTTACGCCTAGCGGTCCCGCAACCACTTCAAGTGGTGTACGATTCAAGCTCCAAGCTACTTTGCTATTGCCGCGTGCGTGATCCTGCATGATTTTCGAAGCTTTGAGATCGTCTCTACGATGAACCACACGTACTTCAGACGCGAACCTCGTCAAGAATTGTGCTTCTTCCATTGCAGTGTCACCGCCGCCGATGACGATGATTTTTTTGTTTCGGAAGAAAAATCCGTCACATGTTGCGCAGGTACTTACCCCTTTGCCAATATTGTCGGATTCACCGGGTATCCCCAATTTCTTCGCTGTTGCACCAGTTGAAATAATCAGCGAATCTGCGGTCAATTGTCCCCCGTCCTCGAGAAATAAGGTAAATGGACGTTTGGAGAAATCCACCTCCGTTACGCGACCCGACTGAATCGTAGCCCCGAAGCGAAGCGCTTGTTTCCGCATGTTGTCCATTAACTCAGGTCCTGTGATCCCATCTGGAAAACCTGGGAAGTTGTCGACCTCTGTTGTTGTGGTCAGCTGACCGCCAGGCTGTATCCCCTCTATAACAAGCGGCGAGATGTTCGCTCTTGCTAGATAGATGGCTGCGGTTAGTCCCGCAGGTCCTGTTCCGATAATAATCGCTTTATGATGCATAGGAATTCCTCCTTTTTTTACTACCGGTTCTGCAGGATGTCTTCTTTTATATTTTACACAATTAAATTTGCAACAAACTTTATGAACAAAGCATATCAATTCAACTTCGTTTTGTCAACAATTAAATTGCGTACAATTTAATTTAGTGTACCAAATATGTATTAAGCTGATCTTCAGCTTACACTCATACTTTCTTCAGCTTGGACAGGCATAATGGGTTACAGAACAACAACGACACAACAGCCACATCACGAGAGGAAGAATATACATGAATTCAAAAAATAATCGCAAATGGGTATGGACGTCATCAGTCCTTTTAGTTGGTTTGATCGCTTATGTATCCGTATTTCCGCCGGTTTCTAAAACTAACGATGAGAAAGCCGTTGCCAAGGTCAACGGAGTCGAAATAAGCACGACCAAGCTCTATAACGCATTGGTAGCAAGCGGCGGAGCGCAAACACTAGACTCCATGATCACGGAAGAGCTTATCAACCAAGAGAGTAAGAAAGCGGGAATCCAGATCACGGATGCCGATGTTACGAATGAGCTTCAAACAATTAAAGCAACGTATGGCTCCGAGGATGAATTTAATCAGGCACTTGCCAACTATGGTATGACAATTGACGATTTGAAGAAAAACATGCAATCCCAAGTGATGCTGAAAAAGCTTTTGGAGCCGCAAGTCACGATCACTGACGATGAAATCAAGAAATATTATGATGAAAATTTAGAATCATTAAAAGTACCTGCACAAGTGAAAGCTTCCCATATTTCTGTAGCGACGGAAGCTGAGGCTGAAGCTATTCTTGCAAAGTTGAAAAGCGGTGGGGATTTCGCGGCCATTGCGAAGGAAAGCTCCACGGATACAGCTACGAAGGATAAAGGCGGCGATCTAGGCTATATCTCAGCAGGACAGGGAGATCCCGCTTTTGAAGCGGCGGCATTTGCTTTGGAAACGGGTGGCTTAAGCTCGGCTGTACAAACAGCTACAGGGTACGATGTTATTAAGGTAACAGATCATAAAGCTGCTTCAACACCTACCCTAGCGGACAAAACCGCTACGATTAAGCAAAGCTTAGTTGATCAAAAGATCTCAACACTTTCCCAGACTTGGTTGGAACAGAAAAAATCAGAAGCGAAGATTGAAAATAATCTTGCCGACTTGACTAAGACAACCTAGTTCTGGCTTTAGTACGACGGATGTGAACTGAAACGGCCGAGCGTCCGATGTAACGGATACAGTTCGACTGAAATAACTGTAAAATAGGTAGTTAAATTGAGCCTATTCCACTCGAATTATGATTTAGATGGAAAACATCCAGCTATTTTCACGCAAATTGTACTTTCCTGAGAAAATGGTGCCATTTAGCTACAGGAAATCCATCTATTTGGAAAATTTAAGGGAAATTCAAGAAAATAGCTGCATAAAATCCAGTTAATCGGTAAGCGGAGCGGCGTGGGGTGGTCCAAAGTCAGGCGAGACTGGCAAGCGGGCGGGTCAGATGGGCCAGCGCCAAGCGAGACTGGCAAACAAGTGGTGAGACTGTGGGGGCGTCCAGTGAGACCCAAGAGTCCTCCAGTGCGACATTCGATCCCCCTGCCCTTCTAAACAACACCAAAAATCCCCCTTAGCTACAACAGCTAAGGGGGATTTTCCTATCTATGGCGTGCGAAGCTTCATCTCGTCCAAGCTCTTGAACTGGTAGCCCTGCGCTCGGGCAGCATCAATAATTTTACCAAGCGCTTCCGTATTATCACTAGATACGGAATGCAGTAGGATGACAGCACCTGGATGCAGCTGGGCCATTACGTTTTTGTAGGCATACTCCCAGCCCTTCTGTTGCTTGGGTTCCCAGTCGCGATACGCAACGGACCAGAATACATTCGTGTAGTTAAGCCCCTGGCTGACAGCCAGCGAGCGGTCATTGAATATGCCCCGCGGAGCGCGCAGATAGTGCATCTCCTTTTGCCCCGTAACCGCGGCGACCTCATCTTTCACTTGATTGAGCTCTTTCTGAATGCGCTCCGCCGGAATTTGACTCATATCAGGATGGCTCCACGAATGGTTGCCGATCAGATGCCCCTCGGATGCCATGCGCTTCAACAGCTCCGGTTCCGTCCGAATATAGTGGCCCGTTACGAAAAATATGGCCGGCACTTGCTTCTCTTTCAGCACGTCCAGAATTCGACCTGTGTAGCCTTGTTCATACCCGTTATCGAAGGTTAAGTACAATTCCTTTTGTGACTGATCGCCTGTAAACACAGCCCCATGCTGCTTCAAGAGACCCTTGAAGCCCTCTTCATCGATCGATGGAGGCTTACCATTTACACTCTTTTTGAAACCAAAATGATAGGTTCCATCCGCTGAGACCATGGTCACTTGCCCAACCAATAGAGCCAGGGATAGCATGAGAATTCGCAAGATTTTCACGTGGATGTCATTCACTCCTTGCCTTGTGTGGTGAATTGTGGAGAGTTACAGCCAACTGGGACTGTTACTAATATGCCACACCACGGCAGGAGATTATGTGTCAAACACAAGGGTGAATCCCAACATAATATTTGGCCTCCTCCGAATTCTGTGATATCCTCCCATTCCACTTGGCTTTCATCTGAATACAATAGAGTACATGATCTGTAGGGGTGGAGATTTCGATTCGTAGACGTGATACTAAACCAATCAAAGAAGATTTACTGCATGTCCTGAAGCTATCGTCAGAGGAAGATATTTATCAAGCACAGGTTAACGGATTTTCGTTAGCCGATATCGCGAAAGCTAACCAGGTTGATGTACAGAAGGTCATTGAACTCCAATTAGCGGAGCTAACGGAGCAGCTCCAGTTGCGACTGTTCAATGGCAGCATCACACCTGAGCAATATCTAGCCCAGCGTGCTGAATTACCAGAAATCATCAGTAAAAGTGTATATGCGATGTGATCGCGCGGCACCCCGATGGGGTGCTTTTTTTGTCAGCGAAGGCTTGTTGCCGTCCTGCTTTTGTGTCACTATCTAGGAGAGCATGTTCAATTAGATTATTTGTGTAAGCACATACGAAAGGACTGCATCGCTGTGAATTTCCATCAAATGATTCCGCTTGTTCCACTAATTGATCATATCCAGGTGGCTTCTTCCGGCTTAGTCGTAGATAGCTCACCTAGAAAATATCAACTGATAATTGTCCGTCAAGGCCATCTTACCTTGCATTGGTCTGGGCATGAGCCTATTATTTGTTCGCAAGCTTATGCCTGTCATCCTGATCAAGGTGACTACATCATACAAGTACCCAAAACCAAAATCGTCGACTACGTCATCATTACCTATACGATGCTGCCAGATGAGCATGAATGGACCTTGCAAGGGCATCTAACAACCTTAAGCGAAATCAAAATTCACTATATGCTCGATGAAATTATCCGAAGAACGCAGGAGCTTAATTCCCTGACCGCCCAAGATGACGCGACACATAAGATGAGAATGAGAATGATGCTGGAGCGCATCCTATTTATCTATCTGCATGAATCCGATTTGACTCAAGAGAAAAAGTCAGCTACGGAGTCGATCGAAGGTACGATCTCCTATATCAACGAGCATTATATGCTTGAGCTTACCTTGCCTATGTTGGCACGACGTGCGGGAATGAGCGTGGGGTATTTCACGGTTTTATTTAAAAAGATGACTGGAAAGACACTTATGAGCTATTTGTATGCGTTGCGTATTGAGAAAGCCAAGATCATGTTTCTGCAGACAGATCTGCTGGCCAAAGAGATCGCAAGCCGCGTTGGATTCATCGATTACTTCCATTTCAGCAAGGTTTTCAAGAAAAAGACCGGTTATACACCTTCTCAATATGTCACCACATACCCTAAAATCTAATAATAAGACATGTCCAATATGCATATTGGACATGTTCTATGCAACCATTATTCGGTATTATACTCATTGAGAATAATAATCATTGTCACGGAGGAATGCTGAAATGAAATCCCTTTTTACTCGTATTAGCCTTATCGCACTGATCAGCGTTTTTGCACTAAGCCTCGCCGCTTGTGGCAAAACGACGAATACCCAATCAGCTGCAACAACGACACCAGCAGCTGCTAGTACTACGCCAGCTGCCAAAGTGGACAGCAAGATAACTGTCCAAGATGCGGTCGGCACGGTTGAATTGCCTAAAAAGCCTGAACGTATCGTAGCCATGGAATTCGGCTTCACAGACATCCTTGTTTCTCTTGGCGTACAGCCAATCGGTGTTGCGGACGATAGCTCCCAAGACCTTTTGATGGACTCCGTAAAAGCTTTGTTGAAAACTTACACATCCGTCGGCTCACGCTATGAGCCCAACATTGAACTTATTTCTTCCCTTAAACCAGATCTAATTATCGTTGATATTAATAAACATAAAGCTGCGATCCCACAGCTCAAAGGTATTGCACCAGTACTTGTTCTGGATGACTTCCAAGCGGATTACAATCAAATGCTTAAGAACGTAGGCATTATTGCACAAGCCGTTGGTAAAGTTGAAGAAGGCAAGAAGCGCCTTGCTGAGCACCAAACCAAAGTTGAAGCGATGAAAAAGAAGCTAGCTGCATCGAACCTTAGTGTTCTCCCTGCGGTTGTGAATCCAAAAGGCTTCTTCGCACACTCGGATCACGCCTATAGCGGCTCCTTTCTCTCTATGCTTGGCTACACGGATCCTGTTAAAAATGCAACGGCTTATCCACAGATTACTCTGGAACAGTTGGTTGAGGCGAATCCAAAAGTCCTATTCGTGATGCCAACAGAGAAAGTAACGATCGTGCAAGAATGGGAAAAGAACCCGCTCTGGCAGAAAATTGATGCTGTAGCTAATAAAAAAGTATTCACTGTTGAGAGACGCGACTGGTCCTTATCCCGTGGTATGATTGGGTCTGAGAAAATCCTCGACGATATCGTGAAGAATTTGGGGCAATAGTTCTATGAACCAACCCATGAACCTTGAGAAGCAGAGCCGTAAATGGCCTCTGCTCTTCCTATTTTCTGCGAGTCTAATAGCGATTCTAATTGGGATTATTTCCAGTTTAAAATGGGGACAATCCCCCGTGTCATGGCACACTTTGTACGAAGCTGTGACCTATCAAGGCAGTGACAAGGCTCATCTGTATATCCAAACGCTGCGCTTGCCGCGCGCCATCATGGCTTGCATCGTCGGGATGCAGCTTGGGTTGGCAGGACTGCTCACTCAGCTCACGACCAAAAACCCGCTGGCTTCCCCTCACATTTTCGGTATCAATGCGGGAGCTTCGTTGGCAGTTGTAGTTGGACTTGTGTTCCTTCCGCATTTCGGCAACATGGGTTTGATTGCTTTTGCCTTTGTGGGCGCTGCCCTAGGTGCTCTGCTGGTCTGGTCGCTCGCTGGAATGGGAAGCAAACAATACGTTTATATCGCGCTCGCCGGCATCACGATCCACTTCCTCATGTCCTCGTTGACGGAAGGGGTCATTATTCTCAATCAGCATGCAACAGACAGTATGATTTTCTGGCTGGTAGGCTCTCTGAGTCAAGCCGCTTGGACCGAAGTGCGTGTGATTCTTCCTTTTTTCATTGGCGGAATGCTTTTGTTTGGGTTTATGCTGCCTTCGTTTAAACTGCTGCTTGTCGACGATGAGATTGCGACGGGACTTGGCCAACGCATCACGTTCGTACGCGGCATCAGTGTGCTGCTCGTGATTGTACTCGCTGGCTCCGCAGTAGCCTTGTGCGGTCCAATTGGCTTCATCTGTCTCATCGTGCCGCATATTGCGCGTGCCCTGGTGGGTACCAATTTGGTCGTGCTCGGACCATTGACGGCTTTACTAGGTGGCATTCTGCTGCTGTATGCTGATTTCCTTAGCAGATTTATTGCCTTTCCGTTCGAGTCACCTGTTGGCATCGTAACTTCCGTCATCGGCGCTCCCTTCTTCATTTACTTGGCGTTAAAGCAAGGGAGGGCAAGAGGATGACTTTGAAAGCATTGCGGATCCCTATTATTTCGTTGATGATTGCTTTCGTGCTGATGATCGTCTTAGCCATCATCTATGCGCATGTTGGCGCAGTTCGTATTCCTTATCGCGACGTATGGGCAGCTCTGACGGATGTGAAGCATCCTTCGCATTTTATCGTGCATCAACTGCGCTTGCCTCGTATTCTGGTTGCTATTCTTGCAGGTTTTGGACTTGCCGTTGGCGGCGTTATTCTCCAAAGTGTCATTCGAAACCCATTGGCGAGCCCCGACGTTATCGGGATTACCAAAGGGGCTGGCTTTATGGCCGCGGGGGTCATTTTCTTGTTCCCTAAACTGCCTAGCTACTACTTACCTGTTGCTGCTTTCGTGGGAGCATTCGCTGCCTTCCTCTTGCTGCTCTTGTTAAGTCGCCGTTTAACCCTACGTCCCTCTCATCTCGCATTGGTTGGCATTGCGATTGGGACGATTTTTCAGGCTGGCATCCAGTATTTGATTGTCCGTCATCCCAGTGACATCAATGCAGCGCTGCTTTGGCTTTCAGGCAGCCTATGGAACCGTAGCTGGAACAACGTGTACAGCCTGCTGCCATGGATAGCCGTGCTGTTGCCCATCGTATGGGCGAAATTCGCCAAGCTGAATGTGTTTCAGCTTGGCGAAGAGATGACCGCCTCACTCGGTGTGCACATTGCTAGGCAGCGCTTCTGGCTGCTGCTGCTCGCTGTAGCACTAGCCGGCATCTCCGTGTCGGCTGTTGGGGCGATCGGCTTCATCGGGCTGATCGCGCCCCATATTGCACGGAGCCTCGTCGGCGGCCGGCATCAGTGGTTGATCCCGCTCGCCGCCCTGATCGGCGCGGATCTGATGCTTCTCGGCGACTTAGTAGGCCGCGTCATTATTCTCCCACGGGAGGTCCCCGTGGGGATTATGACGGCGGTCATCGGGACGCCGTACTTTATTTATTTGCTGCGGCGGGAGCGGCGGCGACGGTAACTTGCATAACTAACTCCTATTGCTACCTTTGACCCTTACCGCCTTATATAACTCGAACTGTTTCAAACTAGCTAATGTTGAAGATCTCTATAGTGCGGATACATAAGCTAGTACGCCTGGTCTCAGGCGACAAAAGCCCTGTTTGACAGACAAGTTATGTCTGGCAAACAGGGCTTTTTGTTTTTGCAGCTTGCCATAGGCATTAGCTGTATAAACTACAGTTAATCCTCGCAAATCCAATGGATTTGCAGGAATAAGTGGAAAACCTGCAGCTAATTTGTTGGTATTGTACAGATTCAGGTTAAACCTTGAAAATTAACTGTAGGAAATACATTTAATCCATCGAAAACGTGAAAAAGGGCCGAAATAGATGGATTAAATCCAGTTAGTTGCTAAGTCCAGGGGGCAAAGGGGATGAAGGTACTCTAAAAGTCCAATATTATGGGCACTATCCCATTGGCTCAGGATATGGATCTACTCTTGCTACCCTAAGCTGCTGTCCTGAGCGAAGGGGATAGTGGCAATAGGTGTTGTTATGTGAATGTCGAAGTACTAGATCATGCCTCGCAGGCGATCCGCAATAACGCGCATCATGCTGCGCAGCACATCGATGTTCTGGAAGCAGAAGCTCAGCACAAGATCACGATGCAGCTGGAGCAGTACGGTTGATTCCTTCGCGGTGCAATCCGCCGAGCGCGGGCCGCTGTCGATGATGGCCATCTCCCCAAAGAAGGCCCCTTCTCTCAGTAGCGCGAACTCTTCGCTTCCACGGTGGACGCGAATGCTTCCCTCGATGATCCCATACATGGTATCTCCGAAGTCTCCGGCGCGACAGATTGCTTCGCCAGGTTCGTAGGCAACTTCCTCGACCATTTGAGCTAACCATATGAAGTCATTCGGGCCCAGATGGGCAAATAGGTCGATCTTTTGCAAGACCAGGATCCGGCGTAAAATGATTTCATCCCTCGTCAGTTCCTTCACATCTGCAGGCTGCTTCATCGCTGCTGCAGCCGCCTCAGCCTGTGCAAGTACAAGCTCCGAGCGTGCCGCTTCACCCTGCCTATCTTCCGCTCGACCGCGCTCTTGACCTCCCACTTGACCTTCCACTTGCTCTTGTACCTGCTCTTGCCCTCCCGCTTCTTCTTCCACTCGCTGCGCCACCGCAGCTTTCCCTTGGCCACGCTCCAGCTCGGAGCGCAATCTGCGTGAAAGCAGCTTCATCATTTCAACAGCGATGCTTGTCTGATCAAACATCATATCGTAGAACACAGACGAGTCTAGACGCCATAGCACCATATTGGCTTCCGCTCTGATTGTGGCTGTACGCGCACTGTTCGTCAGAATCGCCATTTCACCGAAGCAATCACCTAGATTCAGCTCTCCAAGGAGCTGTTGGTTACGATATACGCCAGCTCTGCCTTCATCTACCAGCATAAGAGAATCTCCGGGATCTCCCTCTTTGATAATGGTATTCCCTTGTTCAACGACCATTTTGTGCAGTCGTTTGGCGATAACAGATAAGTCTCTACTCGTAAGACCCTGAAATAGTGATACACGACGGAGCAGCTGCACACGATGCATCAGATCCGCGAGCCCGACGTTCGCAGACGAATCAGACTTCCGAAGTGTATGATACTGAATCGTTTGTGTCAGCCATTCGTCTCCTTGCTCCGCTAACCAGCTCAAATGCAGAGTAAGCTCTACCTTGCTGGCGGATACTTTCGTCATCTTCCTAGAGCCTGCCATGAACTTGGCCATTTCCGTCCGCAAAGCGCCTTGAAGCGTCTGATCAATAACCTCTTCAGCGTTGGCCTGTTGACGTGAATCCCCTTCCGACCAGTCCAGATACACCGCTTGCATGGTTTGCCCATCATGTAAAAGCGCTAGCAATAAAAAGACACGCCGAGAAATAGCTGTACGAATCTCGCCAATAATCTTCTCGATTTCTGTATATTCTTCTACACCGATCACGCTTGCACCATGCTCTGCAAACTGTGCGTAGAGCTGCAATTCTTGGAAAATGTAAGCTTCCACTTTCCGGCTATCAGGCTGAGGCAATTGCTTACTCATGCGTTGTAAAGACTCTAAAATGCGATCGCGCAAAGCATAAGGCGCTTTCTCATAACAAGCAAATAACATGTCCATCGCTCGCTGAGTAGCAATTCGCTCAAACACCGCAGGTAAATACAAGCTTATTTCCTGCTGCTCCAAATACGGGGCTAACTGTGGCAAGACATCATCTTCGTCATATGCGGCAAGTGCGTCAATCGCGTAGCGCCGGGTTTTACTATCTTTTAGCATACCAATAATCGGCACAAGTAACGGAGGAACATGCAGGATTGCTGCTGACTCCAAAGCACGAATTCGAACTTGCGGACTATTATCCTGCAAAAGCGAAATGAGCGGCTTGTAGAAGTTCTTCACACGGATTTGTCCGAATAACGCCGCCATGGCGATACGTTCCTCTTCGTGTCCACTCTCCATCATGGCTTTTAGCTTTCCTACCGCGCGGAACATGCCTTCAATACTGTAGTATTTGACTAAGCCGGCAATGGTGGCAGCTTGAACCTCGACAGAGGGGTCTTCTAAATGCGCCGAAATCTCATCCACATAGTCTTCTTGCGCATAGGCCGAGAGGGCGATAATCGCTTTGCCTCTGACTTGCCCATGCCCTGATGTTATTAGGGTCTGTAGGACGGGTTCGAAGCCTTCTGGCACCTTCAACTCCACGTATGCCAAAGCCTCTAAGCGCATTTCAGGTATAGGGTGATGCAGCAAGCCATCCAGATGCGGTGTTAGATCAAAGGAGCTTGTTTCTTTTAAAAGACCGAAAGCATACAGAGCTTGCTGCTTGTCTGTGCCATTCAGTGCATCGATCAAGATTTGCCGAGTAACGGAATCCATGAGGTTAAGCTCGACCTTTTGCAAGTCGTCGCCGCCTGTTTTGAGATTAGATAATAGCGTTGTTAAGTAGGCTTTCTTTACTTTGATGCCCGCAAAAATCCCCACAACAAGCAAAACTAGCACGATATAACTCAGCTTCTCTGGTGCTACGAATCGGGTAACGAGAAGGAGGCAAATGGCCGCGAGTCCCTTGGCACCATTACGCACAATGCCGTCCAGGAAGCCCTTCGCTTTATTCCGCCATTCCGGAGGTACGGGAAACATCACTAATTGGCTGACCGAGGAGTAAATCGTGTCTCCGACGACTTTATCGCTTCCTTTGACAACAACCGCCATAGCAAGGATCGGCAATACAAGAATTCCAAGACTCCCTGCGAAGAGCGCAATCGGGAAAATCAACAACGCCGTCATCACACCGAATCGCGTAATCACGCGCCCTGATACGAACAATTGCACACAGAGGGCAATCAACCCAGAGAAGCCGTAAAAGCTTCCCATGAAGCCGGCTAATGCTTCGTTTTGCAAGGTGCCACGCAGAATGACTTTGAATTGATAATCGATTAAAGTTAGCGAAACAACGAGTGCAGCAGCCAAAATTGCGACATATTTGAGATGCGGCACACTTGCGAAAAGGCCACCTTTTTGTTGGACGGATGATGACTTGGCTGTGGGTTTACGTGCCTGGGCTGGCTTCGAATCACCGCTGTCTTTGGTCATACGCAAGATGACAAACACCACAGCAAGACCGAGTAATTGCAGACCCGCATACACATAAATTAAATTCGCCGTTCCTATTAACGGAACAAGGATTTTGAGACCGAAGCCGCTTAAAATCCCGCCCATGATGCCCCCGCTGCCCACGAGTCCGATCATCTGCTTCGCTTTCCGTTGGTCCATCACTGAAGTAGCGAACTGCCAGAAGCAGACGATCATCAGAAAATTGAACACATCATAGCCGATATAAATGACGGGAAACACCCATCGCAGCTCCATCCCTACACCGAACCTAGAGATCAGAACGAAAGTTGAGATCAATGGAATCATCAGCTTGAGGAGTGTTTCTAAGCGTACCTTAGGAGAAAATCGTTGGAACACAATCCCTGCCGTAATCATGACGAGTGCCTGCGGCAAATACATCAAGGACAAATACGAATTATCGAATCGACTCAGGAAGAGGGTATCCGCCGCTGTTCGGCCGATCGTTGAAGCGGACACTACAAAGAATAAATAGGCAAATAACAGAAATACCTTCCTATATTCCTTCTTATCCTCTGTGATTTTATCTATAAAGGATTGATACGTTTTACTAATACTGCTGCTCACAGGACACCTCATTCTAAATTCATACCATCAAGACCCTTTCCTAAAATTGTACCAGAAGTCCTAGGAAAAAATAACTATTTTTTCTACAAAATCACCTATAAAAGCACAAAAAAAGACATCATCCGCAGATGTGTCTTCCTCTAGTAGACATTGTATTAAATTCTAAAATTGTCGCCTCTCCAGCTGCGAATCGCTTTCTTAATCGCATCTGGAGCCATACGCTC
This sequence comes from Paenibacillus sp. J22P169, assembly GCF_059691995.1. Classification (NCBI taxonomy): domain Bacteria; kingdom Bacillati; phylum Bacillota; class Bacilli; order Caryophanales; family Paenibacillaceae; genus Paenibacillus; species Paenibacillus sp. J22P169. Next base: position 79,883 of record NZ_JCAUAO010000012.1, on the reverse strand, counting down.
CGCTGCCGCCTTCTTACAAAGTGCAGGAAACTCTTCATCCGATGCAAAACGTAAAGCTGTAATTTGACCCATCGTCAACTTCTTATCCAGCAGCTTCTGTGTCAGTACGAAGTGCCGAAGGTTCTCTTCTGCTCGAATCGCTCGATCTTGAGCCTTTATTGGATAGGAACGAATCAACAGAAAAACCACAACCACAATGACAGCAATGAGGACAAACATGACCGCTGGCAGCACCTGATCGTCAGCCTGTATAGCGCTAACTAGCTCCATAATGGATAGAACCACTAAGCCTAGGGCTAACAATGAAAATACATAGTGAAACAACGGATGCATACGTCGATGATTGACATAATTTTGAACCTTCATCTACTTATTTCCCCACAATCTCAGTAATCTCACTCTCTAATAAAAGGTAACGGTGCACACTTCGCATGATTGGCACTTTCGTCAAATTGTTCTTGTCTACATATTGCTTCATCTGATCTTTCGACAGACCTAAGATTTTTCCAGCTTCCATTACCGTGAGTACCGCTTCATTGCTAGTCGCGTTGAAGGTTGTCTTCACCTTTTGATTCCAGTCTTCAAATGATTGCATGTTTTCGCACCCTTCTCAATCCGATCCTTCTATTATAGCACGAAAACACCTGTTTCACCCAATTACCTTCATCTGCCACCTAGGACTCCTCTTCGCTCATGAGGGCTAGCAGCGCTTTCGGCAACGCAAATTGCTGATTACTTATCATAATTTGATTCAAGGCATCCTCGGCAATATCCGCCTGCTCTTCCTTAATCACGCTGATCTCGGCATGCAGCCGTTCCATCTGTGAATCAAGTGCCGCCGCGGAGGCCGCTGCTTGCTTTAACTCCTCTAGGAGACGGGCAGGTACAGCTTGGTTGCCTTCACTAAATTTATAAAATATCTTATGCTCCAAACTCGCCCAACAGTCCATAGCAATCGTACGAATTTGAACTTCCATACAGACACGCTCTTCGCGGTCCGACATATGTACAGGGACTTCAATCAGCAAATGCAAGCTTTGGTACCCATTGGGCTTCGGGTTTTTGATATAATCCTTTTCACTCAAAATATGAAGGTCGTTCTGATTTCTCAGCATCTTGGAGATGACATAAATATCGGACACGAACGAGCATGTAATTCGCAAGCCGGCAATGTCCTTCACGCTGCCTTTAATGCCTTCGAAAGAGAGCTCTCCGCCTTTTCTCATCAGCTTTTGAAAAATACTTTCCGGCGATTTCAACCGAGACTTCGTGTGTTCAATCGGGTTATATTCATGCAGCATCTCGAATTCTTGAACGAGGATGTCAATTCTCGTCTCCATTTCATCCAGCGCAAACTTATAGGTCATCATGAAGCGTGTGATGTCGTGCTTGAACTTCTTCAAATCATTCATTGAAAACTGATTCGTGATCATATTCATACGAAATTCCATCCTTTAGTCATGGTTATTTTAAAATATAGAATGTATAGGTTCCACCTAATAAGTCAGCTATATTTCTCCATAAACGCACTCGTCCTCAGAGGACGGCAGATCCGTTTATTTTGCCATTCCTTGCTAGTTTAAATCACAGAGATCGACCGAAGCAAATCTTGCGAGCAGAAAAGACACCACGAGGGTGTCTTAAGTGTCCGTTGTATGTATATTAGTGCATTTTGTACGTATTGATCACATCTTGTAAGTCTTGGGCTATGCTTGCGAGCATCTGAGAAGATGACGTTACTTCCTGCGAGGAAGCCAGCTGTTCTTCGGTCGCCCCAGCCACATTCTGCGATAACTCCGAGGTGATCTTCGCTACATGCTCCATGTTGGTGACCGTTGCGGAGACTTGCTGCGAGCTTGCGGCCATTTGCTGTGCAGCCGCTGCTGTCTCTTGAATTTTGGACGCCACTTCTTCGGCAGAGCGAACAATCGCTTGGAAGCTTTGCTCCGTGCGCTCGACGGACTGAAGCCCTTGGTTTACCTCCGCGAGCCCCGCATCCATAGCTTTGACCGCCTCTTGTGTATCCTTCTGAATGTTCGTAACCACGCCTCTGATCGCACCAACCGACTCCCCGGTTTGCGTAGCTAGCTTGCGTACCTCTTCCGCAACAACCGCGAAGCCTTTGCCCGCTTCACCAGCACGCGCCGCTTCAATCGCCGCATTCAAGGCGAGCAGGTTCGTCTGGGTTGCGATCTCGCCGATCATTTGCGAGACTTTTCCGATGTTCTGCGAGTGCTCAGCCAACTGGTGAATCGTTAGATTCGCCTGCGTAACAGCGCTGCTTAAAGCGTTCATGCTCATCGTTACATGGTGAACATCAGCTTGTCCGTTGCGTGCCTGTTCTGATGCATTGATCGACAGATAGGACACGTCCGACGTCGTCTCAGCAATGCGCTGCACGCCAACCGCAATCTCGTCCATCGCACGCGCACACTCCTGCGCGTTCATGCGCTGTGCCTCCGCTTCCGCGGCAATCGTTTGAATATCCACAGCGACATGCTGGGAGGCTTCACTATTTTGCTCCGAGCTGGCAAATAACTGTTCCGAAGACGACGCTACCGCGCTGGAGGATTCCTGCATACGGCTCATGACCTCACGCATCTGACGCGTCATGCCATTCACAGCTGTAACAAGGACGCCAATCTCATCTTGGTTGCTGAAGCGAAGCTCGGAGACGGTGAGATCTCCTTCCGCCATGCGATCCAGTACCTTGGAAGCTGCAATAACAGGTCTCGTAATGTTGCGAATCATGATCCAACTAATTGCAATGGATAACAACACTGCGCCGATCAGCAGGATAATCGCACTAACAATGCTGCCACGATACAACGCGGCATTCTCCTCCACGCTTTCATTCGCGCCTTGCTGGTTGTAGGTAACCATCATCCGACTTATCGTTTGTACACTATTGTAGCTCTGGGTTAGTTCCTCATATAAACGGTCCAGCTCTTGCTTGTCTGGTGCTTTGGTGTACTTGAGGTAATCGCTTTTTAGCGTGCCCCAACGATCCAGAATCATGTTGAAATTTTTCGTGTCTTCGCCGCCGGTGAGGGTGCCTTTGTAGCTTTCAAGCGTTTTGTCACCTTTGATCATTGTCGCTTCTATGTCCCGTGTTAACTCCAACTTCATCGCTGCATCCTTCGGGCTATGCACACCAGATAGATCCTTTGCAAAATGTTCCGTCAAATAACTAAACTCCTGAATCAACTGTGTACCCATCATCCAGTGCTGAGCAATGTCCGTAATATCCTGCTTCATATTCTTCATTCTTACCATATCGGTAAGACCCAAAATCGCCATAAACAGCAGTACCACTGTAAAGGAACCGATTAGCTTTTGTCTCAAATTCATTTTCAATCTCGTGTTTCTAAACCATCCGACTACATTCCCTGCCAATTTCATGCATATCCTCCGAAAAATTCATTTTATGAGAGCAACTTTCGATCCCAGTTAACCATATCGGAAAATTATGAGGAGAATTCAATAGAAAATATTAACCAGGTGTTAATATTCTTAATACATTGCTCGGATGGACACAAAGGTGCCATATGTAGGGGAAACCAGTAGGAGAACCTTTCGGGTGGCTCGGTTGGTGATTGCGTATGGAAACTTTGCGGGGTGGCCGCAGTAGCGATTAACTGTAAAAACTACAGCTAATTTCTTAGAAACTACCCAATTTGTGCAAACAACTGGATTTCCTACAGTTAAATTTGAGCATTCCACCTCAATCGGCTGATTACTGCAGAAATTAACTACCTATTTTCCAGTTATTTGAAACTTTCTGCTGTATTGCCGGAAATTAGATGTACTTTTTCCATCTATTGCACAACATCAACCTACCAAACACCCAGCAGCCAACACATTCAGCCAAATCCAAACGTTTCGTTCGGGCTCCCAACACCAACCCACCTAGCACTCAGCTACCTTCACATTCAGCCAAATCCCAACGTTTCGTTCGCGCTCCCAACCTTCTAGCCCACCAACCCCTTTAGACACATACTCCTTCACCCTCTCCTCTTGTCCAAAATAGAAGACCACCAGCCCCTTCTTTTTTCCAAAGGTTGTACATAGAAATGGAAAGAGACACCCTCGAAAGGATGTGCTTTCCCACTATGGCAATGCAACACTTGCTGTCTAATCAAATGGAGCTCTTCCTGCAATATGGACTAGCCATTTTCTGGACAGTCACCTATATCCTCATCATTATCCAAGGTTTCAAGGATCGCGCCTGCGGCATGCCGCTGCCAGCTATTTGCGCTAATATTACGTGGGAGTTTCTTTTCGCGTTCGTGATGCCGTTTCACCCACTGCAGATGATCATTTCGCTGGTCTGGTTTCTGCTCGACTGTGTCATTCTGTTCCAAGGTGTCTACTTTTCCAAACGTGAGTTTCCGCCACGCCTGCTCCTGCCTGCCATTTTCTCTTTACTGGTCATTTCTCTGCTGCTCCACGTCGGGATGGTGGTTGAGTTTCATGATCAAGAGGGGAAATACACGGCCTTTGGCATCAATTTGATGATGTCGATCCTGTTTATTCAGCTGCCTTTCAAACAAGGCCTCAAAGGCCAGACTATCTACATCGCCTACTATAAAATGATCGGCACCTTGTGCGCATCTGTGCTCTGCTACTCGCTGTATCCGGACTCTTTTCTACTTACGATCATGTGCGTGTTAGTGACCATTGCGGATATCGTTTATATTTGTATCGTTCAACGGGCGGTGTTGGTTGCTCGGCGGGTTCCCAGTTTACTGAATCGAATTTCTGGAGGAAACCAGAACGGAAATTGAGTTGCAGATGGAACACCAGCTCAATTTCCGTTCACGATCCATTCCATATAGAATAGAAAAAGACACCCCAACAGGGTGTCTTTTTCTATTCCTACGCCAAAATCGGCAGCTTCACATGGCTCGGATACGCCTCCGAGTGATAAAGCTTCTGCGTCACCACAATCGGCTGCGGATCCGCATACGGATTCAAGCCGGTGTTCGTGTTCGGGAACGCAATCATCTTACTGGACGAAGTCACAGTAAATCGTAAGCGATGCCCGACCGGGAAGGTATGTGCGATATTTTGTATAAATATCGTGTACTTCTCGACCTGCCCTGGCGTGAGCAGCTCCGGCGCGTCCAAGCCGTTCCGGTACTTCGCGCGCACGATGTAGTTGGACAGCTTGATGGAGTTCCCCTTCGGGTCCACGTCGCTTAAGGTCACAACCCAATCCGTGTCCACGCCGCTGCTCGACGCGTAGAGCTCACAAGACAGCTCGCCCGCCACGGTCACTGCCTCCGCCAACATCTCACTCGTGTACACGAGGATGTCGCTGCGCAGCTCATGCTTCCGCATGTTCTCCGGCTCACGCTCGCCGCTGTCCGCCACGGGCTCCTCCGGATTGTACACGTACGAATCCGACTCACTAGCCCCGTGCGCGCCGCTCTTCAGTGTCAACGCGCCATCGCCAAGGCTGGAGTTAGCTCGTCCGTCACTGCCCAAATACCACTTCGTCGCCTTCGCCTCGCTCGGCGTCCAATCATCTGAGGTCCGCCACTCGTTGGTGCCGACCACATAATAACTAGCGCGCGGCTCCTGCTCGATGCCATTGGCGATGCCCTTCAAAAAGCGGTCGAACCAGCGCAGCACGTTCACATCATAGTTATACACAACGGCATCGTTGCCGAAGCTGGTGTCTAGTAGATCGCGTGCGCGATTCGGGCCGTGTTCCCATGGACCGAGCCAGATTTTGCGGTTCGGCACATCATGCTTGGTGAGCATCCGCCATGTCTCCGACACGCCCGCGCTATCGCCGTCATACCAACCAGAGATCACAAACATCGGCGCCTTCACATGCTCTCCGCGCTCGCTATACGTGCAATTGCGCCAGAAATCATCATAGTCGGGATGCTCGCTCCAGAGATCCCATGGACCCGAAGCCTTCCCAATCATCTGCTGCGGAATCTCGCTAATCGGCCTAGCATCAACGGCTTTCTCTGGGCTGACCGTCCGACCACCGAAAATATCAAAATCCGTCCGCGTCCCCACCGACTGCGCCAGCGTCCAGCACAGCAATGGCCACGAACACACGGTGCCGCCCTTGCGCACCGTATCCACGAACGGCGAACCGACGTTCACTTCGTTCACGACGGCTTTCAAGTTCGGGTGCCCGCTAGTCGCAGCAGCGGTAACCACATACCCCAAATACGACGCGCCCCACATGCCAACGTTCCCGTCGGACCAGTCCTGCGCGACGATCCAGTCGATCGTATCCGAGCTATCGTCACGCTCATAGAAGAAGGGCACGAGCTCCCCTTCGGAATCGGCGCGCCCGCGAACATCCTGATTGACGACGGCATAGCCTTTGTTCGCCCATCTTTTAAAGAACGTCTTCCGCATATTGCGGTCATAGCACGTGCGGATTAGAATCGTTGGCAGCTTCGTTCCTGGCGCAACGCCCTCCGGCAAATACACATCCGTTGCCAAACGAACGCCATCCCGCATCGGGATCAGGTCCGTTCCGAGATCATCCACACCATACTTCGCAGCAGACAATAAAGGATCCGCATACTCCACAAGCGGTGTCACCGCTTCATATCCATCCACGACCAGCATTTCCATCCCATACCGGTTAGGTGCCACGAAAGCGACAATACAACCATCCACCGTCACGATATCGAGCGCAGTATCCTTACGCAAAGCCCATACTTGCGAGGTCACCATTCTACCCTCTACCTCTGCGGTATACTGGATATGCTTCAGATACAGCTCACCGTTCCCCAAAATAACGGAGTCGCCCTGCCACTCCGCACCAGCATAATGCGATTGATTCGCCTTAATTTTCTGCAAAGGAAGAATAAAGCCCGCTTGCTCAGCCAGCACATTCTCCTGCATCTGCGTCCGCCGACGTGGATCCACCTTGGCATGCATAATCGCGCTCTCCGCAAATCGAATCGTTCCCTCATACACGCCCGCTGCATACAGCTTATAACTGCTCGTCCATCGCTCTCTCGTCATCTCAGCCATCTCCTATCCACACACCGCTTCAAACACGCGCAGCCAGTTACCGCCCATCATTTTGCGAACATCCTCATCGGAGTAACCTCTTGCCACTAAACCACGGGTAAAATTAATAAAATAGCTATATTTCTCAAGCCCCTTCACCGTTTCCGTAGAGGGTCCATCCCCTTTGGCAAACCCAATGCGAGGCGCAATATGCTCTTTAAAATACACCAACGACCACGCCACATCGCTCATCGGCCAGTCTGTGCCAATCCCGACATGGTCCACGCCGACCAATCGGACAAGATAATCCATATGATCGAGCACATGCTCAATCGTCGTATCATTCGGATCCCCGTGGACGAACCACGGCATCGCGAACACGCCAATTACGCCGCCCGTAGCGGCAATGGCTTGAAATTCTTCATCGCTTTTGCAGCGCATATGATTATAAATCGCCTCAACACCCGTGTGCGAAGCAATAACTGGCGCTGTCGAAAGCCTGCACGCGTCCAGCGTCGTTTGTTTGCCGCAATGGCTCGTGTCGACGATGATGCCTAGTTCATTCATTTTAGCAATGAAACGCATACCAAACTTGCTCACGCCGCCGTTCGCCTCTTCCGCACAACCGGAAGCAATATAATTCTGATTGTTATAGGTAAGCTGCAGTACTCTCAGCCCAAAATTGTACATCGCCTCGAGCAGCTCCAGATTTTTGCCAAGACCGTCCGTTTCCTGTGCCGTTACGATCCCCGCCTTCAGGCCGCTAGCCTTCGCTGCACGAATCTGTTCCGCCGTCACAGCTTTCACAAGCCAATCGTTCGCATCAAATTGACGCTGAATGTCGCCCATGCTGATGAGGATCTTGTCCACACTAGATACATCCAGCTGACGATTCCCCGCCGTGATGCCGGAACGGTACCACTCCTCCTTAAACTCGGAGATCTTTCCGCGAGCCGCCATGTCGTGAATGATTTTGCTTGGCATCGCGCTGTATGTCCACGAATCCTCCTTGTAGTGCTCACATGCCTCCCGAATGCTCTCCGAAATAGCCTCTGGAATCGCCTTAGGAGACAGCGGTCCCTGGAACAAAAGATCAATAATAATCGAGCTCTCATGCAGCTCCCGTGCGCGTTCCTCTTGCTCTCGTGTAAGGTTGAATGGATATAGTCCTTCTGTCGAATTCACCGATGCTCACTCCTAGAAGTCAATGTGGGTTCCTTTGTGCGTGCGAATCGCTTCCTTGTAAATATAAGTGGCCGCTGCCAGGTCCTCGCAAGCAAGCCCTAATGATTTGAACAATGTAATGGCGGAGCCTGCGCGTCTTCCCTCTTTGGCGCCCACCAACAGCTCACCAATTTCAGCTAAAATGTGGCCCTCCCCAATCGCTCCCTCCTGCAGAGGGATCAGGTAATCACCCGCTTCGTTCACAGCGGATTCTGTACGGTCCACGAACAGCTCCGCACGGCGCACCAGCTCGGTATCGAGCTCGCGGTCTTTCGCTCGGCACGCACCGACGGCATTCACATGCGCGCCTTCCTTGATCCACGCGCCCTGCACGATCGGTGTCGTTGACGCCGTCACCGTGCAGATAATATCCGCGTCGGCGACAGCCGCCTGTGCGGATTCAGCGGCCTCGACGAGGACAGCCGGATAGCGGCTTGCCGTCTCGGCTTTCAACTTCTCGGCATGGGCCGGGTTCGGCCCCCATACCTTGATCTTCATGATCGGGCGCACGAGCAGCATCGCCTCGATATGCGACCGCGCTTGCTCGCCCGTGCCGATCACGGCAAGGGTCGCGGCCTCGGGCTTAGCCAGCAACTTCGTTGCTGCTGCGCTGACCGCTGCGGTGCGGATGGCAGTGATTCGGGTGCCATCGACAATCGCCTCCAATTGACCGTTGGTAGAATTGAACAGTGAAACAAAGCCTTGATGCGAAGGGAAGCCATTGCCATGATTACTAGGAAAAACGGTAATCACCTTGGCACCAACCTTCTCATCCCGTTTCAAATACGTCGGCATCAGTCCCATCACATTGCCGCCTTGCAAAGGAACAACGGATCGTAACGCTTGTACAGCTTGTCCATTCACCAAATCGGCGAGGACCGCTTCCATGATTTCGATACAAGCTGGCATTGCAAGCAGTTCTTGCACTTCTGTTGACTTGATCACTAGTATGGGACATCACCTGCTTATATGTAGTTCTTTTTATTATAGCAAAGTCCGTGTCCGTGGGGGAACCTTGCGATATGAAAAAAGAGCACCCCTGGGGTGCTCCTAAACACTTCTTATTTTAGCTAGCGCTCACCTTACGGTACTTGAGAAAGCTGCCAATCCGCCACACGCAAATGTATAAATACGCCATAACCATCGTTAACACAGCAAATTCTGAGGAATCCAGGCCTTTAAAATACTGCGATAAAATCAAGCGGACCGCAATGACGGCAACGATCACATATTTGAAGTTGGGGTTCGGCTTCGAATAGACGAAACCGTCTTCCCGTTTCTCATACCCGGTATGGTACAGCATAATACTGCCTAACGCTACGCCGAGCACGCCTGCACATAGCAACTCCCATAGGGCAGGAAGATGAAACGGATGATCCGGAATATGGGTCAGCGAGCTAATACTAAGCCCGAACACAATGAGAAGCAGGAAAACTGGAATCAGCATACCTCTTCCTTTATTCCGAATCGGCTTCGCTTTTCCCCTGGTTCTTAGCCAAATAATTAAAATGATAACGACAGCACCGATGCCATAACCGATGAGTGTTTCAGCATTCATATCATAGTGCCCCTTTCAAAGACTAGTTGTATGAAAATTATACGGTTACTCGTAAGAATTTACCTCGGTCTTGAGACCGACAACGCATTTGGACGAAAAAAAGCACCCCATAGGGTGCCTATTTCATTAGATGTATGTAGCTTATCCTGATTAGGATTGAAACATTTGCTTCACTAACTCTTTATTACGCTTCTTAAATGCTTGATTATGCGAAGACACCATCCCGAATTTCTCTGCTGATGGCTGAATGTACTGTTTCGCTTTATTCACCGCATTCGCCGCATCTTGGAAGGCTCCCGCGATCAGATGCACTTTGCCTGGATGATGAAGAATATCCCCGGCTGCATATAGTCCGGGCACAGAGGATTCGCTGTTCGCATTCCCCGCAATATAGTAATTCTCCGCTCTTTCAATCTCAATTTCACTATGTTCAAGTAAGGTCGTGTCACGATCATAGCCATGGTTGATAACAACTTCATCCACAAGGAAAGTAGAGACTTCTCCCGTTTCATGATTCGTTAGCTCCACACGTTCAATGGAGGCGTCCTCACCAGAAGCAAACAGTTTCGTAATCGATGTGTTCAAATAACATGCTACGGAACTATTTTGGAGCTGCTTCACTTGGGCTTCGTGCCCAGTCAGCTGCTCTTTGCGATAGCTCAAAATCACCTGCTTCGCAAATGGCTCCAGTTCATTGGACCAATCCACTGCCGAGTTGCCGCCACCGGAAATGACAACAGTCTTGTTCTTGAAGCGCTCCAATGATTTCACCGTATAGCTCAAATTCGATACTTCGTATCGCTCTGCGCCTTCAATCTCCAGCTTTTTCGGGTTAAGGATGCCGGAACCGACAGCGACGATCACGGTTTTGGAGTAATGCAGCTGCCCGGATGTAGTGCGCAGGACGAAGATATCCTCTTCGTTTTTAGCGATAGCTTCAACTTTCTCATTCAACACCACTTCTGGACTAAACGTAAGTCCTTGCTCGACAAGCTGATTGATCAACTTCGCTCCTGGAGTCGGCGTGATGCCGCCTACGTCCCAGATCATTTTTTCGGGATATACATGTATTTTGCCGCCTAGATGCGGTTGAAATTCAATGATTTTGGTCTTCATTTCACGAAGTCCACTATAGAAAGCGGAGTAAAGACCCGCTGGTCCCCCTCCAATAACCGTTACATCAAACAATTCGTTCTGTTCCATGCTAATTTCACTCCTTACCCACTAATTGCGATTGAGAATCATTATTAATGAATGATACTGCGTTTTGGCGATTTTATCAACTGAAAAAATGCTGAACGCGCCAAGATGGCCTGGCAGTATCACATCGATTACCCTAGATTAAACATAAAGGAGCCTACCTCAGTACATCTGTGGTGAGCTCCTTTTTGCGTTAAAACTTTCCACAACTGGAACCATTCATCCGTCTATCCGCCTTGTTTCTTCACGAAGAATGGTAGTATGATAGGGAGATACTTAAATTAACCAGAGGTAAATTAAACAATGAAGATTCGAGATTGGGACATTAATTTAAAAATCCGCCTCGGCGGAGAAACGGCTTTTAATGTTATTTTTTGGGCATTTTTTCCGTTCTTATCGATTTATTTTGCTAATTCGTTCGGTAAAGGCTGGACAGGCATTCTTCTGATCTTGTCGCAGGCGCTTTCCGTCTTCGGCAATTTGCTCGGTGGCTATAGCGCGGATCGGTTTGGCCGGAAACGGATGATGGTGATTGCTGCTTTGGGACAAGCTCTCGGTTACGGGATCTTCGCATTAGCCGCTTCACCATGGCTCGCCATGCCTATTATTAGCTTCATGGGCTTCAGCTTGGCTAGCTTTTTCGGCTCCTTGTACTGGCCAGCCAGTCAAGCGATGGTCGCGGATGTCGTAAAAGAAGAGCATCGCGCCAGTGTGTTTGCCATCTTCTACACGGCCGCGAATATGGCTGTCGTCGTCGGCCCTTTACTCGGGTCCCTCCTGTATAAAGACAACCCGTATCTCGTACTGGCAGCCGCTTCCGTGATTTGCGTATTACTCGCGCTCATGATGTCGCGGCGCTTACACGAAACACTCCCGAAGCAGCTAGCCGACCGCCATCGCGCACAAGCTGACACGCCTTGGTACCATGCCATTGCGGTGCAGCTGCGCGACTACAAAATCATTGCCACGGACCGTGTATTCCTGCTGTTCGTCATTGCTGGCGTGCTTCTTTCGCAGACCTTCATGCAGCTGGACTTACTTTTCCCCGTATTCTTGGAAGAAACCATGCCGCTGACGACGATCTTCTCCTACAATGACTGGGATCTCCAGCTAACGGGCAAACAGCTATTCGGCTTGATTGTTTCCGAAAACGGCCTATTCGTAGCTCTCTTCACTGTCATCGTGACCAAATGGATGCTCGCGTATCGTGATCGCTACGTGTTCATCGGCGGGGCTCTTTTCTATGCGCTGGGTATGGTGATGTTCTGCCAGATGTCCACCTTCTGGGGATTGACCATCGCGATAGCCGTCTTCACGCTTGCTGAGCTCATGTCCGCAGGACCACAGCAGGCCTTCGTGTCCCGATTGGCGCCGGATCATATCCGCGGTCAATATTTCGCTGCCTCCAGCTTGCGTTATACACTCGGACGCACGATTGCTCCACTGTCCATCCCGATCAGCTCGTGGATCGGCTTTACGTGGACATTCATTTTGCTGGCGGCACTAGCTGTTCTGTCGGCAGCCATTTACAACATGATGTTTAATCAGTATGATAGACAAACTGCGTCGGCGCAGTAGGCTCAGTTAAAAAAAAGCACCCGCATGGGTGCTTTTTTTGGAGGAGGTATCATCATTTACAGGTTCATTTCATTTATCCTTGCTGCCTTAGTATTTATCTCGATTTATATGATTTCTTTGAAAATCATACGGTTTGCAATCTTAGATCATTTAACATTGCGCTTACAGCTACAAAGTCTGGTTGAGATCATTAGCTTAATTATCATCGCGATAACCTCTATGGTTTCAACAATTGCCTTGTTGCGGAATTTGCTGCGAAAACAGAGGACTTCCGGTTAGGCTTCACTCACCAAATAACTGGAAAATACGCAATTAATTCCGGGGATTTCCTCTTCAAATTCACTTTAACTGGAAAACATACAGTTATCTTTGTGCCATTTTCGCTTTTCGGCCAAGATGGATGAATTTAGATGTAGGAAATCCAGTTATTCATCTACATTTGCACAAATACTCAAAAATAGCTGGAGAAAATCCATTTAATCGTGCAGCATGCAGAAGCGACACTCGCCTCTACGTGCTGCTTTTTCCGTTTAACTGGAGCTAATCGCTTCCCCCTGACCAACTGGGCCTTCCTTTACTCACATGCAACACCATCGTTGTCGCCATCCAGCTTGGAGCTGTAGCCAGGCTCACCTTTTTTGATATTGTACGCACCAGCCGCGTTGGCCTCCTTGCAGGAGTTGTAGGACACAGACGACTTCGGCTGCGACGTAGTCACGGATTTCGGTGTAGTCGTTGTGGATAACTTCGGCGATGCAGGAGCGCCCCCCTTCACCACTCCCTCATGATACCCATCCTCTTGCGCATAATTCTCCACGCTCCAGATGTTCAAACCTTTCTGCTGTGCCGTCTTCTGTATCTCACGGAACTGATCCACATACTTCACATTTGGCGGGTAAATATACGCCACTCGGGCGAAGCCATTTTCGAGCAGCAGCTCGTTGAACATCTTATCCCCTATGTAGAGATAACATAGTAATCGGTCGTATTTGTCCCGCTCCGACACATCCAATTCAAGCTGGACGTCCTTGCCTGTGAGCATCGTTTTGGCATAGTTGGACGCATCGAGCGCGAATGGTTGAACCGGCTTCTCAGGATCCACGCTTTCTGGCGTATCTACAAGAAGCAAACGGATCGTTTCTTCTTTGACTTTGCCACCTTCGCTAAAAGAGACCTTCATGGTGTCGCCATCAACGACCCGAGTAACTTTGGCGGGAATTCGCTTACTGCTCTGTATGGCCGACGACTGGCTAACCTTTGTTGAAGGCGTAGCTGCCCGCGTATTCTCTATTTCTGAAGCACCGCAAGCCGTTGCCAGCAGGATAAGTACACTGACTCCAGCAGCTATGATCTGTCTTTTGGCTTTCGTATAGACGCGAATGTTTAGCAAGGATTCAACCTCCAAGTGATGACTGTTTTCTATCTGTCTATGAAAGTATATCAGACTTCAGACTACGATGAATTCATCTAAAGTAAAAAGACATCCTAATTGGTGTCCATTTATATACCGTCAGTATCGCCCATTACATATCAGAAAGCTAAATCTGCAGAAGAAAAAAGCACCCCACAGGGTGCCTTTTTCGTATGACTATGGTGTTCCGCCTCTATAAGAAAGCGCCAGATCCAGCACATGTCCAACTTCATCATACGAGCCAATATCCGCCTTCTGGTTGCCATCAAAATCAGCGACAATCCCCCGTCTTTCTTTACCTTGTGCCCATGGGCCAAATTCGTTATCCAGCGGCTGGAAGTGGTTCTCTCCCTCGTTCTGAAACACTCGCCAAATACCGGTCTCCGCTGTGTAAGCGATCAGATCGCTTCTCCCGTCACCATCCGTATCGCCGACTAGCAGCTGATCGTTATTTCCAAAGGAAACTCCCCCTGCTATTTGTGGCGCAGCAAACATCCCGTTTCCTTGGTGATACAGGATAGACACCTGCTTCTCTTTGTGTGAGACACACAGGATATCATCGACACCCGGATCCTTGAATTTTGCAGTGAAAATTTCAGCATCCATCGGCAGAGACAAGTCAGATTCTGTATAGGCCAATTGCTGGTTTTGCAGGTGGACTTGCACGAGGCCTTTTTCCCCTCTGGCGATTAAGCCTATACCATCGGTATATCGCAGCATGCGTAAGGAGCTAAGTCCAGTCGGTAACGCACCAATTGCTTTTGCCGGAAGAAACTGTTGTTTATCCGCTAAGGCTGCCCGCACATTTCCCGTTTCGGCATTATAGGCTAGCAAGTCTTGCTTGCCATCACGATTGATATCGACGAGTAAGAGCTGATCCTCAGGAGCAAACGTCTCTCTTAACCATACCTGCGAAGCTTCCTGCTGGCGATTCCTCGGCGTATCATAGCTCCCGGGAATAACCAGAATGCGATGGAGCTGGCGCACGACCACATCCGCATGCCCGCGACCCGTAACATCGCCTAGCATCACATTGGCCAGCTTGGTTCTAGGTGGCAGCGTTACACGATGGGCAGGGGTGAAGGGGACGATATCATACAATGACATCCAGCGATAGTCTAACTTCTTGAAGCCTTTGATCAATTTATGCAGGTAGGAATCCGCGTCTCCCTCTTTATATTGATAGACCGGAATACCGTCCTTCTCTTCTGGGTTACCGTCTGCGGCAATAACAGGCTCTAGGTGCGAGAATTCCAAAAACGGATGGAAGTAAAAAGAGGCTAGCCCATCATCTTTCGAGGCCTTCTCCAACATCTGATCCACCGATTTAGCATCACTTATATAGCGATAAGGTGCAGGAATATAAACCGAACCTAAACTATCTTGTCCGAACGTATTGATCGTATCATAGGTATTCATATCATCATGAGCGTTTTTGGCGTAGCGATCCGGTTGATACATAAGGCCGACAAAGGACCGAAACACACCCTCCTGCTCGCGCGTATCTTGATAATGGGGAGACTCCCAGAATGCGGGATGCAAATCAGCTCTCGCAAAGGCAGCCAAACTCTCTTTCATCCTCTCCGCAGCATAGGAGATTTCCTGTGTTTCTGGCGCATCTTTGATATTAAACTCAGAACCCGTTCCTGAATTCTGTTCACCATCTGATCGATATGTCTCTCCATACTGATGACGATATCCATGCATGCCCAATACGCCGCCTTGATGCTCTGCCTGTTGGAGAAGCTTAATAAATGCGCTTACAACCTCGTCTGGATTAGGATCATCAATCCCTTTCTCCTTCCAGACACCGTCATCTTGCTGGCTCATCCTTCTTGGAATCACAGCGACATGAAAGGGCACTTGCTCGGACGCAACATACGACATTACGGCTCGTAACTTCCCCAAACCTTCGAGCGAATTGTAATCCCCACCTAGCCCGACGTCCTCCAACCGGATCATAGCATGGCGTTTCCCTGTATTAGGAGAGTCATTTGTCTCTGTTTGAGTTGGGATATAAACTGCCAGCGCAACGGCTGCTAATACGCCACCAGCGATACCTATTCCAATCTGCTGCCACAATTTACGTTTCACGCTAGCCTGCTCCCCCATTATGTAAAACGTAGATTATTCCTATGATTTCGACATTTTCTCCTAAATTATATATGAATCTATGACTTCTTACTATAAGAGTTTGAACTTAGGTTAAAAAGAAGGAAATGCTAGCTACAGCGGGATTGGAATCGCTTCCAATTAGCTGGATAAACTCCCCAACCGACTAGCCGTCCTCCTTAGACTCTAGTGGGCATGAGATAGTCGATTATTTCGACTATGTTTCATTATCGTGGAGTTGGGTAAGAATAAAAATAATACAATTTCTTTACTTTCAGATAATAATACAATGACATACGCATCGTATTATGAAGATATCTTATTGTGACGGAGGCATCCGACTATGACAGCAAAAATCGGTTTCGTATTTTTCTGTATACTGTCCCTATCGGTTTTAGGCGTTGCTGCAAAAGAGAGTCAACCAGAGAAGCTTTCGGAGAAACGTACAGATAATCACATTGTTCGTCCGTACTCACCTGCCCTTTATGACTCCACGGAACAATTTGAGTATGAATTCGAGTGGCAAAATGGAAAGATTATTGCGAACCCTTGATGGGCGGTACATAGATGAGAAAAAGCACCCGCGAGGGTGCTTTATGTTTGTTTCAGCCTTATCGGGGACCGCATATGCGTCGTTCACTCCCCACTCTTCTTACTCATCCCGTGCTTCTTCCCCCACTCCCCCATACTTTCTAGGATTGGAATAAAGCTACGTCCTGCATCCGTAAGCGAGTATTCCACCTTTGGCGGTACCTCTTGATAGACTTTCCGATGAACCATGTCATCCTTCTCTAACTCTCTCAACTGCGTCGTCAGTATGCCTTTCGAGACACCTGGGACCAAACGCTGAAGCTCGCCAAATCGTCTCGTTTCCCTTAAATGCCACAGAATGATGATTTTCCATTTGCCAGCAATGACATTTTGGGTCGCGGTAACCGGGCAGACTTCGATTTGTTCCTCTGGAATTTCCCCCTGAAACGTTGTTCGGGACATGTGCAATCCCTCTCTTTCTCCATGGTCCTATTTTTGTGACTATGTTATAAAATAATGACTACTTACATATTTCTAGCTACTATAATAATATATGACTATAGCTAATTATCCAACAACATTTTTATAAATAGGAGGACATTAAGCATGTCAAAAATCGTGGTTACAGCAGCAACAGGTGAATTAGGTAAATTGGTGGTTCAGCACTTACTGACCAAAGTTCCGGCAAGCGAGATTGCTGTTAGTGTTCGAAACGTCGAGAAGGCAGCTGAATTTGCAGCATTAGGAATCGAGGTACGATATGGGGATTTCGATGATCCCGCTTCGATGGAGAAAGCTTTTGCAAATGCCTCTAAGCTCCTACTGATTTCTTCCCCACAAGATGAATCGATCAGCCGTGTTCGCAAACATGTTAGTGCGATTGAAGCGGCCAAAAAAGCCGGTGTTAGGCATATCGTTTATACGAGTTTTGCTTTTGCGGATGTAGATGCTTTCGCACCTCTGGCTAACGTGCATCTAGCGACCGAGTATGCGCTGAAAACGTCAGAAATTCCAACGACAATCTTACGAAATACCTGGTATCAGGAGCTTTACATTAACCCGGGCTTACAAGCTTATATCGACAACGGCCATATCATAAATTCGGCAGGAATAGGAAAAATTAATACAGCTACACGCGATGACATAGCTTTGGCTGCCGCAACGGTCCTTGCTGAAGATGGTCATCAGAACCAAGTTTATGAGCTCGCCTCGTCCCAATCTTGGCGTTATGAAGAACTAGCAGACATTCTATCTCAAGTATCCGGCAAAAAAGTAGCTTACCAATCCGTCTCTGACGCTGACTCCATGGCAGGTATGATTCAGGCTGGACTTCCTGAGGGTCTAGTACAGTTCTTAGTGGCCATTGATGCCAAAATGGCAGCCGGAACGGAAGGACGCACGTCGAACGACCTTGAGAAACTAATTGGCAAGAAACCTACTTCCATTCATGAAAGTATTGCGCTATTATTCAGTGAGAAAACCTCTATCGAAGCCATTCAATGATGAGCGACCGCGTTTAGATGTAGGTTTTATCGCCAATAAGAAAGCCGTTTTCGAGAGCCGAAAACTTATACTTTCTTATGTGGTAAATAATCGTTATATACTCCCAACTAAGAGGTGAACCTTATGCAAGTTGAAATATGGTCGGACTTCGCTTGTCCGTTCTGTTACATTGGCAAACGCCGCTTTGAGCAAGCCCTAGCGGAATTTGCACACCATGATCACGTTGAAGTGGTCTACCGCAGCTTCGAACTGGACCGTCATGCACCCACAAGCGTCCCGCACGACGTTTACGATATGCTCTCTTCCAGGTACGGCATGAGCCGTCAGGAAGCGATTGATATGAATGAAAAGATGCGTCAGCAAGCCGTTAGTGAAGGTATCGACTTTCAATTTAGTGGCATCGTGCTGACGAACACGTTCGATGCTCATCGGTTGCGGCTATTTGCCGAGAAGCAACATAAAGGGGCTGCGATATCCGAGTTGTTGTTCCGCGCTTATTTCAGTGAGTCCAAGAATATAAGTGACCACAGCATCCTTGCAGGCATCGCAGAAGCCGTAGGGCTTGATCGCGAAGAAGTTTTGTCTGTACTCGCTAGCGACCAGTTCGCCGAGCAGGTGCGCGCCGAGGAAGAAAAAGGCAGTCGCCTCGGTATCCGCGGCGTTCCGTATTATCTCATCAACGGCAAACATGCGTTGTCAGGAGCACAGCCAAGCGGCGTTTATTTGAACGCTATGCAGCAGCTATGGGATGCCGAGCAACCGCAACAGGTTGCAGAATCAACCAGCGATGAGGCTTGTTTGGACGGCACGTGTGTCGTTCCGAACAAACCATAACGATGGCAAATCCGGCGTCTTATTGAGAGGCTAGACATTAATGGAGGCTCTCGGTCTTGCGGAAGTCGAACACAATCCAAGAAATAATCGGATGCGGGCATTATAAAATACGTATAACAAATAGACCTCCTTGGCCGATTACGCTTAAGTGAGGTCTATTTTCGCTTGCAAATTGAAGCGCGCTTTTACTCTACTCTCTATTTATTGGCTCTAACCACAATATCCGAATTTTTCCTATCTGACTTCAAAGAGTACATATTAAGATCCGCTGCATGAAGTAAATCATCCAGTGTTCGCGCTTCATCGGGATACACGGCCGTACCGATCGACACTGAAATCTCTAAATTGAAATCTCTTGAAGCCAGCTTTAATTCATCCTGAATGTGACTGATTATTAATTCTTTCTTAGAAGCACTCGAAGACGTTGACAGGATCAGAAATTCATCGCCAGCCCAACGTGCGGCTACATCTTTTTTCTGTAAATCGAGCAGCAATACATTCGCAATGCGTTGCAGCACCTGATCTCCGATTTTGTGCCCACGGGAGTCGTTAATTGATTTGAAATTATCTACATCGATGAAATATAAAATTAACTTGCCTTGTCTGCGTTCCACCGAAGTGATGAGCTTAGGAAAGGCGTCCATGATGAACCTTCTGTTATAGAGTGTCGTTAGATGATCTTTTTCGGAGAGGAATTTCAATCGGTCATACTGTGTACCTAGCACCCAACTTGCAAATAAGATGCACACGCCAGCAACAGGAAACTGAAGCCAGGGAAAGTTATAATAAAGAGTACCATAGGTTCTTAGGCCTACAATCGTGACTACAACAACCGACATTATAACGATTCGTCCCGAATAATTCATCCCAAATCACCATCATCCAAATTGTGTCTATATAGGTCTATAGTGACACACTTGTTCCATACATTTCAAGGAATATTTGGTTTATGAGGTCCATCCCATTTATTAGCAAAATTTTGAAACATACCGCTTCAATTTTATGGTAAAGTAGATGTATTCGACATTTTTTTTCGACATACTTCCAAAACTTCTAACGGTCAGATGAGGTTCGAAATGGGTCTACTTTTAGATATGAAAACTTTGCTGCTGACACTGGTCATTGGGCAGCTGTTTACTGCCGTGTTCATTATTGCCTACTGGCGTCAACATAAGGACGAAGGTACAATCCGATACTTCTTCTATGCAAAGTGTACACAAGCCACGGCATGGCTGGTTCTAATTATTCGTGACGGGATTTCGGATACACTTACGGTATCCCTTGTGAACTCATTGCTGTTTATTGGCTACGCGTTTGAAACGATTTCCGTCCTGAAAATCCAGAATGCGCTGAGCAAACTGATACGCAACATGTATGTGGCTCTAACTATGTTCAACATCGTCGGCTTTCATGGCATCCTGCTTTTTTATAACGAAGAGAAGTTCCGAATTTCCTTTGTTTCCATAGGTATTGCTGCAAGCCTCCTATTTCCAGCCTACCGAATGATTCGAAAACAAGCTACATCTACGTTGGCCAAAGCCATTGGCTATTTCTATCTCTTGATCGTTGCCGTGCTTCTCATTAGGGTCGTCTGTGCCTTATTCTTCGGCACACTGATGAGCTATTATCATCTCAACGGCAACCAGACCATGATGCTGCTAGCCCAATATTTCACGATGATTGCAGGGAATACGGGATTCATTCTCTTGATGAAAGAACAGACCGACCAAGCCCTGCTTCGGCTGGCCAATTATGACGATTTGACCGGTACACTAAACCGTAGGTCGTTCATCACACGTACGAATCAGTACATTGCTGCTTATGCGAAGAAAAAGGAACCCATTACCTTGCTGCTTTTTGATATTGATAACTTCAAGTCGATAAATGATTCGTTCGGTCATGACACAGGCGATCAGGTGCTTGTTGATCTCACGACACGAATGAAGGCGCAGTTGGGTGCTGATGATCTATTCGCTAGATATGGCGGAGACGAATTTGCCATTATCGTGCCTGGTATGGATGAGCGAGAATCATCGCTATATTCCGAAAAGCTTAGGCAGGCCGCGGAGGGCTCACGTGTTCCTGGATTAAAGATTTCCTACACAATCAGTTTAGGTGTTCTCACGATCATCCCGGATGAAGAGACACATCTCGAAGAGCTATATTCCACTTGCGACCAAGCACTCTATCGGGCAAAGCGAAACGGTCGAAATGGTGTGTATCGCGGTTCTGTAGACAAACAAGTTGTACATGCTTAGAAGAAAATTCGTGTAAGCAAGCATAGATGTGAGTAGGCTGTCGCTAATGAGCGGCAGTCTTTTGTTATTGCGCAAAAATAGCAGTACCTGTTGTTATCTCGCCGGCTCCTCCGCTCTTGCCAATGAGCCTCCTACATGAAGGGTGATTGCTTGACCTCAGTTTGTGACAAACTATCAAACACTTCCCTTTTTCATTGGAAGGACGACAAATTTCTTGATACTTTTCAAATCATTCTTGTTAATTTAATCGTAAGCACAAATAACCCTCACAGAGAGTAGGTAGGTAAGATGATTTCTCTAAATGATAAGCCCATGCATCTCGCACATTTCGCAAAGTTAATCCAAATGGATGAACATCGGCTATTTCGTATATGTAAGGGGATTGAGGAGAACGGCTATAGATTTAACCGTAACGAGAATGGGCATATCGATTTATCGGAGAATGATATTACGGTCGTGTTAAGTTTTTGTTTGTGAAGGTAGGGGAGACGCCAAGGAATAATCGTATGCTGACGTTGTAATCAATGAGAAAAACCCGCTCCATGAGCGGGTTTTTTCATCATTTCTGATTTTTTGGATCTTTTGGGTCCTTAGGATCTTTTGGATCTTTGGGATCTTTCGGTTTCTTAGGCTTCTTATCGTGGTGCTTGTCGGTATAATCGACATTAGGTACTTTCAGTCCGCCTGCCAGAACAGTCTCTCTGATGTCTTCACCGAGGTAGAAGCTTAAATGCGGCGGCTGATTGTAAGCTGTGTTCTGCCATGCGATACCGTTTCTGTATACCGGATCATGCATGAGCGTATAAATCCGGTACTCCGTAGGAATTGTCGTACTGAAGATTCTTAATTCCGAGCTGTCTGTTGTAGGCAAAAGAACTTCTTCACGCCAGTCTCCTAAGATATCTGCCTGTAAGGTCGGAGTTGCCTTCGTTCCATTGTTGCTGACTACGTCTGCGAAACTTTTCAAAGGCTCCGCTTTCTTCGTAGTTGGATTAAACTTCGTTATCGATGTATTATCCAGCAATTCACTCAGTAAATCGCCATCCCAATGAAGGGCAAAGTTCACGGACACGCCTGCCGTTCTAAAGCTATCTGCAACGACCGAACCCTGTACGTTGTAAATGCCTCCGCCAGACGCTGGAGTTGTCCCTCCTGTGCCCCAGAACTCAAAGCCTGGGCTTGCGGTAATATTGGCCGCCAAGCCACGTCCTGTATCCACATAACCATTGTAGGACATCAGTGTTTCCCCTGTTGCAGCATCATGAAGTTCTACCGATGCAACGGATGGGACTTCATGTACCGCCATAACCTGCAAACCTTCACGAGCTGGATCAAATGCCCCAACATGGAGCGCGTCGCCATGTGAACCCTGTTCACGCTGCATTTCGCCATCCATTTCATAGAGAATGGTGCCGTCCTGATCGAGGGTCAACGAACCTGCGATAATTTCATCGAAACCATCATTATCAACATCTGCCGTGGCCAGATTGTGGAAGCCTAAGCCTGCCCCTCTGCCCTCTTGCGCGGAGTCGAAGGTCCACTCTTCTTTGAGCTTGCCATGCACTAAACTATAGGCCACATACGTAGTCCGTTCATAATAGCCTCTGCCATAAATGGCGCTCGGCTTCTTACCGTCCAAATAAGCTAGTCCTGCAAGGAAGCGATCCGAACGGTTATGCCAGGTATCTCCCCATGACGCAACATCTCCTAGCGGAAATGCATAATCAATGGTGTCGATTTCCTTACCGGTTTCACCTTTGAATACGGAGATATACTCAGGCCCCCCAAAAATATGGCCGAACTCATTTACCCATTTGCCATTATCGGCAGCATTACCAATAACGCTGATCACCTTGCTGCTATCGAATTTCCCATCCGTTGTCCCGTAGACGGTCGTTGCATCAGCCGTTTTAATGAGGAACTCGCTTTTGCCATCCCCATCATAATCCGCGATGATAAATTGATGATAATGGGCTCCTGATGTGAGGTTAAGCCCCATATTCATCCGCCACAATAGCGTGCCGTCCATTTTGTAAGCATCAAAAATCGTCGGCCCCGTCATCGCGTTCTGTGAGCTGTCGATCGCGTTGGATGGATACCATTTCACTACAACCTCATACTCACCATCACCGTCCAAATCTCCTACACCAGCGTCATTGACACTATACGTGTAGCTGCCTGTGGCCGTAGTTCCTCCTTCAGGCTTTTGCATAGGAATGGAAAGATAATCGTTAGCCGCCGCTGTCGCAGCTTCGTTCGAATCAGATTTCCCATTAACAAGGGTCTCCACTTCGTAAGCGTCACCAGGTACGCCAGCTGTATCCACATAATTGGTAACAGACAATGGTGACGTATTTAGCTTTTGCCCGTTGCGGTAAATATTGAATGTCACATCGCGATTATACTCATCTGCTAGCAGACGCCAGCTTACGAATATGCCCTCGTTTGATTTTAAAGCGATTACGCCTCTGTCCAGCCACTCTATCTGTCTTGCCGTATCTGGCGGTGTAAGACGGTTGTATACATATTGGGTTGCATATCTGCCAAAACCGTTCTCCAGACTCGCTGGAACCGCAAGTTCACCCTTAAACGTGTATACACCTGCTTCATGAGGATTCCAAGGCTTTCCTACGTTAGCCCACGAACTTACAGGCACGGTTACCTTACTATTATTTGCAAGGGTAACGCTAACAGATTGCGGTAAACCGATGGAATGGAGATCCGACGTAGTTTGATCTACATACACCGTATGATAGGATAATTTATCCACTTTTGTAATTCGATTTTCCGGAATAGGCATATGATATACACCGAAGTTATCCAGGTACGTCGTCCAGGCAATATTATTGCCGGATGTCCGCATGCCCACCAATTTTACCGAAGCTACTGAACCATCAAAAGCTACACCATTCAACGATGACGTAAATTCTTGGCTTGTACCTGCAGCTTTGTCGGTAAGCTTGAATTTCACGACCTCATTTTCCACATCAAGATTAATCCCTACCGTATACCACGCTTGAGGATTCGTAATACCCGTACTAGCAGCAGGCTGCTTTCCTGCAAAATATTGCAAAGGTGCGTTATTCGTGTTGTTTACCGTAAATACCGTATTGCCAGTACTATCGAGGATCCTGAACTCACCGCCGTTCTCGCTAGGATTGCTGGCTGCTTTATCATTCACCTTTCCAGGATACCAATCGAATTCAACGAGAATTTGGCTGCCTTTAACCGAAGTGCCGAAGTTCTTGGTCGCTACGCGCCCCCCGCTTTGGTTCGTCTGGGTGAACTGCAGCATCGGTGTGCTATTCCCAGCCACTCCATATGTATTAATCGATACGGTTGCATTCGCTGTCGCAAATCCCCAGAATGCTGGATCAAGCGCAGCTGTATCGCCAAAATCACTATAATATACGCTGTCGAGTTCAGCTCCATTGTTACCAACAGCGGCGGATGCCATTGACCAATTCGGTATAAAGAGAGCGCTTGCAAGAAGTAACGAAACGACTTTTCTCCATTGTCTGTTAGTTCGCATTGTTATTTTCACTCCTTATGTTCGAGCTATGAGAGAATCTTGTATACTCTCGGTAATTCCTCATTGTGCAAGGTTTTGCATATCCTAAGAATCACTTTCTGCCATTAGTCGGAACCGCTCCTTCATCCCCTCCCTGCCACAAAAAATACTAAACGATGACCCATACAGCTCATACCTGTTGGTACGATTGGCCCGTGTATTAACTGTAGGACTTGACTGGCTACGCCGTCTATTAGACATTTTCTCAAAGTTGGAATTCTCTTGTAGGAAACCATTTGGCTGATATATGACATTTTTGACTAAACTTCTCTTTTCTTGATCTGATAGGTAAGAAGCTTGTATTAACGCGAAAAAATAGACCTCCTTGGCCACTTTGTGGGCAGGTGAGGTCTATTTCCTAGTAACTTATCAAACTCATCGTCGCCAGAGGGCAACCACTCTATACAAGCCAACTTCTAGCTCAAGCCATAGTTCGTAACTAGCGCAGCCAAACCACCTGCGAAACCACTACCTACCGCTTGGAATTTCCAGTCACCTCCGTGACGGTAAAACTCACAAAAGACGACAGCTGTTTCAATGGAAAAATCTTCACCCAAATCATATCGAAGAATCTCATTCTTATTCGCTTCATTTACTACTCTTACGAAGGCATGACTTACTTGTCCAAAATTTTGACCGCGCCCAGCCGCCTCGTGAATAGTAACCGTAATCCCAATCCGACTGATTGATGGTGGGACTTTGGCGAAATCGATCAGAATTTTCTCATCATCACCATCGCCCTCACCCGTACGATTGTCTCCTGTATGAACAACAGCGCCATCATAGGCTTTGAGGTTATTATAAAACACGAAATCGGCTGCTGACTTTGCTTTACCATCTTCATGGAGAAGAAACGCAGAGGCATCGAGATCGAAATCTCCACCGCCATTATATTTATTGGTATCCCATCCAAGTCCTACGATTATTTTGGTTAGACCTGGGTTGGTTTTGGTTAGGTCAATGCGTTGACCTTTTGATAAATCAATCGACATGGGTATCTCACCTTTCAGATCAAATAATAGACATTGAATCATCGGCCTTAAAATCAGTATATAGGGTTGCCTACATAAACCGCAATGATTCGAATCCTAATATTCCCCTAAAGAGGTACATATTCGAGCGGATTGACTAGTAACCAGTCACTTCTTCCCAAGCAAGATATCTTTTATATAACTGGGCAATACAAAGGAAGCCTGAAACGTTTCAGGGTTAATATACTTCGTATCCTGCCATTGCAAACGATTCAAATCGGCCTTCAGAGGATCCCAGTTTTTGGATGCAATTACAAAACTCCATATTCCACCGGGAAATGAAGGGATAGAACATAGATATGGTTGCACGATTGGAAACAGCTTATTCAAGCTGCGAACCGTGTTTCTAAAGATACTCTGGTTGTAATAGGGAGATCCTGATTGAAAGACAACGATACCGTCATCTGTTAGACTATCATATACGTATTGATAAAATTGTTGTTTATATAGACTTGTGGCGGGCCCATAGGGATCAGACCTATCTACAAGCAGCACGTCGAGATTCTTCTTCTGTTCTTGAATCCACTTAAACCCGTCCCTATAAATCATTCGAATACATCCTTCCCGTTCATGGGTGCCTTCACTAGTCATCCATGAACGGCATACCTCAACAACTCTTTGATCGATTTCCACGACGTCTATCTGCTCCACACTTGCATACTTCAGCGCCTCTCGAGAAGGACCGCAATCGCCGCCTCCGATCATGGCCACTTTTTTTGGTTCTTGATGAGTGGTCATAGCCAAGTGAGTAATCATTTCGTTATAAATAAAGCCATCTTTGGTTGTGACCTGAGGGGTTCCATCGAGAATAAGCATACGTCCGAATCCTTTCGTATCCACGATACTTATTTCTTGAAACGGTGATTGTTCGTAATAAAGCAGCGCATCAACCTTATAGCCAACTTCCATATCAAGCTCCGGTATATCATCCCACAGCCATAGATCCTCATTTTCTTCTTTGTAATAGCCAGTCAATGAACTTTTTCTGTTCGTCACACGCTCGTCCCCCCGTTCGGCCATTGTGAAACTCTATCCAGTAATAGCCCATCAGATCCGTTATTTTCGCCTGTAACGAAGTCTTTCATATAATAGGAAAGGTACTTGCCATAGCTACTGTCTGTTTTAGACAACAACTCATCAACAAAATAAATACCTTTCGGAATCTCATCAAGCAGCAGCGTGGATATAGCCCCATAGATGCCGCATGCTACCTGGAAATAGGTGGCGTTCGTCTTGAACTCGGCAAATACCCTTTGATTACTCATGACGTTGTACATATATCGTTCCTTATCTTTATACACGAGCAGTACACCTACCAAATCTTCTCCGTCCAATTCGGCTTCTGCAGGGTCTAAAACCTTATGATTCCAATTCCAAAGCTCGTCAGCATTGCCCAAATTGGCACGGAGTAATTCCGTTGTAACGTCATTCACCCGGTAGATAAAGCCTGTCTCCATATTGTAAGCATATCCCAAAGAAAGCACCTCTTCATGCGGCATTAAACATCCGTGGAACTGTTTGTTTCCAAGAGATACCTTAAACTCCAGCTCATAAACATCATAATAAAGAAGCATAGGCATATGCTGCTTCATAAACATAGGATAGTTTAATATGGCTTCATCCAAGAAGCATTCGGGAGACCATGTAGAATAAATCGTTTTTTTCTGAGCTAGCGACCGATCAACATAAAACGAATTATCATGCTCGATGATATAGCAGCCAAGCGGCATTTCGCCGGGTGCCTGCTTCATCAACTCCAAGGCCATCCACTGCACGACACCTGGATTCATGCCGGAACCGATAATCGCTTTCATATTCGTGAACCGTCCTCTATTTTCTTGGAAAATGCGGTATCGTTCCAATAATGTAAATCCTTCGAGCTCTTCATTTTCATCCACTAAGGTATTTTCTAAGGCAGAATTAATATACGGAATGCCCAATTCATTGCAGCATTGAAGCATTTCAACGGTATCTGCCCAAGATATGTCGATGACAAGCGTTGTCTTCGTACGGATTAAATGCTGTCGAAACATTTTTAGACTACTCAAATCGAACTGATGCAATGTAATTGCATGGCTTAAATGAGGGAGAAATGATTCGTAATAGGCCACGTCCTTTTGTTTCAAATCGATTAAATGCAAGTCACACTGACTGATATACCGATGAATAGGGTCATTAATATCTTGAAACGACTTGTCTAATATGGCAAAAATCGATTTAGCCACTCCTCCAGCGCTACCAAGAATACTTATAGTTAATTTCTGGTTGTCCACATCTGCTCATCTCCTATTTATTCAAAATTCAATGATTTAACGATATCCATGTATGGCCCCTTTCCTTCTATTTTTTGTGATTGTCATTGATAGAATATGTAAAATCTTAATATTTTGACAGAGTCAGCTATCTTGTATGGATATGCATTCTGACGCGGAAATCGAAACTATTTCATATTTTTTGGCTCCTATCGGGCTATTAAACGTACCATTTCTACTAAATTTGAATAAACAGTAGTAATACTAGTGAAGGAGAGTGGTGGCTTATCAAAACATTCAGAGCAATCCTACGAGGTCGAAATGAGGTTCCTCCTGTACGAACCATAGCCAGTGGAAATGCCTTATTACAGCTGAACAACAGAGGGAACCAACTCAGTTTTATTCTTGTGGTACGAAATATTTCTCGTGTAACACAAGGACATATTCACCTTGGACGAGCAGGTCAAAATGGTCCCGTTGTTGCCTTTCTATTTGGTCCATCTAAATTTGGTATATCTGTAAGACGAGGAGTCGTTCGAGGCATCTTGACGAGTGCAGATTTAGTAGGACCTCTTAGTGGAAAGTCCCTTCAAGATTTGGTGCGTGAGTTCGAAAACGGCAATGCCTACGTGAATGTCCACACCAATCAAAATCCAAATGGGGAAATTCGCGGCCAAGTTACTCGCTAAGGGCTCACCCCACCCGCTCCACCCACATACAAAAGAAAGAAGCACCCTCAACGGGTGCTTCTTTCTTTGTATGGTGGTGCTACGATATGGCGCCCACTACTTTTTGAGTGCATCTACTATGGCATTAACGCCATACACTCTACTAATTGGACCGTAACCAAAGGCAACCGCACCATTTATTTTGTACACATGATTTTGCTTCACAGCTTTGAGCGATTTCCACACGTCCGATTTCTCCCATTCGTCAGCAAGAGCAGGTAGAGACTTATCCGTGCAATTAAAGTATCCTAGGAAAATATAATCTGGATTAATCTGGGTTAAACCTTCAAGACTAAGCTCTGCGCCTTCCCCTTTCGCTTGCTCCGGCGGCTTCAGCCCCAGTGGCTCATAGTAATGACCAGCGTATTGCGTGCCTTGCAGCCACATATTTTTTTCTCTGACCTGCGCATAGGCAACGGTACCCTCCACACCTTTAAGCTTATCCTTCGCTTGAGCGAACGTAGCTGAGAACTTATCGATCGCTTGCTTCGCAGCATTCTCCTGCCCCAGCATTTCACCGAACTTCGTCATCACACCCTGCCAGTCATTCCAAACATCCAGCTTCGCTTCATCGAGAAACACCGTCGGTGCAATCTTTGGCAATTGATCCGCAACTTTCTTATTGGTATCCGTACCCGCGATGATGAGATCAGGGCCATACTGCAGTAACTTTTCCAAGTTAACTTCCGTGTTCTCACCAACAATCGTGATATCCTTAAATTTGCTCGTATATGGCTTGTACAAATCACTACCCAGTTGAGATTGCTTTTCCGTAAAAGGAAGTGCAACACCAATCGATGGGATCTCAAAACTCAAAAGATCCTCCGTTAATCCCCAGTGGACAAGAGCGACTTTTTCTGGTTTTTTGGCAATCGTCACTTGCACACCGTTGGCGCTGGCTATTGTTCTAGGAAAGCCTGCACTGGCTGGCGATGGGCTAGCCGAAGGCGCCGCGGTCGGACTTGCGCTCTCACTGCTCGATTTCCCCGTACTGGAGCATGCGCTAATAAGTAAAAGGAAAGCCACCAGCAAAGACGCTGTCGTCATCCGTGGCATAACACGTTTTTTCATCTTGATCTTCCTCTCGTTAATCCCAGTATTTAATTGATAACGATTATCATTATCGAGAATAATCTTACCACCGGGATTAACTTGCGCAAATAGATAATTTCCCGATTTCGGGATGGATTTATTCTTCAATCGCTCATCTTCAGCGAGGTCGGCGACATGCCGTAATGCTTTTTGAACAGCCTGCTAAAATAATAAGCATCCGAATAACCGACACTTCCGGCGATGTGCCGTACGGAAAACGGGCTCGTCATCAACAGCTCATAAGCCACCTTCATGCGGTATTGGATCAAATAATGGATGGGACCCGTCCCTGTATACTTCTGAAAGATA
Organism: Paenibacillus sp. J22P169; assembly: GCF_059691995.1. Lineage (NCBI taxonomy): Bacteria > Bacillati > Bacillota > Bacilli > Caryophanales > Paenibacillaceae > Paenibacillus > Paenibacillus sp. J22P169. The sequence goes on along the minus strand of NZ_JCAUAO010000012.1, from coordinate 49,698 downwards.
TGCGAAAAATATTTAGCTTTCATTTGATGCTGTTCCGCCAAGCTTTCCAACGTAATCGGCTCCATATAATGCTGCCGGATGTACTCGATCGTCTGCTCCATCATCGAATGGCTTTCGCTATTTTGCAAATAGCGTTCATACGTCAACGTCTTATTCACCAGCTGGTAGAATAGCGTTTTCTTCTCCAGCAGCTCAATATGGCCCAGTTCGGTGGCATACCGTCTCAATTGCTTCATGACTTGCAGCAGCGTCACATCCAACTCGATATGCAGCAGGTGGACCTCTCTTGCTAACTGCGAGTTCTCCAGATCAAGGGCTACCGGCAAAAAATGAACAAGGAAATACTCGAACTAAGCCGAATGTACGATCATCTCAAAATGACGATTATACCCGCCGATCATCGCCTTGCCCAGACTCATCGAATAACTGTTGCCGTCGTAAACAAAGTCAGCTTCGCCCCTTAACGCGATGAGAATCGCGCTTTTGGTTGTAGGCTGCGCCTTGTGTCCTTGATGCATACCTTGCCGAACAATGGATTGATATACCCCATGTATGTCTATAGGCACCTGCAGGAAAAAGGCGGCTAACGCATCGTATTGATTTTCCATACAGATCCCCCTGTCTTTAAGTGAACGGTTATTTCCTTATTGTAAACTAGATGTGGGGGTTGCTCAATGTTGGTATGGGTAGGTAAAGTCGCTATAAGACTTAATGAGATGTAGAGGGGAAGGGCGAAATGAGTACTTATTTTTTGGTGGGAGAAATCCTTATTAGCCTTGAGGGGTTCTCCTCCCGATCACCCATATAAAAGAAAAGCACCCTCAATGGGTGCTTTCTTCTTTGTACGGAGGTGAGCCGTGGCTTAGCAAATCCACAATCAGCCACCGCGTGATGCCGAGAATGTTTGGGGAGGTGGCATAGTTTATCCACTTAAAATGGCTTATTTCTTATAATTGTTTTGGAATGCGATAATTGGTTCACCCGTCGCTTGCCACGTTTATACTCTTGCCGCAACTTATACAAATACTCCTCAAAATCGACCTGCATCGTGTGCCGGGCGGAGTGTACATATCGAGATCGCATTTTCTTCGTTTCCCTTTCAATATCCGCCTGCATGACTTCAATGGAAGGTAATGCATAACTTCCCGCAAGGTAATCTGCCACCCATCGGCTCTGTGCCTCTGCTATTGGCATAATGGGACCTAGCGGTTGAAGCAAACCGATGAAGAATAAATTGTTGTATCCCGGCTTAAAGACCCGCTTGAAGAGGGGCAGTTCGTTATCCGCAGCAGACAGAAAGTTCTGCTCAAAGAAGGGGAATGTCACCCGGTAGCCAGTACAATAAATCATTACATCAACTTGCTCAATCGTTCCATCAGTAAAACGGACCCTATCTCCCAGCAATTCTGCGATGCTAGGTTTAACATCAATGATTTTGTGTGCCACACGACTGATAAGCTGATCTGAAATAGTTGGATGTGCCTCACCGAAACTATGATCAGGTTTTGGAAAACCGTACCGATCCATCCGTCCGACAACGAGGCGCAGCAAAGTATTAAGAAAAAATCGCCGAATTGGCCATGGGATCCTCTCTGGGTTAGGCGTCTGGTCGTATGGCCTGCCAAACAGATACTTGGGAACAATCCATGCTCCACGGCGGGAGGACAAAAAGGTTCGCTCTGCTACAAAACTGGACTCTACAGCAATATCAGCCGCTGAATTCCCAATGCCCAGTACCAATACTTTTTTATCTTTCAGATCTGAATTATCCTCATAGCTATGAGAATGTATCACTTTACCGTCAAACTCACCTTGGAAAGGAGGACTCGGAAAGTTCGGGTCCCAGTGGTGCCCATTGGCAACGATAAGCGCATCGTAAGAGCGGATTTCTCCAGTGCTAAGCGTCACTTCCCAGACTCCATCTTTATGACGGTAAGCTCGCTTTACGGATGTGTTAAGTGTTATCTTGTCTCGTAAAGCGAAATGATCCACATAGTCGTCAAAGTATTTAGCCATCTGCGTATGATGAGGGAAATCCGGCCAGTCCTCCGGCATTGGGAAGTCAGTGAACTGAGCCCGTTGTTTGGACGAGTTAATGTGCAATGATTTGTAAGCTGCAGAGCCCCCTTGCTTGCCAAAAAACCATAGACCGCCTAGCCGATCCCGTTTTTCAAAACAGTCAAACGGAATCCCACGTTCATTTAACGCCTTGGCTGCTGCAATCCCAGAACAACCGGCCCCAATAATACAAACTTGCGGAAGCGCTGTCAAATAAATCACCTCATTCTAGGCATTTCTTTCTTTATATATATAACATCATTGATTTGAATATGAGATCCCTAGCAACCCTAAAAATCAAAAAAATAGAAAGATAGATTTCTACTTATCTTCCTATTGTTATAATTGAGTCTCTCGAAAAAATGGTGTCTTAATGCGGCTGCCAAAAAAATAACAAGTATGACTCGACATAAACAAAATCCACAACCCTAAGGTTGTGGATTTGAGTATTGAAATGTCCATCTAATTTACTAACGAAGCCCACTCACTGATGACTACCCTAGCGGTACATTTCAATGCCGTGCTCCTTCCGCTACGCTCCAGTCCGCGCAGACTGAACCCTTGAGGGGTTCAACTCCCGATCACTTATAAAAAAGAAAAAGCACCCTCAATGGGTGCTTTCTTCTTTGTATGGAGGTGAGGGGAGTCGAACCCCTCGCTTGGTTTTTAGCGGTTTTTGCTAATGTCTTGTATCGCTTGATATTTCAACACTTTTGCGTGTGGACGTTAACTGCCTTAGCGTGATTTCCAGTCCCTTTTCGTGATGATAGTCCCCAAACAGTCCCCAAGGGGACCGGACGCGAGACTTGCATAGATCAGGCGTCAACGGACTGTTCGTCGAGACCATTGGCAGTCCGCCACATTACCTCTGCTTGTATATCCGATTGTCCAAGACTTGACAAGTTGTACCACCAATAAATAGAGCTAGGATAACACCATTTTTGAAAATTCCTCGTGCAACACCTTGTTTTCTTGTTTGAAAAGTTCTAACTTGGATTCATCTAGAAATAGGATACGGAAAATCTCTCTTGAAATATCATCCAATTCCGTACAAAGGTCCGTTATTTTTTCCTCAGATTTTCTGAATTGATTATCTAATTGTTGACCATGTACTATGCTTGAGCGAACGCTATACGCTTTTTTCACAATGTCGTAATAGGTTTTTCGCGTCTCGAAATCGCGGCCCAAGAGTCTAGCTACACGTTCTGAGATTTGGTGAGTTAACTCAACGCTATTCGTAGTAAACAGGGTTTCCAACATCATGCAGTAATGAGCTATCTTCAGTGGTACAAGTTCTTGTGTCCTAGCACTAATCATAAAGTAAAAAGCTCTCGAAATTCTGCAAGAACTGTGAAATATATTCGATCCCAACTGGATATTCTTATCCAAAAAGTCATAATACAATACAGCCTGCTCTATTTCCAACGAGGTGAAAAATGAATCCTCATACTTACCTTTCGTATTGGTGTAAATTTTGGTTGACCAATTATTAGTTATTGACAACATTTTGTGGTCATTATCTTCAGTTTTCAGAAAACCGCATTCTATGTTCACGCTTGAGTCTTTCAGCATCCAGAATGAGTTGGAAATCATTTTTGCTTCATGCATACATCGAAGAAGATAGCTAGATGCTGAATCGTTAAATTTATTATAGTTGCCTAGCAGATCTTCAGCTCCGAACGAGAATTCATCTTTTATGATGTTGCAAATAATTGGTTTGGTTTTCAAATTCCTAAACTCCAACTTGCCGACAACACTCTCCATCTTGGAGTTATCTCTAATATAATATTGACGATCTGAATTCTTGCAAGATAGAAGATAATCGTTAAAGCCAACCCGTGTGTGATCGGGTAATTTTACATTAAGTAGAGCGCCTATGAATTTATAAATCAACGATTAACAACCTCTACTTTTCAAGTATATTTTATATTGATTTTTGCCATTCCTCATTATTAATAACAACACTAGATGCGATTACATTGTATTAGATTTACCAAAATGGTTAAAATCTCTCGATTGCTCAAGTGAGCTGATCTGCTTGTTAATTTTCAGTTGATTAATGTTATTATGTTTGCTTTCGATTTCCTTAATCTTGTTATCTATATTTCTTATGTTACTGATTCGCATTAAAACCAGAGACCCAGCAATGCCGCAAATGATGCTTGAGCTGATGGCAAAAATAAGTAGTTTGTGAGTTTCAAATAAATCCGAGTACAGTTTCCATGAGCTCGACACAGTGGAGACAATCAAGAAAACCATTGAAATCACTGTAATCCACTCGTCACTTTTCTTTTTCTGGTTATCTTCGATTTCCTTTATCTCTTTCTTGTATTGATCGTTCATTTCTTTCTGTTTCAGCTCTTCTGTGTCCTTCCTCTCTTTTTCCTTTCTTTCTTGCAATTCGGACATTTGCCCGATGGACTCCAATTCAAGAGACAAAGAGTGCATTAAATCATCAATACTTAGTGTATTTCTAATGGTGGTGTAAACTTTTGATTGATGAGTGACATTCGATATATGCTTAAATGAACAGCGTAGCGAGAAGAAGATGATTTTTTCCCGTAGTGCTAAGATCGCACCTTCTTTATTACCATTATACTCACTCAAGGTTTTGGGTAAATGAGAAGCCAAACTCGATAAATATAGGAGTGCAAATTTTTGGTGGAGGGACAAAATGTAGAAATGTAAATAGGTATTCCGTAGATTTCCGAAATAATTTCCGGAGAAAAAGTCATTCGTAGTTAAGTTATCATTTTTAATTAAATAAGATAAGTTTGCTAATCCTTCCAAAGAAACCCCCCAATAGCTGTTTTCAAATACCTGTATGACCTCTGGATGATTCAATTCAAACTCCAACGGATTAGGCCGATAGGATTCTTTAAAAGAACGACGCATTTGGAATAGTGTTTCTTTAAATTGATGGTCGGTATGTTGATCTTCATTTTGTTCTTCCAACAAGGCTGCATTGTAGACTAAGGCGTGATCGGGTCTTTCCGAATTATTTTCAAAGAAAGTTTCTATGGACAGGAACTTTACCAACTGAAGCAGAAGATCCGCTAAAACACAGGTTTTTAGTGTACTCTCTTCTTTGCTAGTACGGTGTCTCCATTCCAACTCCCCGCCTGAATATTGCTTTTTGATATAATAATTCGCCTCGATGATGTCGTTTATCGTATAGGAGGAGGGGTAATCGATGTCGAGCAAGATAAATCCGACTTGCGTTTCAAACAAGATCAGTTCCACTCCTTGAATTGAGAACTCATATAGGTATCGTTCTTCGTCCTTCAACTGAATGTCAAGGATGTAAGAGGTTCTCTCATCAGTCTTTATTTTTGCTTGTTTGCAGCGTCTAATTCCTTTTTCTCGAATAAAATGCATCCGTTCATTTTTATTATTTGGAAGCTCATTCGCTGCTCTTCCCTTTTGCGTGAGGACATAGCGTTTTCCTATTGTACTATTGTGATCATCTTTATGAATTAGGCTAGAGATGTTATCATACAACCGCTCTTTAGCAAAATCTTTCTTCTCCCACAGAGTATCGCGCTTTAATTCAATTAGTGCGTCCAAATAATTTAAACTGAATGTAAAGGGAACTATGTGATATGATAATTGCTTTATAACGGTTGGATTAAACTTCGATTGTTCCGGTGTTAACTCTGCTCCCAATTCTATTTCCAGCATAGATGATTCCCTCCTAATTCTTGAATAGCCGTATAAGTTTTATCTTTGTTTGAGTATGTAAAAGTTCATAGCATCGCGATACACAGTGTATCATCTTGGAATTTATATTCTATAAGTTATTCGGTATTTCCTGCTAACTCAATAAAAATTAAAAAAGTAGAACCATCTCTTTATTCCTACTTTTAGACAGGAGACTATTTATGGAGTTAGTTGGATATGCACGAGTTTCTACACGTGAACAAAAACTGGATTTACAGCTTGATGTTTTACTGGCACATGGCTGAACGAAGATATTCATGAAAAGGAATCGAGAGGTAAAAGTGATCGTCCAGAGTTGATTAGCGCATTGGGGTATTTACGAAAAGGCGATACACTTGTCGTTACTAGACAGACTTGCCCGAAGTACATTTGATCTGCATCGTATTGCGAAACAGTTGGATGAACGCGGAATCCATTTAGTCATCCTGAAACAAAACAAAGATACATCGACACCAACGGGTAAATTGATGTTTACGATGTTAGGAGCCATTGCAGAGTTCGAGAAGGATTTAATTAATGATCGGACAGCAGAGGGCCGAGCGAAGGCAAAAGTGAAGGGAACCCATTTGGGGCGTAAAGGACAGGATGAAAAGCAGGTCAAAAAGGCATTAGCATTGTTCTCGGCAAGAGACGACAACGGACTTAGCGTATATGAAATTTCAAATATGACTGGCGTACCACGCTCTACGATCTATGCTAAGCATAAGGGCGATACAACTAATTCGTGAACCGGCTTCTTCAAATGGCAAGGACTTAAGACTTATTACATTAAAATAAAAAGAGATAGCAGCCTGCCGATCCAGCAGGTGACGATTTAAGGAACAAATAAAAAGCCTCAGTATCACTGCAATTGCAGTAATACCAAGGCTTTTCACTTATTGAGCTTTGTATGGAGGTGAGGGGAGTATTGAAATGTCCATCTAATTTACTAACGAAGCCCACTCACCGATGACTACCCTAGCGGTACATTTCAATGCCGTGCTCCTTCCGCTACGCTCCAGTCCGCGCGGACTGAACCCTCGAGGGGTTCAACTCCCGATCACTTATAAAAAAGAAAAAGCACCCTCAATGGGTGCTTTCTTCTTAGTATGGAGGTGAGGGGAGTCGAACCCCTGTCCGAAAATATTGCCACACAGGCATCTACGGGTGTAGTCACAGTTTTGATGTCACCCGAGCATCGCCCCGTAACCGGCTATGCGTTGGGTCAGCCTGATTGTCTTCCTACGTCCGACCCCAGGCGGAGACCAAACGTCGTATCCCACTATAGTTGAGCCCCTATCCCAGTCACATGGGCGATGCTGAGTAGAAGCACGCTAACAGGTTATTAAGCTGCTAAAGCGTAGTTGTTTTGTGTTTTGCCATTTAATAGGCTTTAGCGTTTTATAGTGGACGCGGCCCCACTACCCGCAACCCGCGCTCAAACTATCCCCGTCGAATCCAAGAACACCCCCAGATTGCCTTCGTAACCGTCAGAGACGGTGAAGGTTAAAAGGACAAGCTGTAGAGCCAAGTTACACTTGAAATCTCTTCGTTACAGTTACTAGTATACCATAAGTAGATGAAATATGAACACTAGGTTCATGGAAGACAAGGTGTTACCTTCCAATACATCCAAGTTATCTGGCAATCTTCTGCTTCTCACGCAATGCGCGTTGAATATCGCGTTGTGCATCTTTCTTGGCAGCAGACTCACGCTTGTCGTATTGTTTCTTCCCTTTACCAATGCCGATGAGCAGCTTGGCGTAACCATTTCGGATATACACCTTCAGTGGAACGACGGTATACCCTTCTTGCTTAGCCTGGCCTAGTATTTTGGCGATTTGCACTTTCTTCAACAACAGCTTACGCGTCCGTGTAGGATCTTCCGGATTGCTGCGATTCCCTTGTTCAAAAGGGCTAATATGCATATTGTGTACAAAAGCTTCGCCATTCCGAATTGTCGAAAAGCTGTCGCCAATGTTGGCTTTACCTGCCCGTAAGGATTTGATCTCCGTGCCGGTCAGGACAAGACCGCATTCATACGTATCTTCAATGAAATAATCGTGTGAAGCCTTTTTATTCTGGGCGAGTAGTTTGCCATCAGCCTTTTTAGTTGCCACGTGAGATCCTCCTCCCGCACGCTAAATGCAGGTAAATCTTGCTACAATGTGCAACCTATTGTAGCAAGATCAAGCCCGAAAAGCAAGAACCGGCGACTATCTCCGCCGCTTCTTGCTACCATCGCCGTCGTCACTCCGACGACGGCCGCCCTTGGCAAGCGCGTTCACACCGCTCGCCCAATCCATCCCGCTGCGCTCCACAGCAGCGCCACCGCCACCACCCGCTTGGGCTTCGCCCCCAAGCGAAACGCCGCGTTTGCCTTCGCCGCCGCGGCTAACTCCACTGTCAGTCCGCCCTGCGCCGACTGACTGCAACCTCTGGCGCAAGCTGCCGCCTTCGCCAATTTTACCGCCTTTTTCGCGATTGTCACTCCAAGGCTTACTGCCACCCTTGCCACGACGCGACTTCCCTTGACCTTCGCCCGTTCCAATGCCAGCAATGTTCTCGGCTTTGCCATCTCCGCTTCCAGCAATGCCTTCAGCTCTTCCTTGGCCTTGACCTTGACCGCCTCTGCCTCTAGATCTTCTACGGCCTTGCTCTGTTCCTGCCGTACCTTCTGTACCTCCAGCACCTTCAGACTTCCCGCGAGCCGCCATCTCAATCCGCCGAGCAGCACCATTATCAGCACGCCCACGCTTCTTCCCTTGATTTCCTGTTGATTGGTTGCCAGAAGCATCGCCCTGATTCGCAGTCCCGCCTTGCCCAACCACAGCACCGCGATCACCGCCAGGTTGCGTTTTCGAGAAGCCACCCTTCCCTTTGTATCCGCCTTTGCCCTTTTCTGGTCTGCCTTTGCCTTTATCGGATCTGCCGTTATCAGACTTGCCGCGGAAACCTTTGAACCCGCCTGCACCATTGAACTTACCGCCACCACCACCGCCGCGGCTATATCCGCCCTCTTTGCGAGGCTTCATATCCAGCAATTCAAAATCAATCGTATGATCATCCATATTCACGCGAGCGACCCGCACCTTAATGCTATCGCCAAGACGATAAATTTTAGATGTCCGCTCACCGATTAACGCATGCTGCTTTTCATGATGATTGTAGTAATCATCGGTCAAATCACTCAAACGAATTAAACCTTCAACCGTGTTATCCAGCTCAATGAACATCCCAAAGCCTGTTACGCTTGAGATAATTCCCTCAAACTCTTCACCGACTTTATCCAGCATGTATTGTGCTTTCTTCAGCGCTTCTGTATCACGTTCTGCATCGACAGCAACACGCTCCCGTTCGGAAGACTGTTGAGCAATGTCATTCATACGTGAAGCTAAATAATCATGCCGTTTATCCGAAAGGGTGCCACTATTCTCCAATACTTCACGAATGACTCGATGAATAACGAGATCCGGGTAACGACGAATTGGTGACGTAAAATGGGAGTAAAACTCCGCCGCTAGGCCGAAATGTCCCAAGCTCTGCGCATCATAACGAGCCTGTTTCATAGAGCGCAGCATCACTTTACTAATCACGGTTTCTTCAGGTGATCCCTTAATATCTTCTAATAACGCCTGCAAAGAACGCGCATGGATCGCTCCCCCTTTGCCTCCTCGCATCGCATAGCCGAAGGTCGTTACAAACTCCATAAAGTTCATCAGTTTCTCAGAATCCGGATCTTCATGGATACGATACAAGAACGGCACTTTCAACCATGAGAAATGCTCAGCAACGGTCTCATTCGCGGCTAGCATGAACTCTTCGATCATCATCTCCGCGACGGAGCGCTCTCTTTTGACAATATCGGTAGGCTTACCATCAGCATCTACAAGGATTTTGGACTCTTCAAAGTCAAAATCAATCGCGCCGCGCTTCATTCGTCTGGAACGCAGTCTAGCTGCGAGCTCTTCCATGCGTTTGAAGTCTTCCATTAAATACGCATACTTCTCTACGATTTCCGGCTCTGCTTCACCAGTCAGCAGCTTGCGTACATTTGTATAGGTCATCCGTTCACTTGTTTTGATCACACTTGTAAAAATCTCATGATTGACGACCTTCAAATCTTGGTCAAATTCCATTTCACAAGACATCGTCAACCGGTCTACACGCGGGTTCAAGGAACAAATCCCATTCGATAAACGGTGCGGCAGCATCGGAATCACACGATCGGTCAAATACACGGAGCAACCGCGATTGTAGGCCTCAATATCAAGTGCCGTACCTTCCCGCACATAGTAGCTCACATCGGCAATATGCACGCCAAGTCGAACGTTACCATTTTCCAAAAGCTCCACATTCACGGCATCATCCAAATCCTTGGCATCTTCACCGTCGATGGTCACAATGGTTTTCGAACGAAGATCACGGCGGCCTTGACCGATGATTTCTTCTTCCGTAATCGAATCTGGTGCTGCATCTGCTTCCGCCAAAACTTCCGCTTGGAAAGCCTCAGGCAATTGATGTTTACGTATAATGGCCAAAATATCAACACCTGGATCATCCTTATGACCTAGGATTTCAATAACTTCGCCTTCCGCCGCAGATCGTCCCTCTGGGTAGTTTACGATTTTCACAACGACTTTCTGACCCGAGACGGCTCCCATAAAAGCATGCTGCGGGATGAAAATATCCCTGGTTACCCGCTTATCATCCGCAATGACGAAAGCATACGTTTCTTGGCTTTGAAAAACACCCACAATCTGCGAATTCGCCCGCGTAATGACACGTACGACCTCGCCTTCCAGACGGCCGCCGCCTTGGCTGCGCGCTGTAACTTTCACAAAAACGATATCGCCGTTCATCGCTGTATTCAGATCATTTGCATTGATGTAGACATCGGGATGCTCGCGATCTTCTGGAATGAGGAAAGCAAAACCCTTCGCATGGGCCTGCAGCTTGCCTCGCACCAAATTCATCCGTTCTGGAACGCCATAACGATCATTCGGGCTTCTTACGATATGACCGCTTTCTTCTAATTTGTTAAGCATTTTGATAAAGTCTTTAAACTCATTTGCACTGCCAATCCCAAAATGTTTCTCAAGCTCTTTATAGGACATAGGCTTATACGCCTCTTCTTGCATGAAACTTACGATTTCATTCTCTTTTATCATGTACCCTCTTCACCTTCTTGTTGTTGTTGAGCCAAGCTCTTGATCGCCGTACCCTATTCCCTCACTCCATAGTATGCCACTTCCAAGGAAAGGATAAACTCTGTTCACATCCATCTTTCCACCTTACTCACGCAACCGAATCGGCGTTTTGGTATACGCACATGACTCCTCTTTCTATGGAGATTAGTTTCTCCAGCACATGCCCATACCAATCCGTCTATCCTCTTACAGCTCATAAAATGAAAAAACAGCAGGAGTATAGTTCTCCTGCTGTTATCGTTTTATGTGTGTTAGCTCTTCACTACGTATGCTACGACAATGGAAAGAATAAAAAATGCAGCAGCAAGCCCCATCGTTGCACGGGACAAGAATAGTTCCAAACCACGAGCTTTTTGTTTACCAAATAAGTGCTCTGCGCCACCGGAAATGGCACCGGACAAGCCTGCGCTTTTCCCTTTTTGTAAAAGGACAATCGCGATTAATCCAACCGAAGCTATGATTAACAAAATTTTCATAAAGATTAACATATTAGCACCCCAATTGCCTATTCTTTGCCTTATACAACTAGCATAAGTATTTTAACATAGTTCGTCCAGGAACACAACAAAACAGCCTAAGCTAAGCATGTCAGCAACTAATCGCGATAGGATCCCATCGTTGCATGTCTACTTGCCTGCCTAGCTCTCTTGCTTCGCCCTAAGAAGGCACTAACCGCTCGCTTCGCACACCACAGCGCGAATAAGGTAAACCCGATCGCCCACACAATGGCGGGTATTCCCGTGTGGTTGGCCAAATTACTCGCATCACCGGCGTTGTTATTTTGCAGCACATAGACGATCAATGAGGCCGGACCAAACACGGACTCCTCCAAGCATAAGAACGCTAGCAGCAGGTAGTAAAAGTCACGCAGCCACTTTGGCGTTAACGCCAGAACCACAATGGTTAGAATAATAAATCCGACCAAGAACATAACGCCATACCCATTACGCACGAATAACACCAAGGACAGAATAGATAGAACAGCCATCACTTGTAAGCCAAGTCGCTGCTTCCCTCTCGCGTAGGCTGAGAAGAGAAACCACGCAAACACTGAGGCTGTCATATAACCCGCCAGTGACACAGGGATGATCGCCCAAGGCTTCGTGATCGTTGATAAGGTCACACCGCTTTGATTACTGTACAGCTCAATATACATGACCTTGCCAGATAGTGCCAAGGTTACAGCCGCATGCCCGAACTCATGTACCATTGTGTCTAGGTTCCGGAAAAAAGAAGAAGGGAGCCAGTGCGTGAGCACCGCGGAACCAATCAGGAACAGGATCGTTTTTACCCAGTTGCTCAAAAGCATGACCTCCATTGCATCGGACGACTTTACCCCCATTATACGCCAAAACGGGCAGGTGTAAGCCACCTGCCCGCAATAAAATTACATACGGATTTTATTATTTAAAGTTTCTAAGATTGTAGAATGCTTTTTTACCAGCGTATTGAGCTACAGTGAACAACTCGTCTTCGATACGAAGAAGTTGGTTGTATTTCGCTACACGGTCCGTACGGGACGGAGCACCTGTTTTGATTTGACCAGCGTTCGTAGCAACAGCGATGTCAGCGATTGTGCTGTCTTCGCTCTCACCGGAACGGTGGGAGATAACTGCTGTGTAACCAGCGCGTTTTGCCATTTCGATTGCATCGAAAGTTTCAGTAAGCGTACCGATTTGGTTAACTTTAACCAAGATGGAGTTACCGATGTTTTCTTCGATCCCTCTGGATAGACGCTCAGTGTTCGTAACGAACAAGTCATCACCAACGAGTTGAACTTTGTTACCCAATTTCTCAGTAAGCAATTTCCAACCTTCCCAATCGTCTTCGGAACAACCGTCTTCAACTGTGATGATTGGGTATTTATCAACCCATGCAGCAAGGAAGTCAACCCACTCAGCGGATGTGAAGGATTTGCCTTCGCCTTCAAGGTGATATTTACCATCTTTGAAAAACTCAGTGGAAGCAACGTCCATACCCAAGAATACGTCAACACCTGGTGTGAAACCAGCTTTTTCGATCGCAGCAAGGATAGTTGTGATAGCTTCTTCATTGGATGCGAAGTTAGGAGCAAAACCGCCTTCGTCGCCAACAGCTGTGTTAAGACCTTTTTCTTTCAATACGGATTTCAAGCTATGGAAAATCTCAGCGCCGATGCGAAGAGCTTCTTTGAAAGTTGGAGCGCCAACCGGAAGAACCATGAACTCTTGAACGTCAACGTTGTTATCGGCATGTGCCCCACCGTTGATGATGTTCATCATTGGAACTGGAAGAGTTTTGGCATTGAATCCACCAAGGTAAACGTACAATGGCACGTCCAAAGCGTCAGCAGCTGCACGAGCAACAGCCATGGAAACAGCTAGAATCGCGTTAGCACCTAGCTTAGCTTTGTTAGGAGTACCGTCAAGCTCGATCATTTTGTTGTCGATGCCAACTTGATCAAGTGCGTCTAGACCAATGATTTCAGGAGCGATGATTTCGTTCACGTTCTCAACAGCTTTCAGAACGCCTTTACCAAGGTAACGACCTTTGTCACCATCACGAAGCTCAACAGCCTCGTATGCGCCTGTGGAAGCGCCTGAAGGGACGATAGCACGGCCGAATGCGCCGGACTCTAGATATACTTCTACTTCAACCGTTGGGTTACCGCGGGAATCCAATACTTCGCGTGCGTAAACATCAGAAATAATTGTCATTGTGAAAAACACTCCTTTAATAATATGAATTTATTTTTATTTCTTAAGGATTGTTGCACCAGTCATTTGCTCTGGTTGCTTCACTTCTAAGAAGTCTAGCATTGTTGGTGCAATATCTGCCAGAATACCGCCATCTCTTAGTGTAACAGATTTGTCTGTCACAATAAAAGGAACCGGATTCGTTGTATGTGCTGTGTTGCGTGATCCGTCTGCATTCGTAACCACATCCGCGTTTCCGTGATCCGCTGTGATGCAGACTACGCCGCCTTTAGCTAGGACCGCTTCAACGACTTTACCTAGACATTCGTCTGTCGCCTCGATCGCTTTCACCGTTGGCTCAAGCAATCCAGAGTGACCTACCATGTCAGGGTTCGCGAAGTTCAAGATGATTACATCATGACGCTCAGCCTCTACTTCTTTCACGACCGCTTCCGCTAATTCGTAAGCGCTCATTTCTGGTTGCAAATCGTACGTCGCAACTTTCGGTGAAGGAATCAGAAGGCGAGTTTCACCTGGCAATTCAGCATCACGACCACCGCTGAAGAAGAACGTAACGTGCGGATACTTCTCAGTCTCAGCAGCGCGAAGCTGCGTCAGACCGTTCTGAGCCAGCACCTCGCCCAGCGTGTTGTCGAGATCCTTTGGTTTGTACGCTACGAAACCGTCTACGGACTCGCTGAACAGCGTCAGACACACGTAGTAGAGGTTCTTAGCTGCTTTAGGACCACGATCAAACCCACGGAAGTCTTCATTCGTAAAGACTTGAGATAGCTGAATGGCGCGGTCAGGACGGAAGTTAAAGAAGATCACCGCATCGCCTGATTCTACAAGTCCTACCGGCTTGCCGTCGTCACCAACGATAACCGTTGGCATAACGAACTCGTCGTAAACGGATTTCTCGTAGGATTCAATGATTGCTTTCATCGGATCCGTGTAGGTTGGGCCATCGCCATACACCATGGCGCGGTAGGATTTCTCCGTACGCTCCCAGCGTTTATCGCGGTCCATTGCATAATAGCGGCCTTGTACAGTCGCAATTTTGCCTACGCCGACTTCTTTGATTTTGTTTAAAAGCTCTTCCATATACCCCTTCGCAGAATCCGGAGCCACGTCGCGGCCATCCAGGAATGCGTGGATGTAAACTTCATTGAACTCTTCTTTCTTCGCTAAGTCCAATAGAGCAAATAAATGCTGAATGTGACTGTGTACGCCGCCGTCAGAAAGCAAACCGTACAGGTGAAGCTTCTTGCCATTTTCTTTGGCATGACGCACAGCACCTAGAATCGTTTCATTGTCGTAAAATTCACCATCACGAATCGATTTCGAAATCCGCGTCAGGTCCTGATACACAGTACGGCCTGCGCCGATGTTCAGGTGTCCTACTTCAGAATTCCCCATCTGGCCTTCTGGCAAACCTACAGCCTCACCGCAAGCCGTGAGGGTTGTATGAGGAAACGACGACCAGTAACGGTCGTAGTTCGGCTTTTTAGCATGAGCAACCGCATTCCCCTGCTCTTCTGAGCGGAGTCCGAAGCCATCGAGAATGATGAGTGCTACCGGTTTCGGTCTGGACATGTTACTTCGCCCCCTGGACGAGTTGGATGTAGGAAGCAGACTCTAAGCTCGCTCCGCCTACAAGTGCGCCGTCGATGTCAGGCTGTGCCATGTACTCAGCGATGTTGTTAGGCTTCACGCTGCCGCCGTATTGGATGCGAACTACGTCTGCAACTGCTGAGCCGTAAAGACCGCTAACCAATGTACGGATGTAACCGATCACGTCTTGTGCATCTTCAGCAGTGGAAGATTTACCTGTACCGATTGCCCAGATTGGCTCGTATGCGATAACAACTTGTGCTGCTTGCTCTGCGCTCAGACCAGCGAAAGCTGCTTCTGTTTGTACTTTACAAACTTCTTTCGTTTGACCTGCTTCACGCTCTTCCAACTTCTCGCCTACGCAAAGAATTGGTTTCAAGCCGTGTTTGAAAGCCGCAACGACTTTCTTGTTCACGATTTCGTCGGACTCAGCGAAGTAAGCTCTACGCTCGGAGTGACCAATGATCACATACTCAACGCCAAGATCTTTCAGCATCACGCCGCTGATTTCACCTGTGAATGCGCCGTTATCTTCAAAGTGAAGGTTCTGCGCGCCAATATGAACGTCTGTACCTTTTGTAGCTTCAACAAGTGCAGGCAAGTTTGTGAAAGGGGAGCAAATAACGCTCTCAACGCCTTCTACTGTGCTGCCTTTTACTTCGTTCACGAAGCTGATCGCTTCAGAAACGGTCTTGAACATTTTCCAGTTACCCGCGATAATCGGTGTTCTACTCATGGTTAGGCTCCTTAAAGTTATTCGTCAGAATAACTGACGTCGTAAGCATACGCTTGTTTTTATGAAAAATAATTTCTTATTTGTCGTTTAATGCCACTACGCCTGGCAATGCTTTACCTTCCATGAACTCCAAGGAAGCTCCGCCGCCTGTGGACATGTGGTTCATTTGCTCAGCCAAATGGAATTTCTCAGTTGCAGCAGCGGAATCCCCACCACCGATTACTGTGTAACCCTCAGTTGTTGCACAAGCTTGTGCTACTGCACGTGTACCATGGGAGAAAGGCTCGATTTCGAATACGCCCATTGGTCCGTTCCAAACAACTAACTTGGACTTTGCGATAACGTCTGCATAAAGCTCACGTGTTTTCGGCCCGATGTCAATGCCTTCCCAATCTGCAGGAATGCCGTCAATGTCAACGATTTGCGTGTTTGCATCTGCGCTGAATTTATCAGTAACAACGATATCTACAGGAAGCAGGAAGTTCACACCTTTTTCTTTTGCTTTCGCAATAAAGCTAAGCGCCAAATCAAGCTTCGAGTTATCAAGAAGTGATTTACCGATTTCATAGCCTTGTGCTTTCAAGAATGTATAGGACAGACCGCCACCAATCAAGACGTTGTCTGCAATGTTCAGGAGGTTTTCAATCACGGCAATTTTGTCTTTTACTTTGGATCCGCCCACGATCGCTGTGAAAGGACGCTCTGGGTTGTTCAGCGCTTTGCCTAGAACATCAAGCTCTTTCTCCATCAATAGACCGGAAACAGCTGGAATATAAGCCGCGATGCCTGCAGTCGAAGCATGTGCACGGTGAGCAGCACCGAAAGCATCATTCACGAACAGATCAGCTAGATCAGCGAAAGCTTTTGCAAGCTCTGGATCATTCTTTTCTTCGCCTTCGTTGAAACGAACGTTTTCAAGTAAAAGAACGTCGCCATTTTCAAGCGCATCTACTTGTGCTTTCACGATTTCACCAACGGATTGATCCGCTTTGATCACGTTTTGACCCAGAAGCTCAGCCAATTTAGCAGCTACCGGCGTTAAACGAAGCTCTTCAACCACTTGTCCGTTTGGACGACCAAAATGGGCAGCAAGAATGACTTTAGCGCCTTGCTCTACTAAGAATTTAATCGTAGGAAGCGTTTCTCTGATACGTGTATCGTCGGTGATTTGACCGTTTTCTACAGGCACGTTGAAATCAACGCGAACAAATACTCTTTTACCAGCTACTTCAACATCGCGAACACTTTTCTTATTCATCGTAAAAGCCTCCTGAGCATGTATGGTTTTCTTCCGGGTCTAACTTTTTCTATGTGTAAATCGCACATAAAGAGGAGAATCGCTTCTCCCCTTCATGTGGTTTTTTATGTGATGATTATGAAATTACAGACCTTTTTTCGCGATGAAAGCTACCAAGTCAACAACGCGGTTGGAGTAACCCCACTCGTTATCGTACCAGGAAACAACTTTCAACATGTTGTCGCCAACTACCATTGTGGACAAAGCGTCGATAGTGGAAGAAGCTGGGTCACCATTGAAGTCGCTGGATACAAGTGCATCTTCTGTGTAGTTCAGAATGCCTTTAAGAGGGCCTTCGGAAGCTTGTTTCAAAGCAGCATTTACTTCGTCAACAGTTACGTTAACTTTAAGCTCAACAACCAAATCAGTTACGGATACGTTAGGTGTAGGAACACGCATAGCCATACCGTTCAATTTGCCTTTAAGCTCAGGAAGAACTAGACCGATTGCTTTTGCTGCGCCAGTGCTGGAAGGAATGATGTTCTCAGCTGCTGCACGAGCACGACGAAGGTCTTTATGTGGAACGTCAAGAACGGATTGGTCATTTGTGTACGAGTGAACAGTTGTCATCATACCTTTTACGATTCCGAAGCTATCGTTGATAACTTTCGCGAAAGGAGCTAGACAGTTCGTAGTACATGAAGCGTTGGAGATGATTGTGTGTGCAGCTGGATCGTATTTGTCTTCGTTAACACCAAGTACGATTGTGATATCTTCGTCGGAAGCAGGAGCGGAAATGATAACTTTCTTAGCTCCACCTTTCAAGTGAAGAGATGCTTTTTCTTTCGCTGTGAAAATACCAGTGGATTCGATTACGATTTCAGCGCCTACAGAAGCCCAAGGCAGGTTCCCAGGGTCACGCTCAGCAAAAACCTTGATGGAACGACCGTTAACGATCAATTCGCCTTCGCCAGCTTCAACTGTAGCGTCTAGTTTACCGTGAGTAGTGTCATATTTAAGCAAATGAGCCAATGTTTTAACGTCTGTCAAATCGTTTACTGCCACGATTTGTACTTCAGAGCTGTTCAATGCTGCGCGGAATACGTTACGACCAATACGTCCGAAACCGTTAATACCTACTTTTGTTGTCATAGTCATTTCCTCCTAAGATTACATAAATATTATATTTCAAAACGCAGCCATAAAAGGCATACGTTATGATGGCAACTTCCAGCTATACATGCTTCATGATTTCTAAGGCAGCTGCTTCATCTGTAACAAGTACATCTTCTTGCCCATGTCGCAGTACAGAAGCGATCGCTTCCCCTTTGCTCTTCCCGCCAGCAACACCAATCACAACCTCAACACGCTGCAGATCTTCCAGCCTAAGTCCGACTGTCGGCATCTTATGAACCACATTTCCTTGGCGGTCAAAATAATACCCAAGCGCCTCAGCAAGTGCCCCATCGGCTCTCAGACTGCCCGTAGTATCAGCATCTACTTTACGCCTACGAGCCATGACCATAGCATCTCCGATACCATGTACAACAATGCGACAACTCCGCACCGCGTTCACAACTTCCTGAATTTGTGGATCTTGAATCAGCGATTGATACGCTTCTTCCCCAAGATGATCAGGAACATGCAACAGCCTGTATTTCCCGCCTGTTTTCTTGGCCATAATGGAAGCGATCGTGTTCGCTTGCATATCCACGCTTTCACCAAGCCCTCCTCGTGCAGGGACGAACCAACTGCCCTTCATCGAAGAAGATATCGCTAAGTTATTGGCAATCTGCGCCATCGTCGATCCGCCTGTTACCGCGATAATATCATCTTTGGCAACGTACTTACGTAAAGCGGCCGCACCAGCTCGCCCAAGCTCCTTCTTCGTAAATACCGAAGTATCAGAATCCCCTGGGACGATAATCACATTGGAGAGGTTGAAAGCTTTGGCAATGCTGTCTTCCAAATCTGTCAGTCCAAACGCCATCTTAATGATCGGCTGCATATCCTCCAGCAACTGACGACCTGACTCGCTGATCTTCATGCCGCTTGCATCTGATTCCAGAAGCCCCAGCTCCTTCAGGAAGTCGACTTCACCGCGGAGTACGCGCTCCGTCATGTCGAGTGAGGACGCTAACGTCCTTCGTCCGACAACACCGGAAACCAAGATGTGTTGCAGAATCGAGTAGCGTTTCTTCATGATGTCCATAAGATCAGGCATGAGCTGTTTCTGAATGTCTAGAATCTCTCTCATAGGACGACTTCCAACGCTCCCGATCCAATGTAGGACGTTTTGTGTCCCGGGTATACATTTTATGTCCCACCCGGGTGAAAAAAAAGTTCCTTGCGCACTTCTATATTTCTTTTCTCAATTACAGTTTTTATTATAACCATTTCCTGCTCAACATTCAACATTTGTTCAAACATTTTTCTCCAAATAGGGCTGTAAGGGCTTTCCTCCTTGCTTTTTATGGAAAGCTGACTTATAATAACCCTTGCTTCACTTTTTCTAAACTATGCGCCCGTGGTCCAATGGATATGACGTAGGCCTCCGAAGCCTGAGATAAAGGTTCGATTCCTTTCGGGCGCGTCCAATAAATCAGCTACATGAGTTACGGTTTAATCGCCAAATCAGCTCTGAAGCTGATTTTTTTTGCGTTTAGTTTGACCTTTCTTGACCTTCAGACGTTTTTTCGTTATCATACTTGTAGATACTGTAAATAGTATGTAACCCAACCCCAAGGAGGTCATTCTCATGAGTTTTATTCCTATGGTCGTCGAACAGGACGCGCGCGGTGAAAGAGGATATGACATCTACTCTCGCTTGCTGAAGGACCGCATTATATTCTTAGGCACGGGTGTCAACGATGTTGTGGCGAATTCCATCATTGCTCAGTTGCTCTTCTTGGCCGCTCAAGATCCTGATAAAGATATCTCGCTTTACATTAACAGCCCAGGCGGCTCCATCACAGCCGGCATGGCGATCTTTGACACGATGCAGTTCATCAAACCAGACGTATCCACGATCTGTGTAGGTATGGCCGCTTCGATGGGTGCTTTCTTGCTGACAGCTGGTGCCAAAGGCAAGCGTTATGCGCTTCCGAACAGTGAAGTCATGATTCACCAACCGCTTGGCGGTGCAGAAGGTCAAGCCTCTGATATCGAGATTCGCGCTAAGCGTATTTTGAAAATGAGAGACAACCTGAACACCATCCTTGCAGAGCGCACTGGACAATCGTTCGAGCGCATCGAGAAGGATACTGACCGTGATAACTTCATGAGTGCTAAAGAAGCAGCCGAATACGGACTCATCGATAAAGTCATCGAGCGCGTCTAATTTCATAAATAAAAAACCAGCCTGATCTTCATTCGCTCATCTGAGCAACCGAAGATCGGCTGTTTTTTTGTTTTACTTATTTCAAATCTTCCAATGGATAGAAAATTAAATCAATTGGGAACGCTGAGCCCGCCGGAGGCGTAAATTCAATATCCAGCGCGTCTTCCGTACCTGTCGTGCGCGCTAATACTTCCAAGCCATCGAATGCTGTAATGACACCGGAATACGGCACAGGAATGATTTCACCATTAATCTTAAACGGCCCCTTGAACACGCCGCCTCTCGCCATGATCATCACAGCCATTTTGCGCGGCTTATCTGCATGGATTTTATAGACCACGCCATAATTCCCACCGTTCACAACATCTAACTTCCGCATCACGTCGTAGCCTTTGACGAACGGATCCGTCTTATTGTCACCGATCGTTAATACAGAGGCTTTCGTAAAGCTCGAGGCATCAATTTTCCATTGAATCTCGGAAACGGGGAAGGTACCGCGAACATGTCCGTTAAAGGAAAGCAAAGGCAGCTCTTTCACTGTCGTTGGTGTCAGCATCTTATCCGTTGCAATAAAGGACATTTGGAGCTCGCCGTTCGTTTCAACATCATAGAATAAATTAACACCTTGCCCAGGATAGAACTCAGGCAGTTTCGCATACACATAACTTGCGTGAGGCAGAACCGTCATTTCATCCGTGTATACATTGTTTAGAAGGAAATCAACTGATGCTTCACTGCCGATCAAGTTCGCATAAACGGAAGGATAGACCTCGCCTTTATTCGTCGTTTTGATCGTAATCGGTTTATCTGTGTTGTTCGTGGCGAAGATCGCCATCGTCATTTTCTGTTTCGTACCATTGATATGATCCGCATATAAGCGTGCTTTGCCATTAATATTGTCCTGATACAAAATACCGCTAGTCGTGAATTCTTCCGGACTGTCGCTGACAAGCAGCGTGCGCCCTTGTACTTCTTTCACGTCCTTCGGAAGCATCGGCAACTCATTAAAATGTGACCAAATGGTCGTCCAGTTCGTTTTGATGAACCCGCCAACTGGCTTCATATAAATCGGGTACTCCACTTCAGACAAATACGGTTCATTTACGACAGTCACAAAACTTTTGAACAATTTACTCACATGACCATGACCATCCTTAACCGTTAAGGTTACTGGATATTGGCCAGCTTTGAAGAATGCCTCTTGTTTACCTGTCCAGTCGAAGGATACGATACCTTCTGCATCCGGATCATAGCTCAAATCCAAATACTTAACAGGCTCACCAAGCCTGTAGGTAGGCTTCGCAGTAGCAAACTTGGCCACTGGACGAGAATTGCTGTCTTGATCGATGTAGATGCCCTCAGGCGCTTTAAAATGCACGATCTCTACACGTCTTAGTTCACTGTTATACGTGTACTTTGCACCCATGTAATCAGCTAACCATGTCAGCTTCACGAGCAACTTGCCATTCACAATAGCGGCCACTGAACTAAAGGGTACATCCACCCCATTCGTCGTCACGGTCTTGTGATCGGGATCAAGTACGATGTTGTTGCCCGGAGGTGCCATTTGAATTGTACGGGACAAATCGTTCCACTCCACTTGAAAGCCTAACGTATCCCCTAAGAATTTGGCTGGAACAAAGGTGCTTCCATCAATAATGGTAGATGGGGACTCCAGATGAATCTGTTCCTGATTCACGAATGCTTCTGCTTTATCGATATAAAGTAAAATAAAGGACGAGCTTGTTGATACCGCATGCGCGGCTGGTGCTGTAATTGTGCTTACTAGAAATACGAGTAAGGCCAGTAGAGCAATCATTTCTTTCTTTACTACATTCATTTCACTTCGGCTCCTTCTTCAAACTTGGGATAGGCGCGCTACTTAGAAATACAAATAGCCTTATCCATCACGACCACGTTTATTAGACGTAGCCGAGCGAGAAAGGTTGCTAATTCCACTAATTGTTAACAAATTTGACACTTTTAGAATGATTAAGATTCGGCCCAATAAACTGCAAAAAAGCCCCCTCGAAAGGTAGGCTTTTAAAGGATTATTGGTTTTCCAACTCTTCCTTACTGACTAATGTGACTAAAGCGTTTACAGCCTGCTCTGCATCCGAACCTTCTGCACTTATGAAGACTTCGGTCCCTGTGCTGATCGCAAGACTCATAATTCCCATGATGCTTTTCGCATTCACTTTCTTCTCATCTTTCTCAACAAAGATCTCCGATGAAAACTTATTCGCCTCTTGAACAAACAATGCCGCAGGTCTGGCATGAAGTCCTGTTCTCAACTTCACAACGACTGGACGTCTGGACATGGAACTAATTCCCCCTAGTGTGGAGCTTATATGGATTACTATTAATAACAGCGTTTACCTTATGTTTTAATATTATAGCATTTTTCCTTCAAGTACACTAGAAAAAATGCGAAAAACTTATACAAGCGTTGTACAGCCCGGACTTATCTACGAATTTCGGTGTTTTTCGGCTAATTCGTCTATTTTCCGCAGGCGATGATTCACACCTGACTTGCTGACACTGCCCGAAAGCATGTCTCCAACTTCCTTCAAATTCAAGTCAGGATGCGCAAGTCTAATCTCCGCAACCTCTCTCAACTTCTCAGGTAAGCTATCTAGACCAATTTCCCTTTGCAACAACCGAATATTCTCGATTTGTCTGACGGCTGCGCCAATCGTTTTGTTCAAGTTCGCCGTTTCACAATTCACGATACGATTAACGGAATTCCTCATATCCTTCATAATCCGGACATCCTCGAAGCGCAGCAGCGCCTGATGAGCCCCAATGATATTCAGAAACTCGATAATTTTCTCGCCTTCCTTGATGTACAGTACGAACCCTTTCTTACGTTCAATGAAACGGGCGTTCAAATCGAACTTGTTCGCAAGCTGTGTTAATGCTTTACAGTGTTCTTCATAAATCGAAGCGATTTCCAAATGATAGGAAGATCCCTCCGGATTATTAACAGAACCGCCAGCCATGAAGGCCCCCCGAAGATAAGCGCGCTTGCAGCAATTGCCGCGAATAATGTCTTTGTTAATACCCGTCGTAAAAATAAAACCCTCAGAGACAATTTTCAAATCACTGAGCAGTTCTTGTACTTGACCAGGGACCCTAACAATGTACACATTATTCTTCTTTAGACGCATTTTCTTACGCACAAGCAACTCCGTGTGTGTATTATACGTCTTCTTGATCAGCGAGTAAATCCGCCGTGCAATTGCAGCGTTCTCCGTGGATACATCCAATACAACACGCTGACTCGTTAACTGAACAGCACCATTCATTCGAATAAGAGCGGATAGCTCCGCTTTTTCACAGCATGGCTCCGAATCATTGATTAACGTTAATTCTTTTTTGGTTGTTGCCGCAAAGGACAAGGGACTCACTTCTTCCTTAACAGCCAGCTTTCGACGAGCTGATAGATATGGTCACTCAATTTCTCTGCATCATGACGAAGATAGGTACGGAATAAGACCAGTCGATCAGCAATTACCCGATATCCTCTTTTCGTCACTTCATCCAAATCTAAATGGACCGCTTTTGAACCTTTTTCCGCATATTTGGCTTGCACCTGCGGTGGAATTTCACCATTATTCACAATCACATAATCAAACAAATGCTGACCTAAGTGATCATAAATCGCATCCAGATGATCGCTAACAGAATAATCATCGGTTTCCCCTGGCTGTGTCATGACATTACAAATGAACAATTTCACAGCTTTCGAAGCAACGATCTCCTTCGCTATTCCTGGAACAAGCAGATTCGGCAGCAAACTTGTATATAAACTGCCTGGACCGCACAAGATAGCATCTGCCTCTCGTATAGCTTGAACCGCCTCTGTGAGTGGCGTTACACCCGCTGGTTCAATGAATACTCTCTTGATGCGTCCATCGGCCTTCGGTATTTTGGACTCCCCAACAACTAAAGTCCCATCTTCCATAATGGCTTTTAGCACGATAGCTTGATTAGACGCCGGAAGAACTCTTCCGCGAACAGCAAATACGCGATTCATTTCTTGCACGGCGGTAACAAAATCACCTGTAATATCTGTCAATGCCGCTAGTATTAGATTTCCCAGACTATGTCCGGCTAAACCTGTACCGTTCTGAAATCGATACTGCAGCATCAAAGACAATAAAGGCTCGACATCCGCTAACGAGGTTAGCACATTTCGAATATCTCCCGGAGGCGGCATCTGCAATTCGCTTCGCAAGATACCGGAACTCCCTCCATCGTCTGCAACGGTCACGATAGCAGTGATATCAACCGGCTTTTCTTTCAGTCCTCTCAGCATAACTGAGAGCCCTGTTCCACCGCCAATAACGACTATTCTGGGCTTACGTTGTAATTGACCAAGCTCCATACTTCTTTCACCCTCTTAATCACATAGCCGTCTATAAGCGGTCTCGCTCGGCATCTCGATGACTGAGACGCACGGTTTCAGTTTCGCTGTTCCCCATGACTTTACCTAGATATTCCGTAATCGCAACTGATCTATGTTTGCCTCCTGTGCAACCAATACCAACAACAACCTGGCTCTTGCCTTCCTTCTTATACTGAGGCATTAAGAAATTCAGCATATCCAGCAGCTTCGTCAGGAATTCTTGGGTCTCGGACCACTTCATCACGTAGTCATAGACATCTGGATCTTGCCCCGTTTGCGGTCGCAGTTGCTCCACATAATGAGGATTGGGCAAGAAACGCACATCAAAGATGAGATCAGCGTCAATAGGGACACCATACTTGAATCCGAAAGAGATAACATTTATAGATATGCGATTAGCTTCTAGATTGGTGAACCTGGAAATGATTCTTTCCTTCAACTGCACGGGCTTCAAGCTGCTAGTGTCAATAACCTGCGTAGCCAGACCTTTGAGCTCCTCAAGCAGCTTGCGTTCAAGACCTATTCCCTCGAGCGGCGCCCCGTCTGGTGCCAATGGATGGCGACGGCGGCTCTCTTTGTAACGTTGCACGAGCGTACCATCAGTCGCGTCCAGGAATAATATTTCATAGCTAAGGGTGTAATTCTCTTGGATATACCGCAAAGACTCTTGGAGCGCAGTGAAAAATTCACGTCCGCGCAGATCAATAACCAAAGCGACTTTGCCGATTTTACCCATCGATTGGACGATTAATTCAGCAAACTTCGGAATCAAGACGGGAGGTAAGTTATCAACGCAGAAGAATCCTAAATCCTCCATGCTTTGAACAGCAATTGTCTTGCCCGCACCCGACATTCCTGTAATAATGACCAGTTTCGCTAAAGGGTGGTTTTCTTCCATGAATGACACCTTCCTTTGGGGTGCTTTCGCAGATCAGCTTTTCTCCTGTTCATCTACGAACCCGGTCTAGCTTTCTAGCGTAAATTCAACCCTGCAGCTCCAACTACGCCTGCATCATTGCCAAGTGTAGCAGCAACGATCTCAACGCCTTCAGCAGCAGCTTCTGGTGTAAATTTGATGAACGTTTCACGAATAGGTTGGAATAGAATTTCTCCTGCTTTCGATACGCCACCGCCGATAATAAAGCGCTTCGGGTTAATGACAACAGCTAACGCCGCCATCGAACGCCCGATATAATAAGCCGCACGATTCACGATGCGCAAAGCCACTTCATCTCCGCTTTTGGCATCATCGAACACATGCTTAGCTTCAAGCTTCTCGTGAAGGGCTAGTGATGTACGCTCACCGCGTTCAACTGCTTCCTTCGCCATACGAACAATGCCCGTCGCGGAAGAAACCGTTTCAAGACAACCCATTTGTCCACATCCACACTGAATCGCTTCAATGTCAGGCACGATGGACATATGACCAAGCTCGCCAGCCATGCCAGCAGAACCTTGATAAATTTTACCGTTAATAATGATACCGCCGCCAACACCCGTTCCAAGTGTATAGCACACAACGTTCGGAATGCCCGCTCCAGCACCTGACCAAGCTTCGCCTAGCGCAGCTACGTTTGCATCGTTATCAATTTTAACCTGTTTACCCAGAAGTGCTTCAAGCGTCTTCTTCGCCGGTACGTTATGCCACTGCAGGTTCGGTGAGAACTTCACGAAGCCTTCTGGAATATCCATAAATCCAGCCAAGCCTGCGCCAATACCAGCTACTTGCTCCCACGAAAACTCCGATTCTTCGACAATTTGACGTACATATTGCGCAATACGCTCAAGGACCGACTCTGCACCTAGTTCTGGTGAAGTTGGACCTTCTAGCGTCTTAAGAAGCTTACCTTGCTCATCACAAATACCTACTTTAATATTCGTGCCGCCTAGATCTACACCGATATAAATTTGATTGGACATTACAAGGTCACCTCATGAATAATCATAAAATTTTCGGGCATATGCTCCTGTTCCCACTATAAGACAACACTGCCGGGAGGTCAAGATTCATCCAAACCCTGACTAAATGAGAAAACGTGGAAAGCGTAGCCCTCCACGTTAACTGAAATGCCATAACGACTTACAATGAAATACTCCAGTCGTGTACACTGTTGCCTTCAAGGAACTTCTCTGCTTCCAACGCTGCAGCACATCCGCTTCCAGCAGCTGTAATCGCCTGGCGATACTTCGTATCTTGCACGTCACCACAAGCGAATACGCCTGGGATGTTCGTCTCTGTCGTACCTGGCTTCACGATAATGTAGCCATGCTCATCCGTGTCGATTTGTCCATCGAGGAACTTCGTGTTCGGTGTATGACCGATCGCTACGAAGATACCGTCCGTTTCAATGATTTCATCTTCACCTGTTTGGTTGTTTTTCACTTTAAGGCCAGTAACGCCTTTTTCACCCGCTACAACTTCTAACGGCGTGTTATTCAGCGACCACTTCACCTTCTCGTTTCCACGAGCCCGGTCTTGCATGATTTTGGAAGCACGAAGCTCATCGCGGCGATGAACCAAACGCACTTCTGTCGCGAAACGAGTAAGGAAGTTTGCCTCTTCCATAGCAGAGTCACCGCCACCAACGACGATAATCTTTTTGCCACGGAAGAAGAAGCCATCACACGTTGCACATGTACTTACGCCGCGCCCGATGTTTTCTTTCTCATTCGTGATGCCAAGCAATCTCGCAGACGCACCTGTGGAAATAATCAGTGTTTCTGTTTCGATCTCGCCTAGTCCTTCTACTTGCAGTTTGAACGGGCGGTTCGTCAATTCAACGGAATTAACCCAACCTGTTTTGAATTCAGCGCCAAAGCGTTCAGCCTGCTTGCGCATGTTTTCCATTAATTCAGGTCCCATAATCCCTTCGGGAAATCCTGGGAAGTTTTCTACTTCGGTAGTTGTTGTCAACTGACCGCCTGGTTCTGGTCCTTCAATAACAAGCGGGCTTAGATTCGCACGCGCCAAGTAAATAGCTGCTGTTAGACCGGATGGCCCTGTTCCTACTACGACTGATTTATACATATGATTTCCCTCCTAGGTGCTTTCCTGAGGAAAGCTATCTTTAATTAGCGTGGTATTGGTGATTGCTCTTGCCCCACTGCCATTTACGACAAGAAACAAGAACAATCAGATTATCTATATGTATGAAAGCCGAAACTTTCATTGAAGCAAGTTCGGCTATCAAAGACTCGTAAACTTATTGAAAATCGCATCCATTTTCTCACGCAAGCCACAGGTATCGTCGATGAGCTTCACATGCCGACTAACCGTGGAAACCGTGACGCCATAACGTGTAGCTACTTCCTGATAGGAAATCGTTCGGCGATGCATTTTGGCTATCAAATATTCTAACGCTGCCGCCCAGCCCTCAGATTTAAGAATCTTAGGTACACTTGGGTACATCTTCGTTAAAAATTCAACCCACAGAATTTCTAAGTCATACTGTTGAACCATATCGTAACGCTTGTGCATATGCGATAGCGCCGTTTCCATCACGCGCTGCCAGCTTGCATCCCAGACGGGAAGCTGAGGCGAGTACGGAGAAGCCTCTACCATGATGTCCTTATTTTCGAGATAGGCAGGAATGGACTCGCGAATCCCCATACTTCGTAGAACGAAGATGGCAACCTTCTTCAAATAGTCATCCTCTTTATGATCCAGAATGAAATCCTGAAGAGCGTCTCTCACTTCGTTGTCCGCAATCAAACCAAATGCTTGAATGACTTGAAGCTTCGTCTCCACATCGCCATGACGCAAAGCCCAGAAGAACGATGACCGCACAAGCGGGTCTTTCTTCAGTTGATCAGGAATTCCTTGCGTAGATTTCTCTAGTGCACGGAACTGCTCTTCGAACGGCAAATGATAGTGGTAGCTCCAAGTAAGCGGAAGCGCCGATTTCTCTCTGATCCGCAGCTGCTCCAAATAGAACTTCGAAATCTCAGCACCTGGATCCAGCTTCTGAACCTGCTTCCATAAGCGGTACGCTTCGGAGAATCGACCGATATGGCACGCAGCAACAGCCGCATAATGATACAAGCAAGGATCTGTGCCGCCGTCCCCTGCTTTCAGCAGACGTTTAAACAAATGGTACGCCTTCTCATGCTGAGCAAGAATACCCATGGTCGTTGCCAGCTTGAACACATGCTCCTGCTGGAACGGAAACGTCTTACCTAACAGCGTGGTAAGCTCCGCAAGTTCCTTCTTGTTGCCGAAATGCTGATGGAAAATCGCCATATTACAAAGTGCATGCAGATTACCAGGATCGATAACCAGCACTTCTCGGATCGTTTCCATCGCCTTCTCGAATTGACCCATATAA
Source organism: Paenibacillus sp. J22P169 (assembly GCF_059691995.1). NCBI lineage: Bacteria > Bacillati > Bacillota > Bacilli > Caryophanales > Paenibacillaceae > Paenibacillus > Paenibacillus sp. J22P169. Next base: position 20,393 of record NZ_JCAUAO010000012.1, on the reverse strand, counting down.
TAATAAGCCAATGCCAAATTGTTGCGAGCGGCCGTGAAATCAGGCTGTTTCTTCACCAATTTCTCCAACTGCCTTACTGCCTCTGCGAACTTACCTTCCTCGAGCAACGCACGGGCTTTATCATGCTCGAACAGCCCTTCTCGACTCTTGATGCTAGTGAGAGGGGCGGGACGATCAAGCTCGTAGCTCAGCATTTCCATCATTTCTTCGGATTCGTCCATGAATTGCCCTGTCGGGTCATTCTCCAAATACCGAACCAATGCCTGTTCTGCCTGCTCGAAGTTTTCCATGTTGGCATAGTTGTTCGCCATATAAAAGTGACATTCTGTCATCTCGGGATCGATGGTTTCAAGGATATGCTGCAAAATTTGGTTCGACTCGTCATAATTGCCCACTTCGGAGAGAACTCCTGCAAGATTGCAGTGATTCACAGGATTATCCTGTTCATACTCTGCAGCCCGCCGGAAATATTTCAATGCCTTATCATAATGAAACCGATCCAAAGATTGAACCGCTCTCTCGAAAAAGAATGCGGCATCCATGTTAATTGAAATAACTTTTGGTTTTGGCGCTTCGGATATGCGCTTTTTCTTTTCCATAGCAAGACACCTCCGGCAATTTGATTACCATCAAATTATACCATAGATCTCCTAGAAGCCAAAAACATTATCCGAAGGTAAGATATTCCGCTTAAACGCCGCCGTATTTGAATAGGGAGGATAGGGACCCGCCATCTGTAATAATGCGAATCGCATCGGACAATAAAGGTGCAACTGAAAGCACATTAAACTTGTCAGAGTGCCCCTCTGGAATCGCGATGGAATCCGTAATAATAACCTCTTTAATGCTAGGGTGATCCAAACGTTGCAACGCTGGTCCAGAGAATACAGGGTGTGTAGCACAGATGTAAACATCAAGCGCACCGCGTTCTTTTAGGCTTTCCACGACATTAACGATCGTAGTACCTGTATCGATCAGATCCTCGATAATAATCGGCGTACGTCCAGCTACATCACCAATCACGTGAGTGATCACGGATTCGTTGTGCTCTGGGCGTTTCTTAATCATCATCGCGAATGGCGCATCGAGAATGTTAGCCATTTTCTCAGCTGTTGTAGCACGTCCCGCATCTGGCGATACGATGATAGGATTCGGTAAATTTTTTCTCTTAATGCAATCACTAATGAGGTCAAGCGCTGTCAGGTGATCCACTGGGATATTGAAGAAGCCTTGGATCGCTGGCGCATGTAGGTCAATTGTAACAACACGCGTCGCGCCTGCTGCACTGAACAAGTCAGCAACTAATTTAGCAGAAATCGGCTCACGCGGAGCTGCTTTGCGTTCTTGACGAGAGTAACCATAGTAAGGGATGACAAGGTTGATCGTTTTTGCAGATGCTCTTTTCGCCGCATCCATCATGACCAAAAGCTCCATCATATGCTCATTAATCGGATGGGAGAAGGTTTGTACCAGAAACACGTCACAGTTACGAATCGTTTCTTCGTAAAGGCAATAAATTTCTCCGCTTTTGAAACGCGATAATTTGATTTGTCCTAGCGGCTGGCCGAGCTCTTTACAAATACTTTCCGCGAGCTTCGGATTCGAAGATCCGGAAAAAATTTTAACATTGTCGCTATGCATGGTTAATGGTTACCTCCGAAGGTTCATTAAATAGATTATATAGTCCTACTCATTATACATGATACGTGTCGGATTTAAAAAGTCACAAGATGTCGTTTTCGAGCAGAAAATGTGGCTATTTCGTTAAATCCAATCGTTTTTAATAGCTCCCTTGCCTCATCCAGGTACTGAGACAACCGTTCCGGGAGATGCGCGTCCGAGCCGAGCGTTACGGGAATTCCCACCTTATGGCAATATTCCAGCATACGACGGCTTGGGAACATCTCTTTACACGGATGGCGCAGGCCCGAAGCATTCAGCTCGATCGCTAGCCCCGCTTCCTTCACGGCATCTAAGGCTGACTTCTCCAACTCCCACGTATCGCGATCTGGCATATAACCAAACCGTTTGATCATATCGATATGACCGATATAGTCATACTGTCCGGTCCGGACTGCTTTCTTCACTGCCTCGTAGTATTGGGTATAAACAGCAAAAATATCCTTACCTTCCCAACCTGCCAGCTGTCTAAAATCAGAAATATCCCACTCGCCTAGGAAATGAACCGAACCAATCACGTAATCCCAAGGATAAGCTTGAATGATGGCGGCGATTTCAGCTTCGTAGCCTTCGACATAGTCGCCTTCCAGACCGACACGAATGTCAATCTGATCCTTGTATTTCTCTTTCAGATAAAGGCATTCTTCCACATATCGCGGAAGCTCTTCCATCGGCATTGCCATTTCTGGCCAATACGTTTGCGGATCGACATGCAAAAGCGGCATATGATCAGAAAGCCCCAACTGGGTAAGCCCGATCTCGATGCCGCGTTTGACGTATTCCTCCAGTTCCCCAGAGGCATGACCGCAGCGCACATGATGTGTATGATAATCAATCAACATCGTGAATTCACTCCAGGTCGTTTACTTTATTTTTTGACGTGCCGATTAGCCAGCTCTTTCATAATATCATCCAATGGCAATTTATTATTACGTAAAAGCACCATTAAGTGAAAAATAAGATCGCTCGCTTCATAACGAAGCTCTTCATTGTCTTTATTTTTAGCTGCAATAATGACTTCCGCCGTTTCTTCGCCCACTTTTTTGAGGATTTTATCGACCCCTTTTTCGAAAAGGTAAGTCGTATACGCGCCCTCAGGACGCTCTGCGTCTCGGGAAGCTATAACAGCTTCTAGTTCAGCTAAAATAGCGAAACGATCGCCGCCAGTAGCAGGTGCAGCTTCTTCTGTTGATCCTTCCACTGCAATGTTCGAAGTGAAGCAAGTGTACGAACCATTGTGACAAGCAGGTCCCACTTGTTCAACTAGAACCAATAGCGTATCCGCGTCGCAATCGTAGCGAAGTGCTTTTACCTTTTGCGTATGACCGGACGTTGCTCCTTTATTCCAAAGCTCATTGCGTGAACGGCTCCAGAACCACGTGTCCCCCGTTTTAATCGTGCGCTGCAAAGACTCATTGTTCATGTATGCCAACATCAGCACTTCTTTACTTACTGCATCTTGCACGATGGCAGGTACAAGTCCTTGCGCGTCGTATTTAATTTGATCCACTGAAAATGTCATCGAATTTCAACCCCTTTACCTTTCAGGTCTGCCTTGACCCCGTCTATCGTTAATTCTTTATAGTGAAAAATCGTCGCTGCAAGACCCGCATCGGCCTTGCCTTCGGTAAACACATCATAGAAATGTTCCGCTTTTCCCGCTCCGCCAGAAGCAATCACAGGAATCGTCAGAAGCTCGGATACCGCACGTGTCAGCTTAAGATCAAAACCATCCTTCGTTCCGTCCGCATCCATGCTCGTCAGTAGAATTTCGCCTGCGCCAAGCTCTTCCACGCGTTTCGCCCATTCCAATGTTTTGATGCCTGTCGGTTTGCGTCCACCATGGGTATACACTTCCCACTCGCCCCATTCGGGATTGAACTTCGCATCAATGGCTACCACAATACACTGGGAACCGAACTTCCGCGCACCATCGGAAACGAGCTGAGGATTGAGCACCGCTGCCGTGTTAATCCCAATTTTGTCCGCGCCTGCGCGAAGGAGACGTTTCATATCATCAACACTTGAAATCCCGCCACCTACTGTAAATGGGATCGTAATCTCTCCTGCTGTCTGACGAACGACCTCAACCATCGTTGCTCGCCCTTCAACCGAAGCCGAAATATCGAGAAACACAAGCTCATCCGCACCTTCTTTATCATAAATCGCCGCAAGCTCAACCGGATCACCAGCATCACGTAAATTCACGAAATTCACGCCTTTCACCACTCGCCCATCCTTGACGTCGAGGCAAGGGATAATTCTTTTGGCTAACATGCTCAGCACCTCCTTGAGACTATTTCCACCTTATTTACACAGGGTCAAAAAATTGCCCAACAGCTGCATACCGATATCTCCGCTTTTTTCAGGATGGAACTGCATGCCGTAGACATTGTCACGACCTACAATGGCCGTTACCGGCTGATAGTAGTCCGTTACTGCCAACAAATCACTTTCCCGCTCCGGCTTCGCATGGTAGGAGTGTACGAAATACACATGCCCTTCCTCAATCCCGTTGAAAATAGGGCTCTCACTCTGCTTATAGCTCAAGCGGTTCCATCCCATATGCGGCACCTTGTATTCGCCGCGGAAACGAACGACAGACCCAGGCAGTAGCCCTAGACCTTCATGTTGACCGTGCTCTTCACTGCTCGTGAACAACAGCTGCATACCTAAGCAAATGCCGATCATAGGCTTACCAGACGCTGCATACTGCTTCACAACCTCATCCAGACCTGTTTCACGCAGATGCTCCATCGCATCACCGAATGCGCCGACGCCAGGAAGGATCGCACCTTCTGCCGCCAGAATTTGCGCTGGATCCCCTGTGACAACCGCTTCATAGCCGAGCCTTTCAACCGCTTTGCTCACACTATGTAAATTACCCATTCCATAATCAATAATGGCGATCATGCCTACAGCACTCCCTTCGTCGAAGGAACCCCCTGCACACGAGGATCAATCGAAGTTGCTTCATCCAGCGCACGAGCTAACGCTTTAAACACGCCTTCAATCATGTGATGTGTGTTTTGTCCGTAGTGAACGATAACATGCAAAGTAATACGTGCTTCAAGCGCGAACTTCCAGAGGAATTCATGCACCAGCTGTGTTTCGAAGCTGCCAACATTCAATGTCGGATACTGAGCACGGTATTCAAAATGAGGACGGTTGCTGATATCAATCACAACTTGAGCCAACGCTTCGTCCATCGGGACAAATACGCTCGCATAGCGTTTGATGCCTCTTTTGTCACCGAGCGCTTCACGCAGTGTTTGACCTAGACAAATCCCGATGTCTTCAACTGTGTGATGATCATCGATTTCGATATCGCCTTTGGCATCCACTTTCAAATTGAAGTGACCATGCTTCGTGAACAAATCCAGCATATGATTTAAGAATGGAACATCTGTTTGTATTTCAGAAACTCCCGTACCATCTACTTCAAAGGAGAGCTTGATATCCGTTTCATTGGTCTTACGAGCTACGCTCGCTGAACGCGTTCTTACTTGATCCTGTTCTGCCATCTAGGTCAACTTCCCTTCCTTTTTAAGTCTGATCTCAACCGCACGCGCATGACCTTCCAGCCCTTCATTTCGAGCCAGCGTCATAATCATGTCTCCGTTCGCGAGTAATGCTTCCTTGCTATAGTGAATGACGCTTGATTTTTTGAGGAAATCGTCCACATTCAGTGGCGATGAGAATCTTGCTGTGCCATTCGTCGGCAGCACATGGTTCGGTCCGGCGAAATAATCGCCGACAGGCTCTGTGCTGTAGGCGCCTAGGAAAATGGCACCAGCATTTTCAATACGTGGCAGCCACGTGAAAGGATCCTGAACGAGCAGCTCACAGTGCTCCGGCGCCAAGCGATTGATGACGTCCACGCCTTCGTCGAGTGAGTCGACAAGCAAGATCGCGCCTTTCGTCGCTGTCGAGACGGCGGCAATGGCTTTCTTCGGCAGTACATCCAGCTGCCGCCACAGCTCTAGCCGAACTTCTTCGGCTAGCTCACGTGAAGGTGTCACCAGAATCGACGGTGACATCTCGTCATGTTCGGCCTGCGCCAGCAAATCGGCCGCGACGTACTCAGGATCGGCGTGCTCGTCGGCGAGCACGACAATGTCTGTTGGTCCGGCGATCATGTCGATATCGACGACGCCGAACACGAAGCGCTTCGCCAGCGCGACGTAGATGTTGCCAGGGCCGACGATTTTGTCGACCGGCGCGATCGATTCTGTCCCGTAGGCCAACGCGGCAATCGCCTGCGCCCCGCCTACGCGGTAGATCTCTTTCACACCCGCTTCGGCTGCTGCCACAAGGATATGCGGGTTAATGCCTTCTTCGCCCGCGGTGGACGGCGGCGTCACCATCGCGATCTCCGGTACCCCTGCGACGATCGCAGGGATGGCGTTCATGAGCACGGAGGACGGGTACGCCGCCTTCCCTCCGGGCACGTACAATCCGACCCGCTTCAGCGGTCGGATGATTTGGCCCAGCAGACTGCCGTCCGGCTGCAGGTCCATCCATGAGTTGCGTTTCTGCTTCTCATGAAACGCACGAATGTTAGCGGCGGCTTGACGAAGCGCCGCCAGGAACGCGGCGTCGACTTGCGCGTACGCCGCTTGGATCTCTTCGTCGCTGACGCGAAGCTCAGCGACGTCGACGCCGTCGAACTGCTTCGCTAGGCTCCGCAGCGCGGTATCGCCGTCCTGCCGCACCTCATCGATGATGCGGCGGACGGACTCATTTTGCTCGGGTGAGCCGTATTCGACCTCGCGGTTTAATTGAAATTCGGAGGCGGGCATAATCCGCATCTTCATCATCCTCTCATTTTACTAACTAATGCTATAGTTTAACTGTTGGCAGTACCGCCTGCAGCATATCGCACAACCGTTGGATGGAGTCATTCTTCATCCGGTAACTCACACGATTCGCAATTAAGCGGCTCGTAATTTGAAAAATTTCCTCTTGCTCCACAAGGCCATTTTCCTTCAATGTCTGACCCGTCTCGACCATATCTACGATGCGGTCAGCTAGTCCAATCAAGGGGGCCAGCTCGATAGAACCGTTCAACTTGATCACTTCTACTTGTTGTCCTTTCTCACGGAAATACTGTGAGGCTACATTCGGATACTTGGTCGCAACACGCGGGTTGATAACCTGTTTCCAATCCGGCAGCCCAATCACCGACATACGGCATCGAGCGATTCCTAGATCCAACAATTCGTAAACATTCCGATTTTCTTCCATCAGAACATCCTTACCTACAACCCCGATATCGGCAACGCCGTACTCTACATACGTAGGAACGTCCACTGGCTTGGCTAAAATAAACTCCATTTTCGCCCCTGGCACAGGGATAATTAAACGTCGGCCTTCTTCTAAATCCTCAGGGATGGGCAATCCTGCCTGCGTAAACATTTTCGCTGCTTGTTTATAAATACGGCCTTTCGGCATCGCTACTTTAAGAATGTCATCCACCGTTCCAACCTCCTCCAAACTTCCCTCATCTCGCTGAGAGGTTATTCCGCTATTAACTTAATGACTTCGGCATATCCCGCTTTATCCAGATCATTGGTCTGAGCATTCGTAATAAGTTGTGTGATAACCACAATCGCCTCATCAGTTTCATCGTTTCGCATAGTCTTAGCAAGCTGCAATGCTTCCTCACGATGCTCAGCATCGTAGGCAATGAGCACACGTCTCGGTTGCTTCACCTGCTCCTTACCTATTACTTCAAGGATTCGATTCGTTTTGAGCGCGAATCCTGTCGCTGGCGCTGGACGTCCAAACTGACTCAGCAAGTTATCGTAACGACCTCCGCTACAAACAGGGAAGCCCAAATCAGCCGCATACCCTTCGAACGTCATGCCTGTATAGTAGGAGAAATCTCCAATCATCGTTAAATCAATCACAACATGCTCACTCACGCCATACGCCTTCAGAACATCCCAGACTTCACAAAGATGTCGAATCGCATCCTGAGCAATTGGATGCTGAGAAACCATCCGAGCTTGCTCGCAGATCTCGTCACCGCCACGAAGCCTAAGCACACCATTTAGCTCACGCTCAACATCAGGCGCTAGGGATAGTGTCTTAATAGCTTCCCGGTACCCTACGTAATCACGGCTAAGCAAATGCTCTTTCAAGGCAAGCTGAGCCTCTGTGCGCCCGTCCAATGTTTCTTGGAATAATCCATTCAGAAAACCAACATGACCAAGTGCGATCTTGAATTTCTCTACGCCAGCTGCCTGCAGTGAAGCAATCGCGAGTGCCACAACCTCTGCATCAGCTTCTGATGACTCATCACCGATCAGTTCAACACCAGTCTGATAGAACTCTGAATCCCGGCCCGCTTCTTCTTCAATCGAACGAAAAACATTCGAATGATAAGAAAGACGGAGTGGAAATGCTTGTTCCTTTAAAAGCGAAGAAGCTACACGCGCAATAGGAGCCGTTAGTTCTGAACGCAAAACGAGCGTTTTCCCCTTGCGATCTAGGAGCTTAAACAGCTTCTTATCCTCTGTGGAGCTTGCAACGCCAACTGTATCGTAATATTCAAGTGTAGGTGTAATAATCTGGTTGTAACCCCAGCGTCCCATACAGGCCAATACACGGAATTCTATATTTCTGAGTTTCGTAACCGCATCAGGCAAATAATCTTTCGCGCCTAACGGCTTTTCAAATACTTTTGGCTTCGACACCGTCTCACCTCAATAAGTAGGAGTATAATCGTTATCTTTATTTATCATATCTCGAATCGCTTTAGTGCGTTAACGTGCTACCATACTACCAAAATAAAGAATGTACGGCTATTTTAACACGTATCCTAAAGAGCGTCAATCATCAACGTCCTGTGCAGCGCCTCATTTTGCAGATTATATTTGACACCATTCATTTATGAAATTCGATTTAAGAATGGCATATTAACCCATTCCGCGTCAACTGTATTCGAAGAAGTAAAAAGGCATGCTGTCGAGGCAGCATGCCTTCTTCAAAATGTCTAACTAGAACTGATTAATCTTCCTCTACTGGCCCATTGGGTGTTTTGCCGCCATTCGGCGCTTGACTTCCATTCAGCCCATTACCATTACCGTTGCCATTTGGTGACTGATATTGACCATTTCCGTTTCCATTTCCATTTGGCATAGGTTTTTGTCCGTTTTGACCATTTCCATTACCGTTACCGTTACCATTACCATTTGGTGCTGGCGTTGCTCCACCGTTAGGTGCTGGCGTTGCTCCACCGTTTGGCCCCGGTGTTTGAGTCGCACTTGGCCCTTGTTGGCCTCCGCCGTTTCCTCCACCTTCGACTTTACCGCCACCTTGACCCTTGCCTCCGCCAATGCCATTACCACCGCCTTGACCTTGGCCTCCGCCTCCGCCATTACCGCCACCCTGACCCTTGCCTCCACCAATGCCATTACCGTCGCCTTGACCTTGGCCTCCACCAATGCCATTACCGCCGCCTTGACCTTGGTCTCCGCCAATGCCATTACCGCCACCTTGGCCCTTGCCTCCGCCAATGCCATTACCGCCGCCCTGACCTTGGCCTCCGCCTCCGCCATTACCGCCACCTTGTCCCTTGCCTCCGCCTTTACCGCGGCCTTGACCAACACCTTTAAGTTTCAGATAGCCATAGGTAATCGACTCGAGTGTACGATTATCAACCGCACCAGTTACCGGCAATCCATGTTTTTTTTGAAAATATTTGACACCCTGAACTGTCGCATCATCGTAGTAACCGTTAATATCACCAGAATAGCTACCCAGTGATTTCAGCATCCCTTGGATAACGAAAACATCTGGTCCATTTGCTGGCTTACCTACGGCCAAACTCGTGGTTGGCAAGGCTAAAAGCAGCATGAGCGCTAGCACTGCTGTACCAACACGCTTTCTTATAGACCATCCAAAGTTACCTTTTTTCACATCTACGTTTTTACTACGATTCCATTGCTGCACTTAACCGACACCTTCCCTTTACCTATAATTTCACTGCGTCTTTACTATTCCCAATCTGTCATTTTTATTAGTCGTTTTCTTGAAATTCTGTTATAACAAGTGATGAAATCATAGCGTTCGTTTTCCAAGCACAACAACAAAATGGACCCAACATCATAAGACGTTGAGCCCACCGTAACTATCATCTATCTATTACGCACTGCCCGATCGAATAACCTGCATCGGGTTGCCCGCCACAAAACTATGTGGGGCCACGTCCTTATGAACAATGGAGCCCGCGCCAATAATCGCGTAATCACCAATTGTCACACCAGGTAGAATTGTGGTATTAGCCCCAACCATTACGTGGGATCCAATCCGTACGTCGCCTAGCCGATATTCCTTCGTTAAATACTCATGCGCCAGAATCGTCGTATTATAGCCAATGATCGTATTACTTCCAACATGAATCCTCTCTGGAAAAAACACATCCACCATCACCATTAAGGCAAATGCCGAGTGCTCACCAACCGTCATTCCTAGCATACGACGATAAATCCAGTTTTTCAAACGCAAGGAAGGCGAATATCGCGTGATTTGAATAAAGATGAAATTTCGCATTGCCTTCCACTTACTTACGGTTTGGTAAATTTGCCATAGTGCGTTCGGGCCGTCTACTGGATACTTCTCTGTCTGCCTCAATCAGCCTTCACATCCGACGATATCCCAACTAACGGCAACAGATCAAACATATCACCGACAATATGATCCGGGTTGTACTGCTCTAAATAGGAGCGCCCCTTCCAAGACCAGGATACACCGACAGAAGTAACTCCTGCGTTCTGAGCAGCCTCAATATCATAATGGCTATCGCCTACCATCATTGTTTCTTCAGCTGAGCTCCCTAGTTCTTTAAGCGCTGCAAAGATGCCCTCAGGACTCGGCTTTGGCTCTTTTACATCATCCACTGTCACAATAACGCTGACGAAAGCATCTAACCCACAAAGTTTAAGTCCCATCAGTGTAGTAAGTCTGATTTTACTTGTCACGATACCGATTTTGATACCTTTTTCATGAAGCTTCGCCATTACCGTACGCACGTTCGGAAATTCTTTCACAAGTTCATCGTGCTTCGCTAAATTGAACGTACGATATTTTGTAATGAGTGCTTCAACTTCTTTTCTCCCTGTAAAAAACTCCATCTGCTCCACTAACGGACGCCCCATATTGGGAATAATCAGCTCCCGACTAACAGGCTCCGGCGTTTCGCCCTCCAAGCTATGCAAGAACGATTGCACAATCAACTCATTCGTATCGACAATCGTGCCATCCAAATCAAATAGTACGGTTTGAATCATAGTTAACTCCTTTATCTGTCTCTTCCTCTTTAATTACTTTGTTTTTATCCAGCGCTAGCGTCGATTCAATCGGATCCGAATACCGCATATCCGAGTAACCTTTTTTCCTTCTAATAATTATCATAGTCACGGCTGCAATGACAATCAGCAGTGCAAGCAGTTGGGAGAATCGAATATTCCCTCCATACGTCAGCACACCTGGTTCAAACACGACTTTCATAGGTGACCATAACGCATTCATCAATGAAGCTAACCAACCTGGTCCCGTGATGTCCAAGCTGTCAGTACGGATCCCTTCAATGAAGAAACGGCCAATGGAATACCAGATGAAATAACTTAGAAATAGCTCGCCTGCCCTTAAGAAAGGTCTACGGCGAAGCCAGAATAAAACTAACAGCCCTGCAAAACTCCAAATCGACTCATACAGAAACGCTGGGTGGTAAAACGTACCTTCAATGTTCATTTGATTCACGATAAAGTTCGGCAAATGCAGGCTATCTCTCAGAAATGACTCCTCTACAGGGCCCCCGTGAGCCTCTTGATTCATGAAATTACCCCAACGGCCGATCGCTTGTCCGACAATCAGACCTGGCGCTAGAATATCGGCAATACGGAAGAAATTATATCCCTTCGCCCGAATGTAGAATGATGTACCGATAATAGCACCAATCAGTGCGCCATAAATCGCAATCCCACCGTGCCATATCATGAATACTTCCCATAAATTGTCCTTATAATCAGCCCATTGGAAGGCAACATAATAAATTCTAGCCCCAATAATGGCAGAAGGAACCCCAATTAACAATAAATCCATGAAGAAGTCTGGCACGATTTTGAATCGCTTTCCTTCTCTGATTGCCAACATTAAACCTATTAATGCTGCTGTACCTAAAATAATGCCATACCATCGGACATGAATCGGTCCGAGGGAGAACGCAACACTTTCTAACATAGTTTCACTCCCTTAGTTTATGAGCCCTACACGAGCTATGAGAAAACCTTTATCGAGGCCATTCATGGATGAGCTACCTCGTTCAAATGTTGGTTTTATCGCCAATAGGAAAGCGGTTTTCAGGAACCGAAAACTTATACTTTCCTATGTGGTCAATCAAAATCCTCAAAATCTTCATTCAACGATTCCGTCAATTTATTCGTAAACTGCAGCGCCGCATTGTAGCCCATACGTTTTAAGCGATAATTCATCGCCGCAACCTCTACGATGACCGCTAAGTTTCGGCCTGGTCGTACGGGTATCGTAACGAGCGGCAAATCGGTGTCAATAATTCGTGTTAACTCCTCATCCAAGCCCAAACGATCATATTGCTTCTCTTGCTGCCAATTTTCCAATTTAACCACTACCGAGATCTTCTTCACATTACGAATCGCGCCTGCGCCGAATAACGTCATGACATTAATGATACCTACGCCGCGGATCTCCAGCAAATGTCGAATCAGCTCTGGCGCATTACCCGTCAACACTTTATCTCCATTTTGCCTTATTTCTACTGCATCATCCGCTATGAGTCGGTGTCCTCTTTTCACAAGCTCAAGGGCTGTTTCACTTTTCCCGATCCCACTGCTTCCAGTAATCAACATACCTACCCCATACACATCAACAAGTACGCCATGAATGGTCGTGCTAGGAGCAAGCTTGTTTTCGAGAAAGCCTGTTAATCGACTTGCGAAAATCGTCGTTGAAAGCTGTGTACGAAGCACCGGCAGATCACGTTTGGTCGCCTCTTCGAGCAATTCAACGGGAACGTCAAGTCCTCGCGTTACAATAATACATGGCGTTTCTTCAGGGGCACATAGCTGCTCAACCCGATTTCTTCGAACGCCAGTCGTCAACATTTCTATAAACGTTATTTCTGTTTTTCCCAGCATTTGAATACGCTCTTTGGGATGGTAATTGAAATACCCAGCCATCTCAAGACCAGGACGATACAGGTCCCCTGTTGTAATCGGACGCTTTAACCCGCCTTCACCTGCTAACACTTCCATATGTAGCTGTTCCATCATTTCGGAAACCTTTACCTTTTTGGCCATTGTCCTAACTCCTTCGAATTTGCTTATGTACCATGTGCTTGCCCTTGTAGCACGCAGGCTTCCAATAGTTTCATCGTAATGGAATACCTAATTGAAATCAACTACTGTGTTCTTGAAGCTCAAAATAAACAAAAAAACCAGCCGATAACGGCTGGCCTTTCAGTACAATCCTATAGGTTTGGGTTAACCAAGATGGAAAGTGTTGATTCTTTATCGAAGAAATGAACTTTGTTCATGTCTAGTGCCAATTTAACGTTTGTACCTTCTTTGATTCCGGAACGACCGTCAACACGAGCGATTACAGTGTTAGCGCCGATACCGTTCAAGTACAAGTACATTTCGTGACCCAAATTCTCAGTCAATTCAACGTTAACGTTGAATACTGTGTTCGGGGAAGCTTCCAAGAATACTGGCTCTTCGTGAATATCTTCTGGACGAACTCCCAGAATCACTTCTTTGCCAACAAATCCTTTGTCTTTTAGAACTTGTGCTTTACCAGCTGGAACTTCTACATTTACGGAACCTGCTTTGAAGAAAATTCCGCCACCTTCAGATGTCAATGTTCCGGACATGAAGTTCATGGATGGGGATCCAATGAATCCAGCAACGAACATATTAACTGGGAAGTTGTAGATTTCTTCTGGTGTAGCAGCTTGTTGAATAATACCTTTATCCATAACAACGATACGATCACCCATTGTCATAGCTTCGATTTGGTCATGCGTTACGTAGATTGTTGTAACACCAAGACGTTTTGTAAGTTTTGTGATTTCCGCACGCATTTGTACACGAAGTTTCGCATCCAAGTTGGAAAGCGGCTCATCCATTAAGAATACTTGTGGCTCACGAACAATCGCACGACCCAAGGCAACACGTTGACGTTGACCACCGGAAAGAGCTTTTGGCTTACGATCAAGCAAGTGAACGATATCTAGAATTTTCGCTGCTTCGCGAACACGAGCATCGATATCAGCTTTCTTGAATTTACGAAGTTTCAATCCGAATGCCATGTTTTGATAAACAGTCATATGCGGATAAAGAGCGTAGGATTGGAATACCATCGCGATATCGCGATCTTTTGGAGCTACGTCATTTACAAGGCGGTCTCCGATGTAAAGTTCACCTTCAGTGATTTCCTCTAAGCCTGCGATCATACGAAGAGTTGTGGATTTTCCGCAACCGGATGCACCAACAAGTACTACGAACTCTTTATCAGCAACTTCAAGATGGAAATCTTTAACTGTTGATTCTTCTGCACCAGAATATCTTTTAACGATATGATTTAAACGTACGCCTGCCATGATTTCATTCCCCCTACAATTTATCGTTCAAATGCTTTATTTATCAACATTTCTATATACACATCTTACCCTACGAACGGCGGACTGACTATGCACAATCCCTACAAAAAAATCACTTTCTTTTCGTTACTTTGTACAATAGCAAGGCCAAACGTACCAAAACTGCATGATTAAACGTTCTAACATCCAGTCCTGTCTCGTTCTTGAACTTGTCCAGCCGATATAATAAAGTATTTCGATGAATATACAGCTTCTTCGCTGTTTCACTGACATTACAGTCTAGTGTGAAGAAATGCTCCAGCGTCGTTACCGTCTCACTATCCAGCACATGATCCGTGCCGCGGAGCACCTGCTCTAGGAAATCGGTTTTCTCCTCTTCCTCAATAAGGTGCAGCAATTTCTCTAGACGAAGCTCCCAACGCAAATGAATAAAGCTGCCTACATGGAAGGAACGGCCCAGCATAATGGTCTCACGCAGCTTAAGCACGGTGGCAAACATAGACTTCGCCGGCTTCACAGGGAAATCTATCGCTAAGTGGCATTCACCTACCCATTCATTCGCTAACATCTCATATAAACCTGAGCCTAGTGCATCGAGCGTTTGCTCAACGCTTTCTTCCTCATCTCCATCACGTTCTTCGCTGCCGCTAGTAATAAGGACCTCTGGCGCTAAAATCAACCACTCCTTTTCCAGTAAAGGAATCAGAATAATCTCCGCCTCGAAAAATGATTCCAACAGCTTCTTAAGCTCCGTATAGGAAACTCGCTGATTCTGAGGATAGTCCCCGTACAACAGTAGCGGAATTTTGGTAGAATACAACGACGATTGCGAGGCAAGCGCATCAGGTAACTCAGCATGGCTAGTGCCACGCTCCATTTGCTGCAGCAGCCACTCTCTTAATTGGTTAGACTTTCTTTCATCTTCCGACAGATAAGAGCCGAATTGCTTCTTCTCTAATGTTTGCTTAGATTCAATCGTAAGTTCGACGAGTTTGCGTTCTGACGTAGTAAGCTTACTCCCATCCATCTGCAGGACACGAACCTCTTTATGCTCCTGAGAAACAAAGAAAAGAACTTCTTGGCTCCGGTTAACGCTTCGACTAAATCCTTCGTGGCGCTCTCCCTGATCCTCCACAAGCTGGTGCCATTCGGACTCAGGTATCAGGCTTATCTGTATTGGCGACTGTAAAACCGCTTCCAATCGCTCTTTGACATGCTCCCAAATCATCTGCCTTCACTCCTTATTGCCTATAGCATCTTCTATATTTTTCTCTCTATTGTACCAATTGTACCATATGTCTGACTATTCCTGTGAATCGAAAGGAACCCTCCTGTCCAGATTGACAAGAGGGCCCTTATGTAAGACGGTCTATTTGATTACACGACGAGCCGTCACATAGTGATCTGCCCACCATTCTTTATTAATCGAGGTAAATTTGACGCCACCTTCACCATACGTATGAATCATCATGCCGTCACCAACATAAATACCGACATGTCCAATGTTTTTACCTGAATCAGGCGTTGTAAAGAAAACCAAGTCCCCGGTTTGCAAATTGCTTTTGCTAACAAATACACCTTCCTTAGCTTGGTCGCGAGACACACGCGGCAGTGTAATTCCGTATGCAGCAAACACTGTTTTTGTGAAAGAAGAGCAATCCATCGTTTTAGTCTGACCGTATTTGGCACCAAACACATATGGCGTTCCTAGGTATTTCTGTGCAGTTAGGATTAACTCGGCTTTCAAACGATCCTTAGCTGAAAGAATACTTCTTCCACCAATAAAGCTGCCCTTAAGCTCACTTACATTGCGAGTAACAACTTCGTCTTTGCTCTGGGATGCCATGACCATCTTGCCTTGACCCACATAGATCCCAGCAAATGTTGGCTTTGAACCACTACCAAAGAACAAGATGTCACCTGGCTCAGCTTTATCTATTTTCGTAATTTTCGTTGATTTCATGTTGAATTGACCCGCTAATGTTCTGGGCACTGTGTAATTTAACGTTTCATAGACATAATAGATCAGTCCAGACGAATCAAACCCTGCAGATGGTTTCTCATTACTTTTGGAGTAATCTACACCAACCATTTTTTTGGCCAAAGAAACGGCATCCATATCATCATTCGCGGCATACGCGGAAACAGCAGTTGTTGCTGATAATGCGATTGTGATCGCAGCAGTGATTCCTAGTGTGCGGTGTGCAAGACTCTTTAACATTGTATATCCTCCTGTACATGCTCTCTTGGGTGAATTAGGTGAATTGGGTAATATGGAAAACTTCTCAGTTACTAGTACAAGATTACCATGGTAATGAAAAGACTTTCATTCCTAAAATATTTCCTAACATCCATGACATTGGCAATGGTGCCAATTCCTTCATTTCGTGATGAATTCAACATCCTATTGGCCACCATCATATTCTCCGTGGATTTGGAAATAATTGTAGTAACACTTTTTGAGTTTTTATTCTCGCTAGCTGTGGAGGTGATAAGCATGAAAGAACATAATCATTATCCAACTTTTGATGTCATGGAAGAAAACAAGGAATGGGATGTACATACCAGATCCATTGTGACTGCTCGGCTTGTTCGTGAACATGATTATGGCTATTTAACATTCGTTGAAGCTGAAAATCTTCGGGCCTGGTGTTCACTGCTTATGGACGATCATCGCGGAGAAATCATTCAATACGTTATTAACCATATCGATCAGGTATTATCGGACAATAAAGGTGAAGGACAACGAAAAGTGGGCACGCCTCCGATTCGAATTCTTTTACGTCAAGGTCTTAAAGCGATTGACGAAACGGGATGGATCGCGAATAGTCAGCCTTTCTTTCAATTAGATGAAACGAACCAACGCAGCATTATGCTTCAAATCAGCAACGATAGCTATCCACCAACGAAAAATTGGGATGGCATCCCCCAGAAAATCTTATTTCAGAAGCTTCTTCAACTGAGTGTTGAAGCTTACTATGCTCATCCTTTGGTTTGGTCCGAAATTGGTTTCGGAGGACCTGCTTATCCACGCGGATACTCACTTAACAGTCCTGGTCAATTAGAGTCTTGGGAGGCTGTGAAACGATCATGAAGTGGCGCTATGAAGATGAAACCGTGGATATTGTCATCGTTGGAGCAGGTGCTGCTGGGGGCGTTCTAGCCAAAGAGCTCAGCGAAGCCGGACTCGGTGTAGTGGTCATTGATGCAGGGCCTTGGCGTGATCCAAAGAGGGATTTTGCCAGTGACGAGCTCAGTATGAAACGATTAGCTTGGGAGGATACGCGCCTTGTCGATGCTGCTCAGCCATTCGTTACAGGTAAGCATCAATCAGGCATGGGGATTGGCGGGGGCACTCAGAACTTTACTGGCGTTTTTCTGCGATTTCATGAATCTGATTTCAAAACAAAGGCTATTGATGGCGTTGGAGAAGACTGGCCCATTCATTACAAAGACCTGGAGCCTTATTACACGCGAATCGAAAAAGAAATCTCCGTATCCGGCCCTAAGCATTTCCCTTGGGGAAACTTTCAGGGTCCATATCCCTTTCCAGAGCTAGATTCGCTTAGCCCTAATGCTGTCTTATTTCACAAAGGCTGCAAATCCCTTGGAATTCAATCCGCACCTACACCATTAGCTATTCTCTCTAAGCCGTTAGAAGGGCGCTCTGCCTGTACCAATCGGGGGTTCTGTCTTCAAGGCTGTATGCCTAACGCGAAATTTAGCACCTTGGTTGTACATATCCCTAAAGCGGTTCAAGCTGGAGCTGAAATTCTTGCAGACTGCAGAGTCACACAAATCGAAGTTAATGATTATGGACATGCTTGCGGGGTTCTCTTTGTCTACGAAGGCACGACCTATCGGCAACGGGCCAAAACCGTTATCCTCTGCGCGCATGTGGTGGAAACACCTCGTTTGCTGCTTCATTCCGCCACACCTCAGTTCCCCGATGGATTAGCTAATTCCAGCGGATGGGTAGGCCGAGCGATTATGACGCATAGCAGCAACGACGTTTATGCCAAATTCGAAGAGGAAGTCCGATTGTACAAAGGAACACCCGTGCTAGCATCTACCCAAGATTTCTATGAGACAGATCCTCGCAGAGGCTTTGTCCGTGGATATACCATACATGCGCATGGCTCAAGGCCAATTGAGATGGCAGAAGGCATTCGCAAGGCTACTGAGGCTCCTTTATGGGGCTCGTCCTTCAGACAAGCTATGCAAGATTACAACTTCTATGGTCGTCTCAAAATGGTTGGAGAGGTTCTGCCCGCTTGGAATAATCACGTCGCACTTTCCGAGGAAAAAGATCAGTTTGGCATGCCTATGGCTTCCCTGACCTTCAATTACTGTGATAACGATCTGAAACTCCTTGATCATGCGGTTGAAAATATGAAGCTTATCCTCCGTGCTGCTGGCGGCGAGATCACCTACACCGTTCCTGATACACAACATCTGATGGGTGGTTGCCGAATGGGGAATGATCCCACGACATCCGTGGTGAACTCATATGGTCAAAGTCATGACATACCCAACTTGTTCATTTGCGATGCTAGCTTATTTGTCACCTCCAGTGGAGGCAACCCGACGCTTACTGTTATGGCTCTAGCCGCACGAACAGCCGATTACATCATTGACCTTGCCAGCTCCTGATTGTTATCCTTACTAGTAAGTATATAAAAGGAAGGAGCTGTACTCCCATTGGCCATTGCTGAATTTACGATCATCCCCATCGGAACAGCCACAACCAGCCTGAGCGGCTATGTCGCTGACCTTCATAAAGAATTAGAGCGACACGTCGATATCCGCTTCCAAATGACACCCATGGGCACCATTCTGGAAGGCCCATTAGATCGCCTACTCGAGGTCATACGTGCCGTCCACGAGGTACCTTTCTTGCATGGTGCTGCGCGTGTATCCACGTCCATCAAAATCGATGATCGCCGCGACAAGCCCGCCTCTATGGAACAAAAAATGCAGTCTGTCGCAGACAAGCTCTGAACAGAACTGCATATAAAAAAGCATCCTTATTATAGGGATGCTTTTTCTTATAGCCTAAAAACAAAAAAAGACCATTCGGTCTTGTGTGTTTGCTTATAAAAGTGAGTCATGTAGGATTCGAACCTACGACACCCTGATTAAAAGTCAGGTGCTCTACCAACTGAGCTAATGACTCGTAGGGAAAATGGAGGCTGATGGATTCGAACCACCGAACTCGAAGAGAGCAGATTTACAGTCTGCCGTGTTTAGCCACTTCACTAAGCCTCCAGATACGAGATACCCGTACTGCCTAAGCAATACAACCATCTCAATGGCTTTGGACGGAATCGAACCGCCGACACGAGGATTTTCAGTCCTCTGCTCTACCGACTGAGCTACAAAGCCAAACGATTATTTATAGCATGTCCTACATTAATTGTAAAAGAAATGGCGGAGCTGACGGGATTCGAACCCGCGGTCTCCTGCGTGACAGGCAGGCATGTTAGGCCACTACACCACAGCTCCATGCTACAAAAAGGTAAACCACAAAAATGGTGCCGTCGAGAGGACTTGAACCCCCAACCTACTGATTACAAGTCAGTTGCTCTACCAGTTGAGCTACAACGGCGTAAATATGGTGGAGGCTGACGGGATCGAACCGCCGACCCTCTGCTTGTAAGGCAGATGCTCTCCCAGCTGAGCTAAGCCTCCATCTGGTGTTTTTGGTTTTATGGTAGCGGCAGAGGGGCTCGAACCCCCGACCTTACGGGTATGAACCGTACGCTCTAGCCAGCTGAGCTACGCCGCCACATAAAAGTGTATATATATTTGGAACTGGCGGAGAGAGAGGGATTCGAACCCTCGCACCGCTTACGCAGTCTAACCCCTTAGCAGAGGGTCCCCTTATAGCCACTTGGGTATCTCTCCAAGATATATATACGATTCAGGAATAGTATTCCCTGAAAACTAGATACGAAACTCACGTAAAGTACTTACTTAGGAATTTTGGTTAAGCCCTCGACCGATTAGTATTCGTCAGCTGCATACGTTGCCGCACTTCCACCTCGAACCTATCAACCTCGTCGTCTAC
>NZ_JCAUAO010000011.1:0-179898 GCF_059691995.1 Paenibacillus sp. J22P169 | reverse complement strand
CAAGGTCGAATAGCACAATTGGTTACATGTCCCCCGCACAATTCGAGCAGCTCTACTACCAGCGGTTAGCTTAACTTAGTGACGTCCACTTTCTTGACAGAAGAGCAAAAATCCATCTATTTGTGCAATTCGCTCTCGCCTCCCACCACTGTGTTACTCTCCGCACGCCACACACAAAAAACACCCACATCAGCCCCAAGGCTAACGTGGGTGTCTCCAACAAATCAGTACACTTCAACCTCAGCGAATGCCATCTGATAGCTATTCGCATCCGTCGGATTCGGGCGAAAGTTTGTGCCTTCAATCCTCAGGTATCTTGCAGATACCACAGAAAATGCAAAGCTTTGTACCGCATTCCCCGGCATATCGAGGGCAGCTTTCTATAGGACTTTATACGGTTGGAAAGTGTGTATCTGCAAGTGGCATTCGACACCTTATTTCTGATGAAGTACCCGAACGTCTCCTGAAATCCCCCATTTGACGAAATGGGCGTAATCCACCTTCGTTTGTTCAGGCGCATCTGGACGGTCTGCAAAATTTTTAACACCTTTATACTGGTCTGGACTCGTTAAATAACGGTCTCCGTCCACATGACGATGAGGTCCGTATAGATTGAATGTACTCGGATATAACAGAACCTCTAACTCATACGAGCCTTCCTTCAATGCTTGCGGAAGCGGCACCGACCAACTCGGCCCCCAGCACCAACCCAGCTCATCCCCATTCAGCTTCACCAAGGCAGCATCCGCCCATAAATGCGTTAGCTCAATGGCTGCATGTTCCACGTTGTTCAAATGTATAGCTTTCTTCACTGCAACAGATGATCCTGCAAATGGGAAACCTGCTGCTATCAAGTTAGCACTGTTGATCACGGATGGCATTGGAGCTAGCTCGAATGGACCTTCGAGCATCCATTGATGCTCGTCCTTCTCGATAAGCGGCGCTTTACTCGTGACGATGAATTGACCGCGTAAGAAAACAATGGGGCAAGCTTCTCCCTCTGGTAACGGTGTTACTTCGATATATAGCTTCGTTATGTTCACTACAAGCGCTGCTGGAACAGCCGCTACGAAGCCACTTGCCGTTGGGATGACCTTCAATTCCTCACCATTCAACCAAACCGCACTCACGTCATCATGTAAAAAGAGTGACATCCCGCCAAATGAATCTGCCTGGTCTACGTTGATTTCAGCTTTCAACGTCCCCTTCTCATGTGGTTGTAGCTCCACATAGACCTGATTCCACTGGGGCACCTCAGCCATCCACGATGTCTGCGTAACGAGAGCCCCTTCAGTCTCTTCCTTAGCGGCTAGTACGGATGGGCCCTTCAACGGCAGCACGTGCTGCCAATCCTCCGAATCACAAATCGTAACCCCGGCTTCGCGCAGTCGCTCTACGATCGCTGGGTCATGCCAACGACAGCCGTCTGCTAGAAGTACATGCGTGTAATCCCGCATGCCAATCCGCAGCTTGCCGTCCATGACAATGCCGGCTTCCTCGATGCCCCGCTCCTCGGTCAACTCGTAATGAATCCCTGCCTCGTAGCAAGCCTCTACGAGCGCAAGCAGCTTCGCATTAAGGATTCCTGCTGTACTTGCGGGAATGTTCGACCCGTCATGCTCATTCATTTGCATCGCATCACGCGAATCGAAATTCGCCATAATCCCGCGGGTTGGCGTTACGATAAGCACATCCGGCTTCGCTCTTAAATCCGGCAGCTGATCAGCCTGCTCCTGAAGGGCTGCCAATAGCGCTGGAAAGGCATCCTTCCATGTGAGATGGCTTGGCATAGACGGCGGCCAATCCTGCACTGCTTGGGTGGTAAGCTTGAACTGGTTCAAGTGGAACACGAAATGTTCCACGCCATGACTTGCCAGCCACATCACATAGTTGGTGAAGGACTCGGGAGAGACCCCCCAACCGCTTCCCCCCATCGCTTCAACAAGAGCGCCATCACGTCCTTGCTGCATCGCGACGGAGTGAGCAATCCGTGGGTAAAAGCTATTGCCGGGGAAACGCTCCAAGGCGTCAATGGCCGGTGTTTCTACTTGTTGCAGCACTTGAAACGCTGAACCGCTGTAGGACAATTGGAAGAAAGGACTTTCCTCCGCTTTGACATGAGCCGTGAATTTTTTGCCATACGTTGCACACCATTCTGCTACAGGTTTATAGAAGCTCGTAACAATGGCATCGGTTAACATTTCCCAGTAGCGCACGCGGAAGTTCTCGAAGCCTTCGCCACTCGTAAATAGTAATGGTAATTGAGGCAGCAAATCTTCCCCATATTTGTCTTCATAAAGCGTTGGGAATCGATCGTCCCAAGGAATCGCGCCTGTTTTGACAGTAATCCCATGACCATCTAGGAAAGCCACTTCATCGGAGAAAAAGCCTGTCACATAATCAAAAGCTTCGGGAAGCAAGCCTTTGCGATAGCCCTCATGCGTGAACTCAATAAATATTTGTGTTGCCTCTGGATCTAAGGAGGATACAGCTGCCGTTTCTCCGAAAACGAGTCTCCCTCCCTGCTCATCGGAGCTCCAATTGACGTACTTACAGGTAGAATCAGGTAACCTTTTGATGACTTCCCCACTTGCTGTGCCAGAAGGCCAACCATTTTCATCGTAAATCCAGAAGATCATCCCCGTGGATTTGGCATATAAAATCAAATCTGAAAGAATGGCCAGATATGCTTCGCTCATATAGACAGGTTTATTGGGATAAAACCGAGGATGAAAAATAACACCCTCCAACCCCGCTAAACGGAGCTCGTCAAGCTGGTCTTGCAGCTGTTCCAGATTCAATTCATCGTTGATTGACCAAAAGCTGAGGAATGACAATTTATTTCTCATGTTCTTACACACCCTTTTCCCCGATTGAGAGGTTATTTCGTATTGCTTCACATGGGTATCATAATGACATCAAGCCGACTTCTCAATATACACTTTTCCGTCATTTAGCTTTATTTTATAAATTGCCTGTGATTCCGCATGATTCCACGATATTTGAAGGGTATCGCTAGTCATTTCTGCCACTTCCAGTCGCCCCGCAAGCTTCTCCTCCGTGCGAGGATCAAAATGCAGGGCTTGCACAAATAACACACGTTGTTCAACAGAAACGGAAGTTATGAAAGATGTTCTCTGCCCACTTGGCGGATTGTCAGGTGTCAATGCGGTGTATATATTTGATGGCAGTGAGCACCAGACATGCTGCTCCAACGTTCCCTCACTCATCTGATAGCCGAATGCCGAAACATCCTGCTCCAGCTTCTTCTTCTCCTTGAACCATTGCTGATCTAATCGGCTTAATTGATCTTCCGACTCGGACCAATGGATAGCCTCGTCATTGCTCAGCAGCGTTCCGCTAAAGTGATTCGTCAAATGAACCACGCGTGGCACGGGCACGGTGACTTGCACAATATCTAATAGATGATCCTCACCTAATACGTTAATTCTCCGAATTTGAGCCCCTCGATAGGCGTCGTTGTCCCAAGGATTGAGTTCATCAGGCAAGATGATGCGATCTTTCATCACATATTCCTCAGCTAGCCAATCCACGGCTGTTTCCAGCCATACGCCCCAAGGCTCTTCATGCATTTGAATCAAATGCCCGTCGCGTGGCGGCTGATCTGCCCCGTCGATACTCACCGTGTTATGTGAATACGTGTGCTTAAACCATCCATAATGAGCAGGAATTCCGTACGCTGTCGTTCCGGGGTCAATGAGCAACGGGACGCTGCCGTGCATGACGGATATCCCCAATCGATCCATATGATCATGTTCACCGCCGAAACGGCTATGCTTTACGATCACGTGCCAACCAGCTTTATTCACAAGCTTAGTCAGTCCGCTCTCTGGCAAAGAGCGTGTGCGCTGCACCTCATCTCCAAGCCTGTCTGACTCCTCCACATGTCCAATCAAGTCCTGACCAAACATCAGGGCATAGATCGAATCTCGCTTCGAACAACGAACGCTTTTCATACGGGAATCTGCGTCGGCTGTACCGTAAGCCGTATTCAATAGTGAGCGATACTTGCCATCACCATAAATATCATAAGCAATCTCGTAATACGACGTATACGTGCCGATATGGTCCCCAAGCCCTGCATCATTGATCGTCGGCATCATGCCGCTCGGCAAAACCAACTGTAGTGGATACTCGAACATGGCTTTCAGCGCTTTCTTTTGCCAGACATCCCACGGTGTTCCTTCAGCTATTAAGGCATAGTGCAGCAGGGATTTGAACGCGTAGAAATGGTACTGCACATTCCCCTCGTACCAAAAGCCATCTTCGAAGATCCCGCGTTCCAGCTGGTCATGCAGGCCATATTCCCCTGCCAAGCCAGCATCCATAACATTTCTATCTTTGAGCAATAGTCCAAGCGCGGCAATCGCTGAGGTAATCAAAACCGAGTGATTATGAATTTGCTTCTCTTTATGTGCAATGAGAAAGCGAGCACAGGGCTCCAGTAGCCCTGCCCGAATATAAGCAACCTCATCAGGCGTCAGAAGCTCCTGGATCATATCAAAAGCAAGCGCCAGATCCGTGATCCAATGCGCTTCATCCAACGTTTGGGCAAATAATTTACCCGGTCCATTATAAGGAATATCCCCATGGATGGCGTACGTTTCGTAATGATCGGCATATGCCATCAAATAGGATTTAACGAATTGCAGTCGTTCCACATCTGGTTCTATCGCGTACAGCAATGCAATGTGATACACAGCTCGACCGATCTGGCTATGGGCAAACGATGTCCAGCACCCATCCAACCGCTTACTCTGCCGCTCCTTGCCACAGGTTGAACAACGATGAAGAAAGGGCTCGTCCCACTGGAAAGTGAGCCGAGTCCCATCTTCATCACAATAATAATAGTGCATCCATTCGCCTTGCTCATGGGAGCGAATGGCGAAGGTGATCTTCGCCGCTTCTTCCGCACCCCTTCTTAGCAGTCCCATCGCCGCTTGAAAATCCGAATTGCCTGCGTTCCTACGCAGTCTCTCTAAACGCTTGATGTCCATGGTCAGAAGTCCTCCTAGCCTTTCAATGAACCTGCCGTCATTTGCATAAATGAACGATTCGCAATCATATAAACCAGCAACAACGGAAGAATCGATAAGCACGCTCCCGCCAGCATATAATGCGTTTGAACCGCAGCTGTTGTCCCGTACCGCAAATAAGATAACCCAACAGTCAACGTTTGCAGCTTTGGATTCGTCATCGTGAACACTAACGGTCGCAAGTACTCATTCCACGCCCCACAAAAGGTAAACAACGCCCCAACCCCAAGTCCTGGTCGCATTAGAGGCAAAATAATTCGCCAGAAAATGCCTCCGTTAGAGCAGCCGTCAATTCGTGCAGCTTCGTCTAGTTCTCGGGAAATACCCTGCAGAAAGCTTAATAGAATAAAGAAGATATACGCATGTCCGCTAACCAGAATAAGGACAACGCCCCATAAACTCGTATTCAGGTGCAACTTCACCATCAGCTCGAACTGTGGTCTAATCACGACTGCGCCAATGGAGATAAACATCGTGGACGCTTGAATCGCTACATAGATCGCTTTACCCGGGAATTTGATACGGTCAACCACATAAGCTGCCATGGAGGCTACGGTCAGTACGCCGATCGTCGTTGCTCCACTCAGGAACAAGCTATTCCAAGTAAATCTCGCAAAGTTGGCCTGTACCCAGGCCTCCTTATAATTTTCAAAATGCCAGGAGGACGGGAATATCTTGCCCCCCTTGGTAATCTCCATATTTGACATAAAGGAGCCTAAAAAAGTCACAACGACTGGGAAAACGATGAGCAAGGCGGTTATCAGTAAAAACAACCAAAGCAGCGCTCTTCCACCCCATCTCCCCGCTGAGAACGACTGCGTTTTTTTCTTTATATGAACAGCAGGTATCGCTTCTGTCACTTCCATGTTCTCAAGTCTCCTCCCTATTGAAGTTTGTTTAGGCGTTTCGACATCAGATGATAAACAAGCGTGATGATGCCGACAATGACAGCGGTCATGAAACCAACGCTACTACCGTAACCAAATTGTTGATCAGTAAAAGATCCTGATGGTGTTGGGAAAAAGAGCTTGTAAACATAGAGATACATGACTTCCGTCTTCCCTACAGGTCCGCCTTCGGTTAGAACCATAATGCTCTCATACCCTTTGAGGGAATTGATGATCGCGAGCATGATCACGATCTGCAACACGGGACCTAGCATCGGAATCGTTAAATACCAGAACTGCTGCCATTTATTCGCGCCGTCCAAGGACGAGCTTTCGTATACATCATTCGGGATATTTTGAAGACCAGCTAGAAATAACAGCATGTAGTTCCCTACCGCCCCCCATACCGCAATGATGATCGTTGTCAGCATCGCATGCTTAGGTCCGAGCCAATCGATTCTTTCAGAGATGATATGAAACTTTAATAAATACTGATTAAGAATTCCGTTGTACGAATTGAAAATGATAAAAAAGACGACAGCCATGACAGCTGAGCTAATGATCGTAGGCATAAAATAGATCGCTCTTAACCAGTTGCGTCCACGCAGCTTGGAATTTAATATAACGGCAAGTGCTAAGCATAACGGAAGTGTTATGATGAGCTTTCCACCTGCATAGACGAATGTATTTATGACAGAATGCCAGTACTCCGTATCCCGGAAGAGTCGTCTGAAGTTATCGAATCCAATAAACGTTGGAGCCGCGTAGCCTTTGTACTCATAAAACATGTAGCGAATCGCCCAAGCAATCGGATAGACGCCCAGCACCATGGTCAGTAGAAAGCTTGGAAATAAAAATAAGTATGAAAACCCGATCTGGCGTGTTCTGTTCATCCCATTCCCTCCTCAATTACCCCAAAAAGTGAAGCTAAGCTTCGATGTATAGTCCGATTACTTTCCGGGGGCCCTATCAATCTAGTTAACGCTAAGAAGAACGCGAGAGTGGAGTTTCAGCTCCACTCTCGCTTTGATACTCTTCAATTAGCTCTTATTTCATCATTAGTTTCATTGGATCGAAACTTGGATTCGGCGCTACTTTGACATCGCCTTTCGCGACTGCTTTATCCAACGCATCGTTATAACGCTTGCTTAGATCTGTGATAATCTGATCCAAATTACCGCCACTGATCATATATTTGAAGAATGCATCATTGTATTTCATGCCTTCAACCGTAACGGTTGGTTGAAGCGGCCATGTGCCGTCATTTCCATTAGGCAAGAAGCCTTCAATGCCCTTGATCTCTGGTTTTTTGGCAACGGAGGATACAGATGGTACCATCGACAAGCCGAAGCCTTTTTCGTGATATGTTTTCAATACTTCATCTTCATACATAAACTGCATGAACTTCCATGCTTGATCGGCATTTTTGGTCGTGTTGCTGATGGATAGCCATTGACCACCAAGGAATGAATTTGCGCCTTTGATCGTTCCATCAATGGTTGGAACAGGTGCTGCAGCCCATTCAATCTTCGCTGGGAATTGGTTCGCATATACGCCTGGCTCCGAGGAGAAGGAAATGTACATTCCGATTTTACCTTCTGCGAATTGTGCGCGCAGTGGATCAATATCCAAGGATTCCATACCTGGCAATGTGCTGCCGTCGTCTACCATTTGCTTGAAGGACTGAATGATATCTTTGTACCCTGCGAAGTCAAACTTCGCTGTTTTGAAATCATACCCAAAACCGCCGTATCCGCTAGCTTCTGCGATTACTCTTGCTGAGCGACCAAGGGCACTATCCGGGCTCTTGAAGTTCTGAGCAAACCCGTAGGAGCCATTCGCTTTACCAACTGCAGTAATTTTCTTCGCATCTTCAACCATTTCTTTTAATGTTTTCGGAGGTGCTGCTATGCCTGCTTTAGCAAAAAGCTCTTTGTTGTAAACGAGACGAATCGTCGACCCGTAGTTGGGAAGGCTGTACATTTTGCCGCCAATGCGGTTGAAATCATCGATGACTGGGAATTTCTTCTTAATCGCATCTGTTACATAAGAATCAATCGGTTTCAGGTAACCTTTTGCTGCAAAAGGTTGAATCGTATTTTCTTTGACACGAATAATGTCAGGCGCTTGACCGGAAGCAAAAGCCAGATCAATCGCTTGGTTGAAGTCTTCTGTCTTTACAACCATTTCAACTTCAATATTATCGCTATTCGTTTCGTTAAATTTCTGTACAACACTTTTGATATAGTCCATATCATGACGGTCACCCGTCCAATAGGAGAGCTTCGTTTTCGCCTTGGCAGGAGCCGCGCTTGCCGGAGCAGTAGATGCTTTCGCAGACGCCGCCGGGCTTGCTGCTGTTTCGGTTTTGTTTGAACTACAAGCTGCTAAGCTACCTGCGAGTGCGACTGATAATGTGACCGTCCCTAATTTTCTCATCATGTGTAAGCCTCCCTTAAATCTGTTGTTTACACTTTTAATATTAAAAGAATTTGCGCGTGCTGATAATGTGGTCAACTCTTGAATGAGGGCAGATATTTCTATATGTTGCCCTTCCGCCTACCCAAAAAACAGGCAAGCCCTCACGGCTTGGAGGGCTTGCCCAGCGACATTTCTTTGAATTCCGTCGGTGTAAGACCGGTCTGTTTTTTAAATACCTCACTGAAATAACGCCGATGCTCGTAGCCAAGCTGCTGCGCAATTTCCTGTACTTGAAATTCCTCAATCAGCATCGATTTCGCCCGTTCCATTTTGGCTTGTGTAACGAACTGTTGGAACGTTGACCCTGTTACTTTTTTGAACAGATTCGAATAATAGCCCCAACTCAAATTGACCTGCTTCGCACAATGCTCCAGCGTCAAATCTAGATCCAAATTCGCTTTGATATAGTCGGCGGAACGATGAATAATCTTCTGTGACTCGCTAGCCCGCTCTTGATGAATGAGTCGACAGCCAATCTCGCACAGCTCAATGAACCATGCACGATACTCCAGGATAGCGGCTCCGCTGTCTCTGATTTCAAGCGTCTTCGCTTCGAATTCGATGAGACTAGGACGAGGGAATTTCTCCATCAACACGCGCAGCATCCGTAACACAAGACCTTGCAGCAGTCGCTCTATGACACCAGGCTCAGGGAGGACGGACACTTTCCCCATCTCGGTGAAAATGGTCATTGCCCATTCGATGCAGGCATCCCGATTGCCAGAACGGAAAGCGAATAGAAACTCATTCTCGCTATCCTCGGTATAAATCCATTCCACAGGAACTACCGCAGCATCCGAATTATAGCTGAACGCGCCATTACCTCCGGTGTAAAAATGATACGATAACGCGCTAAGCGACTGCTGATAGCTCTTCGGCAGTTCTTGCACGGTCTCTACACATTGGCCGATGCCAATCGAGATCGTAAATTTCGTATGGCGTGCAATGTTCGCACAGCATTGGTCTGCAACTGTAATCGGCGGCTCTTGATTCGTTACATTCAGAATACAAATATACCGATTGAATCCCTCTCGGAACACTACGGCAGCCCTGCTGGAGGCAATCGTCTCTTCCACAATATTTTGCAACGAGAACCGGACAAGCTCAAGCTCCTTTACAGGCACTTCACCATATTTATCGGTAAATTGATCAATTTGAATCGTCATCACGGCGAAAGGCGGTTTCAGCTCATTAATGTCCAGAAAGTCGGATAACCGCGCTAACTCGGATTCATTGGTTTGATGGTAAACAAGTAGGGATAAGTACTCCTGCCGGAGAGCTGGCATGCTTTCCTTGATCTTCTGTTGGAGACCGATTAGCTGCGTGCGGCTGAGGTTTTCTTGCTCCCACACTTCCTTCGCCTTTACGACCGCTTTCACAATCTGTTCTATGGAAAATGGCTTTTTCACATAATCTAATGCTCCATATTGGATCGCTTTTTGGGCGTAATCAAAGTCTGTATATGCGCTTAAGATAATAACTTTGCTCGTTGGCAAGATTTCCATAATGTTTCGGGTCATTTCCAAGCCATCCATTTTGGGCATACGAATGTCCGTTAGAATCAGGTCTGGCTTCGTCTCGCGAATCACCGCAAAGCCTTCCTCACCATTGGTCGCACTGCCCACGATTTCGATCCCATGATCTTCCCATGGAATTTTCTTCGTAATCATATCCACGACACTTCGGATGTCATCCACCACACAGAGCTTAATTAGTCGGTCCATGGAAATCCTCCTCTTTCTCATACCGTGGCAGCCACAGTTCAATTCGGGCACCGCCCCATGCATTCGTAGTGATCTCCATCCGCTGTTCAGTCCCATAGTACAATTGTAGCCGGGTGTAAATATTGCGCAGAGCATAGCCATGCTTTGAAGTTGAAGGATGCAGCATACTTTGGAGAAGAAGCTCTGGAACGAGTCCTTGTCCATTATCCTCCACCGTGATATGCAGCCAATCGCCATCCGCTCGCGCTGTGAGCTGAATTTCACCACCAGAGGTCATGTCTTTGAAGCCATGCAAAATACTATTTTCAATCAAGGGCTGAATCATGATTTTAGGTACAAGACAAGCTTGCAGTTCAGGCTCGACTTCCATCCGGAAGACGAACAAATTCTCATAGGACCTTTGCTGAATCGCCAAATATTGACGAACATGATCCACCTCATCCGCGAGAGGGATCAGGTCCCTGCCCCCGCTTAAACTCAATTGGAACATATTCGATAACGCCAGAATCATTTCATTCACATCTTCGTTCTCACCCAGAACCGATTTACAGTAAATCGTATTGAGTGTGTTATAGAAAAAGTGCGGGTCCATTTGCGCAGATAACGCCTTAATCTCTGCTTTCCGTTTATCCCGCTCCCGATTTTTCACATCCTCAATGAGCTGCTTGATCTCATCCAGCATCCGGTTGAAACGGAATCCCACCTGCGAGACCTCATCTTTATAAACACTTTCAAATCGAACATCCAGATCATTCTCTTCAACGCGCTTCATCAGTTTCTGCAGTCGGAACAGCGGTTTGAGGAGCAGGAGTGTTAAATTGTTCGTGATAAACAGAGAAACGAGGACAAAGCCGATTGTCACAAACGTCGTAGCTTGCTTAATGCCATTCAATTTGGCTAGCAATTTATCTTTGGCCTGAACCCCAACAATCATCCAATCATCCTTGACATCAAGTCGCGCATAGTTCACGAGATAGTCTTCATGATCTGCATCGCTATAGAAAAAGGAGCCCTTGCTATCGACTGTCAATTGCTGCACGAAATCCGGACGTTGCATGAATGCTCTATCCTGGGTGCGATCCGCGTAATTGACATCTTCACCTTGCGAATCAACGAAATAATAGTGCTTGTTGGGATCCGTTAAGTTTTCCATAAAGAGATCCCTTAGATCGTCTTCTTTCACATTAATGACAACATAGACATTCGTTGGCTCGTTACTCATAATGGAATCTTCGCTGACACCCTCCGCTACGAGTGAGATCACCCGCTGCTTATCCGTAAAAAAAGGATCGACATGCCCTTTACTCCAAAACCCCCGCTTCAAGAGCTGAAACTGCTTAAACATGTCCGATTGGTAAAAGGAAGTCGCATTATTTCGTGCACTGGAGGTTGGATAGAAATCACCGATTGGCGTGGCGATTAGTATACTCTCGATCATAGTATCGTTGAACTTCACTTGTGAAAAAACGTACTGCAGAGCAGTTAATGACTTATAGTAGCTGGAGCTGTCCTTATTCTGAACATCCTTCATAAGCTGTTTGAAAGCATCGCTGAACATAAGCGCTCGGACAGCAGTCCCGATATTTTTCAGTCTTTCATTCACAATTTGTGCGGATTGATTCACGGTATCCTGACTGGACTGCATTGCATTGCGCTGAATTTCCTTGGACGCGATCAGGTAGGCGATGCTCCCAGTAGCCACTAGACCTACGGTGATTAGTATGACAAAAGTAAACCATATGCGTTGTTTTAGTGAAAAGGAATGGAACATACGTGATAGCCACGACCAGATAGCAAGCTTATTCATAGGCGACGTTAGCACCTTTCCTGTGTGTGAAGATAGTCTTTATCAACTATATTATAGTATAGGCCACTTTCAGAGGGCAGGGGGGAAATTCAAGAGGGAGGGCAACTATTTCTTGATTCCACACAAAAATTAGAACATATGTTCTTTATTTTTTCGGATAAATGTGGTAATAATAAGGGGTAGACTTTTTACATTTCAAATAACTCGATCTAAGGAGCTGTTAATTTATGTCCATCCGTTTAACTCCCTATCTAGTATTGCCTGGCACTGCTGCTGAAGCTATTGCATTTTATGAGAAAGCATTGGATGCGCAAGTGCTGTTTAAGCAAACCTTCGGTGAAATGCCTGCCAACCCTGAATTCCCGCTTGCGGATGAACATAAAGGGCTCGTTGGCCATGCCATGGTGCAAGTCGGCGAAAGTCAACTGATGTTCTCTGACACGTTCCCAGGTCAACCGGTTCAACAGGGAGATCATGTAACGATCTGTATTACAACGAAGGATGCTAGTAAATCCAAACAATTTTTCGAAGCGCTCAAAGAAGGCGGCACGGTCATCATGGACCTGCATGAAGCATTCTTCAGCCCTGCTTACGGACAAGTGAAAGATAAGTTTGGCGTGACCTTCCACCTATTCACAGAAGGCGCATCGATGAACTAATACGTAGTAAAGGCTCTGTCCGCAAGATCTTGCGACAGAGCCTTTTTGTTTGGGCTAGGCTGGAAGTGCTGACCGGGCGTCTTGGCGACTGAGTGAACATCTGACCGGCCGACTTGCGACTGAGTGAAAATTGAATCGGGCGACTTGGCAAGTGACTGAACATCTGACCGACCTACTGGCCACGATAGTGATTAAATGGAAATTATCCATCTATTTCGGCTCATTTATCGTAAATGGGCTGATTAGATGGACTTCCTACAGTTAATATCCACACTTTTCGCCAACACGTAGGAAATTCCCAAAATTAGCTACATAAAATCCATCTAAACCAATTTCCCAGCTGATTTCGCCCAAATTAACATCAGAAAATCCATCTAATATGTGGATGGCGGGAAATCAGCTCGCAGGTGGGGCAAGTTCTAGACGCCAGGGCAAGTTCTAGACGGCGGGACAAGTTCTAGAAGGTTGAGCAAGTTTTGATGCTCCCTGCACATGATACCGCACCAGAGTTAGAGATCGTGCTAGTGAAGTAAATCTTTGATGCGTCTAACTAGTGGAGACTTCTCCCCCGCTTGCATACCAGAACAACGCAAATTCGGTCATGACTGAGGCATACCCCATTTGCCTCAGCATTGCCGTTACATTGCCACGATGGTACGTAGCGTGGTTCACAACCTGTAGAACCATTTCAGCCAAACTTGTGTCTCTTACTCCTGCATAGGGATTATCGAGTCTAATTTTCTTATCCAAGTCAGGCTGCTCCTTCAGAAATGCCTTAAATCGCAGCGACAACTCGGCATACATGGCCTCTAGTTCATCCAAGCTTTTGCTCTCTGTTGCTTCGGTTATCTGCCAAGAGGCTGCCATGGCTGCCTGCATACTCACCCCTCCAAGTATGTCTAACCAAACGCGATCTGTGAGGTAGATATGAGCAATCACTTTCGATACCGTCGGAAACACACTCTGAATCTCTTGCCGGTACACCTCCTGAGGAAGCTCTTTCAACCTGTTAATCAGCGTTTGATTCGCCCATACATGATAGTCATACATGCGATCGGCCGTTTGTGTCATTAAAATCGACTCCTTCGATTAGAATATCGTTATTTCCAGTTATACCCTTATTGTACAACAACAACCCTGACAGCATCCTGTCAGGGTTGTTGACCTTTTTCTATTTACCTAACTTGTTCATGTAGTCCACGTATTCTTTCTCTGCATCTGCTGTAGCTGGGTACCATTCTTTCTCCAAGAAGTCCTTAAACTGTTGGAGAGTAAGTGTGCCCATCAAGTATTTCAATTCTTGATCATCTTTTTTCTTCACTAGATCCGGAATTGCTGTATTTAGGTTCAAGATTTTAGGTGAGCGAACGGCCGGCACGTTTACAACGGTCATTTGCTTCATCGCAGCATCCAATTGCGCTTTGTACGTATTCAATCTCTCTACCGTATCCGCACCCTCGATAATAGCTGGGTTGCCATCAATCGCATTCGCAAGTGTCATATACGTGCTCGTTGTGGCAGCAAGTTTGGTTGCTTGGTCTGCTGTACGAGAAATATTTTTCGTAGCAGGATCATAGCTGTCAAAAGTTAACCCTTTCATACCTAATTGGAACAATGTGTTTGCTTCTGTCGTATTTCCCCAGTCTAGGAATTTTAACACGCCATCCACGTTTTTGGACGATTTCGGAATCATCCAACCGCCCCATGTTGCCGGTAATACAAGATCCGTAGCTACACCCTTGCTATCTTTTAAGACAGGTTGATACGAGTACTTTTTGTCAGATTCCTTATCTTTGGCTAAGTTGGCCATCACCGCATATTGGTGGGAATAAATGATGCCGACGCGATTCTGATTCAGCTTCTCTTGATCCACATAAATCTTGTTAATTAGGAACTCAGGATCGATGAGTTTTTGTTCATTTAGGTCTCTAAGATAAGTCAAGAAAGGAATATAACCGGACATTTTCTCTTTGATTTTATAAGCACCATCGGTATCCTTGACCCCATTGATGATCGGAAGATTAAAAGCAGACGCCAAGAAGAAGGTGGAATTCCACACCGTGTTGCTGCCAAGGCTAGGATTGGACAAGCTCAGACAATAGGTGTCGGCCTTACCGTTTCCATCTGGATCATTATTCGTAAAAGCTTTACACACATTCGTAAACTCATCCAATGTTGTAGGTGCTTTTAAATTCAGCTTGTTCAGCCATTGCTGGTTGACCATATATCCCCAGTGATTCACAACGTTCGTTCTAGGAATAATGTACGTTTTTCCATCGTTAATGGATTTAACGGCGTCCCACATTTCTTTCGTAATGTTTTTGGTTAAATTCGGATATTTCGCAATCTTGTCATCGAGCGGTGTCAGTAGACCGTCTTTGGACCATTTCTCAAGATTCGCATCTGCCCCGCCCCAGTTGTACACAAGATCTGGCAGATCACCAGATGCCATGAGAACTTGAAGCTTTTCAACGTAGTTGTTAATCGGCGGCGCCTCAACAGATAGCTTCACATTGGCCAGCTTCTCAGCTTCAGCAATTACGGGATTGTTATCAATGACCACGTTCGCATTGACCCGGTTAAACATTTTGATGCTGACAGGCGCTGCTTTGGCTGGTGCTGCTGACACTGTGCTTGTGCTCGGCGCTGTCGTAGCCGCTGTAGTTGCCGTATTATCCGTGTTAGAACTACAAGCCATAACGATGGAAGACAGTAACCCGATGCAAATCAGACTGCTTGCGATGCTTTTGACTGACCCTTTCAATACCAACATCTCCTTTATGATCGCTATTATTAAACTGCGGGATTGCAGATTTAATCGAGGCATAGCCTTGCTTTGACGAAATTACCCTTTAATCGAACCAACGAGTACACCCTTCATGAAATACTTTTGCAGGAAAGGATACACGAGCAGGATCGGGAGTGTTGCAAATATGATGATCGCCATTTTGATCGTAAACACCGTAATACCGCTATTGTTCATATCCATCGCATCCTTCGCGATGCCCCCGTCATCAACAACCATCTCCCTAAGGATGAGCATCAGAGGCCATAAGCCACGCTTAGATGTATAAATAATGGCCGAGAAGAATGTATTCCATTGGGTAACCGCATGAAAAATAACGAATGTGGCAATGGCTGGCTTCGAAAGCGGAATGATAATTTTATATAAAACCTTGATTTCATTGGCCCCATCGATAAAAGCCGATTCCTCTAAGCTCGCTGGTATAGCGCTTACAAAGTTCTTCATTAAGATCAAATTGTAGGCTCCCAAGACGCCCGGTAAAATCATAGCCCATAGCGTGTTGTATATATGCAACGTTTTGATTAAGTAAAAGTTAGGAATCAAGCCACCATTGAAGAACATCGTGAATGTGATCAGAACCATAATCGTATTTCTACCCTTTAAGTCCGTTTTGGATAGCGGATAAGCAGAAATGAGAAGCAGGAAAATATTAAGGGCAACCCCGATGATCGTGATGAGCAGCGTATTTTTATACCCGGTCCACATGAGCGGCATCTGCAAAATCTGCTTATAGGCCGCTAGCTCAATGTGATAGGGGATGAGCTTCAAGGGATTCGCCAAATACTCAGAGTAAGGGGTGATCGAGAATGCAGCCACATAAAAGAAAGGAAATAAGCAAATGATTGCGAACAGTGTCACAATGCCATAATTCAAACCATCAAAAACTTTATCGCCAAACGATCGAATACCCACGCTTATAACCTCCTCTTACCATATCCCATCTTCTTTCATCCACTTGGCTATCTGATTACTGGCCAGCAGGAAAATTAACCCGATTACGGAGGTGAACAGCCCAACGGTTGTTCCGAAAGAAAATCTTCCGCCAATCAAACCGACGTGGTATACATACGTTTCAAACACTTCGGAAACACCGAGGTTCAACGGATTTTGTAATACAAAAATTTGTTCAAAGCCATTCCCCATAATATGACCAAGCCTTAAAATCAGCAGGATAATGATCGTCGATTTGATCCCAGGCAGCGTGACGTATCGGATTCTTTGAAACCGGTTCGCGCCATCCATACTAGCAGCCTCATATAGCTCAGTATTGATCCCGACCATGGCAGCCAAGTATAGTATGCTTTCCCAACCTGATTCCTTCCACATGCTGCTGAGGATCACCAACGGTCGGAAGTAATTCGTATCCGCTAAGAAGAATACAGGCTCGAAGCCAAATTGCTTCAAGAAAATATTCACGACTCCCCATGACGGGGATAAGAAGTTGACAAGAATTCCGCCAATGACAACCCAAGAAATAAAATGCGGCAGATAGATGATCGTCTGCGTAATCCGCTGATAGGTGCGGTTGCGCATCTCATTGAGCAGTAATGCCAATAGAATTGGAAACGGAAACCCAAAGACCAGTCGCAAGAAACTTAAATACAACGAGTTCCAGAACACCGTGTAAAAGTCACTGAGTCCGAACATGTATCTGAAATTCTCAAAGCCAATCCAGGAACTTCCGAGAATCCCTTTGGAGAAATTAAAATCCTTAAACGCAATGATAATGCCGTACATCGGCACATAATTGAAAATAAGAAAGTACACAACAGCTGGAATCAATAGGATGTACAAATATTTCTTCTTATTGATGTACCGCATAGCAAGCTGCGTCTTACTCCTAGCCGTCTCAGATGCCATACCGATTCGCCACCACCTTTCTGAGTGTCATGTACGCCTCTCATTTGTTCTGAAGCGCACGTTGTTGCTTGAAAATATCGTAAATATCTTTAGACAAAATAATTGTATCCCTGTCCTTCTCATAAAAGGCTTTATACCACGCATCCACCTGTTTGCCCCCCGCTTTCTCCCAAGCAGCAATGGCATCCTTTTTTGCTTGCTCTGGCGAATAATTCGGTGTCAAAATCGCCTTCATCCATATGTCGCCATCGCCAACATCCACCTGCTTCATTGTGTCTGTGAGAATCTGCTGAAGATCCTTAGGCAGCTGCGGCATTTGCTCGGAGTGTGTTGGGCCTGCCATCTGCAAATCAAAATTGATGAAGGAAGAGTTCGCTTCGAACATCTTCTTGACTTCCTGCTGAAGAGGATCCTTCGTATCCATCTTCTCCACACCAAAATAGCATTTACCGGCAAGTGTTGGTGAGGCTAGCATCCCGAAATCTCCAGATGCGTAGTTGAATTCCGTTTTCCACTTATTCAAGTCCGTCACCTGCGGGCATTGACCAGGTAAGGTCTTGCTGTGCACGCCTTCGAATCCGTAGTACATCGTTTTCATAAACGTCTCGGCGGCTGCGAAATCCACATATTTCATAACCGCTTCTGGATCCTTAGCTTCGGCATTTACGACACCTGTCATTTGGATGGGATTCACGAATATCGGATTAAACTGACCCACAGGAGTTTTCGGATACGGCATGATAGCAAGCTCGGCATCGGGCACATTCTTTCTCAAGCCCACATAGAAATCGTTATAAAAGGTGATAGGGACATTAAACTGCTCCATATAAATCCCAATTTTCCCATTCAAGAAATCCTGCTTTGCTTTGGAGCCGTTCTTATCGGTGTAAAAATTCTTGTCCACCAATCCCTCTGTGTACAGCCTTTTTTTGAAGGCCGTAACGGCTTGAATATTCTCCCAGCCATGAATAAGTTCATTGTCTTGCACAACAAAGTCAGGGTACGTAACGCCGAACATTTCGTTCAGTGTAGCGACAGCGCTATAGGCAAGGGCAAGTCCATAGGTATCCTTTTTCCCATTCCCATCGGGATCTTGCTCGGTAAATGCTTTGGCAACCTGATACATCTCCTCGGTCGTTTGCGGAATGTTCAAATTCAGCTTATTGAGCCAATCCTTGCGAATAAATACTCCGCGCTGAGGGATCGTTTCGTTAATGCGCCCGAATTGGTACAGCTTGCCATCGGTTCCCGTGCCTGCTTTGCGGAGTGCCGGATACTTCGTGAGCAGTGACTTGTACGTTGTGCTGTAGCTATCAATCATATCGTCGATGGGACGCAGCTGCCCCTGATCGATCAACGGATTCTTGATTTGCGGCGCATACTCCAGAATGAGATCTGGCGCGCCACCACCAGCAAATAACGTGTTCAGCTTCTGATCGGACTGCGTCCGTTGCAAAGGAATGAAAGTCACATCCACGGGACCCGCTTTGTTAATCCATTTTGTCATGAGATTATTTTCAATCGTTCCCTGACCGGAAGGAATATTGCCACGATCATAAATCGTGACCGTAATTTTGCCTCGCTTCGCAGACTTCTGCGCGTCGTGTTCAGGTGAGTTCTCAGAATGGGTAGAGCAGCCTGTCATAATGGATATGATCACCACAGTGGTCATCAGTATTGGAAGGCAAGCTCGTTGGATATGTTTACGCAGAGTGCTTCCCCCTCTCGTTGTCATTGTGTTTATCATACCATCATGTAGTTAATTGTAAGAAAATAAGGGCCGTGCAACATCTACGATTTATGGGAAAACAGATACGATTTTTAGATTATGGTTGGTAATTACACTAGAGTTGGGCGTCTCAACTCTGCCACAACATTAACTGGAAAAACTCCAGCTAATTATTCACGATTCGGCTGACATTCAAATTTAGATGGATCATATACAGCTAAATTCCCCCATTTCGCTTCATCCGGGAGAATTCCTAAATTAAATGTAGTAAATACAGTTATTCCTATTAATCCTCGTAATTCCGCTGAATTAACTGTATATTTTCCAGTTGGATCCCTAGCAAGCCGCTACTCACCAAAGCTTCAATAGGCGAATGTCGCGTGCGTAAGCACTATCCCCGTCCACGGACAGAAAAAATCCCCCATCATCTGATTCGGACAATGGGGGACGGTACAGCAAACTTATCAATTCCTTGCGCTGCTAATTGGATCAGGTCGAACCATTTTGCGGTAATCCTTTGGCGAAAGGCCCGTTGTTTGCTTAAATAGCTTAGCAAAATAGTTCGGTAAATCGTACCCGACTACGCTCGACACCTCGGTGATTTTCATATCCGTGTTAGCCAGCAGACCTTTCGCTTTCTCCATCCGCAGTTCAATTAAATAATCAACAAAGCTGCGGCCTGTTTCTTTTTTGAACAAATGACTAAAGTACGTTGCATTCAAATGCACCTGCGAGGCTACCAACTGAAGCGGCAGCTGCTCCGCATAATGCTCCTCCATATAGCGTGCCGCCTTCCACACCACATTCTCACTATACT
This sequence comes from Paenibacillus sp. J22P169, assembly GCF_059691995.1. Lineage (NCBI taxonomy): Bacteria > Bacillati > Bacillota > Bacilli > Caryophanales > Paenibacillaceae > Paenibacillus > Paenibacillus sp. J22P169. The sequence goes on along the minus strand of NZ_JCAUAO010000011.1, from coordinate 160,071 downwards.
TCTCCTGCCATGCCGTAAAGCTGCTCATGAAGCGGTCCAATTCCATGCCCGTCCAACGAGAGACCTCGTCATTCGTGCCACAGGCATGCAGCAGCGCGATGCGATCTGTTAATAACTGTTGTTCATACGCCATCTCAAACTGCTTGCGTGCCGTGTCTTGTAAGGCGAAGCTGAACGACAAGGCTTCCACCTTCGCATTTTCCAGGGGTAATCCGTAGATTTCCTTCATCAGCTGGGCTAGATATGTCTTCATCGGCTCAATTTGCCCTGCTAAAATAAATGCAATCGTCTGCGTACTAATAAGTTGCTGCTTCGCACGATTCGTCGATAACTGTTTATCGATCTGTATATCGCTTGTGACCTCCGCCGCATCCACTGAGCTGCCCAGCATCCTGCGCCCAGCCTCGTATAGATCAGCGAGATGCTGTACACCAGTTGCTGCCCCAGCACAATAAGATGACATCTGTAAGCCAAGTAATCGTTCCACCGTTTCACAGACCGCTTCGCAAACAAGCTTTTCATCATCGGTCTCCTGATAAAGTAAAGCGAACTGGCCATTTTCGACGACCAACAATCTGCCCTGGGTGCCATGCATATCCGTCAATTCGCTGATCATATTCAGCACGGCAAACTGCAGCAGCGGCACATCCCGCTTCGCATATTGCTTATGAGACGGCATGTAGTCCATGATCTGAAATAAGGTCAGTTTGCAGTCTACAAAGCTTTTCTCTAGCTCCAAAGCTAATTCGGTGCGATAGGGAAAGCGCAGCAAGATTCCTCTTAAGGTGTTCTCCAGCAACAGGGCGTGCTCGGTTTCCGACTTGCGCAGATTCGCTTGCTTCTCCAATACGCGCACCTCGGCTTTGTCCAAAGCATCAAAGATATCCTGCTTGCCGCATGGCTTAATCAATAAATCCAAGGCGCCGTACCGAAGCGCGGCCTGGGCATATTGAAAATCTTGAAACCCAGTAATGACGATGAACTCAATATGTGGGAACTTGGCTTTACTCCGTTTGAGAAGCTCTAAACCATCCATCAATGGCATACGAATGTCTGTAATAACAAGGTCAGGCAATCTTTCAGCGATGAGGACTTCAGCCTCCTGCCCGTTCTCCGCCTCACCGCACACATGCCAGTTGGTTTCCGATCCCGTAATCATTTTGGCAAGCCCTTTGCGAAATAGAGGCTCATCCTCCACTAATAAGATGTGGTTCATCCACCATTCCCTCCTTGAAGGACATCATCTGTTCACACGGTAAAATCAAGCGCATTAGCGTTCCCTGCGGTAAACGTTCGATTTCTAAGCGGTAAGGATCGCCATAGACCAAATAAATACGCCGTAAGACATTCCGAACCCCAATACTCTCCCGTTCCCTCTGGTGATCATAGACTGATTGCTCTTCAGTTACCCTAATCAGGGTTTCCTCATCTATGCCGCATCCATTATCCTCGATTTCAATCTGTAAATCGGCCCCTTGACGGAAAGCACGAATCCATAAACGCTTGTTGTCCGGCTGATTACGAAACGCATGGACGAATACATTTTCAACCAAAGGCTGAAGCAGGAGCCTCTGCATCCCGCATGCCATCAACTCATCTTCTGCTTCGATGGATACATGGAGCCCTTCTCCGTGCCGCGCCTCTTGAATCGTCATATAATTTCGGATCTGAGTCAGCTCTTCCTGCAACGTACTTGGCGTAGACACCGACTCTAACGAATACCGCAACAAATCAGATAAACTTGTCACCAAGGATGCCGTTTCCACATCGTCGTACAGGAGCATGATTTTCCAATAAATCGAATTTAGTGCGTTGTATAAAAAATGCGGATTCAACTGCGCCTGGAGCGCCTTCAGCTCTGCTTCCTGCTCACTGAGCTTGCTGACATACACTTCCTTAATCAAAGATTGAATGTTCTCGACCATCCGATTGAAGCTTTCCGCAAGAAAAGCAAACTCATCATTCGACGTTTTGGGAATTTCAACCTCCAAATTACCTCTGCGCAATTGATGCATGGCGGATACCAATCCGTGTAGAGGCTTCAACATCCTACCGCTAAAAATCGAGACACAGACGGCCATCATCAGAACGCTGACGAGACCAGAAATGACGGCAACCTGATAGACCATCCTGCCTTTTTCCTCAATATCCGCTAAAGAAATACCACTGACCAGCTTGAAAGAACGGGCATCGTAGGTACTTTTCACAAACAAATAATCCTCATTCTCATTCCGCTCGATAAATGACCGCTCCTGACTCTCCCAAGCCGGAATAATCCCTGCCCGACCCTGCGGCTCTCGACTGTACAGCAGCTTATTATACTGATCGAAAATATAAGCCCCTGTCGTCCTGCCAGCCATCAGCTTGTCTAGTGGACTCGTCAGGAATGACTCATCCACAATCATAACCAACATGCCATACGCAGCTTGCTGCTTCGTCGATTTGAGCAAGCGCGTCGCGACCAGATTGCTTTTCTCACCAGAAGGATCGGAGGAATCCGGAATATTTAATCGCTGCCACACGATCTCCGCAGAGGTCTGGCTTGCTCCCGTCTTCACCTTATTGTAAAAGTCAGGAAACGTGATCTGCATCGACGGATTCGTATGGCTGAAATAGTAATTGTTTCCTTCCAGATCAACAATATATAACGCACGGATCTGCGGTGTTTCATTTTTCAAGGGCAGCAAAATTTCCGACAACTCGCGTTCCAAAATGAAACTGCGGTACGCTTTCGTTTCCCCCGATGGCGGCTCCGCACGGATCCCTTGCACAATTTGTTCAACACGCGGATGAAAAATAATAAAATCGGTAATCCGATACATATCTTGGATCTTGAAACCAATCTGCTCCATCGTCTGTTCGCTTGTCGTTAGATACTGCTTGCTGATCTCACTCTCAAACAAATTTAAATAAATGCGATACGAAATGTACCCCGTAACAAGGGAACAAAGAATGATAATAATCGACAGTGTCAAAATTAATTTCACTTTAAAATGCTGATTAATGTACTGGAGCACTTGACGATGCTTCATCTACAGATGGCCTCCTGAGTATTGCCCAATCTCTCCACGGTTATATACCCTCTAGTGTAATACATCCCTTATAGGCTGACATCTATTTATTATTGAAAAACGGATACGATCTTTAGGTGCTATACAATCATATCCAGCGACTACATTAGCCAATCCATATTTCAAACTAGATTCGAACACGTCCATAATTTCCAGAATCTCTTGATTAACCGATTTGAGCGCATGGGTAGAAAAAGGTATTGCCCCACCTGCCAATACCAGCTACGAAGTTGTCGACGGTCAGGTTGTCGTGCCGTTCAAAGCCGTAGAACGTAAGGGCATTCAGCTCATTGGAACAAAAAAAACGAAGCCACGCAGTTGCGGGCTTCGTTTTTTAATTTATTTTAGAACCTCTAGGCTAAAGCAGCCATTCTTATTAGAACTGACGGTATACAACTGATTCATAATCATATCGCTCTTTATCGATTTTACGCTGCTCACGGTTCACTTCAAGCCATGAACTCACACAGACGGCAACAATCCCCGCAAAGAGCATGAAACCCAGCACTTTCCACCAAAAACTGCCTGCGACAGATGGATTAGCCCCCATGATCAAAATTAGGACTGGAAGAAACCACATTAGATTTCCAATATATATCCGAATCATTTTTCGTTTTAACAAGCTGCTCTATCCCCTAAAATGGTTTCATGTTCCGTATATCTTTCGCAACACCATTTCACTTTAGGACCGTCGATTTCATCTTGGGAGTCGTCCAATTTATGGAAGTGGATAATCGGCAATTAAATTGTGTTATTCGGCGTATCCACGAGATCAGGATCAACCGTATTCGTGCTTCCATTGAGCACATTCTGAACACTTCCAAAGCTGTCACCTGGCGAAAACGAGTTGGCTCCCGCAAAGATTTTGGAGCTGCTTGTGAGGTTGATTGCAAAGGTATCGCCAATCTGGACATTGGAGCCCTGGGCGACATTGAGGATTTTGATTCCACCATTAATGATTGCAGGCATGCTCCGGCCACTCCCTTCCAACTCCTAACCATTGTATGTGTTCGAGTGCCTATTGGTCACTTGGTCGGTAAGATAGAAGTGGGTGACGGGTGTGGGCAAGCTGCACTGGGGCCTAGACATGATAAATGTCAACACTACAGTGGGGAGATTGCACATTCGGCGCGGATTCGGGGCTGTAAGCGTGTTTTCACCGTTACATCCGGATACTTTGGAAGGTAGGAGGGTATTGGCGTATACAACCACAAAAAGCCCACTCAAATGACTTTGAGTGAGCTTTCGTGAACTTATTACTGAACCGTTAATCAAAATCGTACCTTTCCTCTTTCCAGGGATTACCGTACATATGGTAGCCGTTCCGCTCCCAAAAGCCAGGCTTATCCTTCGCCATAAACTCGATGCCTCGCAGCCATTTGGCGCTTTTCCAGAAATACAGATGCGGAACGACCATCCGCACGGGCGCGCCATGATCGGGTGTTAACAGAACGCCATTATGCCGGATGCCCAGAAAAGATGTTTCCAGCAGGAAGTCTTCCAGCGGAAGATTCGTCGTCCATCCATGCTCAGCATGCAGCATCACATGCGTTGCCTCCGGTTTCAGCTTCACCTTGCTCATGAGCTCCGAAACAGCAATACCCTCCCACGCATTATCCAGCTTGGACCATGTGGTCACACAATGTATATCGTTGGCAAATTCCTTGCGCGGCAGCGCCATAAAATCCTTATATGAGATGGTGAACTCTTCCTCCACCAAACCGAACAAGCGCAAATCCCATTTGCTCATGTCGTTATAGTAGGGAACGGACCCATAATGCAGCACAGGCCAGCCTTGTGTCAGTGTTTGCCCAGGAGGAACACGATCATTCGGATCCTGCGGCAGCTTTTGCCCAAATTGCATGGAACACCCTCCATCCATTCTACTTAAAACGAAGCAACCACTAGTCGTTACCGATATAGGAGCCGTATTCCGCAGCGCTCAATAAGCCTTCCAATGCCTCTGGTCCTGAGATTTCAACCTCAACCATCCAGCCTTCACCGAAGGACGCGTTGTTCACGAGTTCTGGAGACCCCTCCAACGTGTTGTTCACAGCCGTTACTTTGCCTGATACGGGGCAGAAAATATCCGAAACCGTTTTGACCGATTCCACGCTGCCAATGCTCTCATTCGCTGTAACAGAAGCGCCAACTTTCGGAAGCTCTACGAATACAATATCTCCCAATTGATCTTGTGCAAAATCGGTAATCCCTATGCGAACCACTGTATCCGATAACTTCTCTACCCACTCATGTTCTTTGGTGTATAACAAATTGGCTTGTACGTTACTCATCAGTCCACGCCTCACTTACTTACAAATTTTGCTTATAGCTTAATCTACTCTGAACATCAAAGTCAAGATGGCTGTCATTCCTAAAAGTTACTGTTGACAATTCACACCGATTTAGGCGCATAATGAATATAATAAGGCTAATTAAATATTGGCGAATGAGGATACAGGGAGAGACTGCGAAGCATGTTTGCAGCGCCGAAGGAGTAAGCCCAAAGTGGTGAATCTCTCAGGCAAAAGGACCTGTATCGGACGCGACTCTGGAGAGCTTCGATGACTCGTTAATCACGAGATATCGGACACCCAAGGGGAAACTTAACGGTTGAGCGTATAGGTTCATCCGTTCTAGGCAACTCTCAGGTACAAAGGACAGGGGCAAAAGGTATGTTTGTGTTGCATACCTTTTGCCCTTTTTTGGCATTTCTGCAAAAGTACCGACGGACAATAAGCGATTGAAGGTGAGGTTATACGCATGCTGAAACGAACACCGCTCTTCCCGATTTACGCGGAGTATGGCGCGCGAATCATTGATTTTGGCGGCTGGGAACTGCCTGTGCAGTTCACGGGCATTCAAAAGGAGCATGACGCCGTCAGGCAGCAGGCAGGGCTTTTTGATGTGTCGCATATGGGCGAGGTACGTATTCAAGGCCCAGATGCCTTTGCATGTCTCCAACGTCTTACGACGAATGATGTGGCCAAACTGACCCCAGGTCAATGCCAATACAGCCTCCTGTGTTACCCCAATGGCGGTGTGGTTGATGATCTGCTCGTTTACAAGTTGAGCGACAATGACTACATGCTAGTTATCAATGCCTCTAACATCTACAAAGACATCGCTTGGCTCCAGCAGCACCTGACAGGTCAGGTCGAACTGACCAACGTTTCTGAAGAGACTGCCTTGCTGGCTTTGCAAGGTCCGCAGTCATTAAACATTTTAGCTAAATTGACAGACGCACCTATTCAGACATTGAAAAGCTTCCATTTCCTCCCTGACGTGAAAGTAGGCGATGTGACAGCGTTGCTTTCCCGCACTGGGTATACAGGTGAAGATGGCTTCGAGCTGTATGTCGACCAGAAGGATGCTATCGCGTTGTGGCGGGAACTGCTGGAGGCTGGTGCCGAGCATGGACTCATTCCTACTGGCTTAGGTGCACGAGATACGCTGCGTTTCGAAGCGAGGCTCCCCCTTTATGGACAGGAGCTATCCTCCGAAATTTCGCCGCTGGAGGCGGGACTCTCCTTTTTTGTGAAGCTGGGTAAAGGTGATTTCATAGGGCGGGATGCCCTGTTAGAGCAAAAGGCAAACGGAGTGCCACGTAAGCTCGTCGGCATTGAAATGCAAGAACGCGGCATTCCTCGCCCGCATTACGCCGTATATGCCGAGGGTAAACAGATTGGTGAGGTAACAACAGGTACGCAGTCTCCAACGTACAAAACGAATGTAGGCTTGGCTCTTATCGATTCCGCGCACAGCGCGCTAGGTACGGAAGTATTCGTTGAAATTAGAGGCGCACAAGTGAAAGCTCATGTTGTCTCTACCCCTTTTCATAAAAAAGAGAAATAATTCCCGAATCCGGGTCGGAAGGAGCACCCTTTGCTATGAAGCATCGTTATTTACCTATTACGGAGCAGGATCAAAAAGAAATGCTAGAAACGATCGGCATCTCCTCCATGGAAGAGATGTTTAGTGATATCCCGCAGCAAGTGCGGTTTCAGGGTGAACTTCAAGTTGGTCAGGCGCTTAGCGAGCAAGGCTTATTAAGATATATGCGTGAGCTAGCGGGGCGTAACGCCGACTTCCAGCGCTACGCCAGCTTCCTGGGCGCTGGCATCTACGATCATCACCTTCCGGTGGTGATCAATCATGTCATCTCGCGGTCCGAATTCTACACCGCTTACACGCCTTATCAACCTGAAATCAGCCAGGGGGAATTGCAGGCGATTTTTGAATTTCAGTCGTACATCTGTGAGCTTACCGGCATGGCCGTAGCGAACGCCTCGATGTACGATGGCGCAACAGCGCTGGCCGAAGCAGGCGCGCTAGCCAGCGGCGCGACGAAGCGCAGCCGTCTGCTCGTGTCCCGCGCGGTGCACCCGGAGGCGCGCGCTGTGTTGCGCACGTCCGCCCGCGGTCTCAACTTGGAAGTCGTCGAGATCTCCGTGACCCCCGAAGGTGTCACGGATCTGGACGATCTCGCGTCCAAGCTCGAGAGCGACGCAGCCGCTGTCATTCTCCAATCGCCGAATTTCTTCGGCTGCTTGGAGGATATCGCGGCTGTGGAGCCGCTCGCGCACGGCGCGGGCGCACTGCTCGTCGTGAGCGCGAATCCGCTCACGCTCGGGCTGCTCGAAGCGCCGGGCAAGCTCGGCGCTGACATCGTCGTCGGCGATTGCCAGCCGCTTGGCATCCCAGCTGCGCTGGGCGGGCCGAGCTGCGGCTACTTCGCCGTCGCGGAGAGCTGGATGCGCCGCATGCCGGGGCGCATCGTGGGCCAAACCGTGGACCGCGATGGCAAGCGCGGTTTCGTGCTTACGCTGCAAGCGCGGGAGCAGCATATCCGACGTGAGAAGGCCACGTCGAACATCTGCTCCAACCAAGCACTGCTCGCGCTTTGCGCATCCGTGTACTTGTCCACGATGGGCAAGCAGGGCATTCAAGACGTTGGCACGCTCAACGTCCAGAAGGCCCATTACGCGGCGAATCGTCTCACCGCGTCAACCAAGTTAGAGCTGTCGTTCACTGGCAGCTACTTCAATGAATTTGCCGTCAAGCTGCCGGACGGCACGAACATCGAGGAGCTGAATCGTCAGCTCCTTCACAAGGGCTTCATCGGCGGCTACGATCTCGGTCGCGACTATCCCGAACTAGCCGGCCATATGTTAATCGCCGTCACCGAGCAACGTACACGCGAAGATATCGATAGCTTCGCAGCTGCATTGGAGGAACTCGTATGAACAACGAAAAAGCACTCATTTTTGAAATGAGCCATCCTGGACGCGTCGCGTATTCCTTACCCGAATCGGATGTTCCAGACGTGAACATCGCTGAGCTTCTTCCAGCCAAGTTTCGGCGTCAGCAAGAGCCAGACCTACCCGAGGTGTATGAAGTCGATGTCATCCGCCACTACACGGCGCTTTCTCGTCGCAACTTCGGGGTGGATAATGGTTTCTATCCGCTAGGCTCGTGTACGATGAAATATAATCCCAAAATCAACGAAGACGTCGCCCGCTTCCCCGGCTTCGCTCATATTCATCCGTATCAACCGGAAGAATCGATACAAGGCGCCATGGAGCTGCTGTACAATCTCCAGCACGATCTTGAAGCGATCACGGGAATGGATCGCGTAACCTTACAGCCTGCGGCTGGCGCCCATGGCGAATGGACGGGGCTCATGATGATCCGTGCGTATCACGAAAGTCGCGGTGAGCACCGTACCAAGGTCATTTGCCCGGATTCGGCGCATGGCACCAACCCAGCTAGTGCAACCGTTGCCGGCTTCCAAACCGTCACGATCAAATCCGATGAACGCGGTCTCGTGAATCTCGACGAATTGCGCCGTGCTGTCGGCTCTGACACTGCCGCTCTCATGCTGACAAACCCAAACACGCTCGGCTTGTTCGAAGAACAAATCGTCGAGATCGCCGAAATCGTGCATGCCGCAGGCGGCCTGCTCTACTATGATGGGGCGAACGCGAATGCCATTATGGGCATCACACGGCCAGGGGACATGGGTTTCGATGTTGTCCATCTCAACCTGCACAAAACCATGAGCACCCCGCACGGCGGAGGCGGACCTGGTGCAGGCCCCGTTGGGGTCAAAGAACGGCTGATTCCTTTTCTGCCGACGCCACTTGTAGCCAAACGTGAAGATAACAGCTTCTATTTTGACTACAACTATCCACAGTCTATCGGTCGCGTCAAAGGCTACTATGGCAACTTCGGCATCCTTGTTCGTGCCTACACGTACATTCGTACGCTGGGTCCGGAAGGCTTGCGTAAGGTATCCGAGTACGCCGTCCTTAACGCCAACTATATGCTTGCAAGGTTAACACCTTACTTCGATGTACCTCATCCGCGCTTCTGTAAGCATGAATTCGTGCTTTCTGGTAATCGGCAGAAGAAACTAGGTGTCCGTACACTCGATATTGCCAAAAGATTACTCGACTTCGGTTATCATCCACCTACCATCTACTTCCCGCTCAGCGTGGAGGAGTGCATCATGATTGAGCCGACGGAAACCGAGAGCAAACAAACCTTGGATAGCTTCATCGCTACGATGATTGCCATAGCTAAGGAAGCCGAAGAGAATCCGGAGTTGGTCAAAAATGCCCCTTACACCACTGTCGTCAGTCGGATGGATGAGGCGTTAGCCGCTCGGAAGCCGGTTTTGAATTGTACTTGCGGGTAAATGAGTGACATTAGAAGACAAAAAAGAAGGCGCTTGAACCAGACTAAACTGGCCCAAGCGCCTTCTTTTTCGCAATGCGTTAGTTCATTCTTTGTAATACCTTTTTCGGAACAACTTGGACTGGCGGTGCAGAGTTGGCACTTTCTGAACCTTTCGCATTCACTGAGCTAATGACATAGTAGTATTCTTTACCATTCACAAGTCCCTTATCCGTGAAGGTCGTGTCAGTGACAATAGATCCAACTGATGTAAAGGGACCGTTGCTCGACTCCGAACGTTTCACATGATAGCCTGTTGCTCCGGACGCCGCATTCCATTTCAACGTCGCCTGCCCATCACCAGCGGTGGTGCTCACACCAGTAGGCGGCTTCAGAGTTACTATCAAATTTGGAATTTGATTTGGAATTGGATTTGGAATTACCGGAATATTATCATTTACTGGTACGACAAATATGGATGCTTTAGGTTCTGCGCTAGCAACCGTTGCATATGCACTTTCACCATTCGCACTCAACGATGTAATGACGTAGTAGTATACTTTTCCATTAACTAGCGACTTATCGGTGTACGTAGTACCGGGTACTTTGGAGCTCACGGTTGCGTAAGGACCGTTATATGAATCAGAACGTTTCACGTTATAGCTCTGTGCTTCGTTTATCTTATTCCAGGATAAGTAAACCTGAGCATTACCGGCTCGTGCAATAACATCCACTGGAGGATCTGCACAGAGATGTTTCATCCAGAGATTCTTATTCAAGTCAATCAACAGGAATGATTCGTGCCAATCGATCCATCCTAAAACATCGCTTACCAAATCTTGTAAACTTAAATCAAAAAGACTCCAATCAGGCACTTCTTCCGCCAACCAACTAGGGGCATGGATGCCTAAATTTGCCCATACTTTCAAGAAAGCATCGACATACAGTCTATCGCAATTCTCCGGTTCAGCAGCATCAGGAGTGAACTTATCTAGGCCGGCTTTCAACCCTGGGTAGATTTCTACGCCAGCATAAGCAACGTCAATGAATGACAGCCTCAATTGAAAATCAGGACCGACTGCAATACTTGCATCCTTATCTGAAGTTGCTTCCCAAGTAGCTGGAGGATTCACATTATTATTGATCTGTTTGTAATTGCCACTGGCATCTGAATATTCGAACCCTGAATCGATATGCAGCCGATCTTCGTATTTGATTTCAAGTTTGCTTGTTAAATTAGGCTCGATCTTCAAGTACAGTACGCCTTGCAGGAAGAGATAAGGCGCGTAAATCGGCATATTGAATTCTGCCAGCGGGATCTGGATCGGTTGTGTTAAGCCTGCAGAGCCCGGATCGACATTCAGTTGCACACTCGTCGTGATATCTCCGATAATTTCGAGTTTGGTATAATCAATTGAAGCATTTGTGATTTGAATATCTGTAATCGCATTGAAATCACTGAAATGTATGCCTCCATTAAGTTGAACCGGACCAATTTGGAGTTCTTCAACACATACGCAGAATGCGTCAAAGATCCTACTAGTAGTGGCCTGCATAGCAACTTCATTCTGCTCAATTTTAACCGAAGGGTGAATAGGAATAAACTGCTTGGGATCAAATGGAACTTCACCCGAGATATCAATTTTAGCAAACACTTCGTCCAATGATGGGGTGGACGTTTTCACGATCATCCCGCCAATGTCTTTCCCGATGGAAGTCGCCATTCTCGCAACGCCAAAGGGGTGTTCCTCATTCGGAGGCAGTACAAACACATCTCCGACGGTCAAGTTCAGTTCAGAATCGTTGATCACCCATTCATCTTTGCTTCTTTGAGAATAACGGGTGCTGGTGCCTTGCTTGACAGAAGACTGATATTCAACGACATTCCCCGAATCATCTTTATCGGGAGTGGTCTTCGAAGCATAGTGAACGGCACGAACGAGCATGACAGTCGCTTCCGCACGAGTGGAATTTTTCCCTCCCTTGAACGTCCCATCCGGGTACCCTTGAATAATACCAGTTTCAAGCGCCGCTTCGATCAAGTCACGATTTTTGGTAATGTCCGCTTGGTCTTTCAATTGCCCTAGGCGTTTCTCACCCGTTGCTGGCGGGATCTTTAGAGCACGAACGATCCAGACTGCCATCTCATACCGTGTAATTGGTTGGCTCGGTTTGAATCCGTCTGGAAATTCCGAAGCGAGCAATATGCCGCTCTTTACACCAGCAGCGATGTACGGCGCTGACCACAGGCTCTTGTCAACGTCTTTGAATGGAACGTCGCTTGACGTTTGGGGCAGCCCCTTCAGCACAACCAGCATCTTCAGAAACTGCTCCCGTGTCACATTGCCAGATGGCTGGAAGGTTCCGTCTTCGAAACCGGATACGATCTCTAGCCCCGAAAGTTCCGTAATTTCGTTGAAAGCCCAATGATCCTGAATGTCGCTAAAAGGAGTCGACTGGGTTCCATTGTTTACACTCTCGGCGGACACAAGTATTGGAGCAAACAAACTGAACATCAGTAGAAAGAGCGATGTCCAAATCAGTGACTTGCGGCTTCTACTCAATTGATTACACCTCTGTTCGATTGATAAGGATAAGCATCACCAGCGATCCTTCCAATCAAGATCATAGAAGTGAATCACTATCACACACAATCCCAAGTTACTCTCACTTTTCTTGGGAGTTAAGCTTGGTAAATAAGCTCATCTCTCTGTAAAAAAGCCCTAAATATCTCAGTCTGAGATATCAAGGGCTTCTGAGTCTAGCTCAATTAAATGGTATTCATAGTAAAGAATCTAGTACCAGTAATAATAAGGATCCGAGACAGTAAATACTGCAATAGCCGATAGGGCAAGGGCAACAATGCTCATGATAAAACCAGCGTTTGCAAAGCCAACCTTACGTGACTTCTTCCCCTTGATTCCCATGATTAAGCCAATTACGCCACAAGGAATTCCAAAAATCGGTTCAAACGATAGGACAATTCCTACAATCCCTAAGACCAAGGAAGTCGTTGCTGCACCGTTCTTACTTGGATCTCCAGATTCATTAGGCTGAGGCGACGAGTCCATCTACACACTCTCCTCTTCTCCGAAAATATAGCCATTTTTAATCATAAAGGCCTATCATGAACGAGAATATTCACTTGTATAATACAAGGTATAAACTTCCATAACCAATACCATTCCACTACCAATATTGCCGGGAGTGATTCCTGATGAAGAAGGTTGGCCAACTGCTGAATGAATTGCAACAAAGACGTTTTGTTAGCAGAGAAAGAGAACTCAGCATTATGCAGCAGGAGTTGTGTGCCAATGAAGACAGCTGGCGGATGCTTCACATCTATGGACCTGGTGGAATCGGTAAAAGTGCCCTGTTGAGGGCCTTCCAAAGGACAATACAAGATCGGCTTATTTTATTAATTGATGGACGCTCTTACTTGCATCCAGCTCAATTTCTAGACGCGGTTCGCATCCAGCTCGCAGAAAATTCTATTCCTGTAGACAAAACTGAGGAAGATATGCGTATAGGTGAATGTGAAGCAGAAGCGCTGAACCGAATTGGGGAGGAAAACAGGGGCGTCGTCCTGCTTTTGGATAGTATGGATCGATGCAGAGCGGTCGAAACATGGCTGCGGGACTGTTGGCTGCCTCTATTGAACTTACGAGTTAAAGTTTGTTCGGCTGGAAGGTATCCACTGGATGAAAGTTTGTTGACCGAAACAGGCTGGAACAGTATCGTTCGATGTATCAAACTCTCACCATTAAACAAAAAAGAGATTGCTAGTTTTATGACGTCAAACGGTATCACCAGTGATAAATTGCGCGACGCCATCGAGCGATTCTCAGGCGGGATCCCACTTGCACTTTCTTTGGCGTGCGAATCTGCCTTACAAAACGGAGAAACCTCGTTCTTGGAGGGGAGACAGACCAAAGCCATCATCGCTTCAATAGATCGTGCATTTTTCTATACCGGAGATGAACCTTCACAGAACAAACGGTTACTAGCTGCCGCGTCACTCGTGTGGCGGTTTGATCAAGACATGCTGGAGTCCATTCTCAGCGAGAAGATTCCTCAACGTATGTTTAGCGATTTTTGCAATTTGCCTTATGTAACCATCATTCGGGAAGGCGGATATTGCATTCTGGATGCTGTCCGTAAATGGATGAATGCTGAGCTCACCCATCGCGCCCCTGAAACCTACACCCTTTACAGAAAAAGGGCTATTGCCGCAGTGGAAAATCGTTGGATAGAACATACAAACCATGATGAGGCGTATAAAATAAAACTGCGATTCGAGAAATTGTTCCTGCTTTCCAACTCTTTTTTGCAAAATTATTATTTTACTGGAGACGGGCAAGGCTTTGAAGTCAGACCTGCAAGGAAAGAGGATATCCCCCTCTTAGGCCCGATCTATCAGCAAGCCCATGTGGCTTTCCCGCCTTATTTGCCAGACGACACTGGGCAGTATGCCTTTATCGAAGCTATTTGGAAAGAGGAACCGTCTTCGTTGAGCGTCTTTCAATATGAAGACAAACTGGCTGGATTTCATATTTGTTTACCTTTAAACCAAAAAATGAGGGCAATACTAGCTGAGAACGGCATTCTCCACAATTATTTAAAGAAATCTCCACCGATGGAATTGGAATATCTGAACTGGATAGGTGCCATCGCACCAGAATTCCATTTAGACGCTATGAGTTTCTTCATCCAACATATTCTTTGTCATAGCATGACGGGCAAATTAGTGTTTACAACGATTCCATTCGAGGGACCCGTTGACTCCATGTGCGAACTTGGATTTGAGCGTTTGCCATGGGCAGATTTCCATTCTCCCGGAGGACTGCACTATCAAGCCTGCCGAGTTGACCTTAGGAAAGAGGACTTTTTCAATCATATACATCCCACTGAAGTCGGGGACATCGGGCAGGTCATTACTCCGGAAACTCGTATACAGCTGATTAAACAAGTGTTGGAACGATACCATACACTATCTCGGGAAAGCGACCTTTTGGATACGATTGGAAGATTGCACCCTGGAAATTCACCTAAGCTCTCGGACGAAATTGCAGCAAAGAGATTGGTTGGCCTAACTGAAAAGTCACTTGAACGTTTGGCAGATGGTAAATTTCAGGAGCAAATGCAAGAACGGATTTTGCGACTTTTCTACCTAGACCAGATCGGTTCCCATGAAACGGTTGCTTTACGTCTTGGTCTTCCGATAACGACATACTATCGATATTTAAAGAAGGGGATCGGACAATTGGCTAATGACCTATTTGCTGGTCCCGCCTTCACACCAAAGCAGCCGAATTAACAAAGTCAATTTGACTGCTGAGCCTTATATAAACCTAAAAAACACCGTTTCATGTTGGCATTCAGCCAGCTGAAACGGTGTTTTTGCTTAAGATAACAACAAGAATTTACTCACCTGACCATAGCTTGATCAATGCATTCGCGTCTCCAAGAAAGATAGCTTTAACGTCGCTGTTATCAATATCTTTTCCGATAGCTGCTTTATTCAGGTGTTTCACAAAATCCTCCATATGCTTGGCTGCCTGATCTGGTCGGTTCATATCCAGCTTATGCTGCACTTGCTTAAGGGCATTGCTCAACTGAGATGTTAATGAATTGCTTAGAGAAGCATTATAACGATCAAGCAACTGATTCATGGATGCTACACTGGTCGTTACATGGATTTGGAGATTCTGTTGCAGTTGATTACCAGCTTTATCCCTCGCGGTAATGGTCACATCATAGCTGCCAACCTTTCCAACGAAATCAATAACCACACTCGGTCCCTTTGTCAGATCAACCGCATATACAGAACCACTAACGCTGATCTGAGCAGATGCTAGACCTGATAAATTATCGGATACTTGAAAGGTTAGAGGCAGATTGTCATCAAAAGAGCCTCCATCCTTTAACTCATTGCCATTGATAATAAGCTTAGAGCTAGGAAGTGTTACATCCACATTGATCGTCTGTTGTTTCACTTCTTCCACATTGCCTGCCCGATCCACGGAGTGGTACTGGATTGTATAAGTACCGTCTTGGGGTAGTGTAATCGCCCCTGAATACAACTTCCAATCTACCGCATCCCCTAATGTGTATTCTGTTTTAGCTACGCCAGAAGAATCATCGGTAGCATTCAGCGATACGACATTCGTCGTGTGCCAGCCATTCGTAACCGCACCTGCCATAGCAAATTCGGTAACGGGCTTCGTTTGATCTAAAAGGATAGAGACTGAATCTGACATTGCCGATTCGACAGTTACACTGCTAGACGTGACTTTATAGTAATAGCGTACAGCAGGGTCAATGCCACTGTCTGTGAAGGTCGTTACTGCTCCCTGATAGATAGGCGTATAGGAGCCATCTACACTTGTTGATCTGTACAGTGTATAACTAGTAGCTCCGATCACCTTATTCCAAGCTAATGCAGCAGAATTTGATGGTATCGAAACGATTTGAAGTCCCATCAAAGGATCGTGCATTTGCGTTTGATCAACGATCATCAGCCAGTTGATCAATGGATCCTGTGATGCGGTATTTCTCACTGTCACCGTGATCGTGCCATCCGTCACATCAACCGAATGACCATAGACCGTATTGGATATAAACGTGATGGCATTCTTTTTAACCCCATTGATATACAAGTCTGCCTTTCTGGAGGCATTATTCCATATATCGTTGAAGCCTGTGTACACCGTGTAGGAACCATTTTTCACATTGAACTTGTAGGTCAGGTCCGTCCCCGCAGGAGAATTACTAACATTTCCACCATTCAAATATCGGAGTGTTGAGAACATATCCCCACTAGCTGAACCTGCTGAATTTGAATTCGTTCCTACATAGCCCCAAGGAGCCGGATCGGCTGCATTATACGCCTGTTCAACTACGTCCTTATTCACCAGTGTATCCTGAAGGTAAGAGGTCAACAGGCTGTAGTCACTTGTCGCATAACCACTGCTATTTACAAAATAGATGGTCTTATCAGGAATTGCGTAGATTTTAAAACGCAACGCTTTATTATTAAACTGTGGAAGAACGGCCTGTAACGTGTAGACACCCGGAAGACTAAATGTGTTCGGCGTTATGGACTGTGAATTGACTGACCACGTAACCGCTGTTGTCGTTGCAACGGCAGCTCCACTTGGCGTAACTTCAATCTGATTAGGTAAAACCAAATCTGTCCCCGTCGCAATGACCTCAGGTAATTTCAACTTGGTGTCCATTTTCCCCATACTGTTTAGTAAATCTGTGGTCCAGCTGTTATACCATCTTATGGAGATATCCGTACCTTGACCAAACTCAATTGGCAGCCAAATATACTTGGCACCGCCATTTGTAGTAAACTGCCCACCATTCCAATCATCCCCCACATAGATGAATTTTCCTTTCGCAGGGTCAACCGGAATGACTGCTGTCGTTTGAGATTTAAATGCTGTCATTGGGTCAGGATCGGATGTCGATGTTCGGACAAATGGATTAACCGGTGTTGACCATGGACCAAATATCGTATCCGCAACGCTGAATTTATTTTCATTCGGAGACCATCCCGTAGCTCCCGAAGTTAACATGTAGTACTTTCCGTTGAATTTGAATATGGCTGGGGCTTCACGCTGGGTACCTGGGAATACTCTTACATAATCAACGCCGTAAACGGACTTGTAACTTGTATCCCGGACAGGTTTGCCATTCACGTCTACATTCCCATCCTTGTGCCAGCCTGCAATGTCTGAATAATCCTCCAACAGCTTGGAAATGTAAATTGTTAGGTTTTCTTCGCTGGAATAGATGAGATAGGCCGTACCATCATCATCTTTAAACAGATTCATATCGCGTGCCATACCCGGGTTGCCAGGCTGGTAATCAACCTGACCTGGTGGAGATTGATCCATTCTGTAGCTCTTTTGGTAGATAAATGGGCCCGTAGGTGAATCACTTATGGCATACCCAGCTTGCGCTTTTCCATAATTGGCATTGTTATTATAAGGGTCTTTATCGCCGTCAATATGAGCCCACATCACGTATTTATGAGTTGTATCATTATAAATAACTTTCGGTCTTTCAATAATCCGGCCCGCTCTAATATCTGCCCAGATATTTAATGTATCGGTTCTACCCGCATACAGCGTGGAAATGAACGGATCACTCGTAAAATCATCCATCGATTTGACCATCGAGAGTGCCATGCCTTCATCTTTCCAATTGTACAAATCCGTGGAAGAGTACACTCTTACTCCCGCTGAAGGCCACGCTCCTTTGTGGTACTCACCATACCAGTAGTATTTCTGTGTTTGCTGATCAAACATGATACCTGCCCCATGAGCATCAATAGGGTTACCACTGAGATCTGACCATACCGTACCAGTTGTAATGGCAGTTCTCAAGGTACCTACGCCCAACGGATCTGATAAGGCAGATGTTACCCCATCTATTACGGCAACTAGTTTATAAAAGTACCCTGTGCCTTGCGTTAAGCCAGTATTAATAAACACGGTATTCGTACCGCTGTATATCTGGCTATAAGTTCCAGTCGCGCTTGAGGATCTGCTTAATTGATACGTAACGGTTGTTCCTTGCACAACATCCCAGGTTAATGCAGCTGTGTTATCCGTGACGGAAGCTGCTTGGAAATTTCCAGGGGCATCGTAGCGATAGGTAGTAGCCTGAACAGAGGCTGCTGGTGATTCACCAATCGTGTTATACGCTGTGATTTGATACTTATATGCTGTGTTAGGATTTAACCCTGTATCTACATAGTTTAAGGCTGTCCCATCATACACCTGAGTGAACGTGTTTCCCGCATCAGAAGAACGATACACCCGATATCCGGTTGCCTTAACTGCCGCTGTCCAGCTCAAATTGATTTTCGAGGAGTTTACAGCTGTTGCAGTCTGTCCCGTAGGTGCTGCAGGTGGCGCTTGCATAGTCCGAACACTTATTTCGGTGGACCATTGCGATTCCGTCAGTCCGCCATACACAAAGGCTACTTTATAATAATACGCGGTATCAAAAAGTAACGCGGTATCCACAAAGCTGTTGGTTGTGCTATTGGATACAAAGGTATACCCGTTATTTGCCGTCGTTGAACGATAAATATTGTAGCTTGTTGCCCCGTCTACTTGCGGCCAATTCAGGGATATCGTGGAGTTGGTTTGGGTGTTGGATTGAACCACTGAAGTGTTGACAGCCGGTGCGTCTGTTACCTTCACATCATCCAAATAAATGGCTTGCCATTTATTCCGAATTCCGATTTTACCACTTGGAAATGTCGTATCCGACTCATCAAAAATTAGTTTATCAACGCCATTGTTTACGATATAGCATCGAATGGAATTGCCGACCGTAACCATTTTTAGCGTATACCATGTGTTTTTGTTCATGGGATAACTGAAGCTTCTTAACGTTGTATCTGTACCGTTAATTCTTTTGGAAAGAACCAAGGCAGTGGTCGTTTGCATTTGAAAATAATAAAAGTTTCTATAGTCCTGAACTCGCGCCAGAATACCCGGATAAGCTCCACCGGCACCTGTATAGAAACGCATGGTAACGGTAGAATTCGTCCACGTAGAATCCCCTGCGGTAATGATACCTTCCCCAGCGTCCGTCTGATTTAACATTTTATTACTCGCATCTGTGGGATCCGTATTCACTTTCCATGTTCCAGAGGTTGCTGTCCATACAGGATTGGTCGTATAATCACCATCCGAGAAATCATCCTGGAAGTAAGTCGTAGGTGCTGCTGGCGCGGCTAAAGCTTCCGATTGTTTGGTGAGATTAAGAGATGTAATGACTATCAACAGCAAAAACCATCCTAACAGTTTGTGCTTTTTATGCATCATGCTCCGTCTCCTTTTGTGGTTGAGTTGAGTGATGAGTGTTGTATCCTCCCGTACGCTGAATTTCGCAAAGCGATGTCATCACTGCTTGTTTATATGTTAGAACTAAAGCCCTCTCCTGTGTAGTCAACATTCCGTTTAACACTGAACAATACTTCATTTACAGGGTGAACAATACCTACTTATATGAACTCTATCACCTTCAGCCTACATGTAATCTTAGATTCTATCATTGGACTTTTTTGCACGCTAAAAAAATCATGAAAAAGCCCACACCTTGTCTAAACAAGATGAGGGCTTCGGGTCACGTTCAGGTTTGTTCAAGTTCAGGTCCGAGTTCAGGGGCAGGTTCGTGGTCAGACTCGAGTCCTGCCAACACTCTCACACCGACAGCTTCTCCACCAACTGATGCGAAGCCAGTACTAGATCCCCCCGAATGCCGCAAGCATTCGGATCATCCAGTGAATTCAAGAAATGCTGAACCACGCCGGCGAAGCCTCTGCGCTCCAGCACCGTATCCCAGCTGCCGAAGGTGCGCAGGCGCGGAGCAGCATTTTTATCGTAGAAGAACGCTGACTCCAAATTCGTCACCTCGACGGATCTTCCGCTGCCGTGCAGCTCCACCTTTTCCAAATCTACGCCGGCTAATCTCACCATGCTGTAGGAGCCAATTGCAGAACCGAAGCCAAGCGTACCCGATGCATGCAGCAGCTTACCGCTGTCATCCACCAGCTGATGGGAGGCTTTCACCTCATAAGAACTTTCTCCCAACCAAAGTAACGTGTCCAGCATGTGGATCAAATCGTCGTACAACGTTTCTTTGGCGCTGTGTCCTTGCAGCTTGGTGCGATGCTTTACGGCTGATGCCACATCAAAGCCTCCAGCCTCCTGCAACCATTGCTTCGCCTCCATATAAAGTGGCGCATAGCGACGGTTGAAGCCGGCTGCGAGCAATACACCTTTTCGTTCCGCGTACGAAGCCATTTCCACCGACTCTGCCCACGTATACGAAAGTGGTTTATCCACATAGACCGCTACGCCATGAGCCATGCATTTCATCGCAATATCGAAATGTGTTGATGTCGGGCTATGTACGAAAACAGCATCCAACCCAAGCGCTAATAGTTCATCCAACTGCGTCGACCCGAACGGCACCCGATACTTCGTTTTCATCCGTTCAACGGTTGCTGGCGTAGAGCTCACAATCCCTACGAGTTCCACTTGTTCATTGACGGACAGCAGCGGTAAATATACTTTTTGCGCAATATCTCCTAAGCCGATAAGGCCAATTCTCTTTTTAGACATGTTAAACGCCACTCCTTATTTGTGTTCGTAATACATAACGTCCTACCCATAAGCCAAGTATGAGCAAGATTGCACCAACTAATGTGGATACACCATATACCTGCACCCACTCAGGTTGATCCGCAATTAGGGCATAAATCTTCCCGCCTGCAACAGGTCCTAAGAAAGCCGCGAAGCCCGTGATCGCCGAGTACGTCGCAATATACATCGGACGCTCACTCTTCGGAGTATCCCCAATTGTAAAAGCGAATACCATTTGATTGAAGCCGCCTAAGCCTATGCCGAGCACAATATGAACAGCAAACAGCACAGCGACTGCTGGAATGAAGGCGATCGCTCCCCACAATAGACAGGCCAAGGCAATGATCGGCAATGACCACAATAGCAAGGTTTGAGCCGAGAATCTCGCGTTCAAATTCCCCCATACATAATAGCTGGCCATCATCACTAAAGTATGTACCACTGTTATATAGGAAACCGTCCCGTAGGAAATGTTCATCAGCTTCAACATAACGTAGGAAAAAAGAGGCACGGTCAGCCCTTGAACGAAGAGGAAGCCGGCCAAGAAAATAATCGCTTTTAGAAAAGCGCGGTCCATTAAAGGCTTCTGGATCATACCCACCGGATTCGAAGCCGTTGATGGCTCGAAAGGCGGATTGGGATACATAAAGTACGCAATGACATTGAGCACCACACATACACTAACGATCATAAAAATATAAGTGAAGCCCTGCTCACCCGGATATTTATCGAGAATCTGACCGCCTACGAAAAGAGCCAGCGAGCTTACTCCCCCCAATATGGTGTTCCGCAGTCCAAAATAACGTCCCCGAATCGGCCCAGGTACCGCATCACTAATGAGGGAGGTCCACACAATCCCCCCTGCGGCATTCCCTAGATGAGCGGCCGTGTACAGAATCATATACGTGATAACCCAGTACTCTTGCGGTAAGACAAAAGGAATAAGGCCTACACAAGCCCATAGAATTCGATGCGTAGATCCGAAAATAATGAGCATACGTTTTCGATTACGGAATTTTTGCATGATGACCGCCATCGCAATTTGTACGATATTTACGACGGTTGTGATGGCCAGAATAAAGCCAATCTCGGTTGAGCTTGCTCCCAAGTAAATCAAATAACCCGTCAGGAACGGACCACCCAACAGCTGAAAAATAATAACAGCAGGGAAGCCTTCGAATGTCGCGACGAATAAGCTTTTACGGTATGTGGACATCTTTCTCTTCGGCTTACGCGCGTTCGGATCGAATAATTTCATAGGCATAAACCTCCTTTTGTCTGTCTAGCAAGGTTAGCAGGATCTAATAGTTTACAACCTATGGGGCGCTTATGGTAAAATAGTAGTGACTACCTAATCTATCATGTCAGGCGGGATCATCGTAAACTTATGAAACCTAAACTTTTGGGTCTACTCGCAACCTTGTTGCTCTTTTTGACTTTCATTGTACTCTCTATCAAGTTTGAGTCAACTACTTATTTGTATATCGCTAGTGTTTGCCCGCTTCTAGTCGTTCCTTTTCTACCTGATATTCGCTCAAATCAATATATTAAGCCCAAAGCTAACGGCGCTATTCGCGTCATATCAATGGAGAGTAAGGACAGCGGGGACTCTGAATTTCTTGTGATCCTTTTTGAACCAGGCAATATCAAATGGAATGGCGGCAAGCTTTTCTTCAATTTGGCGGATAATAGGAAAGATGTGTATGTAAAGCCAGATCCTTTTGCGGCAACGCTTACTGTTCTGAAATACGATCTGCTTCCGCACCGCCGCAAAAAGAATTGGATCGGTATTTCCTTATCACAGCTGCAACAACGTACGGAACAACTCTCCTATACAACCAATGAAGTAAATCGTCTAATTATTCGTATTTCTGATATTCAAGAGCTGCAGCAAACCAGCATCAAACAACCTGCTTCCATGGGCCAACAGGTCGGCGCTTAACGGGCCCCCAGAAAGCATAAAATCACCCAACATTTGAGATCTCCGCCTACTCGCATTCAAGTAGGTAGGAGACGACTCAAGCGTGGGTGATTTTTTATTTTAAAAAATGACTAAGCGAGCTGCTCGCCGCACAAATACGCAGCTAACGTTCGAACCATCACACCAGTTGCCCCTTTGGGTTCAATGCCTTTGGCCGACCATAGCCAAGCTGTACCGCCGGTATCCAGATGGATCCAAGGTGTTTCTTCAGCAAAGTAACCAATGAATAGACCTGCCGTAATCGCGCCTGCCCAGCGGTCTGAGGAGGTCGCGTTTTTGATATCTGCTACATCACTCTTCAGCATCGCACGATATTCGGGGTAATTAGGTAGCTGCCAGACTTTCTCTCCTGCTGCTGATGCGGCTTGCAATAATGGCTTCAAGAACTCGTCGTCATTCGTTACAGCCCCTGTCGCAATATCTGCAAATGAGATAAGGATCGCTCCCGTTAACGTGGCAACGTCGATCAGACGGTTCGCTCCATGCGCTTTCGCGTAGGTGATTCCCTCTGCCAAAATAATACGACCCTCCGCATCGGTATTCAACACCTCCACAGAATGTCCGCTAAGCATCTTGACGATATCTCCTGGGCGGTAGGCGCTACCCGACGTCATATTCTCCGCTGCCGGAATGACCACAATAAGGTTCACCTTCGGCTTCAATTGACCAACGACGTGCAGAGCTCCTAGCAGTGTGGCGGCTCCACCCATATCACTGATCATTTCTTCCATGCCGTCGGGCTTCTTCATCGAGATGCCGCCGGTATCGAAGGTCACGCCCTTGCCGACGAGGCCCAGCACGTCGACATTGTCGGGATCACCTGTGTAACGCAAGGTGATCATGCGAGGGGGGTGGACGCTGCCCGCGCCCACCGCTGCTAGGCCGCCCATCCCGCGGGCGGTGATTTCGTGCTCATCAAGCACTTCGCAGGCGAAGCCATAGTGCTTGGCGAGTTGCATGGCTTCCATTGCGATGGAAGCCGGCACAAGCTTGTTGCCCGGGAGGTTCGTGAGATCCCGGGCATAGTTCGTGCCCTCCGCAACCGCCTCGGCGGCTGCGATCGCACTTGACAGAAGCGCTGCATCCGCAGCCGCTTCTGTCAGCAACACCGCCTGGCGCAGCTCCGCGCGCGCAGGCTCGTTCTTGCGGTACGCCGCGATGCGGTACGTACCGAGGAGCAGCCCTTCGGTCAGCGCCGTGACGGCTGACCTGGTCTCAATGCCGCTTGGCAGCTTCAGCGCCAAGCGTTCGAACTGCAGCGCGAGCATCTTGCGCGCTGCAAAGACCGCGGCTGCGCGCAGCGTATCGCGCGTGGTTGCGGGGCCGAGCCCCGCAACCAGCACGTACGCGTACGGCAGCAGCCCGTGGGTCGGCAGCGCCTCGAGCTCGCCTGAGGCGCCCGTGAATAAGCCCTTTGCGCGCATGCGCTCAAGGGCCTGGTCGAGCTGCGGCAGGCCGAGGACGCCGTCCTGACGCAGCTCTGCTTCTGTGAGGCAGACAAGAATCACGTCTGCCCCTGTGGTGTTATCTAGCAAAGAGGTGTAAACCCCCGTCGTTATGTTTGTTATTTTTGTAAACATAGGAAATTGTCCCTGCCCTCATCCGAATTTCAAGTCTCTTGCCAGCTGCACTACTAATTAACTGGAAAAACTCCAGCTATTTCTGGCATTCTATTCGTTTACTACGCAAACCCGGCAAATTAACTACATATAATCCATCTATTCCACCTAAGTGAGGAAATCTGATTAAATTAGCTGTATTTTTTCCAGTTATCCCACAACTTACACGCTTAATAAAACGAAGCGGCCTTCTGCACAACTGACTGCATCGGCAGTTGGTATGGACACTTGGCTTCGCAAAGCGGTACTACCTTACAAGGGTCATGGTCTGCACAGCTTGTTATTTTTTCCTTATGCCGCCCAAAAAATCCATCCCCCTTCGGCAGCAAGCCGAATTTCTCCCTGAACTTACTGGCGATCATCACATCAGGGATCGGTATTTCCAATGGGCATGAGCAATAATTACACCGTCTGCAATCATGTTCACCTAGCTCTAGGGCAAGCTGCTCTAACTCCCGGCGCTCCTCGGGCCCGACTTCCTTATTTTGGGCATCTAAATTCTCTTGCACTTCTTTGACGCTAACCATCCCTGAGATGGTTACATGCACATCTTGGCTATACGGATAACGGATCGCCCGATCTACGGGTTGAATGAATCCGCCTGATAAAGGCTTCATCGCTACCCGCATCAAATCCATCTCGGCTGCTTGGGGAATCAGTTCATCAAGTGCGAAGGGCTGCGCCAAATTCAGA
Source organism: Paenibacillus sp. J22P169 (assembly GCF_059691995.1). Classification (NCBI taxonomy): domain Bacteria; kingdom Bacillati; phylum Bacillota; class Bacilli; order Caryophanales; family Paenibacillaceae; genus Paenibacillus; species Paenibacillus sp. J22P169. The sequence goes on along the minus strand of NZ_JCAUAO010000011.1, from coordinate 134,855 downwards.
TGGAATAAAATTTGCGAGAATTGCCCTTTCGCAATCCATTTCACAAGAAGGTCTGGCCGGTGTCCAGAAATACCGATAAATCGTACTTTCCCTTCTCGTTGAGCTTCTAACGCAGCCTCGTACGCGCCACCGACTTCCATCGCTTTCTTGTATTCTGTCACATTATTCACATAGTGAATTTGCAGCAAATCAACATGATCGGTCTTCATACGCACCAAGCTTCTCTCAATTTCCGCTTTCGCAGTTGCGTAATCGCGTGCTCCCGTTTTCGTAGCCAAGAAATACTCCTGTCTCCGATGCGAGATGCACTCCCCAATAATTTCTTCACTATTCCTATAGGCAGCTGCCGTATCTATATAATTAATGCCATGATCCAAGGCATAATTAAGCGCTTCTCTTGCTTGCTCTAGTGGTACACCTGGCAGATTCATTGCGCCGAATCCTAGTGACGATACTTTATATCCTGACTTTCCAAACGTCGAATATCTCAAGCCCTATTCCCCCTTAGGTTTGCTGCTACATTAGCAGCATAACTTGCTCATCATCATGCTCTCCCGCATGAACTTCATTCTTCACTTCAATATTGTAATACAAGTCTGTTCCACTTTCCATGTTGTGCGACAGATGGATTACATGCAAAAGCACCTGAGACGATTGCCTCAGGTGCTCTTCCTTCCAAACTCAATACACATTCAGGAGACTTTATCGTCTTCCCTCATTTTGATTATTGTTATCGTCCCGATCGTTGTTTCCCCAACCCCAATTTATACCTGGGAATCTCCCGTTATTATTTGAAAACGGACTCACCGTAGGTTTACTTGAGCTTGTAGGCTTCACTGTAGGCTTTACGGTAGCCTTAGGTGTTGGGGTAGCCTTCGGCGTAGAGGTTGGTTTCTTCGTTACAGTCGGTTTCTTCCCATCATCATCGTCATCGTCCTTACGATCAGGCTTTGGGGTCGATTTACCATCATCCTTATTGTTGTTATCGTTATTGTTCTTATCATTCCCGTTGTTCTTAGCGTTGTTATTATTGCTAGTATTGTTATTATCTCTACCGTTGTTATCTCTGCCGTTATTGTCATTCTTGTTATTATTGTCTCTATCATTCTTTGATGATGACGTCGGCGTTGGTTTATTGGTTACTTTGCCCGGGGTATTACTCCCTGAGTTATTCCCTTTGCCGTTGTTATTTTTACCGTTTTTATCGTCATCTTTATTGGATGAATTGCCCGAACCGGATTTGGCAGCAATTGAAGTCTGTTGTGCGCGCTCACTTAGTTTACCTGACTTTTCGTCAGCAAGTAATCTTTGCAAAGAAGACTTATCAATCGGTTTATCTGGTTTCAAGAACGTTTGAATACCACCGTTGTCTTTCGCAAGTTGATGAATGGAAGTCGTTTTGATGTCATCCAGCGATAATTTCACACCATTATCAACGGCATTTAAATAGATCGCATATTTCCCTGCGGATACACCACTCGCTTGTGCTTCCTTCCTTACCTCTTGCGGGGCAGCAAATGCTTGCACTTCGTAATTCTTCACTCGGTCCGGATGGCTATCTTCGATATGCTTAGCTACCTGTGCTTTCAATTTCGTCGCAATGGCTTCATCACTAATCGTTGTTTTCGATTCTACAACGGTTGAGGAAATAATAATATCTCCTTCACCTTTAGCCAGTGCCCCTTGCTCAGCTTTATCAAGAATAGCAGACGTGACATCCTCCAAGGATTTACCTTCAAACACTAAGGCTTGAATCAAATCCTCACCGTCTGTATTGAGTCCATGAAGATCACGAACAATCTCTTGACTATCAATGCCAATTTCAATACTTGGATTAATATCAATCGTTACATACGCAACAACACTATTGCCTGGTACACCTCCTGATAAGGTTGAGACCAGAACGAAGCATACGACAATTGCTGCAGCTAATGCTGACACGATAGCCATTTGCGGCACCTGTAACCGACGCTTCACGGGTGCGTAGAGAATCTCTTCACCCAACTCACAGCTGCGTTTCCCTCTTGGCAGCTTATCAAACCGACCCTCCGAATTCATTACAATAATGGAGCTTTCGCTTAATTCCATTACGATCCCCTTGTTCATGCGCTGTTCTTCCTTTCATTCAACTTTCGTCATCACGAATATGTAAGTAATCCCGTAGATACGGATAAGGACCGTTAAAAATAAGTGCAATTGCAATGATGTACTTACGATTTCGTTCCAAGGTTTTCCTTGAGACCTGAACCTGCTCGAGCAGCTCTTTAATCGGCAGCTGTCGTTTCGTCAACAGAGTGCGCATAAGCTCTGAATCCTGTGCAAGTGTACGGCCAATGCCGAACAGCATCTGCCTTGAGTCGTCATGCTTCGGAGAGGCATCCGTCAACTCCGAGAAACTAATTTCAAAATCACTTAAGCAGCGATTAAAATCAATAATTTCACTTCGTCTTTCTTCTAAGCCCTTTTGCTTCTCATAGGCTTCAATCGCTTGATGAACCTCGATCGGATTCATTAAGTTATCTTCATCATCTTCCTGATCAAAAGAGCTATAAGGAATCTGTCCTTTGAAGCGTTGTTCCTTACGAATGTAATCAATTAGCCTACGCCTGATAACCGTCTCTGCGAAACCAAGGAAAGACCTTCCCATAACCGAAGAGTATTGGTTAATAGCTTCGTTAAAAGCGGCTAATGCAATACTAAATTCATCGTCCCGTGCGGGATCAATGAATCTCTTGCAAAATCTGCTCGTTACTTTAGCTACATACGGCTGATAGTCTGAAATAAATTGATTCCTTAGTCGTAGGTCTCCTGATTGGATTTGATGTATAGTGACCTCAAGTGAAGAGGCTTGCGGTTCATTTTTTCCGTGGGTCTCATTCTTACCCAGAAACTTTTTGAATAGTACCAGTAGCACCTTTCCACCTCACAGTATAGTAGTTTCGTCCTTATGTATATCAATTCGGGGGGTACATATGATGAAAATCACAAATAATTTGCTGATTCATTATAACATAGATCTCTAAATGAGCACCTACTGGCAAATAAACCCTTGGTTACGGTTTCAATTACTTTATCAATCCTTTATAATATTAAGGAAACCTCTATCGATGTCATCTCAGATGAGCGACTGCAAACAGAGGTAACTTTTATTACCAATGAGATGGACGGTTTCGAAGGTTGGAAACTTAAACTAATCTTATGAGGTAAGACAGGGGGGTGTTTCATATGGAAGCAAACAATCATTTCGGTAAGTTTCTTGAAACGTTACGAGGCAAAGCTTCATTGCGCAAAGCAGCTAACAAAAGCGGCCTATCACATGCATATATCAGGGATCTGGAGCTCGGTCGTAATCGAACGACCAATGATGTCATTAAGCCATCTCCTGAGACGTTAAGGAAGTTGGCACAAGCATATCAATATCCGTATACTGATTTACTAAAAAAGGCAGGATATCTAGAAGAAACTTCCACCTGGTCGAAACCGGCTCAAGTGAATCTAGATGACATCTGGTATGTTGAATTCGGCATTCAGACGATTCTCTACGTTTCAGAAGATGGCATGAAAGAAGAGCAGGTCGAATCTCTCGTCGCCTTTACACACTTTATTGAGACATTAACTGAACACCATTTTGTGAAATTGGATATGCATCTTTTCGTAAATCTGAACAAAATAAAAAAGTATGCCTCCTCAGAAGGCAAACTTTATTTTGATACCTATGAAAATGCACCCTTCATTATTGCCGCAGCAATACCACAGAAGAAGTATCATCAAACAATTCTTGATTATGTCGCTTATAATAATGGACACGCAGTGGAATCATTGGGTCATCGATGTCCCTCATCGCTGAAGACCCAGTTCTTTACTTAACATGACATAAATAAAGAGAATCGTAGCCATACTCAATATCTGAATGGGCATCACTGCACTGAACATATTATCCCTAAATGCATGTCGGTAGATCATTCCGATGAAAACTACGATCATGTAGAGATAAACCACAGCATTTTCTCGAGCGAACGGAATTCTTGTATAATGTGTAAGAAAAGTAAATCCTAATCTCCGTTTGTAAAGCGTATAAAGGAATATGAATTTTCCCAATACAATTAAGAATCGGGTCACCATCGTATTGGTGAAGTCATCTTTCACAACGGTATAGGCTTCTTCTTGCGAGAAATTGACGCAAACAATGACAGTCGTAGACACGAGTACAGGCATAATGTAGCCAGAGAGCGCAATGAGTAATGCGGGTACAAAACGATATTTCCAGACACACATAAGTAAAATACATATGATGCAAACCAATATTAAAGGCGAGTCAATGACCATTGTGGACATTGCGCCTGCGAGTACAGCTAGCGTTATTTGTTTCCAATATGGCTTTATTCGAATCCGAAATAGCAATAAGGAGAATAAGAGCATGGGAACAAAATGAATAATGCCTAGTATCAATTTCACCCATGTAAACAATTGCGCTTTCCCTCATTTCTATCCGACGACATCATTCTTTAAGCATCCTGATGATTCCAAATACAATTAGAAGTATACAAGATATTCGTACCTTTTCCTTCAATGTGGACTAAGTTGGCTGTTAAAGCGTACAAGATGACATAGTTCCTGCTATTCTTTTAGAAAGGATTGGAGTGAGATCAGCAAATGAAGCACGGCTTTACAGTCGCCATCGTAGAAGATAACTATTGGGTAGGTCAATTACTTGAAAGCTATTGTCAGCAATGCGGATTGCAGGTCATTTCGATCGTGTCGGACGGAGAGCAATTTCTACGAGATTACGATAAGCTGCAACCAGATATACTGCTCATGGATATTGGCCTTGAAGGTAATTTGGATGGTATAAGCGTTGTTCAAGCCTTACGCCTTTCTGGATACCAAATGAAGGTAATTATGGTTAGCGGGACCACGAATACCGAGCATATCTTGACAGCCTTCCATGAACTTGATTCTGTCTACTTTCTCTCTAAGCCTGTCATACTGCCGAAATTTCAAGCAGCGATCCGCAAAACCATTGCTGAAATTCAGCTGGAGCGAAGCCGCATATCGCTAGAACCACAGCCTACCACAGCAACATGGATTACAGTGAAAAATCAGAAATCACAGCTCCCGATTTCCGAAGACGCCATTCTCTTTGTTGAAAAGGAAGACAAGCGTCTTTCCAGAATCCATCTGGTGAATGGTGCGCAAATGGAATCCAGCTCTAATTTATCTGAGATTCTGGCTCAAAGTTCGCCTCACATGTTCAGCCCTTTCAAGGGCTATCTCGTCAATCTTCGGCATGTCGTTTCCTTCGTAAAGGAAAGCGGGTTTCCCACTTCTCGGAGATTCATAATTCATTTGAGGCATACCTCCGTCAAGATTCCCTTGAGCCGCGACCTGCAGAAGGATTTCGCTAAGCTGCTTCAGGAAGTCAAATAAACGCATCCCGTCTACATGGACGGATGCGTTTATTTTGAGCTGACATATACGACAATTCTATAATGTACACCTCTAGGAATTCTTAGAGGTCTTTTTATTTTTCAGCTTGTCGCGGCGTGCGCTAAGCATTTTCAATCGTTTCATAAGCTGATCTTCCCATTCCTGATCGGCAATGGTTTTGGCGAAGCCCAGTAAATCTAACGCCATGTCAATTTGACAGCGAACGATATCGAGCGGCTCTTCACCTTCGTGGTTTACACAATTGTCGTGCAGCAAATGATCTTTGCCATCTACGTATTCTAAAAAATCTACTTCAGCTGCTCCATCCCCATGGGCGTATTCAGCGAGAATTTCGTATTCGTTCTCCACCAAATAATGGACCTCAATATGGTGACATACCGGGCAGAAGAGAATGGGCACATTGTGAATTTGTGTACGTATGTGCTTCAAAGTACCTTTAGTTCCAATCATACTGGCTCCACAGCAAAAACTCATGGAATTCCCTCCTAATCGTCGATCCCGGATTAATTTAATATATTCGTTACAAATGTGTGAAATTCCTTTTTCATAAGAGAGCTAGCTTATGTCAAATCATTCTAAATGTGTTTGAATAAGCATAATTATAGTAATGATCGATCCATTACGTGTTTTCCGAATTCTTAAGATGAAGGGGAGAGCGGCGTGAACATGATTCCGAGTGTTTCCAGACAGATAGCCTTTGTGCAGTATGACGATCAATCCTCCAGCATGACAGTTCAGTATCATACCGGATTCAGAGCCTCCTACACCAATGTAAAACAAGATGAGTATCTCTTGATTTTCACATCGGCGAATCGATATGATTCTCTAATGAGACTTACGGAGAGTAGGTACATGGAAGAAAACATCTCGACCAAGTAAGGCATTAGATCACCTTTACCCTCGGCCAATCATGATGAGCAACCGTAAGTGGTACACAAGCAATCTCCCCCCTTTCTAACTGGGTGGAGATTTTTGGTTTATATGGCGCATATGCTACAATAAAACATAGGATTAACACAATTACTCCTTCTTACAACATAAGCAAGTATACGTTTTTCGGTTACCCTAATACGAATTGTCTTCTGACTAATGCCATACACGCCTTCCTATGTGAACTCTGAATTCTGATATTTCTAGAAAAGGTGAGTCTGATCTCTATCCAAGCACGTCCCTTTGCCTATGATCGCGATACCCTTTATTTACTGGCACAATCCCCTTGCGTTCAATTTATTTATTGGCAGCTCTCAACCAGTAAGCAAATGCTCCTTCAGGAGCACTTCCAGAAGGACTGGCGGTCATTAACTCCCACACTCCGGTTTCATGAAGTTAGCGTCCCATCTCCCAGCAAGTCTTTCACCGAGCTGTGGAAACCCGTCGAGCGGGTCTCAGAGCTATTACTTCCCCCAGGAGATTCCTGCTTTCTAAGCGGGTTAGCTTTCAGCCAATCGTACTTTGCAAGTCTGGGTATCCGGAATGAACAAGGCTATTTTCTACCGCTTCTACATTCCAATACCATTCAAATTCCAGCGCCAAACTTATCTAATACGCAGCATCCAGCCGAATCTGATCAGCCTTACATCTACCAGCTGACATCTCATCTTTTAACGCAAGTAACGCCCGATGCACATGCGTATTTCTCGGCCTATTCGGTGTATGTCCCGAAGAACACTTACCTTGTAGATATGGAATCCGGAGGCGATACTGATTGAGCACTAACGTACAAGGCTTTGTTGCTTTGCTCTTGCATGCCCATATCCCTTATGTTCGCCATAATGCATCTGAAATTACGTTGGAAGAACGCTGGTTTTTCGAGGCGGTTGTCGATACGTACCTACCTCTCATCGACATGATGGAGAGACTCATTGAAGATCATGTCCCTTTCCGTCTTACCCTGTCCTTATCTCCGCCACTGCTTGCCATGCTGGAGGATTCACGGCTGCACCTGCGACTTCGCAAGCACCTTTCCTCGCTATGCGAGTTGGGACAGCGGGAAGTTATTCGCCTGTGGGGCAACGAAGACCTCGGCCCGCTTGCCAAGCTGTATGCTGATCAGTATCACCGGCTCAGCCTCTTATATGATCGCTTACACGGCGATCTCATTGCGAAGTTCCGCAGCCTCAGCAGCTCAGGCTGCTTAGAATTAATAACCTGTGCCGCTACACATGCATTTTTGCCTTTGGTCAAGCACGATGCCACATTACGCGCGCAGCTCGAAGCGGCAGTGCAGGAATTCCGCCGGCATTTTGGCGTCGCGCCTGCAGGCATCTGGCTGCCAGAATGCGGCTATTCCCCTGCGCTTGAGCCTCACCTGCGAGCGCTAGATCTTCGCTATTTCGTCGTAGAAACGCATGCGCACACCTTAGCACGCCGCGACGGAAAGCCGGATATCGAGGGAAATGCGGACATCGAAGGATTGCCGCTGCGAACGCCAGGCGGCGCTTGCGCATTCGCCAGGGATCCTAAGGCCGGCGCCAACGTATGGAGCGCCGAGGCCGGGTATCCCGGCGACCCCGACTATCGCGAGTATTATCGCGATATCGGGCATGATCTCGGCCGCGAAGGCGGGGCCGAGTGGGCTTACTTGAAGCCCTACGTGCTGCCAGATGGCGCACGCATCAACACGGGCTTCAAGTACTACAGCGTCACCGGCGACGGTGACGCCAAAGTGCCCTACCACCCGGCGCGCGCCGCTCAGAAAGCTCAGCAGCACGCTGAGCATTTCATCGCTAGCCGGGTCGCGCAGGTGCGCCGCCTCGCGGAGCGGCGCACAGCATTAAGCGCAGAAGGTGCTTCTGCGCCTGAAGAGCCCTCAGTCATCGTATGTCCATACGATGCCGAGTTGTTCGGGCACTGGTGGTACGAAGGCCACCAGTGGTTGGAAGCCGTGCTGCGCGGCCTTGCCGCGCGCAGCGATGAAAGCGTAGTCGTGCAGACGACTACGCTTGGCGGCTACGCCGCCGCCCATCCGCCGACCACCATCGCTGCGCTTCCGGTGTCGAGCTGGGGCCGCGGCGGCTATGCCGAGGTCTGGCTGCAGCCGCGCAGCCAGTGGGTTACGCCGCGGCTGCACGCGGCGGAGGATCGTATGGTGCTGGCTGCGCAGAAGCACCCTGACCCGGCAGCGCTTAGCAGCTTGCAGCTACGCGCGCTGAATCAAGCCGCACGGGAGCTGATGCTCGCGCAGAGCAGCGACTGGACGTTCATTTTGGATGCGGATACAGTCACTTCATATGCGAAGAAGCGTATCGAGACGCATTTATCCCAGTTTCATCACCTTTTGAACAACTTAGATAAAGCGGTCCCTGATAAAGAGCTGTCTACGCTGGTTCATGCTTTAGAACGGAAATCTCCTTTTTTACCAGAACTTCATTATCTCATTTTTCAGTCATCTTCTGCTCAGCATGCCATTCAGCGCTCATCATCACGTGTAGATACCGTAATCCCATTAAATGAAGTTGCCGTTGCCTCTTACACAGAAGCAGTACAACGCAGCCAGACATCTAAGCTGCGCATTCTCATGCTCGCTTGGGAATACCCGCCACATGTCATAGGCGGTCTTGCAAGAGCCGTCTGCGATTTATCCAAACAACTTGCTTCCGATGGCCACACCGTTCATGTCATCACCTGTGCATCTCCTGGATGTCTGCCCTATGAAGTTTCAGAAGGCGTCCATATTCACCGTGCGGAAGTACTCCCAGCGACGGACTCCCTGCATTTCTTGGATCGCGTATTCCAAATGAATATGGCGTTCACCGATCTCATGTTGGGATTATCACGGCAGGGCCTCGTGTTCGATTTGGTACATGCGCATGACTGGCTTGTTTACTACACAGCTCACATTGCCAAGCAAGAATTGTGTCTCCCGCTGCTAGCAACGATTCACGCGACAGAAACAGGACGTAATCTAGGAAAGCTCGAGTCACCACTACAGAAGCGGATTCATACCTTAGAAGGAAAATTAACAGAAGCGGCCGATCATCTTATCGTTTGCAGTCTATTCATGCAGCAGGAGATCAAGGCGCTCTTTCATATCCCTATTCACAAAATATCGCCCATTCCCAACGGGGTTGCTTCCTTCCGGAATCCTGAACCCTCGTTGCCAACAATGAATGTTCAGCTTGCAAACTCCATTTCTGCTCATGAAATGCCGCAGCGCATTCTTGCTTTTCTAGGACGACTTGTTTATGAAAAAGGTGTACACACCCTTCTAGCCGCGATGCCGCTCGTACTCGCTAAATTCCCGGATGCCAAGCTCGTCATCGCCGGTACGGGTCCTGAGCGTGATGCCTTGGAGGAGCTCGCTGCTAGCCTAGGAGATCGGGTAAGCTTCACAGGCTTTCTTGATGATGCTGACAAAAGCTTACTTTTACACTCGGCAGAGCTTTGTATCTTCCCAAGTCTCTATGAACCTTTTGGCTTGGTCGCATTGGAAGCAATGGCCAGCGGGACGCCGCTCATCGTCTCTGATACTGGTGGACTTACCGAGATCGTTAGCCACGGGATTAATGGATATACATGTCCTCCTGGCGATAAAGATGCTTTAGCCGCACAAATCATTCAGCTTTTAGAGCAACCGCTGTATGCGTCTAAGCTTGCTTCCACCGCCTTACGAAACGTTCATAGCCATTATGACTGGGCGAAAATCGGATCTTTGACAACTCAGGTTTACGAGACTTTAATATCCAATCTGGCTGCTCCAACCAGTCATTCCCCGCATCAAAAGGAAATAATCAAATAATTTGGATATCTCCTCCAAATGTAAGCGTGACCAGTAAGAATTTTCAGAATTTTTTCAAAGAATCATTGATTCCTTTGTCATAATTAGGTAACCTATTGGCAAGACTTGTGCTCCATCGTTCAGTCCTCCTGGCCTGATCTGAATGCGCGATCAAACAAAAGAGTGGGGAAGTGATTGTATTGCCAAGACATCTGGTCATCGGAAATGGAAAATTCCTTATTAACCTCGATCAGCATTCCTACATGCGAGATCTGTACTATCCTTTCGTAGGCCAGCTTAACCATATTGGCGGTTATCAGTGCCGTGTTGGTGTATGGGTAGATGGGAACTTCGCATGGCTGAATGCCCCTGAGTGGCAATTCAAGCTTGCGTATGTGGAGGATTCCCTCGTCACAGAAGTGACTGCTACACATCCCGGCCTCGGTGTTACTCTGCTTATGAATGACGGCGTTCACCAGCGTGAGGATATTTATTTGAAACGAATTCACATTACCAATCACACGAATACGGTTCGTGAAGTACGTATGTTCTTCAACCAAGACCTGCTCATTAATGAGACAGAGGTTGGCGATACAGCCGCTTACTACCCTTCAACGAATACCGTCTTTCATTATAAAAAGGATCGTTATTTCATGTTTAACGGCAGTACCGGCACGGAGGGTATTTATCAATATTCTACGGGTGTCAAAAGGTTCTATAACGCCGAAGGCACATGGCGGGATGCTGAAGATGGCCATCTGATGGGCAATGCCATTGCACAAGGGTCGGTCGATAGTACGATATCTTTCCGACTGTTCGTCCCACCTAACGGAAATCAAACACTCTACTACTGGATGGGCGCAGGCAAGAATTTGGAGGAAGTTAAGAAGCTCGACTCTTACGTCAAAGACAGCCACCCAGGCAAGCTGCTTGACCGCGTGACGGTGTATTGGCAGCGTTGGGCGAACAAAATCGATCGTGATTACTTCGATCTCACACCTGAAGTGCAACGTCTCTTCAAACAAAGCCTCCTGCTCGTCCGCACGCAAACCGATGTCAACGGTGCAATCATTGCCGCGAATGATTCCGACATCATGCAAAGCAACCGAGATCATTACAGCTACATGTGGCCGCGCGATGGCGCGTTAATCGCCTATTCCATGTCGATGGCTGGCTACCAAGGGATGATTATTCCGTTCTTTAACTTCTGTGCGAACGTGCTGTCGCCTGAAGGTTACTTGCATCACAAATACAACCCCGACGGCACCGTAGGCTCAAGCTGGCATCCGTACATTCATTCCGGTCGCGTGCAGCTCCCAATTCAGGAAGATGAAACGGCGCTTGTCCTATTTGCCCTCTGGCAGGATTTCCAGAAAAATGGAAGCTTGGAATTTGCCCAATCGTTATATCGCAATCTCATTCGTAGAGCGGCCAGATTTATGTCCACCTACATTGATCAAGAACTGAATCTACCGAAGCCGAGCTACGATCTGTGGGAAGAGCGCTACGGGATCTATACCTTTACAGCCTCTGCTGTATACGGTGGTCTGATCGCTGCCTCGAACTTCAGCAACTTGTTTGGGGATGAGGAGCGAAGCAATCGCTACAAGCATACGGCTGAGAAAATTAAATCAGGTATCCTGAAGCATCTTTGGGATGAAGGTGAACAACGATTCGTTCGCGGCTTATATATGGAAGACGGTCAATGGGTCAAGGATATGACCTTGGAAAGCTCCGTGTACGGTATTTTTGAATTTGGCGTACTGCCTGCTGACGATCCGCGTGTGGTAAGTACGATGCAAGCGAACAAAGAAGGTCTTATGATCAAAACCGAAGTCGGTGGCTCTGCCCGTTATCATCATGATTATTACTTCCAACGCTCCACCGATATTGAGAAAGTGCCAGGGAATCCTTGGATTATTTGTACACTTTGGATTGCTGAATGGGAAATTGAGTACGCCAAAACGATTGCTGATCTCGAAGCTCCGCGCAAAACGCTGGAGTGGGTAGTCAAACATGCCATGGAAAGCGGCGTGTTATCCGAGCAATTAGATCCATTCTCCGGCGAGCCGGTGTCCGTTGCTCCACTTACATGGTCTCATGCGACCTATGTACTGAGTGTGGTCAAATATCTGAACAAATTTAAGCTCCTTGCCAAATAGTAAATTGTGTCGGCCGTTCTCTAAGGGGGACGGCTTTTTTCCAGTACAGGCAAGTCCCATTATAGTAGCCACCTAAGCTAGAAGTCCTTTAAATGGAAAATATACATCTAATCCCTGGATTTTTATGTATACTTGAAGATTAGATGGGTTTCCTACAGTTAAATTTAGCAATTCGGCAGGTTATGGGGTAAATATTGGGGATTAGATGTAGAGTATACAGTTATTCATCAATCTTGCTTGGAATAATCAGAATTAGCGGGAGAAAATCCAGTTATTTATCGAGGAGGTGTGTAGATGGGTACTTTTATCACCTTTTTTATTTTCGCAATTGCTGTTCTATTCCTTTTTTCAGCCTTTTCCCATGAGTCTCGCAATAGGAATCGGCGCAGACGCCGACATGACAACCATGACACCAGCTATAGCGGCTTTGCTAGCGATTCCTCGCTGTACGAGGATCATCGTCATCATGGTGGTCATCATCATGGCGGTCATGGCAGTCATGGCAGTCATAGCGATCACGGGCACTCCAATGATAGTGGCGGGAGTGGAGGCGGGGATTCTGGTGGTGGCGATGGCGGCGGCGGGGACTAAGCCAAGGCTACTCGAAACAACCAGCCCTTATCATAGGGCGACTCATACAGCAGCATGGTGGCGCGTTCTACCAACATATTCACAGCAATCACATTCCCTGCCACAGGGGAAAATAAGTCATATTCATCAACAGCGGTTTCGAGTGTGCTCATGAACGCCCCTTTAGTTAACTCGGCGCCCTTCTCTGGCAGCTCGATGAACAGAATCATTCCCCACTTCTCTAAGGCATGCTCAGTAAACCCAATAACCGCTTCATCGCCTTCTTTACGTATCCAATATAATTCTTCCGTCGTTATACTATCCATCGTCTGTTCTCCTTATGAAGAAAGGCCCCTCCGCCCGCATTCGCATGCTTACCGAGGGGCCTTTCTATGTAGTTAAAACTTATTTAACAACCAAGTTTTTGTCGCCTGGTTTCCAGTTCATTGGGCACAATCCGCCGGATTGAAGCGCTTGAAGCACACGAAGAGTTTCTTCAACGCTGCGGCCTACGTCGTTGTGGTTAACAACTTCGTATTTCAATTCGCCTTCTGGATCGATGATGAAAAGACCGCGAAGCGCGATACCTTCTTCTTCGATTAGAACACCGTAATCGCGAGCAACGGATTTCGTAATGTCAGCAGCAAGTGGGAATGCCAATTTGCCAAGACCATTATCGTTAACCGGTGTATTGATCCACGCTTTGTGTGTGTGGATGCTGTCAATGGAAACACCAAGAATTTCAGTGTCCAATGCTTTGAATTGGTCAGCAGCATAGCTAAGTGCTGTGATTTCAGTTGGACATACGAATGTGAAGTCCAATGGGTAGAAGAAAAGAACTAACCATTTTCCTTTGTAATCGGACAAAGATGCTTTACCAAATGCTGTACCGTCACCTGTAGCTGTCTCCATTGTAAAATCAGGAGCTTGTTTACCAACTAAACGTTCTGCCATGGGTATAATTCCTCCTCAAAATCTATCTAAATTCTATATTATCCGTATAAAATGGTATCATCCCCCTACTTGAAAGTCAATAATTAGATCGTGTACTAGATAATAATTATTTTAATCCAAGGAAGATATCGAGCAAGAATCCGATTCGATTAACCTATGATACTGAGATTCGCGGCCAATTCGACTTATACTGCTCATCATTGCCCTCGTTGTATAAAAAAAGCCCGCATTCCAGAAGCAATCCTGCTTCGAAAGTGCGGGCTTATTATTTTGATTATTTGCGCATAGCGTCAACAATCAATTGACCCATTGCCAGCGTACCGATCGCTGTGCTCTTATCCACTGCGATGTCGCCTGTACGATGACCAGCGTCCAACACTTCTTTCACAGCACGCTCGATGGAATCCGCTGCTTCGTGGTAGCCGAAAGTCAAACGGAACATCAAGGCAACGGAAAGGATTGTTGCGATTGGATTGGAAATACCTTGACCTGCAATATCAGGCGCAGATCCGTGTACCGGCTCGTACAAGCCGAAGCTGCCTTCGCCTAGGGAAGCAGATGCTAGCATCCCGATGGAGCCTGTCAGCATCGCTGCTTCGTCGCTCAAGATGTCGCCGAACATGTTCTCTGTTACGATAACATCGAAGCTGGACGGACGGCGAAGCAATTGCATCGCACAGTTATCAACCAATACGTGCTCAAGTTCAACATCTGGGTAGTCAACCGCGATACGGTTAACCGTTTCACGCCATAGACGGGAAGTTTCAAGTACGTTTGCTTTGTCAACGGAAGCAAGCTTCTTACGACGTGTTTGCGCAATTTCAAACGCTTGACGCGCGATACGCTCGATTTCAGTTACATTATATGCACAAGTATCAACCGCTTCTTGACCATTTGCAGTTTCGCGACGGAATTTCTCACCGAAGTAAATACCGCCAGTCAACTCACGAACAACGATCAAATCTGTGCCTTCAAGAACTTCTGGTTTCAAAGTGGAAGCTTCTTTCAAGCAATCGAAGATGAAAGCAGGACGGATGTTCGAGAACAAGCCAAGTGCTTTACGAATGCCTAGAAGACCTGTTTCAGGACGAAGCTCTTTGGAATTGTTATCCCATTTCGGGCCGCCAACTGCTCCAAGAAGTACAGCGTCTGCGGATTGACAAACTTTCAACGTTTCTTCCGGAAGCGGTGTCCCTTTCTCATCGATCGCGATACCGCCGAAAAGCGCGTGTTCTGTTTCAAATTGATATCCGAACAATTCTTCCGTACGTTTCAATACTTTTTCTGCTTCTGCAACGACTTCTGGACCAATACCGTCCCCAGCGATTACCGCAATTTTTTTAACATCAGCCATGACAATCATTCACTCCTTATTTTAGCAAACCTAGTTTGTTAGCATTCCTATCGTTATATCCTGAACTCATTGTACCATAAGATGACACCCTACTTTAGATATAAAAGCTATCGCTTTGATAGTTTATTCCTATAACCATTCATGAAAAATACCCTCTCTTGGTTTTAGCAAGAAAGGGTTCGCGCTTTAGCTTGGTTTGATGATCATGAAGATGAACAAAATAACACCTACAGTAGATGCCGCATAGAAATAATTACGCGCCCTCACCCATTGCAACAGCTGCTCTCCTGGCAGCGTAGTCGCCTTCTGATTCGAAGGATCCAATACCCAGCCTCCGAGTTTCTTCTGATTAGGAGTTGCGAAGCCGATGGCAATAATTTGAATGATCACATAAGCCACAAGTGAGCCGATCAGCCAAATTTGCATGATGGAGCCGTAATCGCCTAACCAAATCAACAATAGACCCGTTAGCACGGCAAGGGTGCCGCCGATTTTCGGGAAAATTTCCAACCGGCTCCCTACACGTAAGGACATCCGCAATTCCTCAAGCGTTTGTTTTTTTCTGAGCAGCACATGAGCAAAAAACGTTGGACCAACCCCGATAATGGCAGACAGAACATGAATGAGAACAAGGAACTTCACGCCAATTCACCTCTCAACTCGTAATATATAAACAACACAGTTTATAACATACAATCTAGAGGAAGAATTTTCTATGATGTCCACCACCAATAGTGGATATTTTTACCATAATTTCGATTAAAATTTCATCAATTTTTATTGCTCTCTCCAGCTGTCAGCAAAGGTTCGTACATCATAATCGCATGGTTATCCGTCACCCATTCATCCCTTACGAGCTGCCCTTCTCTATTCATTACTCTTCGATGGATTTCATTATGTCTGACATACTCGCCCCAAAATTCCCGTGTAATCCGATGACTTTTTTCATAAATCTCATAGCTATGAAGGCCAGGGCTGAGTGAACGCCATTCCCCTATCAAATGGGTATCCGTGACATGAATGATGAGCTGATACGCTTCCATCGTTTCGTTCCGAAATTGCAAATCCAAGTAATTATAATAACACGTTGCCCCACTCCCAAAAGGCTGAACTCTTCCCGCATCTGGAAAAACATCATAACTATGACGATACCTTTCCGTTACGGTAAGCGGTGTATGCAAGGTCATCCAGTAGATTAAATTCGAAAGTTGGCATAAACCGCCCCCAACTCCCGTCTTCACCTTCCCATGAAAGAGAACCATCCCATCGACATATCCCTTTCTACGGGTTGTACTGCCAATTAAGCGCCAATAGGAAAAAGTCTCACCAGGCTGGATAATCACGCCATTCAACTGTTTGGCAGCGAGTTTCAAATTTATGACCTTATTATGCTGAAGCCACATATCTACATCTTTCAACTGTCTTAAAAGAGGGGTACGATGCGTAAAAGCAAGGTGAGGAAGTATCGCACTCTGTTTATGGGAGGCATACGTTTTGCCATCGAATAACCAGGCCAAGTATCGTTTCAATCGGAATGCTTTGATCCCAAGATAAATCCTAGCACGACTTCTGTGGATCGGTTTTAAGGGTTGTTTCGGCTTATTCATCCGTCAAATAGTCCCCTTTCTCAGTTCCTTGTTCCTATCTTAATTTCAAAATAATCCCAAGTCAACGGACACAAAACCGCCTCCAAGTTTGATCACTCCTTTATACTCGTGTTATAATGTAAAAAAATGGCAGTGAAGAACACGCCGCTTCTCTAGTTCAGCCTTTGCTGATGCTAGGAAGCGGCTTCTTTATTTTCTGAAAAAGGGGCGAGATTGGATTTTGTCATCATTCGATAAATCTTATGAGGCATTCATGCAGGGGCATTATGATAGGCGTAAAGGCGAACGACTACGAAGATTAATAGAAGGGCATAGTCATGCCGAGCGATTATTTCTTAAACAAGTGTGGTGGAAGGCTTTAGGTGAGTTTCTATATTTGCATCCAGAGTTTGAGGTCAAGGATTTCCGTGATGGCACCCGTTATATCGATTTTGCCTACATTCGACAGGGGCTGAAGCTTGCTATCGAAATTGATGGGTACACCACACACGCCAGCCAGATCAGTCGCACACAATTCTCTGATGGACTCATTCGTCAAAATCACTTGATGATCGATGGATGGAAAATATTGTGTTTTTCCTATGATGATGTGAAGAATCGTCCTCGTATGTGCGAGCAGATACTCCTGCAATTTATAGGGAAGTATTTCAGCGAGCAACATGGGGTGCAAGAACAGTACGGGGAGTTAAGTATCATTGAAAAAGCGATTTGTCGGCTAGCACTATCACATGGAAAAACGATCTCTCCTCGTCATGTGTCTGAACTTTTTCAATTCGGAATTAAGAAATCCAGGAAGATCCTTCACCAGATGAAAGAGAAACGACTTCTCATCCCCGCGATTGAAGGGCAGCAGCGGATAAGATTCTATCAATTACACCCGTCAGTTGCCATCCAGATGGTTAGATGAGGGGGCGAGGGGATTTGAAGCAGTGATTTAAGGCCCTTTTCGGGCCTTATCTGCGCCCACGCGTCATTTCTCCCGTTCCCGCCCGACGTAGTCGGCGCGCTGCTCTTTAAGGCCCTTTTCGGGCCTTATCTGCGCCCACGGGCGGCGGACCACTGCTTTAACGCCCAAAAAGGGCGTTATTTCATCCGTTCCCGCCCGGCGGAGTCAGCGCGCTGCCCTTTTCGGGCCTTATCCACGCCCACGGGCGACGGATCACTGCAATAACGCCCATAGAGGGCGTTATTCCTCCCGTTCCCGCCCGACGCAATAGGCGCGATGCTCTTTAAGGCCCTTTTCGGGCCTTATCCGCGCCCACTGGCGACGGATCACTGGCAATAAGGCCCAAAAAGGGCGTTATTTCATCCGTTCCCGCACGACGCAGCCTGCGCGCTGCCCTTTAAGGCCCTTTTCGGGCCTTATCCACGCCAGACCGCGCCACAAAAAAAACACCCAAAGCCAACGGCCTTGGGTGCTGCATCTCAAGCTTATGCGTTTTGCAAATACGACTCCATCGCCTTCGCGAGCTTCTTCATACCCAGAATCGTCGTTTCACGATCAGTGTGCGTGTAGTTCAGGCGCATCGTGTTGTACTGCGGATTCTCCGCGTAGAACGTAGCACCAGGAACAAAGGCAACGCCTTCTTTGACCGCGATTTTCAACAAGTCCGCTGCGTTAATTTGCTCAGGAAGCTCAACCCAAATGAACATGCCGCCCTTTGGCTCTTCCCATTTCAGACCTGGCCAGTTCAGCTCTGTGAGCAGCCCTGACATGAACTTCATCCGATCCAGATACTGCTCACGGATTAAGGAAATATGAGCGTCCAGATTGAAATGCTCAAGCAAGTGATACAGCGTTTGCTGATCGATCGTACTGGAGTGCAGATCCGCTGACTGCTTGAAGCGTGCAACCTGACGAATAAGTGACTCGTCGCCCATCACCCAACCCGTACGGAAAGCAGGGGCTACGGTTTTGGAGAAGGTGCTCGTGTAAACAACGTTACCACCCTCAGCTTTGCCACCAAGCGAGTACACAGTCGGATAGCTTTCGCTCTCGTCGAACTGGATTTCCCCATACGGGTCATCTTCCAGAATGAGCACATCAGCGCCGCGGCAAATATCCAGCAAGCCTTGACGACGTTCCAAGCTCCATGCACGACCCGCAGGGTTGGAGAAAGTTGGAATTACATAAACCATTTTCGGATTATGCTTCGCAATTTTAGCTGACAAATCATCGAGAATCATCCCGTCGCTATCGCTGTCAACGGAATATATTTTCGCGCCTTTGGCTTGGAACACTTGGATCGCTGCCAAATACGTCGGGCTTTCAACGAGAATAACATCGCCTTCGTCAATATATACACGTGTCAAAAGGTCAATCGCTTGCTGCGACCCTGTCGTCAACAGCATTTCGTCTGGGGTAACCAGCATGTTCTTCGCTGCCATCCGCTTACATAAGGATTCGCGCAACGGCTTGTAGCCTTCTGTCAAACCGTATTGCAGCGCAGACTTACCACCGCCAATAACTCTTGTGAACGCTTCACTGACAGCGTCTAACGGGAAAAACTCTTCAGCAGGCAATCCGCCAGCAAAGGAAATAATCGAGCTCCCTTGTGTCAGCTTAAGAATTTCTCTTACAGCCGACGATGAGAAGCCTTCCAACGATTTAGAAAATCGATATTTCATACAGGGACGCATCCTTTCGCATTTGTAGAAAGCACCCCTCCTCGAATCGTGGAGGTGAGGTGCTTATCCGGGTTGCCATGATAGCTAAGAGATTATATTAACGTAACGTTGCTTCTGTTACTTGTTGGGTTTTTGCGTTTCTCGATGAGTCTGTTCACAGCGTCTAGGTAAGCCTTCGCGCTAGCTTCCAGAATATCTGTTGAAATACCGCGCCCTTGAACGGAAATGGTGTCCTGTTTCAGAACCACGTGAACTTCACCAAGCGCATCTTTCCCGTGTGAAACGGATTTGATGGAATAGTCATCAAGCTCCACGTTTTCCTTCGTGGCTTTATCAATCGCGTTGTAAATCGCGTCAACCGAACCGTTACCTACCGCGCTTTCAGCCACTTCGCTGCCATCTTGGAAGCGAACATGAACTGTTGCGGTTGGCGTCATTTGGTTGCCGTAGGCAACTTGAAGCGTGCCAAGTGCGAAAACTTCCGGTGTCTCGATCAATTTCTCTTCGATCAAAGCACGAATATCTTCGTCTTCTACCTGCTTCTTGCGATCCGCCAAATCTTTGAACTTAGCGAAAGCCACGTTTACTTGCTCGTCGCCGAGCTCATAGCCGAGATCAATGAGCTTCTCACGGAATGCATGACGTCCGGAATGTTTGCCCATGACGAGCTTACTTTCCTTCACGCCGATCGTTTCTGGAGACATAATCTCGTATGTGGTTTTCTCTTTGAGCATACCATCCTGATGGATGCCGGACTCATGCGCGAAGGCGTTAGCGCCAACAATCGCCTTGTTGCCTGGAACCACCATGCCTGTCAGCTTGCTGACAAGACGGCTGGTGCGGTAGATCTCGTTCAGCACAAGCGAAGTCTTCGCTTGGTAGAAGTCTTGGCGTGTTTCCAGCGCCATAACTACTTCCTCGATCGAGGTGTTCCCTGCTCGCTCGCCAATTCCATTGATAGTGCCTTCGATTTGATCTGCACCATTCAGAACAGCAGCGAGCGCGTTCGCAGTCGCCATGCCTAAGTCGTCATGGCAGTGCGCGCTCAATTGAATTTTCTCAATGCCTGGTACTGTTTCCTTCAGCATTTTGAAAATATTACCGTAGTCATACGGTGTCATAAATCCGACCGTATCTGGAATATTCACGACAGAAGCGCCAGCACGAATCGCCATGCTTGTCACTTCAGCGATAAAGTCCAGCTCTGTACGTCCAGCATCCTCGAGTGAGAACTCGATTTTGCTGAAATACTTCTTCGCATATTTAATTGCCGCCTCAGCCGTTTCCAGCACCTGGTGCTTCTCCATCCGCAGCTTATGCTGACGGTGAATCGGAGACGTAGCAAGGAAAAGATGAATGCATGGATCTTGTGCACCTTGAAGGGCTTCACGCACAGCCTCGATATCATTCTCTCTCGCACGGGACAAACCGATAACAGAAGCATTTTTAATCGCTCTAGCGACCGCATTCACACCCGCCAAATCCCCTGGTGATGCCGCAGGAAAACCAGCCTCCATACGATCCACACCCAGCTTCTCCAGCTGCAAGGCGATCTCAACCTTCTCCTGTGTATTCAAGTTCACACCTGGTGATTGCTCTCCATCACGAAGGGTTGTATCAAAAATGTAAATTTTACGCACCATGTCACCTCCTAAAAGTTCTCAATAGAAAACTTGCTTCGTAAGCTTTTGCTAAGATATTTTTTCCAAGTCGTTATAGTATTCACAGGGAGCAATTGGGAAATTCTCCTCAATCACTCCCTGTGGGATGTACAACCTATAAGATTCAATAATACCGAAGATTATTTTTTGATCCAGTGCATCATTTCGCGCAATTGTCCGCCAACAACTTCAATTGGATGTTGAGCTTCGTTACGACGCGTTGCGTTCATGAATGCGAAGTTGGATTGGTTTTCCAAGATGAAGTCGCGAGCGAATTTACCTTGTTGGATGTCGGAAAGAACTTCTTTCATCGCTTTTTTCGTTTCAGCTGTGATGATACGAGGACCAGTTACATAGTCACCATACTCAGCTGTGTTGGAGATGGAACTGCGCATGGAAGCAAGTCCGCCTTCATACATCATATCAACGATCAATTTCAATTCGTGCAAGCACTCAAAGTAAGCCATTTCAGGTGCATATCCTGCTTCAACCAATGTTTCGAAACCAGCTTTTACTAGTTCAGAAGCACCGCCACAAAGAACAGCTTGCTCACCGAACAAATCAGTTTCTGTCTCTTCACGGAAAGAAGTTTCGATAACGCCTGCACGTGTACAGCCGATACCTTTTGCATAAGCAAGACCGATTGCTTTTGCATTGCCAGTCGCATCTTTCTCGATTGCGATCAAGCCAGGTACACCAAAGCCTTCAACGTACGTACGACGTACCATGTGACCAGGGGATTTAGGAGCTACCAAGAATACATCTGTACCTTCAGGAGCAACGATTTGTCCGAAATGGATGTTAAATCCGTGGGAGAACATGATTGCTGCGCCTTTTTTCATGTTCGGTTGAATGGACTCACGGTAAACGCGAGCTTGTGTTTCATCCGGCATCAAAATTTGGATAACATCAGCGCGACGTGCTGCTTCTTCTACAGATACAACTTCGAAACCATCGTTTTTAGCTGCGTTCCATGAACGGCCTTCACGAAGCCCGATAATAACGTTCAACCCGCTATCACGCAAGTTTTGTGCTTGTGCGTGCCCTTGGGAACCATAACCAACTACCGCAATCGTTTTACCTTTAAGTACCGCTAAGTCTGCATCTTTTTCATAGTAAGTAGTAACTGCCATTCGAATAAATCCTCCTTTGATATAATGAATCCGTTTTGTCTACCCCTTGAGTGGGTGTTTCAACGATTTACCGTGGTACTTCGCTGAAACCCCCACTCAAAGAGAGCTTACTTCTCATTGAAAATGGGTGTTTCTATTTATTTAACGGAACCGCGAATCATCGCAGTAACGCCCGTACGGGAAAGCTCACGAATGCCATAAGGACGAAGCAATTCGACCATAGCATCTATTTTATCTGAATCTCCAACAACTTGCACGATCAATGAAGACGGACCGATATCGACAACTGCCGCGCGGAACGTTTCAACGATGCCTAGAATTTCTGGGCGCATGATCGGTTCAGCATTTACTTTAATAAGTGCGAGTTCTCTGGCTACCATTGGATTGGAGCTCAGATCTATAACCTTGATGACATCAATCAACTTGTACAATTGTTTGGAGATTTGCTCCAACGTATTATCATCACCTGTGGTTACAATGACCATCCGAGAAAGTCCGATTTCCTCGGACTCTCCTACGGTGATGCTTTCAATGTTAAAGCCTCTACGTCCAAACAGACCAGATACACGCTGTAGAACACCAGGCTGATTGTTTACGAGTACGGAAACTGTATGTTTAGTTGTCATTCCGAATCCCCCATTAACATGTCACTAATTGTATCGCCCGCTTTAACCATTGGGAATACATTCTCGCCCTTCGGTACGACGAAATCAATAACGACAGGCCCCGGTGTATCGAGGGCTTCCTGCCATGCTCTTCTAGCTTCTTCTTTCGTCGTTGCACGCAAGCCTTTCACGCCGTAAGCTTCTGCAAGCTTCACGAAATCAGGGCTTCCTGCCAAATCAATGTGACTATAGCGATTATCATAAATGATTTCTTGCCATTGGCGAACCATCCCAAGTACTTGGTTGTTGATAATAACAACTTTAACCGGAATGTTGTTGATCGCACAGATCGCAAGCTCTTGCGCACACATCTGAACGCCGCCATCTCCATTAATGGAAACAACCAGCTTATCAGGGTTCCCCATTTGAGCGCCGATCGCGGATGGGAATCCGAAGCCCATTGTGCCAAGTCCACCTGATGTTACTAAGGAGCGCGGGTTTTTGAATTTATAGAACTGCGCGGCCCACATTTGATGTTGACCAACGTCAGTTGTAATGATCGCTTCACCTTTAGTTGTTTCACTGATCATTTCAATAACGTATTGCGGTTTAAGCTCAGTTTCAGTTTCGCCGTATTTCAACGGGAACTTCTCTTTGCTTTCTTGTAACTCAGCGATCCACGCTGCGTTATTCGCAGGCTTTGCTTTCGTATTCGCATACTCGAGAACGGCTTTCACATCACCTACGCAAGGGATATCCGTTTTCACGTTCTTACCGATTTCCGCTGGATCCACATCGATATGCGCGATTAGTTTCACCTTTGGAGCAAAACCATTCAAATTCATCGTTACCCGATCATCGAATCTGGAACCGATTGAAATCAATAGATCTGCATTTTGGATCGCTGTGTTAGCTGTAAACGTTCCGTGCATTCCCGGCATTCCGAGCCATAGCTCGTGTGCACTCGGGAAGCCGCTTAAGCCAAGCAATGTTGTTGCAACAGGGATCCTTGTTTTATTAACAAATTCGATCAATTCATTGGAAGCATTGGCATAAACAACGCCGCCCCCTGCAATGATAACTGGACGTTCAGCCTCTTCGATGGCTTTGATCAGCTTATCGACTTGCAGCTTGTTAGGTTGCACCGTAGGGTTGTAACCACGAATGCTTACATCCTTTGCAGGCTTAAATATCGTTTTATGAGCGGAGACATCCTTTGGTATGTCAATGAGAACCGGCCCCTTACGACCTGTGTTCGCAATATGGAAGGCTTCATGAATGATTCGCGGCAAGTCATTTACGTCTCTAACCAGATAGCTGTGCTTCGTAATCGGCATTGTAATGCCGGTAATGTCAGCCTCTTGGAAAGCATCCGTACCGATAAAGCTTGTTGCCACGTTACCTGTAATAACAACCATAGGAACAGAATCCATATATGCTGTAGCAATCCCTGTGACGAGGTTCGTAGCCCCCGGTCCGGAAGTTGCGATACATACACCAACTTTACCTGTTGAACGAGCGTAGCCATCAGCCGCATGAATCGCGCCTTGTTCATGTCTAGTCAACAAGTGATTGAAATCGTCAAAACCATGCATCGCATCATAGATGTACAATACAGCGCCGCCTGGATATCCAAAGACGCAGTCCACACCCTCCAGCAATAAGCTTCTTAGCAAGATTTCGGAACCTGTAATCAGGTCAGGCTGCGACAGCTTTTCAATTAGTTCTTCTTTAGAGCGTTTTGGTTCAGTTTGAACATTCATTGTGATCCTCCTCTCGAAAAGTCAATTCGTGTCATCGTCTACCATGCCATGAAAATAAGAAAAACCCCTATCATCCCGGACACGCACTTAACGTGTTCAACGGGACGAAAGGGGTTTAAGCTTCCGTGGTACCACCCAAATTTGCTATATGCCTCACAGCACATAACCTTAGCAGGTATGTTCATAAATGAACATTACCCTCAGCACGATAACGTGTGCTCTTCCGATTCTCCCTATTACTTACAAGCAATCTGTAGGTTTCAGGAAAACAGCTCCGAGGTGACTTCGTACGTAAGGGATTAAGGCGATGGTTTCAGCAAGTCCAACGCTCTCTGCGCATAAGTGCCCTTATTACTTCTTCCTCTTCATAGCGATTCATTCGTATGCTTCACCATATCAAATATGATTAAAGATTATTATATGCATCCGAAGGCCAATAGTCAATAGGTAGATCGAATAAAACAATGGGAAGTGAGAGAAGATAATACCAATTCTATGGAAAGTTCTGAGGAGGCTAACAATGAAAACGTCTCTGCAAGTCCCTTTCCCTATGTCCACATCGCTACAAGACAATGTCAAATGGCTTCGAGATAAATTAGGAAAAAGCTCAGATGTGTACTATCGCCAATTGGAAATCGGCGTGTACCCTGAAACGAATAGCGTTGCTTTATTTTACATCGATGGGCTCGTTCAGAATGACATTTTGAATGAACATGTTTCAAAGCCTCTCCTTAGCGCTCATGAGAATGCATCCTATTGGCAGCAAGATCTATGCTTCCATGATTTGCTGTGTCAGGCGATCACAATCAGCGAGCTATCCTTCAGTAATGAAGGAACCGCCGTCCTCGCAGCCCTTCTCGGGGGAAATACCATTCTTATTGCGGATGGCTATGACGAGGTTATCATCGCTGGCACCTCGGGCTGGGACAAGAGGGCCATTGAAGAACCACAAACGCAAACCGTAGTCCGTGGCCCAAAGGAAAGCTTTACGGAGGATATTCGTACGAACACCTCTTTATTACGGAGAAAAATAAGATCACCTGATCTTCGTTTTATCTCCCTGCGCATCGGCCGGCAAACCCAAACAGAGGTTATCATTGCCTACCTGGAAGGCATTGCCGATGAACGCGTCGTCATAGAAGCTACATCGCGATTAGAGCGAATTGATACGGACAGTATTCTAGAAAGCGGATTTATTGAGGAATATATCGAGGATGTCACCTATTCCCCGTTTCCTACTATTATGAATTCCGAACGACCTGATGCGGTAGCTGCAGGTATCCTCGAAGGTCAGATTGCGATCCTTGTCGATGGCACACCTTTCGTTTTACAGGCGCCCGTTACCTTTTTTAGCTTTTTGAAATCAAGTGAGGATTACTATCAGCGCTTTGATATTGCAACGTTCATACGAGCCATTCGATATATTTCCTTTTTCGTCTCGATGCTGCTTCCGTCCCTTTATATCGCAATCACGACGTTTCACCAGGAAATGCTGCCGACAACCTTGCTCATCTCCTTGGCCGCACAACGCGAAGGCGTTCCATTCCCAGCTTTACTAGAAGCGCTGCTCATGGAAGTCACCTTTGAAGTACTTCGTGAAGCAGGAGTGCGCATGCCACGTGTGATTGGATCCGCCATTTCGATCGTAGGTGCGCTTGTACTTGGACAAGCTTCTGTTCAGGCTGGGTTAGTTTCTGCCGCCATGGTTATCATTGTTTCCTTTACAGCCATTTCGAACTTCGTGACTCCAGCACTGAATATGGCCGTCGCTGCGCGATTAATTCGGTTCGGGCTGATGCTGCTTGCGGGTTCCTTTGGATTATTCGGCATCCTTACGGGCTGTATGGCCATCTTGATTCATCTGGCTTCGCTGCGTTCCTTTGGTGTTCCTTATTTATCGCCTGTCGCACCACTCACAGTAAGTTCATTCAAGGACACATTGTTTCGGGTACCGCGCTGGTTAACAGGCTTACGTCCGTTTACGCGCTCGAACACAACTAGAAATAAACCCTACGATAAGCCTTCTCCACCTAGAAAAGATCGCTTCTAAGACATTCTCTGGGAGGTTATCGACATGAGTCAGAAGTTCAACCGTTGCATGCAGTGTCTGATGATCCTCAGTACATGCTGTTTACTGCTTACAGGCTGTTGGGATCGCAAAGAATTGAACCAACTTGCTATCACCTCAGCGACCGCCGTCGATTGGGACGGGAAGGTCTGGACCGTTTCGTATCAGGTTGTTATTCCGCAATCCATCGCAAGTTCCAATATGGGGGGCTCTGGGCAGCAAGCACCCGTCATGGTTTTCTCAACAAGCGGCGGTTCGATTCGTGGTGCTGTGCAGAAATCGAGCTTGGAGATGCCCAGATCTCTATTTTTTGCACATAATCGTGTGATTGTCATTGGTGAAAAGGCCGCTAAAGAAGGAATTTCCCAGCTATTGGACGTCTACCTGCGCAATTCAGATTCACGCGAGACGGTAGGCTTATTAGTTACAAGTGGCGAAGGGCGCAAGATTCTCGAACAAATTGTTCCACTGGAGAAAGTTCCAGGAGCCGCCATTAAAAACATGATTACCAATGAGGATAAGAACAGCTCGAATTTTAAGCAAGTATCCATTCATCAAATGATGATGGGAATTGCTAGTGACGCACCCTATACGTTAGTTCCTGAAATTGTCATTTCAGGCGAAGGTGAAAACAATACCATTGCCACGCTCAAAAAAACCTCTTTTACCAATAAGCTCAAGCTTGGCAGAATGGCTGTTTTCAAAAAAGATAAATTAGCCGGTTGGTTTACTCCCGATGAAGAATACGGCATCAGTTGGATTCGGAATACAATTAAACGGACAACCTTGTTTTTTGGCTGTACGCCAGGCAGTAAAGACATTAAAGCAGCACTACGAGTCGATCATAACACAAGTAAAATGAAGCCTATTCACACAAGCGATGGGCGCTTGATTATGCATGTTGATGTAGACACCGTTGGTACCATCAATGAAAATTCCTGTCCCAATGACCTCACACAGCCGAAAGATTTGCAGGCTTTTGAGCAAGTCGCAAGTGCGGAAATTACACGCCTCATGGCCGAATCCTTTCAGACGGCTGTAAAGAAAAATCTAGACGTATTCCATCTCGCAGACAAGATCCACAAGCATGATCCCAAGTATTGGAAACAGATAAAACCCGATTGGGATGAGCATTTTGCAAACCTTCAATTCGAGTCTCACGTCAAGGTGAAAATCGCAAGAATCGGCATGAGCGGCAAATCCTTCATGGAAATGACCAAAGATTCAGCTGAGTAATCCGTTCGTTATAAGAGGAGGTGCCGAGGGACATGGAAGATCGCATTACGAACTATCAACTCGTTGTTATGATCATTCTATTCGAAATCGGGAGCACCCCGCTATTTGCGCTAGGGAGCAGTGCGAAGCAGGACTCTTGGCTTGCCATGTTTGCTGCAGCCGCAGCCGGATTTCTCTTACTGCTGATGTTTGTTACCATTCAACGACGAGTTCCTGAGCAGGACATTACAGGAATCCTTCGGATCTGTTTCGGCAAAATCGCCGGCAGCATCCTCGGGGTTCTGTTCGCGATCTATTTTGCTTATGAGTCCATGAGAAATGTCCGTGATTTCGGTGAAATCTCGAATTTAACATTACTAAACACAACACCTAAATACATCACCATGTTCATTATCCTATTATTAGCTTCGTATGCCATCATGATGGGGGTAGACACGCTATTTCGGGTGACAGAAGCGCTGCTTCCCATCGTAGCTATCAGTTACGGCATTCTTATTTTCCTCATTAGCATCGCACATTTAATTCATTTCGATCATATGCTGCCCATCCTGGAAAATGGTTTCAAACCGGTCCTTCATGCGGCGTTCCCTGACATGGTCTCGTTCCCTTTCGGACAAACAATCATCTTCTTCATGATATGGCATATGCTGCCTGAACAAAAAAAAGTGAAAAAGCTAAGTCTTACGGCTTACACGATCGTCTCCCTCTTCTTGATTATGATGAATATCATCAACATTACGGTACTTGGCACCACCCTTGCTGCCAACAGCACATTACCTTTCTTGCAAACTGTGCAGCTCATTGAGGTTGGCGATATATTCGAACGCTTGGATGTTCTCGTCACGTTACTGCTCTTTCTTGGCCTGTTTGTCAAAATGACAACCTTCTTCTGGGGAGCTGTTTATGCCTTCGCGCACATCTTTCCTTCCTTACGGAAAGCTACCTGGCTTGTCATTGTCGGCAGCCTTATCTTTTTCACTTCATTCCTTGAACCCAACTACTCCGTACACGTTTGGCTAGGGCTTAAGTTTAGTGTGAAGCTTTACCCACTTTTCCAGGTAATCATTCCGATACTCATGTTTATCGTGATCCGTTTTCGGAAACTCCCAGCCCCACAGGCCTCATCAGACATCTGAGTTCTGCCAGCAATTCTTTTTTATATGAAAAAAGAGCCTGCCCCCTGATGGGGACAAGCTCTCTGACGCGAAGCTAAGCTTACGCGTTTACTTTCGCTTTTGCAGCTGTTGCCAAATCGTTGAACGCTTTGGAATCATTCACAGCTAGGTCAGCCAAGATTTTACGGTTAACTTCGATACCAGCCAATTTAAGGCCGTGCATCAATTTGCTGTAGCTCAAGCCGTTTTGACGAGCGCCTGCATTGATACGAGTAATCCAAAGTCTACGGAAGTTACGTTTTGTTTGACGACGGTCACGGTATGCATATACCAATGACTTCATTACTTGCTCTTTAGCTGTTTTAAATAAACGGTGTTTGGAACCGAAATAACCTTTTGCTAATTTCAAAATTTTCTTACGACGGTGAGCGCGAATAAATCCGCCCTTGACTCTTGCCATTGTGAACTACCTCCTGGGATATATAAATGATGTTCGAATTTTATGTTACGTTACAATTAACCTTTGATCAGGGACAGTTGTTGTTGCAAACGACGTACATCGCCAGGAGCCATTGTTGGGTTCGTGGACAATACGCGTTTTTGCTTGGATGATTTACCAGAAAGCAAGTGGTTCTTACCTTGTTTGTATCTCATCACTTTGCCTGTGCCAGTGATTTTGAAACGGCCTTTCAGGCTGCTGTGTGTTTTCATTTTCGGCATGTTGTTGTTCCTCCTAATTTAGTATACTCGCCTAAGTTGTCGCTTTTGGCGTTAAGATCATGATCATGCTTCTTCCCTCAAGCTTTGGAGCACGCTCCTGCGAGGAGATTTCAGCAGTTTCTGTAGCAAGGCGCTCAAGCACTTTGCGACCAATCTCCGAGTGCGCAATTTCACGACCACGGAAACGGACGCTGGCTTTCACTTTATCGCCTTCGCCAAGAAACTTAACTGCGTTGCGAAGCTTCGTTTGGAAATCATGTTCATCGATCGTCGCACTTAGGCGAATCTCTTTGATATCCACAATCTTCTGGTTCTTACGAGCTTCTTTTTCTTTCTTTTGCGTTTCATAACGGAACTTGCCGTAATCCATAATGCGGCAGACAGGCGGCTTCGCCGTCGGTGCAACGTTTACTAAATCAAGGTTCGCGTCAAGTGCAATTTGAAGAGCTTCGCGAATTGGCGTAATACCAAGTTGTTCTCCGTCCGCCCCAATAAGGCGTACTTCCTTCACACGAATCTCGTCATTAATCATATGGTCTTTGCTAATTGTGTTCCACCTCCATAAAGTATGTAACTCTCTTCCAAATATAAAAAAGATGCGGGCGCAGTGGGCCCACATCTTCATCAATAACAGGTTTATAACAAACCTATTGAATGTACATGATGATTCATTCAAACCAGCCAACGTTACGTTAGTCAGGTGAGAAGCGGGCGCTTCTGCTTTACTCGAAATATAATATCATCTCATTCTAGAAAAGTCAACTCACTTGTTTACTTTTCATTTCATCCAAACGAATGACACGTGTATGCTCGGTGTGACTCCATTGTTTGTTGTTTTGCGTGAAGAACGCATAGAACGTAATCGGCCACCAAGATAGCATGAAAATTGGATATAGCAGTAAATACTTGTAGGTCTTCTTATGAGCCTTTTCAATCAACATCGACATCGGAAGCAATACGTAGATCGCCAAGCTGAGTGAATTGATAACAGCTGGATTGATATGAACCAAAGCTGAATCAGCTGTCCCATGTGATGTCATGGATTGGATCCATAGCATAACCGTTAGAATTGCACCAAAGAAGAAATTGTATACATTCGCCGAATAGATCGCCGCGTCAATTTTCATCCAGCTTCCCGTTTTAATCCCCTGCCACAGCAATGGGAAGAAGAAGCGTTTGGCCACTTCAAAGTGACCTTGCATCCAGCGTAGACGCTGCTTAGCGGAAGCGTTAAAGGATAACGGCTTCTCATCGTAAACTCGCGTATCATAATTGAAAGTAGGTTTGATCCCCATTTGGATACATCTCATTGAGAACTCAAGATCCTCAACTAAGCTAGTTGCGCGCCATCCGATTTCTTTGAGCAAATTAGAGTCGAAACACATGCCCGTACCACCAAGATAATTGGCTAGTCCCAAGTTCGATCTAGGCGTTTGGACAAAACGGTTCGCATAGAAGTACGAGATAGCAAAAGACCCCGTTATCCATGAGTCATTCGGATTTTTCGTATCGAGATAAGCTTGAATAACACGGGAACCTGAACACAGATCATTATTCATGTGGATCAAATAATCAGGGCTAACCAGGTTATCCGCATCAAACATCACGATCCCGTCATACTGACGCTCACGTTTCCATAACTCTTTGAGCATCCATTCAATCGCGTAACCTTTGCCTCTGAGGTTCGGGTTCCGGCGTTCCATTGCGTACACACCATGGTGGCGTGCAATGTCAGCTGTGTTATCTGTACAGTTGTCACAGATCACGAAGATATCAAATAACTCTTTCGGGTAATCCAACGCCTTCAAATTCTCAATCAAAGCCCCAACAACTTGTTCCTCATTATGAGCGGCAACCAATACAGCAAACGATTTCTGCGGAGCAAACATCTTTTTGTTTTTGGGACGATACCAACCAAAAAACGTTAAAAACAACTGATACGCACCGATCAAAGCCAAAAAGACTTGAACGGAAAGCATAATCTTGTCTAGCATGAAGCAAAGTCCCCCTTTTTTTGTGCACGTCAGCTATCTTTTTGTATGCCTAGTGCTTTTATGTACAGGTCATTCATGTTAACAATCCTAACGGTGAAACAATCGTTTTTGATTTTCCTCTCTTTCCCCCCGTTTGTCAAAGTCTGCAAACTACGAAAAAGCGGCAGTTCTTTGATATTATGGAGGTTCGCACACGCGAAATAGAGCATGCGCTTGAAATCAGGTCGAAAATGTCTTGTTTTCATCGTTTTTCATTTATTGTGTACCAAAAGTTCACCATTTAGACGAACACTAGCTTTTCTAAGTGGCAACGTCATTATTATAAGTCAATCAACGTAATGCTGACAACTTTTGCTTAATTACCCTGTTAATGGATGGAACTTACCACCTTAAAAACATTCGCATATCGAAGTCGGAAAGAGTCCGTCGTTCACAATAAGGACATATCATACGTGACTCGAGCCGGATATCCCCTTCAGATTCAGGGAATAATTACTAGACATACGCAGATATTGCGCCGAGTCGTGTCGTAAGATAATTGTCATCCTAACATAGAAATGTTAACGCCAGATTAGTGCAACATTAATTTGAATTTATTCATATTTATCATTCATTTAATCTTCCTCTAATAAACCCTTCGTACAATAAAGATGAGAGAAATTCTAGATAAGAAGGAGGAGGTTATTCATGAGCAGCAAAGTTGTTCATTGGCTTCAGCATCATGAAACACGTCTATTCCACTTCGTCAACCAACGTATCCAACATCATTTCCTCGATCATTTATTTACTAAATTGACGCATCTAGGCGGTGCCACAGCATCTATTATGATTTCCATATGCTTGGCATGCTTTGGGCAAGGCTCGCTGCGTATAGCCGGTATTCAAGCACTGATCGCTTTGACAATCAGCCATATCCCTGTTGCCATAATGAAAAAAAGATATCCTAGACTGCGCCCTTATCTCGTCCATCCTCAAACCATTACACATAAAAACCCTCTGACAGATCATTCCTTTCCCTCTGGACATACTACTGCGATTTTCTCTGTTATGATTCCCATCGTATATGCTTTACCCATGCTCGGACTCGTACTGATCCCACTTGCTGGTATCGTTGGGCTATCGCGGATTTACCTGGGGCTTCACTACCCTTCAGATTGTATCGTAGGTTGTTTGCTTGGAACGACAGCATCATTAGTGACAGTAGCCTTCTGGGGGTAAATCATGGAACAACAATCGCAAAAAAGAAGAGTGCTCATTCTTTCAGAAGGATTCGGTGCCGGCCATACGCAAGCTGCATTCGCGCTGGCTAGCAGCCTCGAACAGCGCTGTTCTAACATAGAAACGCGTGTGGTAGAGCTCGGCTCCTTCCTCCATCCGACATTGGCACCATGGATTCTTAGCGCCTATAAGAAGACTATTTCTACGCAGCCCAAATTGTACGGACGATTATATCGTTCCCAATATCAAAAATCGCTCAATCCACTTACTCAGCTCGCGCTTCATCGCATTTTCTATGCCCAAACGGCAGCAATGATCCGACATTGGGCGCCACAAGCCATTGTGTGTACACATCCTTTTCCCAGTGTCGTTGTTTCTCGTTTGAAGAGGGCAGGCTTACACATCCCCCTATGCACCGTTATCACAGACTATGATGTTCATGGGACATGGATCAGTCATGAGGTTAATAAATACATGGTGTCTTCTGAGGATGTGAAACATAAGCTCATCGTGCATGGCATCGCAGCTGCACATGTCGAAATCACAGGAATCCCCGTGCATCCAAGCTTTCGGGAAGCACACGATCGAACACTGATTCGACAACAGTTCAGACTGTCTTCCTTGCCTACTGTATTGGTCATGGGCGGTGGTTGGGGCCTCATCGGCGGCGATTCATTGAGTGAACATCTGCTAACCTGGCGGGAACAAATTCAATTTATTTTCTGCTTAGGACATAATAAGAAAGCCATTTCGAAGTTAGCAGCAGATCCGCGGTATCAACATCCGCATATTCACCTGCTCGAATTTACGCAAGAGATAGGTAAACTTATGGAAGTCTCCGACTTACTCGTTACGAAGCCAGGTGGGATGACGTGCTCAGAAGGACTGGCCAAGTCGATTCCCATGTTATTCTATGATCCCCTTCCAGGACAAGAGGAAGAAAATGTACATTATTTCACCAGACATGGCTTTGGGGAATCGATCCAATCGGCAGATACGATCTCTCATTGGTTGTCCATGCTGGCTAGCCGCTATGCAGAAGTGCAGGCCAAACGGGTTTCCATTCGACATAAGAGGAGCGACTTGCCTGCGGGTGATGGTTCGGAAGTGATTCTCCAACTTTTAGGATAAAAAAACAGACTATCCTTGCTGCTCATTGGCAACCTGGATAAGTCTGTTTGGCTTGCAGCTTATTCAGCTGATTCTTTCGATTCAGCGGCTAAGGCAGAAGCAGCGGCTTGCTTCAACTGCTCTTGATGTGTGGATAATGCTTCTTGTCCGATCACAACTTCACAACGATGAATATTCATGCCTTGCCCAGCGAATTTCGTTTCGTACTCGGTCATCACGTGATCAGGATGAATCCCATCCACGTGAAGATTCAGCGAAATATTGCGCATTCTTAGACCCATATCAGCAAACGAATTCAAAGAGAATTCGAATAAGGATTGCGAGTCGGTTTTCAGATGAATTTCGCCTTTCGCGTTCAAAATTTGTTGATATTTAGTAACAAATCCTGGATGCGTTAGACGTCTGCGGGCATGCTTTTTCTTCGGCCAAGGATCACTAAAGTTCAAATACACACGCTCTAGCTCACCTTCAGCAAAAGCCTCCTCAATATGCTCGATATTGAAAAGCATCAACCTAAGATTTGGAATACTTAGCACAGCATCTTCTTCATTTTCCACTGTAATTTCGTGAGCAACCTTGGCTTTCTCACTTGCTTTTCGAATCAACTCATCATACATATCCACACCAATGAAATTGATGTTCGGATACTTCTTGCTCATTTCACTAATAAAGCGCCCTTTGCCCATCCCAAGCTCGGCATGAATCGGGTTATTGTTTCCGAATAACTCGGCCCATTTGCCCTTATAATCCTTGGCATTTAATACAACGAGTTCTTTTTGACGTTCTATATCTTCTCTGATACCTTTTCTGCCCCGTAAACGCATTATTCATTTGCCTCCTACACGTACATGCTTTCGAATACAAATCATAGTCGATTCTATAAAAAAAATCAAAGCTTTCCTCTAGTAGATGAATGGAAGAATGAAAGAAAACACCCTCCAAAATGGAAGGTGCTCCGCTAATTTAGAAGTTCAAATGTTTATTTATAGCTTTCGTCTCTTTTACTATTATTGCTTCGCAATCCAGCTAAGCCTAATAGACCTACTAGACCTAACCAACCCCAATTCATGCCCCTAGACGTATCGGTTGTTGAATAAGCTCGATAAGAAGAAGTAGTGCTTGGAGGGGTTGTCGATATGCTTTTCGTACTCATTCTGTCAACCATGTTCGCGCTGCGATTGACACCTCTCTCAACCGCATTGGCTCCGCGTTCGACACCTCTCTCAACCGCATTTGCCCCTTTTTCAACTGGGTTTGTTCCATACCCATTGATATGGTCCATGACACCTGTACCCCTTGTGGTTGTTCCATAGCCTGAATACGTGTTAGGAGTCGTTAAATTTCCATTATAGACTCCGTTCGTTCCATTTCCACTAAAATTCTGAGAGCCGATGCCAAGTCCCATTCCCGGTGAAGTCGCATCATAATTGCTTCCCGTATAACCCGTTGATGTCGTAGTCCCCAATGTCCCAATTGGTGATCCCGTTCCGATCGCATTCCCGGTATCCATATGCGTTGCCTGAACCCCTGCTGCCCCCATACTTAAAGCTGTTGTCAATGCTACCGCCAAAGTTATCGTACGAAACTTTTTCATGTAGTCAATTTCCCCTCTCAGCTCGTAATTGTGGTGCAAGGTTATCATGCTCGCATATGAGAGGTTTTATCGGGGAACTTGTTGGAAAGGCAGGGGTCGCTTTCATGCGTAAATTTCGCTACAATATAGCTTGAAACAAAATAAACGACAACACTGTCCTCCAAAGACGGGGCGTTTATGGAGAAATATAGCCATATTATTAGGTAAAACCTATATTCTCATATTTGAAGCAACAGAAAGAAAGGATACATGTCCTATGTCTACAATGATTCAGGAATCACCTCAGCTTTGGGGCGATAAGCGTTTCCATACATGGAATTATGAAATGCGCGATGCTTTCGGAGGAAAAGTTTTCAAAGTTATGCTAGATGCTGGCTTCACCTGCCCAAACCGCGACGGTAAGATTGCAACAGGCGGATGTACCTTCTGCAGCGCCCGAGGTTCAGGGGATTTTGCAGGGAGCCGCCGCGATGATCTCGTCACACAATTTAATAAGATTCGCGATTTGCAGCATCAAAAATGGACCGAAGCCAACTATATTGGCTATTTCCAGGCTTATACGAATACCTACGCGCCCGTTGAGGAGCTGCGAGAATATTATGAAGAGATTTTGAAGCAGCCTGGTGTCGTCGGCTTGTCAATTGCCACGCGGCCGGATTGCTTGCCGGATGATGTTATTGAATACTTGGCAGAATTGAATCAACGTACCTATTTATGGGTGGAAATGGGTCTGCAAACGGTACATGAATCCACCTCGGTGCTGATCAATCGTGCTCATGATACCCAATGTTATCTGGATGCTGTAGCTAAGCTGCGCAAACATAATATCCGCGTGTGTGCACACATTATTTATGGCTTACCAGGGGAAACCCAAGAAATGATGCTGGATACAGGCAAAGCTGTTGCTCAAATGGATGTACAAGGCATCAAGATCCATTTGCTTCATCTCATGCGCAAAACACCGATGGTGAAACAATATGAAGCTGGCTTACTGCAATTCTTGGAAAAGGATGAATACGTCAAGTTAATAGTAGATACACTTGAAATTTTGCCACCTGAAATGATCGTTCATCGACTCACAGGAGATGCCCCGCGGGATCTATTGATCGGACCGATGTGGAGTCTCAAGAAGTGGGAAGTGTTGAATGCTTTCGACAAGTTGTTGTTGGAGAGAAATACATGGCAAGGGAAATATTGGGCTGAGAAAGCAAGCGTTGCTAACAGCTGACCATTCGCGGAAATTTTGAGGTTGCGTCCTCTCGTTCCATATTTCCTGGGAAATTGTCGAGAAATGCGTTAGCAAGCAATCATTGGAGGCACTCAACACATGGGATTCGTTTCAGTTCTGAGTTATGTACACCAGCTAATCGGACAGCGCGTTGGGCCTGGTGATATCGTTATCGATGCCACGCTCGGTACTGGCGTGGACGCCTTGTTCATGGCGAAGCTCGTAGGCGCTCGCGGCAGCGTCTACGGCTTCGATATCCAGCAGGCCGCGCTGGATCAAACCGAGCAGCGTCTGGCGAAAGAGCTGCCAGACGCGCCAGTAACCATGAGCTTATGCAGCCATGCGCTCATGGAAGCGGCGGTGCCCCAAGACCGCCACGGCAAGGTCGCCGCGGTCACCTTCAATCTCGGCTACTTGCCAGGAGCCGATACAGCTATTATCACCGAGCAGGCATCGACGATTCCTGCTCTAGAAGCTGCCCTCCGCCTGCTGCGCAAAGGCGGGATCGTGACCGTCGTGCTGTACAGCGGGCACGATGGCGGGTCTGAAGAAGCCGCAGCGGTCGAACGCTGGGCAGAGAGCCTGCCGCTCGCAGAGTTTCAAGTGCTGCGGTATCAATTTGCCAATCGCAGCGCCTCCGCGCCGTATCTCTTAGCTCTAGAAAAAAGATAGCTACATGATATAATGCTAGAGAGTATAAATGACAGAAACATAGAAGAGACTAGGGGAAAGTAGGGATTGTTTTTGAAATCATACCCGCTGCAATTTCAACCTGAAATGAAAGAACGTGTTTGGGGAGGCAGAACCCTCGAACGATTTGGCTTTGAGCTACCGGAAGGTGCGATCGGTGAAGGTTGGATGATAGGTGATCATCCGAACGGAACAACGAAAGTCATCAACGGCGAATTAGCTGGCTTAGGTCTAGACGAAATTCGTGAGAAGTACGGTAAAACGTTATTCGGCACCAAAGGATTTTCAGAGAAAAATGGTCGTTTCCCGCTTCTCATCAAATTGTTGGATTGTGAAGACGATCTATCCGTTCAAGTTCATCCCAACGATCACTATGAGAATCTTGCAGCTGGTGAACTTGGCAAGACAGAAATGTGGTACATTCTTGACGCTAAACCAGGTGCCAAAATTATATACGGGATGAAAGAAGGTGTAACACGGGAAAGCTTAGCA
Source organism: Paenibacillus sp. J22P169 (assembly GCF_059691995.1). NCBI lineage: Bacteria > Bacillati > Bacillota > Bacilli > Caryophanales > Paenibacillaceae > Paenibacillus > Paenibacillus sp. J22P169. The sequence goes on along the minus strand of NZ_JCAUAO010000011.1, from coordinate 96,767 downwards.
GAAGCCATCGCAGAGAACCGCATCATGGACTGCTTGCAAGAAGTACCTGTTGAAGCTGGCGATTCCTTCTACATACCTGCTGGTACGGTCCATGCGCTAGGCGCAGGTGTGCTGGTAGCAGAAATCCAACAAAACTCCGATACAACGTATCGATTGTATGATTATAACCGTCCTGGCTTGGACGGAAAAATGCGTGAGCTGCATATCGAAGACTCGCTGAATGTCATCGCCTATGAAGGTTCAGGCTCCACACGCATGAAGACAGATTTGACGGAAGCTGGCACATGGCTGACGCTCGCTTCTTCTCCTTTTTTCACCGTGGAAAAGGGTCTTGTAGGACCGCAATGGGAGCTCACAACGACGCCAGATAGCTTCGTAATCCTTGTGATTGCCGATGGCAACGGGACTTTGCAATGGGCTGATGGTCAAATCGCAACTAAGCCTGGCGACTGCTTCTTGCTTCCTGCCGATTTGGGCAGCTATTCCCTCGAAGGCAGCATGACGGTGATTCGCAGTTACTTACCATAATTGATTTTTGTTAGCTAAAATGAAAAAAGCTCTCTGATAGCAGCCGCGGTTAACGGGTACTGTCAGAGAGCTTTTATTTTGAGCTACCCTTCTTCTGAAAGGCTGCTTTCTTTGAGAATAACGTCATGTGCTCCGCCTTCAACAAGGCTTGTCGCGGAAACTAGCGCGATTCTCGCATTAGCTTTCAGTTCATCCAACGTCAAGGAACCGCAGTTGCACATCGTGGATTTGATTTTACCCAGCGTCTTGTCCAAGTTTTCTTGCAGACTTCCCGCATAAGGAACGTAGGAATCCACGCCTTCTTCGAACAGAAGCTTGCTCTTGCCGCCTGTATCATAACGCTGCCAGTTACGGGCACGATTGGAGCCTTCGCCCCAGTATTCTTTCACGTAGTTGTTACCCACTTTAAGCTTTCTTGTCGGGCTCTCATCGAAACGAGCGAAATATCTGCCCAACATAACAAAGTCAGCTCCCATCGCCAAAGCAAGGGTCACATGGTAGTCGTGTACAATACCACCATCCGAACAAATCGGAATATACGTACCAGTTTCTCTAAAGTATTCGTCTCTCGCTTCCACAACCTCCATCACAGAGGAAGCTTGACCGCGGCCGATACCCTTTTGTTCACGCGTAATACAGATAGAACCGCCGCCGATCCCCACTTTAATAAAGTCAGCACCTGACTCTACCAAATAGCGGAATCCTTCACGATCAACAACGTTACCCGCGCCAATTTTCACATCAAAATTCTGTTTCACATACTGCACGGTCTCATGCTGCCATTCGCTGTAACCGTCCGAAGAATCGATCACTAGAATGTCTACGCCCGCTTCAACCAGTGCTGGTACTCTCTCCAAATAATCCTTCGTGTTGATTCCAGCACCAACAATATAGCTCTTATTCTTATCGAGAAGTTCCATCGGATTCTCTTTGTGCTCATCATAATCCTTACGGAAAACAAGCGTATCGAGATTTCCATTGTCATCGACAATCGGCAAGCAGTTCAGCTTATGATCCCAGATTAGGTTGTTTGCTTCCGACAGAGAAATGCCAGACTTGCCATAAATTAATTTCTCAAAAGGCGTCATGAACTCCGAAATCTTACGATCTAGCGGATCGCGGCTCTTGCGGTAGTCACGGCCCGTTACGATCCCCAGCAATTTTCCGTTCGCTGTGCCATCATCTGTGATCGCAACTGTCGAGTGGCCTGTCTCTTCTTTCAAGGTTAGCACATCACTAAGCGAATGCTCAGGCGTCAGGTTGGAGCGGCTTACTACGAAACCAGCCTTGTACCCTTTTACCTTACGCACCATCAGTGCTTGCTCTTCGATCGACTGAGAGCCAAAAATGAACGAAATCCCGCCACTACGCGCCAATGCAATAGCCATTCCATCATCGGATACGGCTTGCATGACAGCAGAAGAAAACGGGATATTCAGTGAGATCGCAGGCTCCTCACCTTTATTAAACTTGACTAGCGGAGTCTTCAGCTTTACATTCGCCGGTGTACATGCCTTCGTCGTCAGGTTAGGAATCAACAGAAACTCACTAAACGTACGCGATGGTTCCATATAATACGTAGCCACTTTACAATTCCCTCCTAAATATAGGGATCTTTGAGCGTAGCTCAAAGTCTCTCCTTTGATTGATCCATAGGTAAATTTTTATAATCTTATCACTGAACCTTGCCTGTGGTCAATGGATTTTTTAGGGAAATGTTCAGTAGGCTGCGAATCAGTGTTATTTCCTCCAAACCTGTGGCTCGGAGCCATGACTCGAATATTCGATATAAGTCGGAGTAATGTCCATCACGACGTAGTTAGGATCATGCGGCCCCTCAAACCATTGCTTCATATCCTCATTCCATAGCTTCTCCCGAAGGGCATTGTCCGAAGAAATCGTAGCTGTAGCCTGAATTTGCAAAATATTTGGCGTAGACTTACCGTCATATCCCACAAGAATATTCACATGGGGATTCTCTTGGAGTTCCTCCACCTTATCTGTTTTTTTACTCGTCGTTAAATAGATCTCCAACCCTTCGTGAAACAAGGCCATGTAGCGCACTTTAGGCTTGTTACCGTCAATCGTAGCGAAGGAGCAGACGCGATTGGCGTTCAGTACCTGGATGATTTGTTCTTCAAGTTGTGAATGTTTCGTTTCAATCATATTTCGCTCTCCTCTCAATCTCAATCTGCTTTAACTACCCTAGATTACCCAGTTTGGGACAAAAAATACCCCTCACGGCGTTCGTGAAGGGCATGGAAGATTAGATCGTTGCCAGCTGTTGCAGCGGCATCGTATAGTAGGACGCCGGCTTCTGCGCGTCAGGCGGAAAATGCACGACAAGCAGCTCCTTGCTGCTTTGGTCGATCTCGCCGCTTTGCAGATACGTCTGCAAAGCAAAGGGCAAAACCTCAAGCATCGCATGCTTGTGGAGGTCTTTTTCGTTGATGCGGAGGCTATGGAAGTCTCCGCTGACGAGCTCAGGCTGCTCAGCAATCAGCTTGAGGTACGCATTCTGTTCGGACTTCTCCAAGGTGAAGTCCCACCAGATTTTGCGCGGCTTATATTTATGGCCGAGGAAGTAATCGAGCTTCATCAGGCCTTCGATGATGTGCATGTTTGACGTTCCGCGATGCATCAGGAACTCGTGCAAACGCGTGAACAGATCCTCGAGCTGATGCCCGATCTTCTGCCAGCCGCGGCCTTCCCAGAAGTCGCCGAACTCTTGGAAGAAATCGAACGCCGAAGCGAATTCGTGGGCGATCAAGTGCTTCACCGTGTGATCCATACGGTGGGCGTTCCAATACTTCTCGAGCACATCCTCCACGCGCTTGATGCGAATCAAGTCCGTGAATGGCAGGATGTCGTTGCCGAGAATCTCGTAAGGTGCGTGATCCATATAAATATAGCCATATTTATGGGCATCGTTACGCATGCCTGTACCGCGCAGCATTTTGAGGAAGCCGAGTTGCAGCTCTTCCGGTCCTAGCTCGAATACGTCGTTAAACGTCTTACGGAACGAGTTATAATCCTCTTCTGGTAGTCCAGCGATGAGATCAAGATGCTGATCGATTTTGAGACTGTTTTTCACCTTAGACACCGTACGGCTCAGCTTGAAGAAATTCTGTCTCCGCTGCACGAGGTCATTCGTCGTGTCATTCGTCGATTGAACGCCGATTTCGAAACGGAACGTCCCTAGAGGGGCATTTTCAGCTAAATAGTCAAGCACCTCTGGACGCATGATGTCCGCCGTAATCTCGAATTGAAAAACGGTGCCTCGATGATTTTTGATCAGAAACTCGAAAATCTCCATCGCATAATCCCGCTTAATGTTAAACGTACGATCTACGAATTTGATCAGCTTCGCGCCCGAATCAATCAGGTACAGCAGATCCGCCTTCGTCCGCTCCATGTCAAAATACCGCACACCCACCTCGATACTCGATAGGCAGAATTGACATGAGAAAGGACAGCCGCGGCTCGTCTCGAAGTAGACAACACGATTGGCTAGGCTCGGAAGATCTTCCTTGAAGCGATGCGGCGATGGGATATCATCAAGCTTCAGCTTCGGTCTGCCCGGCATCAGAATCACTTCTTGTTCCTTCCGATAAGCAACGCCATAGACAAAGTGGTATTTGCGAGTTGTTGAGATCTCGGTAAGCAGTTGGTGGAACGTCTCTTCCCCTTCGCCCATGACGATGAAATCAACCTCTGGAATGCGCTCCATCCAGTAGTCCGTGTCATAAGAAACCTCAGGTCCACCAAGGACGATGAGGATTTCGGGTCTGATTTTTTTGATCATTTTGATAATGTTAATCGTCTCTTCGATGTTCCATATGTAACAGGAAAAGCCCAGCACATCCGGCGCCTTCTGGTAGATGTCAGAGACGACATTCATGACGGGGTCTTTAATCGTATATTCGGATATTTCAACATCAAAATCCTTCTCGCAGAACGCTTTCAGATAGCGCAAAGCCAAGGAGGTATGAATGAATTTGGCGTTCAGTGTGGATACAAGTACCTTCATATGCAAAAAACCTCGTTCTATTCTCAATTATCGTGCCCTCTAATTCTACACGAAAATGGAAGAAATACAAAGGTAAGCCCTCCCATGAGGGACGACTTGTGCAGCGTTTCATCGAATTATTGAGCCGGTATGAACCATGGATAGACAAACAAGGGATCGTTAAAGGACCATGTCGTCGTCCAAATGTGGGGCTTCATAGGGGAATTGCAGGTAAGAGGCTTCTTCGATGGCGTTTTTCCAACGTTCGGCGTGAGCGTGTAGCTGTTGTTCGACTTCCTGGATTTTCTGATGGATGACATCGGCGGATTCTGCCGGTTCACGTTGCAGCGCTTGCTGTAAGGTAGAGCGTTCTTCGAACCACTGGGTTAATTGGTATAGTAGCATAGGGACTCGCCTCTCTCACACGATTGATGATGTATGTGCTAGTGTTCCCTGATTGGAGGGGGTGTATTCGGGCGCCTAACCTCCATCACGTCCTTTGGCAGGATTAACTGGAAAAGCTACAGCTAATTTTGTGGTTTTCGCTTGAAATAGTAAAATAAATGGAAAACCTCCCGTTAATTCCGAGGATTTTCCGCAAATGCGGTAGTAACTCGAAAAATAGCTGGAGGTTTTCCATTTCATGTGGAAAAACATTAAAAGTGCAGAAAATTAACTGTAGGTTTTCACGTTAAATTTAAATTGAACAACTAATTACTTCAACAAGGCCCCATCCTTCTCAAGGACGGCCTGCAATTCGGCAACATTAATCTCCGCTGGAAGCACGCCGTGCTTCACAGCGAGTCCGGCTGCGGAGCCTGCAGCTTGACCCGTGGCCATACAGCTCGGCGTAAGTCGCGTGGTCGCAAGCGCTTCATGCGTAGTCGAGATGCAGCGACCTGCGGTGAGCAGGTTTTCGATTTTTTGCGGCAGCAGGCAGCGGTACGGGATGTCGTAGGCGCCGTCCCCTTTGACCCACGCTGCGGTTACGCCTTTGCCCGACGGATCGTGGATATCGATCGGGTAGCCGCTGCGTGCGATAACGTCATCAAAATGACGGCCTTGCACGACATCATCCACTTGCAGCGCATACTGACCGTCGATCCGGCGCGTTTCACGAATACCAATTTGTGCGCCAACGTTGGAAATGGAGGCTTTTTCAAAGCCTGGCAGGTTATTTCGCATAAACTCAGCAACCATCAACACTTGCTTACGTCCAAGCTCCTCAGCCTCTGTCAGATCTTCCACATTGGTGCCATCGAGTCCTTGCACACGCGTGGTATTGACCAGTACTTCGTCATCCTCTGGGCCGGTGAAGAAAAGAACTTGATCGCGATTAATCGGCAGATTCGCTTCCTTCCAGTGTTTGAAATAGCCGAGTACACCAGACAGAGGGAGATCAGCGAGCTCGGAGAAAGGCGTCTTTTTATAAAACTCATCCGGGTGATCGATCATGTATTGTTTCACGGCAGGCAGATTTACACCGCGCATTCTAAATTTCATAGTCATCGGCTGTGTTGCTTTATCCCCATCACGTCCTTTTAAGCACGGCGCACCAGACAAGTATGCAAGATCAGCGTCACCTGTTGTATCAATAAACACTTTGCCACGTACATCAATTCTGCCGGATTTGGACGTTAGCTGCACCGATTGAATGCGATTGTCCACGGTCTCAACATGATCCACAAAGCTATGGAAAAGCAGCTTAACGCCAGCTTCTTTCAACATATCTACCGCAAGCACTTTATAAATCTCTGGATGATAAGGTGTTATCGTATTCACAAAACCGACGGTATCACGAAGGTGTCCTGGGGATGCGTTCATCGCCATGAGGCGGTCAATGATTTCTTGCGCGAGACCCGCAATAACCTGCTTGCCATCCGTTGTATGAAACGTCATCCAAGGATACACCAGCGCTGCGGTGGACATCCCGCCAATAAAGCCGTATTTCTCTATGAGAACGGTTTTGGCCCCGCTTCGACCTGCCGCAATTGCTGCATTAACACCCGCTGGACCTCCCCCTACAACAACCACATCTGCTTCTATCTGTTTGATCATCTGACTTCGCTCCCTTTGTTCATTTATTGGCATGCCATATGCCTCTCAGTTCACTTCTTCTCTCTTAGTGTAGTTTAAAAACAACCTTCTTTTTAGTTTAAATTTAGTTTAAAATTAGAGATACAGAAGGTAGCAGAAAAGGAGACATCTCAGACGTATGCGCAAACGAATTACACTCCACGATTTGGCCGCCCAGCTCGGCTTAACGATTCAAACGGTATCCAAAGCGCTGCGCGGACTGCCTGGTATGTCAGAGCAGACAAGAAGTGAGGTTTTCAAGCTCGCGCGTGAGCTTGGCTACATGACCAAAGATCAGAAACAGACCCTTCAGCAGGATCTCATCTCACCGTATCCCGTTGTACAACGCAGATTCGTGCTCGTTCAGAACAAACAATCGTTAAACTTCAATCGCCTGCTGCTGCAAGGCTTGCATGAACGCTTCATGGAGTTTGGCCACACGGTTCAGCCTCTTCTCATACCGCCTCAACTGAAGCCCTCTCAATTCGATGACTGGGCCGAGGATCAAGGACTGCTGTATGCAGAAGGTGTGTTTATTGCACCACGGATGAATTGGGATCTCTTGGAGCAAAAGCTGCTGGAACTGCAGCTCCCACGGATTCTATTGAATTTTCCGCCACCTGAGTCTAAGGTCGACAGTGTCATTTGGGATGTGTATGAGGCGGTTTATCAGGCGGTGCGAAGGCTGGTGCGCATGGGCCACAGAAACATCCTTTATGTAGGTGACACGAAGGATCAACGCGGATTCGTCATCCGTTGGCAGGCTTTCTCGGAAGCAATGAAGGAAGCTGGGATAAATGTGGATCCTGGTGAGCACGCGATTGACCGAGATGGCTCGGAGGCATGGCTGCAGGATTTTGAGAGGAAGTATCATCTGCGTCAACCGACGGCTGTGATTTGCGGCATTGATGAGGAGGCAGCGCCTGTGTATCACACGCTTCGCCGATTAGGCGTTAACGTACCTCAGCAATGCTCGCTGGTTGCGCTGCTGAATGAGCAGAGCGACACGCTGCCGCTCTGCTCTCGCCCTCAGCTGCCGATTCGAGAGGCTGGCTATCGCGCAGCAGATCGCATGCTATGGCGGATTGCGAATCCGCATTTACCTTTTGAGCATGTGCGGCTGCAGGGTGATTTTTTCACAGGGAGTACGATTCAGAAGCTCTAGGTTAAACATGGAAACACTTGGTAACTCATATATAAATGTAATGGTCTATCATTTCATTTGCTTTTACGAACGTGGTATATTGGAGGTCGAATGATCTGACCGGAAGGTAAGCCATCGCACTAGGAGGTATTTTAATATGCAAAAAAAACAAGGTTCACGTCCAAAATCCAACCCAAACTATAAACCCAAATTCGGTACGCATAAACCGCAGGGCCAACCCTCGCACACAGCTAAGGTGAGCCAGGAGTCGAGCACTCGCCAGTATACGGTAAAGGAATCTATTGAACTTTTGCCCTTTTTGTTAGAAAAGCTATCGAGTCTAGGTCGAAATGCGGTCAAAGCTATCCTCGCTCGTGGACAAGTCGCAGTGAATGGTAAAGCGGTCACCGCTTATAATTACCCCTTGCAACCTGAGATGACCGTAACGATTAACAAAGATAAAGTCGTGGAGGATATCCCGCTAGCAGGTATGACGATTTTGCACGAAGATAACGATGTCATTGTGATTCAAAAGGATGCTGGCCTTCTATCCATAGCAACGGATACGCAGGAAAATCAAATTACGGCCTATCGCCAGCTTACGGCGCATGTACGGAATCATGATCCGAAGGCACGGATTTTTGTCGTTCATCGTCTAGATCGGGACACTTCAGGGGTGATGATGTTTGCCAAAAACGAACAGGCCCAACAGCACCTACAGAACACTTGGCAGGAAAGCGTTAAGGAGCGCACATACGTTGCACTAGTGGAAGGCATGGTGCGCAAGCCTGAGGGAACAATCTCTTCGTGGCTCAAGGAGCACGCGAAGTCGCTCAAAATGTTCTCTACACCGTACCCGAACGACGGACAGCATGCGGTCACACATTACAAAACGCTGCAAGCGAACAAGAGTTTCTCCCTGCTTGAGGTGAACTTGGAAACCGGCCGTAAAAACCAGATTCGCGTTCATATGCAGGATATCGGGCATCCCGTTGCTGGGGATAAAAAGTATGGCTCCAAATCGAAGGAGATCAATCGGCTTGGTCTTCATGCGCGTGTGCTAGCCTTTTTGCACCCGACGACAGGCAAGTTAATGCGTTTCGAGACGCATATTCCGAAGATGTTTTTAAACCCTTTTAAAGAACCAGGTGTGAAGAAATAAAACGCTAGGGGAGTAAATCCACATGAATATCGTTGTACTTGATGGTTATACATTAAATCCAGGTGATTTGGACTGGAGCAGTTTGGAAGCGCTAGGTGAGTTGACAGTCTATGAACGTACTTCTGAATCTGAGATTGTAGAACGCGCCGCACATGCAGACATGGTGTTGACGAATAAGACTCCTCTTTCAGCGCAAACAATCGGACAGTTGCCGAAACTCCGCTACATTGGTGTTCTGGCGACTGGCTACAATATTGTCGATATCCAAGCGGCGAAGGAGAAAGGCATTTTAGTTACAAATGTTCCTGCGTACAGCACGCATTCGGTTGCTCAGTTGGTTTTTGCATTGGTATTGGAGATCTGTCATCGGGTGCAGCGCCATAGCGACAGTGTGCTTCAAGGCGATTGGGCTGCGTCGATCGATTTCAGCTACAGCAGGTCCTCCCTTGTGGAGCTAAGCGGCCAAACCATGGGCCTGATCGGGCTTGGTCAGATCGGCAAACAAACGGCGCTGATCGCTCAAGCGATGGGTATGAAGGTCATTGCTACAGGCAGCGGGCGAAGTGTTCCACAACCTGTGGAAGGCATTGAATGGGTATCGCTTGAAGAACTGCTCCACCGTGCAGATGTGATTAGTCTGCATTGTCCACTGACACCAGCGACGAGCGAGCTGATCAATGCGGAGCGGATCGCTTTGATGAAACCATCAGCTATTCTGATTAATACAGCCAGAGGCGGGCTGCTTAACGAGTCGGATGTCGCGCAAGCTTTGAATGAAGGCCGCCTTGCTGGTGCTGGGCTTGACGTACTAACGGTTGAACCACCGAAACCAGATAATCCCTTGCTGCATGCACAGAACGTGATCATTACGCCGCATATTGCATGGGCAACGAAAGAAGCCAGAGCTAGGTTGATGGCTGTTGCGAGCAGTAATGCGCGGAGTTTTGCTCAGGGTACGCCTGTGAATGTGATCGGGTAGGTTCGGAAATACCAAAAAGCTGTCTTCCAGTAGATTTCATCTACGGGATAGACAGCTTTTTTGATGTTGCTATTGGACACTTCATCCAACGATCCAATGTAAGGACTATTTCAATAAGGCCGCATAATCCATCTGTGGCACAAGGCCTGTCTCAGCAGCACGCTGAAGCAAGGTCAAGACAGCGCCATAGCCGCTATCGCCGAGATCAGCAGTGAACTCGTTGACGTAAAGGTCGATGTGCTGCTGCGCGACCTGCGGATCCATCTCCTGCGCGTGCTGCATGACGTAGTCGCGCGAAGCTTCCGGATGCGCCCACGCGTACTCAACCGAGGCGCGAGCCCAACCTGCGAGAGCCTCCAGATCCATGGTGCGCCGAGCAATGATGGCGCCGAGCGGGATTGGCAGCCCGGTGTCGGACTCCCACCAGCTGCCCAAATCTGTTAGAAGCGCTAACCCGTACGACGGGTAAGTAAACCGCGCTTCATGAATAACGAGGCCGGCATCGATGAGGCCGTCCCGCACGGCGGGCATGATCTCGTGAAACGGCATGACCACGATTTCGCCTACGCCGCCAGGTACGTTCTGTTCGGCCCATAGGCGGAACAGTAAGTACGCGGTCGAGCGCTCGCTTGGCACAGCAACACGGCGGCCGCTAAGTGCAGCCGGGTCAGCCGTAAAGCCTTCGCTTGGCTTCGTCAGCACAAGCGGCCCGCAGCCTCTGCCCAAGGCGCCGCCGCAGGGCAGCAGGGCGTAATCCTGCAGCACCCAAGGGAGTGCTGCATAGGAGATCTTGAGCACGTCGGGGCCAGTGCCTTCGGCGGCCAGACGGTTCGTTATGTCGATGTCCGCGTAGAGGACATCGAGCTCTGGCGCTCCTGGGATTAAGCCATGCGCCCAGGCATGGAAAACAAAGGTATCGTTTGGACAAGGTGAGAACGCTATTTTCATATTAAAGCACCTCCGCTAAGACTGAACCTGCTGCTTCTAAAGCTTTCAAGGCATCGCCGATCCGCCAGGCGTCTCGGTCTCGCGGCCCCACCGCGTTGGAGATCGCGCGGATCTCGAGCACGGGCACGCCGCGCTGCTGCGCAGCTGTCGCAATGCCGAAGCCTTCCATGGCTTCGGCCGCAGCGCCAGGCACGCGCGCTGCCAGCGCAGCGGCGGTTGCCGCTGTTCCGGTGGCCGTTGCCACCGTCAGCACCGGCGCCGCTTGCGCCTTCAGGCCGGCTGCTTGCAGCGCCGCCGTCACGCGCTGGGCCAGGTCGGACGCAACGCTGATGCGCGTTGAGCCGAAGCCCAGCTCGTCTAGGCTGCTGAAGCCGTCCAGCAGCTCAACACCCAGATCAGCGGCGATGATCTCGCTCGCGATAACAAGCGAGCCAACCTCCGCTTGACCCACGAAACCGCCTGCAATACCGGCGATAATCAATAGGTCATAATCGGCTTTGGCAAGCTCGAGGGCTCCATTCACCGCTGCCGCGGCAATACCCACGCCTGCTAACGCATATTCGAATCTACGATCCTGACCAAGACCCCGCTGAATGGCATCTCGTTCAGGAGCGACTGCTGTCATGACAAGTATTCGCATGGTTTTTCCCCTTTAAGCTTTGACTTCTATACTCGTATTTTACATGACCCCTGTCCAGAAGGAAACTTTCGCGCTTGACACACTCAACTAATTTAAATATTATCTAATTAGATATACATCTAATTTAAACTTAGGAGCTGCCACCTATGCAACTGGATAAAATTATCACCTATCATAAAGCGCTCTCCGATGCGACTCGTATACGAATGCTTATTCTGCTTGCGGACGGTGAATCCAACGGGCTAACACTCGCTGAAAAATTGGGCGTGACCCCTGCGACCGTAACACATCACGCTGCAAAACTTCGCGAAGCCAACCTCATTCATGAGCGTCGTGATAAGAATACGATTTATTTCACCTTGAATGACGCGTTCATTCGCAGTCACGGTCAGGCAACTGCTGATCTTATTTTCAAAAATAAAAAGGAGGTACCTGCATCCATGGAAATAGCAGACAAAAACTCGAATCTCAAGCAGTCGGTTATACGGAATTTTTTCACGTTAGATGGCAAACTCAAACATATTCCTGCTCAACTTAAGAAGAAATTGATTGTCCTCGAGCATCTGGTTACCGAGCTTGAAAAAGGGCGCTCCTATGCCGAGAAAGAACTAAACATCATTCTCAAAAATTATCATCCGGATTTTGCAACCTTGCGCCGAGAGTTGATTATGCACCAGTTTATGTTTCGGGAAAGTGAAATCTATGAGTTGAACCCTAGGGAAATGTGGGCGAAGTGGGAAACCTTATCTTGAATTAGGACACCCCACGATTGTCCTTGTCCTGTTCCTTCTGTTCCTTCTGTTTTTTCTGTTTCTACCTACCCTCCAGTTCCTCTGAGTAACTTTAGATGGAAAAACTCCAGTTATTTTCGGAACTTTCCACTATTTTTGAAATTTAAATGGAAAAACTCCAGTTAATTTCGCCTAAAACTCTCCTGTAGAAGGGAATGGCCAATATTAACTGGAGAAAATACAGCTATTTCATAAATTTGCCCATTTGCTCTGCGATTAGATGGAGAAAATCCAGTTATTTCCTTAAACGGCCCCCGGAGTTGTCTGTATCGGTGTTGTTGGTATTGCTGGTATGGCCGTTTTGCTGGTATTACTGCTATTATCGGTCTTATCGGTCTTATCGGTCTTATCGGTCTTATCGATTTTACTGTTTGTATCGGTGTTACTCGTGTTACTCTCACATCTCCGCAAGTCGCAACAGCCACTTCTTATATTCCGTTGGCGTAATACCAAGGCACCTTTTAAATTCCTTGGAGAAGTGCGCATAATCATAATAGCCAAACTGCCCCATACAGCTTGCTATGTCCACCGTGGGATTGAAGAAGATTTGAAGCCGGGCCAGATTAAATCGGGATACGGAATTTAATCGCTTGGGCGACATGCCGACGAGCTCTGCACAAATTCGCTCAAAGTGCCGCTGGGAGTAGCCACTCTCAGCAACACTGATGGGAACATCCTGTTCCATCGGAGTTCGATATAGCTTGGACAATATATTAATCATAGCGGCATGCTTGGTTTCCGGTTGAAAATGACGGTACAAATAGGCCGTTAATAATGCGACCCCCTCGTCTAAATCAGCCTCTGCCAACTGCGGAACTAGCTCAGTAAGTTCATGTTCGGGAAATAAATCTGAGAGCGGAAGAAACTTGTCGATCAACTCACGATGATCCATCTCTTTGAAAGCACGCAATCCCCATGGCAGCAACCGTACTCCGAATAAACGAATGGGACCTTCTGCGGTAAGCGGATGATAATGGGATAGTGTGCCGACAAAAAACGCTCTTGGCAGAACTTGCCCACCTACGGAATAATCAGCTCCAAAATGAAAAATCAACTCTTGGCAGCCATCTGGCCATAGGGTTTCTCCCTCTTCCACTGCACTGTAATCCCGCTCCAAATACCAATAACATTTCACATATCGATGCAATGTCTCATCCGGTTGACGTTCCTCGTAAAGCATATGTATGATTGCCTCCTTTCCTTGCATGATGTCTCTACATTGTTCTGTTGCTCTAATCACTCCCAACCAGTCCCACAAAGGTGGACACGTTGCCCAAATATTTATTTCGCAATCGGGCATTCATCCATACACCCTCTAGTCGTATGACATATAGTAATTTTGTGAAGGGAGGGATTGACATGAGTTGTGGATACCCTGCTGGTTCAAGCACTGCTGTAGTCCTCGTTCTATACGTCCTCTTGGTTATTGTTCTAGCTACGTTCGGATTTGGTTGGTAATCAATAGGTAGATAGTATCATGGCGGCTGGGACGGATGATTTCCGTACCGGCCGCTTACTTTTTTAAGTCCTTTTAGCTATAATTAAAACTTAAGCAATGAATATCATTTATTCCCAACTCAGGACGGAGACGAGGTACTGTGTCTAAACCGATTTTGACCATTGTGGTCCCTTGTTATAACGAAGAAGAAGTACTCCCGGAAACCGTTTTTCAGCTCAGTGAGGTCCTAGATTCTCTAATAACAGATCAATTGATTGCCCCCAATAGTACGGTCTTGTTTGTAGATGATGGCAGTAAAGATGCAACTTGGTCGTTGATTGAGCGTTTCCATCTCTCCAATTCGTTCGTTACGGGACTTAAGCTCGCGAAAAATGCCGGCCATCAAAGTGCCTTACTCGCCGGACTTATGAAAGCGAAAGCGTATTCCGACTGTGTCGTTTCCATCGATGCGGATCTCCAAGATGATACAGCTGTCATTCGAGAATTTCTCGTAAAATTTCATGAAGGCTACGATATTGTCTACGGTATTCGTCAGGATCGCTCATCAGATACCTTGTTCAAGCGAGCTACCGCGCAAGGCTTTTATAAACTCATGACATCCTTAGGTGTAAAAATACATTACAATCACGCAGATTTCCGCTTAATGAGTAAACGCACGCTTGATAATTTGGAGAAATTTCAAGAGGTTAACTTATTCCTCCGCGGCTTAGTCCCTCTGCTAGGATTTCCCTCCACACAGGTCTATTATGACCGAAAAGAACGATTTGCTGGTGAATCCAAATATCCGCTGCGCAAAATGCTTGCTTTTGCCTTCGACGGCATTACCTCATTCAGCGTAACTCCTATACGTTTCGTCACAGTTATGGGCTTTCTGCTCTTTGCACTTAGCGTGGTTGCTGCTATCTATGCGATCGTAGGCAAATTTCTAGGCGCAAACGTAACGGGTTGGACCTCCCTTGTTCTCTCCGTTTGGTTCATAGGCGGTGTGCAGCTCCTTGCTATCGGGTTGATCGGCGAATACATAGGTAAAATTTATAAAGAAGTGAAGCAGCGTCCCCTATTTGTTATCGAAAAGGAATTGACGGAACACGCTCAGGAGATAGAATCTGCCACTTCGCAGGCGGTTCGACCTGTTTCATCAAGGCGGTAATGGGATGAGTTCTTTGAAACCTATCTTAACAGGCAGCTTCGCGCGTTTCTTACTCGTTGGTGTTTTGAATACGTTGGTCGGCTTGTCCGCCAGTTTCGCACTCTTCAACCTATTTGATCTAAATTATTGGGTATCGACCTTTGGCGGCAATACGATCGGTGCCGTGGTGAGTTACCTGCTTAATCGCACGTTTACGTTTCGCTCGAATGCCAGTATCGGCAGCAGTTGGTGGAAATTTGGACTTGTTATCCTCGTCTGCTACGGATTTTCCTATGGGGTCAGCTGGCTGCTTGCCGATGCGCTAGGATCGTATCTGACGAATGCTAGTGCGAGCTGGCTCCATAATGGCGCCATATTGGCTGGCAACGGCTTGTACACGATTGGCAATTATATCGGGCATAAATATTTCACCTTCCGTACTCATGATCTGAAAAGTGACAGGGCATCCTAACGCCTAAGAGGTGATAGACGATGTCACGAAGAAGAAGAAACCGGGCCATGGTGCCCGGATCCGAACATGGCTTAGGGCTTTTGAAGGCTCACGTCATGCAAAATCAAGGGTACGCCGTAAATCCTGAACGGCCAGATCTTGTGAAATATGAGGTCGCGCGCACGCTCGGCGTTCCCTTACAGCAAGGCTATAATGGACAACTCAGCTCAGAAGATGCCGGCAGAGTCGGAGGTCCAATCGGCGGCGCGATGGTGAGAGAGCTTGTTCGCATGGCCCAACAGCAGCTCGCCAATCAGCGGCCACCGCAATAGGAAACATGTCCGAATCTAGAAGTCAGCCATAATCTGCCGCGATTGCACATAAACTAGTAGCGAGCTGCTCGCAGCTCTACTTTTAATGGTGAAGTCAGGTGATGATGGCAGATGAATCCTCCAGGCAATCGTTCGTCAAAGCCCGATTGGAAGGGACTGTCGGCGCAAGCCGGCGATGTGCTTGGCCCCGAATTCTGGCAGGATATTGCCAGTATTATTCCACTAACCGGACCTAGAGTTGATATGTATGAGACACCACAAGAACTCGTTGTCGTCGCAGAGGTACCAGGACTGTCGTCCCCTGAGAACATCCAGTTATCTTTTCGCGACCAATCGCTCTTGATTCGAGGCATGCTCGTTCGGCCTTATCAGGTTAGCGATGAGCAAATGCGGCTGTCCGAGCGTTATTTTGGCACATTTGAGCGAGCGATTCGCTTGCCTGGCAGGGCTTTGACTGATCAGATGCGAGCGCAATATCATAATGGCTTGCTCATTATTCGTATTCCACTTGCACCACCTGATGGGGAGAAGGTCATCCCGATACAGTTTACATGAGACAATGGTTGATGAAGATTACCGACTCCACTTCTTGGGGAGAACGGTGATCTTTTTGTTTTTGCAAAAAGAGAAATGATTCTTCGTTTGTCCCCATATAAATAAAAGGAGATCTATGCGAAACTGAGGATTTGGAGGGAATGACGATGGTTCGGATCCAATTTCAATCCATTCATATCGATGACATAACGGAAAATTCCAGCGTGAATAAAGGCAGCAATCGGATCAGCGGCAGAAGGCATTCAGTCAAGACGAATCAAGGGATCGGTGAATTAACAGGTGATCACAATGTGGTGTTAGGCGGGAAACATTCAGTCCTGGATAATGATACGTTTGATTATATACCGAATACACGAAAGAGCTGACTCTGCCTATGTGGTTTCCAAAAAAGAAAGCATCGCGGCCACCATCTGAATCACCAGTTTTACCTCCAAAAGGGGCATCTCTAATGAGAAACGAGACTGTGTCGTCTTCCGTTCACACCCAAACCGTCCACCTATTGGAACAACGGCTGAGAAGGCTTGAAGAACAACTGGCCGATCTCTCTGCCAAGCACCCGCGCATTCATATTGATAACCTTCACGTCCATCAGCCTGTTCTCGAAAATTTGACCTTTCGACTCGACCAGCTCGATATTAAGGAATTGAGCGGTTCGTTGAATTTAGGGAACAATTTCGGCGCTAAGCCGAATGGGAAAGCACATGATGATGCGGTGGATAAGGCTTTCCAACGTTCACAGGTGACCAAAGAATCGAAACCAGAGAGATCCACCGACGGTGCTTCGAATTCATCAACTGCACAAGAGGGTTCAGGTCCCGAGCGAACCTCAACCGGCTATCGCTATACCCCGCCCCAGTCTAAAGCGTAAAGATGAGGTGATTGACCGTGTCGTCGTTCATGTCCCCAACCTTTATCATCGGCTCGATCCGTATTGGATCCGTCGAAAGTGCATCCTGCATCAATATGGGAAATAATTGGCCCACTGATTTTCAAAGTAATCAAAAAACAGTTCAAGGCTTTGGCGCTGTCGAAGGCGATCATAATCAGTTGGTTGGTACCCGCTCGATGCTGAACGATTCGGATTTCCTCGATATGCTCAATGTCGGTGATAACGAGACGCCGGAGTGGCTGCAAGAGATGATTACTGTGCAAGCACAGGCATCAGGCTTCACGGCTAACACAGCAGCAGCTTCAGCTCCTCCAACAGAAGCAACGACCAAAGCTCCGCAAACAGCCGAATAAGGCTGTCGCGGAGCTTTTTTTAAACACGACCAATGATTAAATCACCTTTGGTATACGGCGCATCAATGATATCGTTATCATATACGGTGTTCACATTGTTCCACACCAGATTGTGCTCACCGCTCACTTCACCGAGGCCGCTATTGCTTTTACCGCTCGTTGACCAATTCACTTGTGCATTGGTGCCAATGAATATGCCAGAGGCATCCGCTATCGAATTGACATGAATAGAGTCAAATTGAATCAATGGTGGATCTAAGGGTCCAGGCAGATTCATCATGGCTTACAACCACCCTTTCCCTAAACTTGATTGGTTATGGCTGGTTTAAAGTCCTGATCATTAATTGGTGCATCGATAAAGTCATTATCATAAATGAAATTGACGATGTTGCAAGTGACTGAATTACCGATGAATTCACCGGTGCCGTAATTGTTTTTGCTATGGGAATCCCAGCTGGATTGGGCATTCTCTCCAATCCCGATCGTTGCATTCGTATTCTGATTATTAATATTGATCATGTTAAACACGATGGAACTCGGCATGCTGCTCACTCCCTATCCGCGGTGGTTTCCAGAGCATCACCCTATGTACGGTGCCTCTGCCGTAAACCTGTATCTTAGCCTATTCAGGGGGCAGCGGATTGGTGCGGCATTTCGAATTGGTTCTCACAACAACCAAAAGACTCTTCCCCAGAGGGAAAGAGTCTTTGATTTCGATCATCCTCAGAACCAGAGTCCTGGACCACCGAAGCCGCCAAAGCCACCGCCATACGGATAGCCACCAAAGCCACCGCCAAAGCCATAACCACCACCGAAACCACCATACGCATAAGGTGCAGTGCCAATAGCCAGCAAATCAAATAAAACCAATGGGATAATCGCTTTAATTTGCACTTTTTTGCCGTTTTGTGGAGCAACAATCAACGTGTTACCGCTGATCCGCACCAATTTACCAGTCACCTGTGTACCATCTTTCTTAACAGCCAAAATGTCTTTTCCGATCAATTTACGCACTTCGTCTTTACGAATTCTGGATGCCACGAACGTCCACCTCCTTCACCCAACAGAGATACATTGCTCTACAGTGTATGGCTAATGGGGTAACATCGCATGGATAGCTGTCCATTTTTACGCAAAAATACGCTCATGTCTCTACGGTGAGTTTAGTCAATGCCTTTTTCGCAGGTCCTTCGATCACATCACCTTGGTAGGAATATCTGGACCCGTGGCATGGACAATCCCATGTTCGCTCCGCATCGTTCCATTCGACTTCACATCCCAAATGGGTACAAGTCGTATCGACCACATGCAGCTCCCCATTCGGTTCTCGATAAGCGCCAGCTCTCTTGCCCTTCACACGAACGACAGCGCCCTCATCTGGTGACAGCTCTTCCGGTTGCTTATGCACCAAATCAAACTTACCAGCAACAAACTCTTTCGCGACGTTGGCATTCTGCATGATAAATGTTTTGATGCTAGGATCGGCATGGAAACGATGTGGTGTGAATACGTCTTCATAGGGGCTTTGCTCCCCTAGAATTAATTTCGTATTCAGCATCGCCGCTACCATGCTGTTCGTCATTCCCCATTTGCGATATCCAGTCGCCATAAGGAGATGAGGAGCATCGGAGAATTGCTGCCCAATGTAGGGCATTTTATCTAACGTGAACACATCTTGCGCTGACCAGCGATACAGAATCTCCCGGAGTCCGAACGTCTCTTCTCCGAACTTCTGTAGATTCTCATAGTACTGATGGGTACAAAGCCCTTGCCCCGTCTTATGCCCCTCGCCGCCAATAAGAACCGCTGGCTCTCCATGTATCGTAACTGCTCGGAGAGACCGACTTGGCTTCTCCACGTTGATATACATCCCGCCAGGGAAAGCTTTCTCCGTGCGTGCAGCGATCACGTATGACTTCTCGGCATGCAGACGAGTGAAGTATGCGCCCTTGATATCGTTGAACGGGTAGTGCGAGGCTGTGACAACGTAATTACAAGTGACCTGATGCCCCTGCTTTGTTGTGACAACGGATGGCTGCTCATGGGATGCACCGACGACCGTTGTTCCTTCAAAAATTTGGCCACCCAGCTGGGTAATCTCCTGGATGAGTCTGATCAAGTAAGGCACAGGATTGAACCTAGCTTGATCCTTTATTCTGATGGCTGCTTTCGTCGCGAATGGCAGAGGGGTTGATTCCAGATAATCACCACCAATTTGCATCTGCCCATATGCCAGATATTCGTCTTGTAGTTGCTCTAAATAAGTATCATCACTCGTATACAGATAAGCATCTTCTTCGGTAAACTGACACTCAATGCCTAGCTCATTAACCGTTTGTTTGACGAGCATCAGCGCTTCGTTGTTCGCTTCATAATACAGACGGGTCTTCTCCTCGCCAAAATGGGAAAGAAACTCATGATAAATAAGTCCATGCTGCGTGGTAACTTTAGCAGTGGTGTGTCCTGTCGTACCTTCGAGGATAGGACCTGCATTCAGAACAACAACTTTAACACCTCGTTTAGCGAGTAAATACGCCGTGGTGATCCCAGTAATACCTGCGCCGATGACGACTACATCGGTCTTCAGATCAGTTGTCAGGGTGGTAAACTGAGGGATCTTGTCCACTGAGTCGAGCCAGAATGATTTAGGGAATTGTGGTAAAGCTGCGGTAGAAGCCTCTCCATGTTGAGTCAATTTACGTTCTCCTTTTGTACCAATTTCTACCTATTTTGTCCTAGGAGTGTTGATAGTATGTATGAGGAATCGATAACGCCTTGCCACGGAACATACGTTCCACTATGATAGAGATAACATTAGAACCAAATTGCGAGTTTACTATGTATACTAGGAGTGAGAAAATGTCAGAGAAAGTGAGTGCGTCACAGGTTAATATCGTTCCTTGGTCCGAATCGGATCTTAAACTTCTGCGGCTCATCAATGCGCCTGATATGATGGAGCATCTTGGAGGCCCCGAAACGGATGAGCAGCTTCTGACTCGACATCAACGGTATCTTACCATCAGCGAAAAAGGTAAAGGACATATGTTTAGCATCGTATTGCTGCCTGAACGTGAAGTCGTAGGCAGTATTGGATACTGGGATAGCCATTGGCAAGGGGAAAATGTCTACGAAGTCGGTTGGAGCGTGCTTCCCGGCTTTCAAGGGCGAGGGCTAGCCAGTGCGGCCTTACAGGCAACTATTTCCCACGCAAGCTCAGAGGCTAAATTTCGTTGGATGCATGCGTTCCCTTCCATTCACAATCCTGCATCAAATGCCGTGTGTCGAAAGCTTAACTTTGTCCTTACGCGTGAGTGTGAATTCGAGTACCCACCAGGACATTTCATGCAATGTCATGATTGGCGATTAGAGCTTACTGGTAATTAATAAGGGGGCATTATGAAAAGGACAATTTCCCACGTTGGCGTTTATGCTTCATTAGGCAGCATTCTGCTCTGTTGTTGGTTCCTTTTTTGGAATCCCTATTCAGAGACAGTTGCGAGTTCGGATACTGTACTAATCCTTCTCGTGATGTTAGTTGCACCTGCGGGACTAGGGTTGATTGGTTCGTTAGTGAGAAGTTGGAAACTCATATTGGTAGCTTTTCTCTGGTCACTCCCCTACGGACTCTATATGTCTGTAGCAAGCATACCAAGCATCTGGAATTTATTTAGCGTGACGCTTCTGTTATATCTATTATCAGCTTTACAAATGAGAAAACGACACTAGTGTAATAGCAGCTTCAGCCGGAACTCTCTCGGGTTCCTTGCTGGGGCTGTTTTATGGATTAACTGGATTTCATACAGCTAATTTCAGGGAAATATCCTACTGGCGGCGATTAGATGGATTTTGTACAGTTAATTTTGCTCAAAGTGACCCGTTTGACGAAATCGGCTGAAATTAACGGGAGGAAATCCAGTTATTTGCTCAAATGAAGGGATTTCATGCGAATTAGATGCAGAAAATCCAGTTATTCTGTTCAGCAGGCCACAACGAGGCGTGTGGCGCATGGGTTCGGTGGCGGGTTGGGGCTCCGGTTTGGGGTTGGGGTTGGGGTTCGGGTTGGGGTTCGGGTTCGGGTTCGGGTTCGGGTTCGGGTTCCGTTCGGGTTCGGGGGCTCGGGTTCGGGTTCGGGTTCGGTTCGAGTTCGGGGGCGAGGTTCGGGTTTGGGTTTGGGTTTGGGTTTGGGTTTGGGTTTGGGTTTGGGTTTGGGTTTGGGTTTGGCTTTGGGTTTGGGTTCGGGTTCGGGGTCGGGGTCGGGTTCGATTCGGGTTCGGTTCGGGTTCGGGGTCGGGCTCGGGGTCGCGTACTCGCTTCGCAAAGACAAAAAAACCGCCGTTCCAACTCAAGGTCAGATACAGCGGCATTCTTATGGCAGGTGTATTTGTTTATTATGCCTTACGAATCTTCCCAAGCTCGGTTGTAATCGCATCAATCTCGCTGATGCTGAAGCGATCCTTGCTCGTGACCATGTCATAAAGATCTTTCAAATCCTCGTACATTTCTTCTTTCACGTTGGAGGCTTTAATAGATCCCCCTGTTGCCATGCGCAGCTTTCTCGTAATACCTTCAAACATAAATTCAACGTTCGCTTCCGACCATATATTCAAATCCATCGTAATCATCCTTCCATCGCTGTCTTTTCATCATTTTAAAGCACAGTCAGGGTAATGTAAAATACAGATTGCCCCAGTACGCAAAAAGAAGCAAAGACACATCGTCTCGCTTCCTTCATTTCTTCTATATAACGAATGATTTCCGTACATTCGGCCCAACCATTTTGACTAGCGGACGCTGCAATTCAATCGAATCCACATCGAGGCTAACACAGATCAAGCGGATATGCTCATCTGCCAATTTGCGTGCTTCCTCGTAGGATAGCTTAAACTGAATACAATAAGAGATAAAGCCATGTAAAGACATAAACAAATTCCAAGGAAGTGTAAACTTCCGACCTTCGGCTCCCGGTTGATCTACCAAGACTTCACGGATCACAATGGCAAACATATCCAAGCATTGTGCTTGTTCGGTACGCGAGTACTGTTGTAGTTCTGGCTCGTTAATCATAAACATCATTTCGTAGTGATTCGGATTGCTTAATCCAAACCATACGAATTCCATCATTAACTTCTGAAGCAAATTCACGCTAAACCCATGCTCACGAACAATCATTTCCCGCTGACGCTGCAGCAGTAAGGCAAAATCGTCTTTAATTAGTGCATAAAATAATTCAGCTTTCTCATTAAAATGGTAATATAACGCACCATGACTGTACCCCATTGCTTTAGCAATGCTTCGCATCGTTAAAGCGCGATAGCCAAAAGTAGCGAATAATTCCCGCGCCTCCGTAAGAATTCGTTCTCTGCTAAGCTCTTGCGCGACTGCTTTCCTAGCCATTCCTATCCCTCCGCATCCTCAGCTCATATGAAATTTGTTTGGTCTTCTGGGGAGCCTGCCTATTCAGGCAAGCTCTCGTGAACGATGTATTCGTTCTCACCAGCGACGATCATGCTTTGACCTTGTGTAACATCAGTTGCCCAATTCATGAATGCTTCCGCTTCAGCAGCCAAAGGATAACAAGGAACGGTCACCTTGTCCGTAAACCCGATGTCTCCAAGCAGCATCCCTTGATTTCTCAGTTCATTTTCCAGCTTGCCATACCATGTATAATCGACTTCAATCAGCACGAGCTGATGATTTACTTTATAAATCGGCTTTCCTGCTTCTATGCCTGCCACAGCCCCATCCGTATAAGCACGAATAAGTCCGCCAGCACCCAACATGATGCCACCAAAATAACGAGTAACTACGACAACGGTATTCTTGAGCCCTTGATGCTTCATCACTTCCAGAATCGGCTTCCCTGCGGTACCGCTGGGTTCTCCATCATCGGATTGCTTCTGGATTTGATCCCGCTCACCAATGACATATGCACTGCAATTGTGCGTTGCCGACCTGTGTTCCTTCTTGATCGCTTCAATAAACTGGATTGCTTCTTCTTCTGACTCTACGGGCTTAGCATGACCGATGAAACGTGACTTCTTGATGATAATCTCAGACGAACCATACGAATGGATTGTTTTATAATGTGCTAGCATAGCCAACCTTTCTCGGTAGAAGGAAACAACTGTTTCACTATATTCTACACACAACATAGGACTTCGACAATATAGAAAGAAAATTTACCACATAAATAATGGAAAAAAAGGTGCAAAAAAACGACCTATCCGATAGGATAAATCGTTTTTCGTTTTCAAGACTAATTACTGCTGCAAGCGAGCTTCAAGTTCCGATTTTTCTTTCTCGTAACCAGGCTTGCCCAACAGAGCAAACATGTTCTTTTTGTACGCTTCAACCCCCGGTTGATCGAAAGGATTCACACCCATCAAATAACCGCTGATGCCGCAAGCTTTTTCAAAGAAATAGACCATGTATCCGAAAGAGTAAGGCGTCATATCCGGCAATGTTACGATCAGGTTCGGTACTTGACCGTCTGTGTGCGCAAGCATCGTGCCTTGGAACGCCTTCTTGTTCACGAAGTCCATTGTTTTACCGCTAAGGAAATTCAAACCATCCAAATCATCTGCATCTGTACCGATGGTGATATGATCTGCCACTTGGTCAACTTGGATAACGGTTTCGAACAAAATGCGATTGCCATCTTGAACGAATTGTCCCATCGAGTGAAGATCCGTTGAGAAATCAACAGAGGCAGGGTAAATCCCTTTGTAGTCCTTGCCCTCGCTCTCCCCGAACAATTGCTTCCACCACTCCGAAACGAAGTGCAAGGATGGCTCATAGTTCACAAGGATTTCAATCGTTTTCCCTTTACGATATAGGGAGTTACGTACAGCTGCGTATTGATAAGCTTGATTCTCGCTCAGCTTCGGATTGGAGAACTCTTGCTGCGCGTCTGCCGCACCTTTCATGATCGCTTCAACGTCAATGCCAGCTGTTGCAATTGGAAGTAAACCAACCGCTGTAAGTACAGAGTAACGTCCACCTACATCATCCGGAATAACAAAAGTCTCGTAACCTTCTGCTGTTGCTAGTGTTTTGAGCGCACCCTTCTCTTGATCCGTTGTTGCATAGATCCGTTTGCGAGCTGCTTCCTTACCGTATTTCTTCTCCAATAGTTCGCGGAAAATACGGAAAGCAATCGCTGGCTCAGTTGTCGTACCGGATTTGGAAATCACATTCACGGAGAAGTCTTTACCTTCTAGCAATTGAAGCAAGTGTGTGACATATGTCGAAGAGATGTTATTTCCCACGAAATAAATCTCAGGCGTTTTGCGTTTATCTTTTGGCAAAATGTTATAAAAGGAATGAGACAACATTTCTAGTGCAGCGCGAGCGCCTAGATAAGAGCCACCAATACCAATCACGACAAGTACGTCGGAATCCGATTGAATTTGCTTCGCGGATGCTTGAATACGGGCAAACTCTTCACGATTGTAGTTCTCAGGAAGATCCACCCAGCCCAAATAATCAGAGCCAGCGCCTGTTTTGTTATGCAGTTGATTATGGGCTAACTCGACTTGAGCCGCCAAGTAATCGACCTCATGCTGGGATAAAAAGGATAATGCCTTACTGTAATCAAATTGTAGTTTTTTACTCAATAGGTTCGCCTCCATCTCTATTTTTTACCTTTTCCTAGCATACTTATTTGCTTGTCCAAAAGCAAGCGAGAAAGGAATTCACAGGTATTAATTCCCATGCTAAAATGAACTCAGAGGTGAAGGGCATGAAACGTATCGGCTTTATTGGACTTGGCACAATGGGTAAGCCCATGGCTGCTAACCTTATTCAAAAAGGGTTTATGGTAACTGTGTATAATCGAACATCTGGAAAAGTGGACGAGCTTGCGCAACTAGGTGCTGAAGTTGGCCTTACTCCTGCGGAAGTCGCTCGCCATTCAGATGTCTTATTCACGATGCTCAGCAATGATGCTGCGCTCCTTGAAACATTTTACAGTGAGCAGGGCATTCTGAGCGGTATTCACCCGGCACTCACTATTATTGACTCGAGTACCGTATCTCCCCAAACAAGTCAAAAGCTCGCGGAAGAGCTCGCTGCGCACTTCGTCGACTTCCTAGATGCGCCTGTTACAGGGACGAAGCCGGCTGCTGAAGCAGGTACGCTTACGTTCATGGTCGGCGGCAGCCAAGAAGTGTTCGAGGAGCAGCTTGATTTGTTCCACGCCCTTGGCAGCAAAGCACTTTACCTAGGTCCAAGCGGTTCTGGTTCCTATGCGAAGCTCGCTCACAATACGATGGTCGGTATTAACCTTGCAGGGCTTGCTGAAGGCTTGTCTATTGCAACGAAAGCTGGGATTCACCCTAGCCAATTCTTAGAAATCGTCCGCTCTGGCGGAGCCAATAGCAAACAAGTCGAGCTCAAAGGCGAGAAAATTCTCGATCGCGATTTCAGCAATCAATTCTCCTTGAAGCTGATGCTGAAAGATTTGCTCCTAGCGCAAGAAATAACGGCTAAATTCCAATTACCAACTCCAATGCTGCAATCGGCTACAAATCTATTCCAAATCGGCCTCAGCAAGGGCTTAGGGGAAGAAGATCTTAGTGCTGTCATTAAGTGCTACGAGGAATGGATGGGACAACCCGTTGTTAAGCCTAGCGAGCATATCCATGAAGCTCAGAAGCCAGCCTCACCGCTCTCTGGTCGCGAACGTCGCAAGAATACACGTGTTCAGTTGGATATTAACCTGAAGCTGTCCATTTATCAATGGGAGCAAGAAGGCTCTTTCTCCGGGCAAAACATCGACGGTACTCTCTTCGATCTATCTGAGAGCGGACTGCAGATCACAACCAATGTGCTGCTAGCTCCGGATATGTTCGTTGTCATTCACTTCCCGCAGGAAGCAGGATTACCGCCTATCACGGGTCGCGTCATTCGCATCGTGACAGAGGGCCGCAGCTTCCGATATGGCTGTATGCTCTCAGGACTTCCGCCATACGTACGGATTAAGTTGGAGCAGTATATTGAGGATCATATTGCGAGTACAGTGTAAGAGATCAAAGCGTCACCTAATATAAGTGTGTTGCATGCCGTCTTTCCCAGCTTGGGAGAGACGGTTTTTGCGTTATGCAAAAGAGCCGTCCTAAGGGACAGCTCTTTCGGGTAACCGTTATTTCTTTTTCGCTTTTGCATAAGACTCTTTGAATTCTTGAATCACTTTATCTCCGCCAGCTGTTCTCCACTTCTGAATTTCAGCCTTCCAGCCCGCTTCATCAATTTTACCCATGATGAATTTCGTTTCGGCATCTGTGATCATTTGATCAAGCTCTTTACCTTTCTCTGAAATCGTAGCCGAATCTAGCGTAAGAGCCGGATTCACCACAATATACTTTTCATTTTCTTGTCCGATCTTCTTGTTTTTATTGAACAGATCGGGCTGTTTCATAGGTTTCGCTATATTGTATGCCTCGCTGCGTTGTGGCAAATTATCACGGTAAGGCTTCACTTCCTTCGCATCCGCGTCGCGATCAAGTGGCTCGGTAAATTCACCCTTATCCACCCAATGCTTACCTTCAATCCCTTTTACCAGCAGCGTCGCCATAGCTGGATCCATGAGCTTGTCTACAAAGGATAATACCTTTTTCATTTCAGCTTCGGTCTTCACAGATGACTTCGGAATCGCCAAGAAACCATTGTTCCCGCTCTCACTCGGTAATTTGATCCCGTTCGGGCCTTCTAAAGGTCCAGCATCAATAACCGCTGTCGGTACAACTTTAGAGATCTTATCCTGCCAAGTTTGGGCATTGCCTCCGCTAATTTGAATACCGCCGCGTCCTGATTGATATTGTTTATCGACCTCCGTCACATCAACTACTGCAAAGTCTTGATTAATCAACTTCTCTTCGTATAGACGCTTGAACAGCTTCATCGTTTCGAAGAATGGCTCCGTTACGAATTCTGGTGTAAAGTTGCCATCCACGACTTGCCATTTGTTCGGACCGCCCTGGGAAACCGTAATACGCGTCAACAAGGAATCCGCTTCTTGATTATATCTTTTTGATAAAAAGAGTCCGTAGGTATCGTTCTTTCCATTTTTATCTGGGTCACCTGTCGTCATCCCTTTGGCAACATTGTACCAATCCTCGTAGGTTTTGGGTGATTTAAGCCCGAGCGCGTCCATCCAATCCTTGCGATAATGAACGACAGAACGCCCTAAATCCCGGAACAGCGGAACACCATACACTTTGCCGTTAACCGCAATATTGTCATAGAACTGCTGGTTCTGAGCAGACAGGTTTTTGTACTCTTTGAGGTAGGGGCCAATCTCCCAGAATAATTCCGATTTGACGGAGCTAATGATGCTCGGATTGTTGTAGTTTAATTTAATCAACTTAGGCAGCTCATTTGAGGCGATCATAACATTGACCTTTTCATCATACGCAGCCTGAGGGATCCATTGAATTTGCAGATCTGTTTTCGTGTAGGCTCTAATCGCTTTCTCCATTTCACTGTCTTTCGAAGGGACTTCACCAACTTGATTCACCACAAGGGAGAGCGGAAATGGCGTATTGTCTGGCTCCTTCGTCGCGCTCGCTGCACCTTGATCTCCCGTACTCGAACAAGCTGTTAATACGGTCGTTGTCATTAGAGCTGTTCCCACAAGCATCGCAATTTGTTTTCTTCTGTTCATTCTTTTTAACCCCTCCAATGAATGATTATACGCTAAATGAAGCTTGAGCCGTTACTGTGTGGCTGAAGATCAATTCGTATCGAGTTCAACGTACTCAAAATAATCAAAATCCGCGTGGTTATTGCTCGGTTGCCCATTACTCTCCGCAAACAGGCCGATATAAGCGCCGACAAATCCACCCGCTTTATCCGCACTCAAGATGGTTGCGTCGACATCATCACATAACAAAGTCCAAACTTCAGCAGTTTCAGCATAGTCAAAGCGTAAGCTTTGCTCGAGCGCTTCCACCTTCAGATAGACGCGATCGGCATGAAGACTCTGAGACGCAAGTAACGTCTCGATGCCATTCTCCCTGCGTACGAGCCGCAGGATCGGTTGCGAACTCTCATTCATGCTGATCTCCAGCCTGAATTGGAAGTCATTGTTCTGCAGCAGCACCACTCCTGCAGCTTCATGAGGGCTTCCCGGCGTGAACGCCACCGAAGTTCGCACGGCAAATGAGAAGTGCTGCTGACGCCGCCCTACGAAGCTTGGATTCTCATACTTCGTGATGGAATCCGGCTTCAGCCGCAGCCTGAGATGCCCTGGCCGCTCCGTGAGGCTCCAGAAATCGCCCCTCGGTGTTCGCAGAAAGCTCCACCGCTGATCCAGTTCAGGTGCGTCGAAATGATCGCACGCTGGCTTCGAGGACCAACGATACTGCGGTAAATCTGGCCGACGCAGCTCCAATTCCACGATGCCTTTGCCTGGATTGACAACTGGCCAACCTTCTTCCCATATAAACGGAACTAGGAACGTTTCACGCCCCATGTTCCGGTAGTGCCCTCCGTAAGGCCGGGATGCTAGACAGACCATCCACCACTCCCCGTTTTGCGTCTCCACAATATCCGCATGCCCGACGTTTACGATGCCATAGGCTTGCCCTAAATGGCGATGCGTCAGAATCGGGTTCGTTTTGCCAACTTCGTAAGGTCCAGTCAATGTCTCCGAGCGAGCAATCGTCACGGAATGCGTATGTCCAGTTCCACCCTCTGCAATGATCAAGTAATAATAGCCGTTGATACGGTACAAATGCGGCCCTTCCTGCGCATGAATGCCCTTCAACGCGCCGTCCCATAAGCTGAAGGTTGGACCAACGAGTTGTTTCGTCTCCAGATCGAGCTCTTGCAACCATATTTCCATATGCTTCGGATACTGCTGCCCGGCTGGCGGCATACGGTTACCCGTGTAATACGCTTTGCCATCCTCATCAAAAAACAAAGATGGATCTATCCCGGGCGCACCTTGCAGCCAGAATGGATCTGACCAAGGGCCAGCCGGATTGTCAGCCGTTACGAAGAAATTTCTCCGCTCTCCTGTCGCGCTAACAACGAATGTCGTGATCATATAGAAGACACCATTCACATAGCGAATCGTTGGTGCGTAAATCCCCTTGGAGCAAGGCGTTCCATCTAAGTTCAATTGGGAGGGACGATCCAGCACATGCCCCAACTGCTGCCAGTGAACGAGGTCCTTACTATGAAAAATAGGAACCCCTGGATAATACTCAAACGTGGATGTCACCATGTAATAATCTTCCCCGACCCTGCAAATCGAAGGATCAGGATAAAATCCAGGTAATATCGGATTACGAAATGTAGACATGTGTACTCATCTCCTCTTCATGAAAGGGCTATTTGTCGTTTATTAGCGCCAAGCTTCTATCCTTTGACAGAGCCTAGCATGACGCCTTTTGTAAAATGCTTTTGCAAGAACGGATACACAATCAAGATCGGCAATGTCGCAAACACAATGACCGCCATGCGGATCGTCAAAGGTTGAATTTCCGCCTCATCGAATCCCGTGTCACCAATACGGCTCTGTGCCAGCATAACAATTTCCCGTAGAAGCACTTGAATCGGCCACTTCGCATTATCATTGATATAAATAATCGCGTTGAAAAATTGGTTCCAGTGCGCCACCGCATAGAATAAGCCGAAGGTGGCCATCGCTGGCATAGAGAGCGGCAGCACGATTCTGAACAAGACACCGAGGTCTGTACAGCCATCAATTTTGGCCGAATCTTCTAACCCGTCCGGAATCTCTTGGAAGAAGTTTTTCAAAACGATGAGATTGAAGGCACTAATGGCACTTGGGATCATCAGCGACCACAACGTATTCGTCAGATGCAAGTCCTTGACTACAAAATACGTTGGAATCATACCACCGCTGAACAACATCGTGATCAGAACGCCAAGTAAAATCGTTTGACGTCCTCTCAATTTCTTTTTCGCTAACGGATAGGCCATGAGGGCTGTAAATAATAAGTTGATAAGCGTTCCTACGACCGTAATGTAAATGGAAACCATCATGCTGCGAATCAGGGTATTCGTGGAAAAAATATATTTGTAGGCAGAAAGCGACCATTCCTTGGGAAATAATAGGATGCCGCCACTGGCCACCTCGGATGGGCTTGTAAACGAAATGGCTAATACATACACAAAGGGCAAGATACAGACGAGTGCGACAATGAGCAGCACCGTATAGTTAATCGCATCAAAGATGCGGTTCCCGAGAGTTTTATCATAAGACATTGCAGTCATTCCTCCATTTTATACATTATCAGTAGACGCCCTCTTGCCCGAATCGTTTGGCGAGCCAATTAGAGCCTAGGACTAGTAACAAACCAACCATAGATTTGAAAAGGCCGACAGCCGCGCTGTATCCGAACTGGCCTTGCTCCAAGCCTTTCATATACACGTAAGTATCAAACACTTCCCCAACCTCGCGGTTTGTTGGCGAAAGCATCAAGAAGATGTGCTCAAAGCCCGCATCAAGAAAGTTGCCCAAGCGGAGGATGAAGAGAATAACAATTGTAGAGCTGATGGCAGGCAGCGTGATGTGCCACACCTGGCGCCAACGGGAGGCACCATCCATTCTTGCCGCTTCATATAGCTGCATATCAACTCCGGCGAGCGCTGCCAAAAAGATGATTGTCCCCCAACCAACTTCCTTCCAAATCGACTGTGACACGATCATCGTTCGGAACCATTCCGGCTCCATGAGAAAGGCGATCTTCTCACCCGTCAGCTTAAACAATAATTCGTTGAGTATACCGTTCTCTGTCGTCAACAAAATGTAAAATATACCTACGACCACGACCCATGAAACAAAATGGGGGATATAAACCAGCGTTTGCACGAACCGTTTGAACTTCTCCCTGCGTACTTCGTTCATCATTAAGGAGAGCACGATAGGTAAGGGGAAAAAGAAAGCAATATTGTATAAGGCGAGCAACACGGTATTACGGAATAATCCCAAAAATTGCGGTTCACTAAAGAAACGCTGAAAATGCTTCAAACCTACCCAGGGGCTTCCCATATATCCCAAATGAGGCTTGTAATCCTGAAAAGCCATCAGGATGCCATACATCGGAATGTATTTGAAAATAATGAAATAAACGACCCCTGGCAGCAACATATAGTAAAGCCATTTGTCCCGAATAAGATCTTGCATCCAAACATGCTTGCGCTGTTTGATTTTCACTTTTTTGAGTGGAGCCACTTTCAACCCTGTATCTAGCTTCATGTCCATTCTCTCCTTCTGCCATCCATCCGATATGACTCGAGTATGTGTGATGCCCACATGTAAAGAAATACCTTGCAGATAACTTGATTGGAAATGAGGAAGAGAACCACCGATCTATAGCCTTTTGAAGTCAGACATAGCTTGCATACAACTTGGCATATGCCGAAAGAAACCTGCTTTAACAAGAGTGAAAAGGAAAAAGACTACCTCATTAACCGGTATCTAACCGATAAGAGATAGTCTTCATGATCTTAGGCGACAGCTACTTCTGATCCAGCAGCTCCCGATAGCTGCCTGGTGTCACACCGAAGGTTTTACGGAAGGTCCGGATGAATGCACTAATATTTTTATACTGCAATTTCTCCCCGATTTCTGATATCTTCAGGTTCGTCGTCTCCAGCATCACTTTCGCCATGTTCATGCGGTACTCCGACAAATAATCGCTGAAGGATACGCCTATTTCTTTCTTGAATACGCGGCTTAAATAGACAGGATGGAAATTGAGCGCAGATGCACACGATTCCAACGTCATTTCCTGATCGTACTGTTCATGAATCATTCGCATTAGCCGATCAGCAATATTCAGGAACTGTGTATCCGCCTTCTCGGTGAGAATGCGAACGACTGGCGCGAATAACCGTGATTGAAACCATAAGGAAATTTCCTCGCGCGTCTGCAGCTTGAGGAATCGCTCAATATCTCCCTCGCCGTCCAACACCTTTTTCACAGATACGCCTCGGTCCTGCACGATTAATAAGATACGAGCCATGACCTGCATTAATAAAATATGATGCTCATGTAGAAACCCGTCCTTATGCAGAATCGAAGATAAGTATTGGTTAAAGATGTCCACCGCTTTGGGTAACTGAACATCCTTCAGCGCCTGAATCAACTGATCTTCCACGACCTTCAGATGCGCATATACGGCGGTTTCCGTATTCCCGTTCTGCTCCATGTCCTCATAGTGAACAATGATATCGGCCCCAAGACTAATCCGAGATTTCAACGCCGTCAGACTCTCACCATAAGCTTTAACCGTGTAGGAAAGCTTATCAAAGGCACCGCTGATGCCAATGCTCACTTGCAGTTGAAGGTACTGTTCCACAGTCGATTTAATCAGCTCAGCCGTTTGATAGAAATACGTTTTCAGATCCTGAGTTTGATCCGCTGACACCGCCAGCAACGTAACTTGGGATTCATTCAATAGGATGGGACTAAACCTAGCTTGCTGCGGAAGAAGCTCCCCTACAATGTTATTAATAGCGAACAACAGCAGTTCTCGATCCTGTTCCTGATAGCGTGTGTCCTGAAGGTTATCGATTTGTATCGTAAGAACACCCAGATGATCCCACTCTGTCGGAAACCCATACATTCTAGAGCGGTACATGAAATCACTATCGGAGATTTGGCCCGTAAACAGTTTCAACACAAAAAATTCCTTCAAATGAGCCGATTGCCCCTGCATTTGCTTCTCTAGCCGTCCTCTTGATACGAATAAAGATTGCAAGCTTTCCTTGATATAACTCCATTCATCTGTACCCAAACGCTCTGGATTGGCATCGGTATCCATCTTTTTCATGAATTCAAGCAGGCTGCGGATTGGTGAATACATGCGTCGGCTTCCATAGAAAGCAAAGATGAGGACAAGTAGTAAGATTAGCCCACATACACCGGCAGTGAATAAGGCAATTTTCTTACTTCCTTTCGTAATTTCCTCGATCGAAACGACATTAACAAAGGTCCAGCTATTGTTCCCAGAAGCAAGATACGAAACTCCCATGTTCTTATCACCGATTTTCGCTTTGAAAAAGCCTTGTTTTTGCAGTTGATTGCTCACACGATCCTGAATGATACGATTGATTTCACTATTTGCTTCTTTGTCGCTAGCTGTTGACAGGAAGGCCATCCCCGTTTTGTCCAGCACATAATTGTTGCCTAGCGTATTTTTGGCCGTCAACCCGCCATGAATTTCAGAGGTTGATATCTGAACGACGAGCAGTCCCTTGGGTGTATTCGTCTTCGGAGAAAGCGGGATCTTGTACACGAGACTGATCGTTTCACTAGGGGCAGAAGTAAGCTCCGATGTCGAATCATCCTCAAGTGCCGTATTAACACTCCCTATATCCCTTGTATTCCAAAAAATACTTTCCGGCTGCTTCGCATAGGCTAGAAATTCTTTCTTGTTGTCCATATTGTCTGCTAGCTTTAGTCCATTTAAGGAAACCGCCCAATCTTTCTCAATATTCATGAGATAGGCTTGCTTGACGACGGCTTTGGACTGCATATTATATAATCCCGTCATGAGCTCTCGAACTTGTATGAAATCTTCACCCGTCAATGATTCATTCATACTTCCCTTAACGAGTGAGGAGTTGACGAACTGAAGGGCGGACAATTCCATCGATCTTAAGGTTTGTTCTACACGCATCTGCGTTTGCTGCAATAGCTGCAAGTTACCCTCATTGACTTTCTCTTCGATATCCTGTGTAGCAATATAGTAAGAAGCAATACCAATGATGACTGTTGGAAGCGCACCGAGGATAAGAGTGAAACCGAGTAATCGAAGTAAGTACTTTTGCATGCCAGCACGATTCCCTTCCTATTTAGTAAAGACCGGCATGCGGAATCCTCGATGCCTTCAACCAGTCTTAATTAATCCACATGAAACCAATCGATATCCACATACCCTTGGACTGTCGGTTCACCCTTGTTGAGGCAAAATAACCCAAGCTTGGCACCTACCCAGCCGCCGGGTACTGCTTCGAACCCCCCGCCAATTGGTGAGTAATTCTTCCCATCCCAACTATAGCTAAACGTGCAGGATGCCTCTAATTCTACGTCAACACGCAAATAGATCTCGTGAGCTCCATACGGTACAGCTACACTTTCCGTCATCTCTTCACTTGAAAATTCTTTATTCCCGCTGCCTTCGCCAAAAACTAGCTTAAACCCTAGATCTGTTTTTTGCAACGCTGTGTATCGGTACGAATGCCCAAAAACGGTCAATCCCGCCAGCTCATGTTTAGCCATATGCTGGAATGAAAGCTTGGCTGTCGCCGCAAATACAGGCGCAGGAAACTTCTGACAGAGCACATTCGGAGCCCCGTATAACGTAGCCGCTTGCTCAGGGAGCTGTTGAGCGTAGAGGCGCAAACTGCCTGGATTCGCTGTGAGTGAATACCACTCATTTCGATAGTTCGCTTGCCACTGCCATTGCAGCCCTAAGGATGGAGCATCGAACTCGTCGCTGGTTTCCGGCACCGTAAATGGATAGTCCCGGCCTACGTTAGGCTTAACGTGAATAAGTACAGGCTCGCCTATGCCATCGCCGTTCGTATCGATGCCCATGACTGGCCAATCCTTCTCCCAGCTCATTGGCTGAAGATGTACAATTCTTCCGTATGCTTCACGATCCTGGAAATGAAGAAACCATGCCTCACCTGAATCCAGTTCAACATAACCGCCTTGATGAGGACCGTTGGTCGGAGAATCTCCTTGGTGCAGAACAATCTTATCCTCATAAGGGCCCATAATCTGTTTGGAGCGCAGAATCGTCTGCCAACCAATCGGCACGCCCCCGGCAGGGGCAAAGATATAGTAATAGCCATTTCGCTTATATAGCTTAGGACCTTCAATCGTTGGGTGATGCTCTGTACCATCAAAAATTATCTCACCATCGCCCAGAAGTGCCGTCCCATCAGGACGCATTGGGCAAATTTTCAGCATACTTTTAATGCCCGTACGACTCTTTGCAAAAGCATGAACCAGGTAGGCCTTGCCGTCTTCATCCCACAATGGACATGGATCAATCCAGCCTTTCACTTCTTTAACCAAGTGCAAAGGTGACCATGGACCCGCCGCATTCTCGGCAGTTGTCATATATATCCCCTCATCCGGCGCGCTAAAGAAAATCCAAAACTTGCCATTATGATAACGAATGCTCGGAGCCCAGACACCTTCTCCATGACGCACCGCATCATAACTATCGGGTAGACGATCAATCGCATAGGCGATGACGGTCCAGTTCACCAAATCCTTCGAGTGAAGAATAGGTAAGCCAGGAGAGCTGTTAAAGCTGGAAGCCGTCATATAGAAATCTTCCCCGACACGTACGACATCAGGATCCGAGTAATCGGCATACAGAATGGGGTTGCGGAATTGACCATCTCCCAAATCAGCAAACCAGGTTGGTTTCCGATGGCGATCTATAATTCGGATATTACGGCAGTTCCTTTGTGTCAGCACATCACCTGATTTCGGGGTGATACGAACGTCCTGAAACAGGATATCTTGCGCGTCGATACAGATGATACCTGTATCTGCGGCAACGGTTACTCGTTCAAAATGTAGATCCTGAATCGGCATTTCCGGTAGTCCCCGGATAAAAATACCCTTGGACGAGCCCTCACTCACCGTATCCTTAATCGAGATATGACGGAAGCAAGGCGTTTCCTCTGTGACCTCGACCCAGTCCACCTCATCCTGTTTGATTTCATAATACATATCAAAAACAATCGCACTGTGGATGATATCCTTCATTTGAATATTTGTTATCTGGATATGTTCGACGATGCCGCCGCGACCTCTCGTGCTCTTGAAACGAAGTCCGTTGTCTGTGCCTATGAACGTACAATCTGATACATCAACATGACGGATATCGCCCGACATTTCACTCCCCACGGTAAATCCGCCATGTCCATGGTAAACAGTGCAGTTGCGAATGGAGACATATTCAGTAGGCGCGGCCGTCTCGCGGCCTTGTTGGTTTTTACCTGATTTCAGGCAGATCGCGTCATCCCCCACATCAAACATGCAATCATGAATGTTCGCGAATCGACATGATTCTAGATCAAGCCCGTCTCCATTGACGGAATACCATGGATTCCGCACCTTGACGTTGCGAATCGTCACATGCTCACACAAGCGTGGGTGCAGGCACCAGCTGCCTGAGTTTTGGAAGGTTGGTCCATCCAATAGGACCTCGGTGCAAGCCGTTAACCCTAAGAGTACAGGACGTAAGTAAACTTGATAGGGCTCATATTGAGCAATTTCGTAATTTCCTTCAGCTTGAAGTGCTTCTGTGTGCTTTCTCCCGATCATCGCTTCCTCGGTTGGCCACCACAGCTCATTGTCGTCCACAACGCCGCCAGATCGCACGATA
Organism: Paenibacillus sp. J22P169; assembly: GCF_059691995.1. NCBI lineage: Bacteria > Bacillati > Bacillota > Bacilli > Caryophanales > Paenibacillaceae > Paenibacillus > Paenibacillus sp. J22P169. Next base: position 59,931 of record NZ_JCAUAO010000011.1, on the reverse strand, counting down.
TCGTTCCATCGCTGCTCGGGGATTTCATGTTTCCTTACTGGACGCCATGCATCTCCTGAACCGTCGAAAATACCTCTCCCTGTTATCGCCACTTGCTGCAGCTGATCCCCATACAGGGCCGGCATGGCCCGCACCGCTTTCAGGCCTTCGTAGTTGCTCAGGATGAGCGGATACTCCTCCCATTTACGGCTGAACGTAACTAGCGCCCCTTCATCCGTATGAAGCCGAACTCGGCTTTGCAATTGGATGGGACCTGTTAACCAAATCCCGCGCGGGATGACAACCGTTCCTCCGCCCGATGCTGCACAGGTCTCAATCGCCTTGTTGAACGCTACTGTGTTGGAGTGGCGTCCATCCCCTACAGCGCCAAAATCAGTAATCACATAGTGTCTATTCGGAAAATCAGGTACTTTCACAGATTGAACTTTCTCTGTCATGATGTATGCTCTCCTTACCTAATATTGTTAATCTTATTATTAAGGAAAAGTGTTTGATCAGCTATGCACTCCAGACAACCAATTTGCCAACTGAACCTTAGAGCTTGCTACATAAGGGCTCCCAGGTTTCATGTGCAGCACAAATGAAGAAAGAAGTTGTCTCCTGCACATTGGTTATATGCTGCATATGGTGTGTCTGGTCCTATCCTTAAATGAAAAAGACTCCCCTTCGCCACTGGAATCATGCATCCAGAAGGAGAAGGGGAGTCTGCGGTTAGCTTGAATTACTCTGCGATATAGGAGCAGATGTAGTCGCTCACTGTTTTCACTTCGAGCTTGAATTTCGCGTTAGCTGGCACAGTAAATTCGCCTTGGCCACTGATCGTAATCCACTCGCTGCTGCCAGGAAGCAATACGTTCAGCTCACCAGCTTGAATTTCCATGATTTCTTTCACATCTGTTCCGAATTCGTATTCACCTGGAAGCAGGATGCCTAGTGTTTTCTTCGTGCCATCCGCGAATTGCACAGTGCGGCTAGTTACTTTTCCATCGAAATAAACATTGGCTTTCGTAAGTACGGTTACATTTTCAAAGCTGGACATGATTAATATTTCCCCCTCTAAAATGAATACGAATGATGGCAAGCCGAGGCTCAGACGTGCTGAGCCCCAACCATTTTTATTAACCTAACAAAGCTTTCACGCGTGCTGCAACGTTCTCTGGTGAGAAGCCGTATTCTCTCAACACGGTATCCCCTGGCGCAGATGCTCCAAATGTCGTGATACCAAGGATGGAACCTTCGTCACCTGTATAACGTTCCCAGCCAAGTGGGTAAGCCATCTCAACAGCAAGACGCTTCTTCACACCTGGTAAGATAACGGAATCTTTGTATTCTTTGGATTGCTTCTCGAACAACTCCAAGCTCGGTAGGCTGACAACGCGAACGTTGATACCTTCTGCTTGAAGCAATTTTTGAGCTGCCACAGCTAGTTGTACTTCAGAACCTGTTGCTAGGATTTGTGCATCCGGTTTACCATTTGCAGCATCAGATACGACGTATCCACCTTTGCTTAGGTTAGCTTTTGCACCTTCAACTGTACCTGGAAGGATCGGCAAGTTTTGACGAGTCAAAACGAGCGCAACTGGACCTTTGGCTTCGGAAATCGCATAACGCCAAGCTTCGGACGTTTCGTTACCATCAGCTGGACGGATTACTGTGATGCCTGGAATCACGCGAAGTGCCGGTAGTTGTTCAATCGGCTCATGCGTCGGTCCATCTTCACCAACAGCAATACTGTCATGCGTTAGTACATAAATGACTGGAAGCTGCATAAGCGCTGCAAGACGGATGGAAGCACGTAGATAATCTGAGAATACGAAGAAAGTTGCTCCGTATATTTTGACTCCACCATGAAGAGCCATACCGTTCATCGCTGTACCCATACCGAACTCACGAACACCGAACCATACGTTGCGTCCAGCATAGTTGCTAGCGCTATAGTTGGATTCGCCTTTGATCATCGTGTTGTTCGAGCTCGCTAGATCCGCGGAACCCCCAATTAATTGCGGCAACTTGCCTGCAACAGCATTGATCGCATTACCAGAAGCAACACGCGTAGCCATAGGCTTGTCTTCTGTTGTGTATTTAGGTAGGTCAGCATCCCAACCAGCTGGAAGCTCGCCATTCACAGCAGCGCTGAATTGGTTGCCAAGCTCTGGGTAAGCTTTGATGTAATCGTTCAAAAGTTGGCTCCAAGCTTCTTCGGCTGCAGAACCTTCTTTTTGAATTTCGGCATAATGTGCACGTACTTCATCCGGAACTAAGAAGTCCGGCTCTTCCGGCCAGCCGTAAGCTTGCTTCGTCAATTTCACTTCGTCGCCGCCAAGTGGTGAACCATGAGGTCCAACGTGACCGCCTTTACCGCCTTTGTTCGGGGAACCGAAGCCGATTGTCGTTTTTACTTCAATCAACGTAGGGCGCGTTGTGTCAGCTTTCGCTTCTGCAATCGCTTTGGAGATCGCCGCTAGGTCGTTTTGCTCTTCTACGCGCAATACTTGCCAGCCGTAAGCTTCGAAACGTGCTTGCACGTTTTCAGAGAATGCCATATTCAATTCGCCATCAAGCGAAATATCGTTGGAATCGTACATCATGATCAATTTGCCCAATTTCAAGTGCGCTGCAAGGGAAACCGCTTCAGAGGAAACGCCCTCCATCATATCGCCATCACCGCAAATTGCATACGTGTAGTGATCGATCACTGGGAAGTTTTCTTTGTTGTATGTTTCTCTCAAATGAGCTTCTGCCATTGCCATACCGACTGCCATACCAACACCTTGTCCAAGTGGACCTGTCGTTGCGTCAACACCTGCTGTGTGACCGTACTCAGGGTGACCAGGCGTTTTGCTTCCCCATTGGCGGAAGTTCTTGATCTCTTCCATTGGCAGATCATATCCGCACAAGTGAAGCAAGCTGTATAGAAGCATGGAACCGTGTCCTGCAGATAAAACGAAACGGTCGCGGTTAACCCATTTAGGATTCGAAGGATTGTGCTTCATATGTTGTTTCCACAGCACGTAAGCCATTGGTGCAGCTCCCATTACCATACCTGGGTGGCCTGATTTTGCTTTCTCAACCGCGTCGATACCGAGTGTACGGATCGTGTCGACGGCTAATTGTTCAATTGTTTTGTTTGATGCAGTCATTCGAAATTTCCCTCCATGATATCTGTATTTTCATCAGCCATTAACTTGTACATACAAGTGACTTTTCTCGCTTGCATTATTGTACCATTTGCTTTAAGGCATTGCCACAATAACTCATTAAAACCTTATACTTCTCTCCTATATGTAAATAGGCTGTACCCATAATCGGATACAACCTGGTTCACCTCTAGTTAAAAACAACCGTTTTATTATTGTGGACAATAATCCGATCCTCAACGTGCCAAGCGACTGCCCGTGCAAGAACGATTCGTTCGATGTGACGACCGATTCTTTTCAAATCCTCGACATTATCCCGGTGACTTACACGCTGCACATCCTGCTCAATAATCGGTCCGCCGTCTAATTCGTCAGTCACATAGTGCGCTGTCGCCCCAATAATTTTCACCCCGCGGTTATGCGCCTGCGCATAAGGCTTTCCACCTACGAAAGCAGGTAGGAAGGAGTGGTGGATATTGATGATACGATTCGCATAATGCTGGATGAACGATGGTGAAACGATCTGCATGTAGCGCGCAAGGACGATCGCATCTACGGTATCGCCAATAACCTCAAGCTGGCGCTGTTCCGCCTCCGCTTTCGTTGCCGCGGTAACCGGAATGTGATGGAATGGGATCCCAAATGGCTCCACGAGGGACCGCATATCATTATGGTTAGAGATCACCATTGCAATATCTGCGTTGAGATCCCCTGCACGCCAATGCCATAACAGCTCGAGCAACGCATGGTCTTCCTTCGAGACGAAGATCGCAATCCGCTTCTTCTGGCTTGCCAAGGAAAGGCTCCAATCCATCGAGAACTTTTCTGCTACGACAGAGAAATCCGCTCGTAACTTCTCAACGCGGCTGGCCAACTCCGCTAAATCGAACTCAATTCGGATGAAAAACATTCCGCCTTCTGGATCCATCGTGTACTGATCAGATTGCACAATATTCGCACCATATTCAAATAGAAATTGCGATACAGCTGCTACAATACCCGGTTGATCCGGGCAAGAAATCAGCATTCTTGCTCTATTTATCAATTCGCTCTCCCGGCGAGTTGAGCTATTCGTGGTTCCCGCTTCCATGTTTATCCCCCTACTGATTTCGGACTGAGCGAAAGCTAAGCCTTCTTCAAGATGTCATTACCTGCAAGCCAGACAATCAATCGTTGATTAATTTGTTCTTCGCTAAGATCAGCGAAAAGTTGTTCCTCGTGAAGAATATCGTACAAGCGCTCCAACGGCTCGCGTCCGTCCGCTTTCTTCGCCTTCGCATCGTTTTTGAGCAGTTCCCATGTTTTAACAACGAAATCGCGGTAGTGAATGTCTTTTTTGTTCATCAAAAAGTCAATTCGCTCCACTTGATCCAGGAACTCGCCGCCAAATCGGCCACTCAGGTTGCCGGAAAGCAACGCAATTTCCGCTTCGTACATCGGACGTTGTGTTTTGTCTTCTTTACCGATCCAAGGGGTTTCTAGAATCATCGGCAAATGTTGCAGCTTCTCATGGTTCGCAATGTTGTTCATTGCTTCAAAGCCAATCCATCCTGAGCCAAGCGGTGCGTGGCGATCCTTGCTTGCGCCGCGTGGATTCTTGCTGTCATTCAAATGAATAACGCCGAGCTTCTCAAGTCCGATCGTGCGATCGAAATGGTGCAGAACGCCGTCTAAATCATTCACGATATCATAGCCAGCATCATGAATATGACAAGTGTCCATACAAACTGTCAGTTTGTTGTTGAACTCTACACGCTCCATGATTTCTGCGATTTCTTCAAAGCTGCGACCGATTTCGGTTCCTTTGCCTGCCATGGTTTCCAAGGCAATGTTAACATTCGTATCTTTGACTCCAGCAAGCACTTCATTTAAGCCATCAGCAATTCTAGCAATCCCATAGTCCGCATCCTTGTCTGTATATGCACCTGGATGAAGCACGATATTGCGAACGCCGATATAATCCGTCCGACGGATTTCTTCTTGAAGGAAACGTACCGCAAGCTCGAAGGTATCTTCCTTATAAGAGCCCAAATTGATGATATAAGGTGCATGAACAACGATTTCATTCATCGCATGCTTGTCCATCACAGCTTTGCCTTCTTCAATGTACTGCTCTTCGATCGGTTTACGGCGCGTATTCTGCGGTGCGCCTGTGTATATCATAAACGTGGATGATCCGTAGGAAACGGCTTCTTCTGCTGCATTTAGTAAACCTTTATCTGAGAACGAAACGTGTGATCCAATTTTAGGCATAGTCCATAACTCCTTTATTAGTAGCTGCTACCCTCCTATTTTACTCGTATTGTCGCAAGAAATCTAGAAATAAGGTATAATTCTTACTATCTATTTGAAGCAAATTAGTGAGGTGACAAATAAATGGCGAATGATTTATTCATGTGGTTCATCATTTTCTGGGTATGCGTGCTGCTTTTCTTCATGTCCGTGGGCGGATACTTCATGTTCCGTAAGTTTATCAAGGTACTCCCGAAAGAGGATGGCAAATCCAAGCTGGATTGGCAGAATCATTACGTGGACAATTCACGACATCTATGGACGGCAGATTCCAAAGCATTTCTCGACCAATTGGTTTCACCTGTGCCAACGGCCTTCCGTGATATTGCCAAGCATTCTATCGCAGCGCGAATTGGACAAGTTGCACTTGAGGCGAAAGCGGAGGAAGTTACAAGAGATCACTGTATCGAGGGATATATATTAGCAACGCCGAAGCGAGATTATCGGAGTTTGACGAGCTTTCTGGAGAAGCAGCAGATTGATTACAGCGCGTTCAAGCATTTGTTGAATTAACTAGGCTCATCCCCTTTACGGGGGCTTGCCGTTCTATTGTGGAAACGCTTACAATTTGTGCATTAAATTATGGCTTCCCCATCCTACCAAGTAGAAAGAGGAAGCCATTGGTTATGAAACGGATCAAGCGCCCTTAACCTCGAATTCAATTTTGTTTTTCAATGAGTTAATTCCTAGTCCCTCATAGTCAAAGCCTAACTTTTGCAAGTGACTTTGCTTTAATACATTGCGAGTATCGAGCAAGTAGGGGCTCCGCATGTTAGTTAAGACTTGCGACCAATCAATAAGTAAATATTCATCCCAATGCGTTAATAAAACAACCGCATCAACGTTATTCGTAACATCAATTGCATTAGTTACGTACTGTACGTCTAAAGCTGCATTCAATTGTTGAAACATTTCCATCCCATGTGGATCATGTGCCTTAATTCTAGCGCCAGCATCAATTAGCTCTTTAATTATGACAGAAGCCTGAGTTTTACGTGCATCATCGGTATTTGGCTTAAAGGTGAGACCGAGGATGCCAATATTTTTCCCAGTCAACGTCTTTAATTTCCGCTTAATCTTGTCAACCACGTAGTCATGCATCTGTTGATTAGAATCCACAGCTGCCTGGACAACGGTAAGTTCACAGCTATACTTTTGACTTGTCGCTAATAACTCAGCCGTATCCTTAGGAAAGCAGCTGCCGCTCCAGCCACTAGACACTTGAAGGAACTTCGATCCAATTCTAGAATCCATACCCATGCCATTGGCTACTTCGGTAATATTCGCTCCTAACGTTTCGCAAAGCCTTGCCATTTCATTAATATAACTGACCTTCACGGCCAAAAAAGCGTTAGATGCATACTTGATCATCTCAGCACTTTTGATATCTGTCTCGTAGTAGGTTGGCAGCGCAGCATGCGGATTGTAGGCAAACTTGAAATCCGACGATTTATCATCATAGTTTACCCTATTTAACAAATTGAAATACAAAGCTTGCATCACCTTCTTGGATCTTTCATGCTCTGTTCCTATCACAATCCGATCTGGGAAAAACACATCCTCTAAGGCGTAGCCCTCTCGCAGAAACTCCGGATTGCTGGCCATGGCAAAATGCTTATTAACTTGTAAACCCGATGCTTCTTCTATAATCGAAGCTACCAGATCAGCTGTTCCAACGGGTACCGTTGATTTATTTATAATCACAGTGAATTTATTCGGATTTAAATGCTTTCCAATACTTTCAGCTGCCAGTCTAATGAATTTCAAATCAGCCGTTCCATCGGCTTTGGAAGGCGTACCCACCCCGATAAATACGACGTCCGCTTGATAGATAACCTGATAATCGGTGGTTGCGAATAGGGTCCTTCCAATATACTTCTCAATGAGATGATCCAGGCCAGGTTCATAAATAGGACTCTTCCCCGCGTTCATCAGATCTATTTTGTTGTGGTCGATATCCAGCACCGTTGTGTGGTGCCCAAGAACGGCAAAGGCTGCCCCTGTTACACTTCCTACGTAACCTGATCCAATACACACGATATTCATGTAGGTTCCCTCCTATTATCTCTCATTTGTCTCATTGCTTTAAATCAGTGCTAATTTCTCTTGGTACTCCGCAATGGTTCTTCGCAGCCCCTCTCGAAGCGGTACTTCTGGCTGCCAACCCAAAACGGCCGTTGCCCGATCGATCACAGGTCTCCTAACCTTCGGATCATCCTCTGGGAGTGCATGAAATGTAATTTTACTTGCGGTATTCGTCAATTCCTTCACTAGTTGCGCAACCTCTAAAACTGAATGCTCCGTTGGATTGCCAATATTCATGATGAGCCCCGTCGCCGCATCGCATTCCATCATTAACATTAGCGCTCTAATCGTATCATCGACATAGCAGAATGAACGCGTCTGACTCCCATCCCCATAGACCGTAATCTCTTCTCCCGTCAGGGCTTGTGTGACAAAATTAGAGATGACTCTTCCATCATCATTCCGTAATCCGGCAGAATACGTATTGAATAGACGTACAACTTTGGTTCGAACCTGATATAAGCGATGATATTCATAGCAGTAAACCTCACCCAGCCTCTTGGCTTCATCGTAGCAGGCCCGTGGCCCCCAAGTATTCACATTGCCTCGATACTCTTCAGGCTGCGGGTGTACCTCCGGATCACCATAAGCTTCACTGGTACTTGCATATAACACCTTGGCATTGTACATGCGCGCCAGCTCTAACATATTTTGAGTACCAATGGTATTAACATAAATCGTTTCAATGGATGACGCTTGATAAAGCTTAGGAGAAGCAGGTGAGGCAAGATGATAAATCTCATCTGGTTCTTGAACGCCTTCGAGATCAATAACAGAAGTGTTCGACACGTCATATTCAATAAAACAAAAATTCGGATGGGCGCGTACCTGTTCTAGATTAGAAAGTCTTCCTGTCACTAGGTTATCAACACCAACAACTTGGTGGCCTAACCCCAGTAATTCCTTCGTTAAATGTGACCCTAAGAAACCCGCTGCACCCGTTACGATAATTTTGCTCATTGACATGTACCTCCTATTTATTGAGATCACTATCCAAACGATTGCTCAGTCTCTCTACCCGTGGGAAGCAGCGCAGGGATCCTTCTAACACCAATCAATTCCCCCAAAAGTGTGAATACGTACAATGGATTTAGCACCATATATCTTTTCCAAAGCCTTCTAGGTTCCTGAAGGAAGCGATAGAACCACTCAAGCCCTCTTTGCTGCATCCAAGGCGGTGCCTGCTTCAGTGTGCCTGCATGGAAATCAAAGGCTGCTCCAACAGCAAGAAGTGGCATCGCTAATAAATCCCTGTACTCGAATACCCACACCTCCTGTCTTGGACATCCAAGTCCAACGAATACGATCTGAGCACCGCTAGCATGTATCCTGTTTATAATCTCCCTTTTCTCGTCAGACGTTACTTTTCTAAACTTAGAGGCTTCTTTACCTGCAATTTGCAGACCGTGAAACCTTTCTTGCAAATTCTTTTCGAATCGCTCTAACGTTTCCAGCTTGCTGCCGTATAAATAAATGGGCAATTGCTCTTTCGCAGCGGCTTCAGCCACCCTCAGTGTCAATTCAGGACCATAAACACGTTCTTTCAGCCCTGTTTTATGTAACAGATTCAGCCCCCATTTGACAGGCTGCCCATCGGGAACAACTAAATCCAACCCATTTAACCGGCGACGATGCTCGGCATCTAGATACCCCGTCATCACCCCATGAACAGCTAAGGCAGACACGGCATAGGGTTGATTATGGTGAGCAGCATTCGTAATTTGCTGGACGGCAGCGTCATAATCAACAGCCGCAATATGAACGCCACAGATGGCATGCTTGCCTTTATCCATCATATCGCCACGCTCCATCGATCCTTATTTTCTTCATAAATGCCTTTCATAATGAGCTCAATATGGTTGTACGCTTGCTTCCACGCTGGGAAATGAGCCTTAAACTTGGCCAAATCAGATACATACCATTGATGATCCCCTGCTCGAGCTACATCTGAATACGTATAAACGAATTCCCTGCCTGTAATCTCTTGCGAAATTTGGATAGCTTCAAGCATCGAAACATTGGAGTCTCTGCCGCCTCCTAAGTTGTAGACCTCACCACCTCTTCTTGGATTCGTATAAAATGCGTGGAAAGCCGCAATGACATCACTAGCATGAATAACATCTCTGACCTGCTTGCCTTCATAACCAAAAATCGTATACGGCGTTCCCGTTATCGCACATCGCATTAAGTAATTAATAAAACCGTGCAGCTGCACACCCGATTGCTTAGAACCGCTTAATACACCACCTCGGAAGCATACGGTCTTGAAGTTGAAATAGCGGCCATATTCCTGGACTAACACATCCGCTGCCAGCTTGGAGGCCCCGAATAAGGAATGCATGCTTTGGTCTACACTCATCTCTTCCGATATGCCATTCGTAAATGGATGCTGAGGGTCTATTTCCCAACGGGTCTCCATTTCAATGAGCGGCAGAGTATTCGGTCGATCTCCATACACCTTATTCGTGGAGGTGAAAATAAAAACAGCTTCAGGACAATGATGTCTCATCGCCTCAAGCAGATTTAAGGTGCCATTGGCGTTTACTCCGAAGTCCACGAAAGGGTCTTTGACTGCCCAATCATGCGAAGGCTGTGCCGCCGTATGAATAATCAATGAAATCTCATTGCCATATTGACGAAATAAGTCATTGAGTTGATCTGCATTTCGAATATCTATCGTATGATGCTCATATTTCTTCCCGAGTGCTCCCTCCATGCGATTACGATTCCATATGGTAGATCCTTCTGGCCCGAAGAATAGTTCACGCATATTATTATCGATACCAATGACCTTGTAACCTAAACCAGCATAAAACTCCGTTGCCTCGGAACCGATTAAACCGGCGGAACCTGTGATCAATACGATAGACATTAATCAACACTCCTCTGTTTATGAGTTATAGGTAAACTTAAATCGCTGGATTTTAAGGCTATCTCTGGTGCTTGAAGCAACACGTCATAGATGCCTTTCACTGCTGCTACCGTGTTATCAACGAGAAAGGAATCCTGAATACGTTGCCTGGCGTTACGTCCCAAACGTTCCTGGAGATTAGCATCCAGCATCAACATATCCAGCGCATGGTGCATGGCCTCAACGGTAGGTTCCGCAAGCAGCCCGTCTTCTCCATGCCGAATAATATCCACGGGTCCTCCGCCGTTCGTAGCTATGCAAGGCATAGCATGACTCATGGCTTCAATGAGAACTCGGCCAAAGGGCTCTGGCGTCGTTGAAGCCAATACAAAGATATCAATGGCTTGATAGACGTCTTGTGTCTCTTTGATAAAACCCGTAAAGATCACGCTTTCTTCGAGATGATTATCCGCTACTAATTGCTTCAAAGTAATGAGAACCTCTTCATTCCCTGGATAACAATCTCCCACTAGTAAAAGATACGTATTGGGCCTCGTAGGCAGCTTAGCAAACGATTGTATGAGCAAATCCTGTCCCTTCCATTGACTAATACGGGCCACATTACCGACCACCAAAGCATCTTCCGGAATGTTATACGCTCTTCTAAAGGCTGTGCGAACGCGTGCACTTCGCTCCCCGGCATAGTCGCTCTCAATCCCATTATGTACAACCTTGAACTTAGTGGATGCACGTTTCGTTCGAAATCGATTCCTAACCTCCGAAGATATGCAAACGACAACTTGTGAGCATGCCTGAATGAAGGAACTGTACAAGGACCAAATCATAGAGGGAAAATCATCAAACACCTCTCTGATATGCCAAATGTGCGGAATTCTAAGCAACTTCGCTGCAAGTGCCCCCGATAGGATAATGGCCGAATTACTATGAACCAAATCTATTTTTTCTTTTCTTAAAATGCGGCTAATCTGGATCGTTGAGGTTACAATCGATAAGATAAATTTGCCAAGCTCCTTCGGGTTACGAAACGTTTTCCTCCTCAGAATCGTTAATTGAGGTCGAACATACACGCTCGCGCCGGTTTGAAGAAGTTCGTCTACTAACGCACCCGCTTCAGGTAGGAAAACGATAGGCTTCATGTCGTCGTCAGTATCCAAGCTCTTAATAATGGATAGCATCGACCTGCTAGAACCATATAAATCGCCAGTTACATGGAAAAATGCAATTTTTTTCATAGAAGCACTCCTATTTTTCTAACTACCATGGATGGTCTTATATTCTTCATATTGATTTCCAAGCATGCCATAGATCATGCCCATACCTCGATACACTCTTTGCTTCATTCTGATGAACAGCGCTTTACTAAACCAGGTTATCGTTGCTGCCAATAGACCCATAGTTATATTAGAAATACCTTTACCAACACGAATGATTTTTGAGACATAGTTGGATTCAACATCATTTTCACAAAAGGTGATGCTATTTCCCAATCGAAAAGCTCTTTGTAATAACCATTTCTCATTAGCTCTGCTCACTGGAATCCACTCATATACGATAGCTTCATCAGATGAGATCATATGCCAGCCTCGCTTATATCCTCGAAGAAAGAAGTGGGTATCACTCCCCCCTGTGCGTGCAAGTCTTTCATCAAACCATGTATCCATCTCCTGCAAAATAGAAGTCCGTATACACACATTGTTCGTCGCAACGTATTTCATGGTATCACCTGTTCTAAATCTAGCTCTTTCGAAAAATTTACCTTGTTTAACCCACCTTGGCGTCTCGTCAGCTTCAAATTTGGGAAGCACAGGACCACTCACCACATCCGCATTTGCATTTCGCTGCGCATCCAGTAACTCATCCAACCAATTCGTTGTAGCCTCCTCATCATCGTCGATGAATACGATAAAGTCCGATTCAGCGGCCTTTCTTAAGGCTCTATTTCTTGCGAATGGGATTCCCTTCAGCGGTTCAATGTCATAGTAAGCCTTCCATTTCGAGTCGTGATTGAACGTGTCGAAAATTGACTTAGATGACGCTTGCTCATCATTATCAATGACAATAACTTCGATATCAGGTGACTCAACCTTTCTAAATTCGAGCGTATTCAAGCTTGTAAGCAGTCTGTGCAACCCTTTGGGTCTCAAACAAGTGATGATGCATATGGCGACTTGCATACCTAGATTCTCCTTTCCTTGAACGAGACCCTATCTTGAAAGTTAGCATATTGGATCTCTGGACTAACCCGCTTGGCAATTCTATTTAACCTATACGTTCTATTAATCTCCACGACACAGACAATTTGGAGCACCCAAAACAAGTTGTTTTGTCTTAAAATGGTGCTTTCAGAAAAGTTATACGAAATTAAAAAGACGAAGAAGACCAGTGGAAAAATGAAATGGTTATACTTCTTTTTGGATATGATTAAGCTGATCGTCCTCGCAGCACTCCGTAATAAACTGGCCGAAATAACGAGCATTCCCATAATGCCCGTATCTAGGCATAAATCGAGATAACCATTATGTGCATGGGGTACTTCCCATCTTGCTAGCGACCAAACATAGGCAGACTCCCCATTTTCACCTAGCCAGAACGCGCCATATCCGTAACCCAGCCAAGGCCTTTGGGCTATTTTATCCATCACAGCATCCCAGATCACCGTTCTTCCCGTTAAGGTCGCATCTTTCCCCAGCAGCTCGAAAAAGGTATCTGGGTTAGTAACAACCCAAACTGTTGCAGATATCAAGAACGTTAACCCAAAGAATAGAACGGAGAGCACTAATATCTTATTAGCTCTCATAAATGCTAGGAAGGGTATTGTTAGATACGTAATAATAAGAATGACTAAGGCCGTTTTTGAATTCGAGCAAATCACCAACGCAACAGAGGTCATCATAAAAAGAAGATAGACGACCTTCTTCTTATCGTAGAGATATAACAACAAGAACACTAAATTACTTAAAGCCATAAATCGACCCAAATGGTTCTTATGCTCGAATAGTCCTCGCCAATCTCCCTCTTGATAACCTGTAGAAATGCCATATTGCGGAAGGAAAATAACGAACAAAAGACTGCCAATTGCTGCTATACCTAATGCCCAAGCTAATATTTTAAGAATTTCATTCATTTGATACCTTGTGATTAAATAGAAACCAAATAGCGTAGTACCTAACAAAGAAATAGCTTTCGTAAACGTGACTTCAGGAGCAGCTGACCACAGCATCGAGCACATAATACATATAACGAGAACCAGTGATACTTTATCATGGGAGATTGTCGTGAATACCATCTTAAGCTTCGGTAGAATAACTAGCAGTGTCACACTATAAATGAATACCCACACCAGCTGAATGAGTAAGCTTAAACCCGTTATATTTCTACTTAACAAGGGTAAGAGCGCCCCAGTAAACATAAAAACACTTAGTACGGCAAATGCACTCTCAACTCGGAGAAATAGGTTTACTCTCATCGTGTTCAATCAAGCATCTCTCCCAAGCCATGACTTTTTGGTTGTTCTTGAGGAAGCTCTATGGAGCAACAGATAGATGAAGGATGTCAAACCAATAATGGAGAACACAAGTGCTCCAATTGTTGAGTAACCAGCCCCAATCCAATGGTAGGTAGGGATCAGTATCATATTTAATCCAACACTAACACCTAAACTGGCTAACTGAATGTAAGTTCTATACTTCTGATAGCCTGCTCCAGTCAGTACATTGGATGCGAAGTAAACAATCGTTTTAAGCAAGGGAACAACGGACAATAACCGAATCGCATCCACAGCCTGAGCAAAGCTTTTGCCTAGCAGCAAAGGCGCATACGGAGCAATAAGGTATAGGATCACTCCGACAATAACCGCATAAAGTACATTAACTGGCAGTATTCTTCTGGCGTATTGGAGCGCTGCACCTATCCCTTTCGCTCCATGTTGAAAGAACGCTACATAGGAAGCTTTTATGACAGCTAGGACGGGGGTTATCATGACCTCAATTAACCGATAGGCTGTTGCATAAATACCTGTTGCTTCAAGGCTCGACAATTTGATCAAAAGTGTTTTGTTCACTTCAATCGTGGACGTATCTGCCGATAGACTAATTGAATAGTAAATGCCATCTTTTAAATCATGCAGGATTCTCCTAGTATTTATCGCAGGCTTTCCTAGAATTGTATGAACAGAGAAGCAGCCCACAAGTGCTGTTGCCGCAGAACAAACCAAATAATATTTACACCAGATATCCAAAGTAGGATGATCATAGATACTCGCTACAAGCAGAATAAAAATCATTCGAATGACGCTTAAGAACACACTTAGGAATGCTGTCCACTTCATTTTTTGAAAAGCCTGGAAGGCTTGACTGCAGATATCTACGATTTTGGCGAAAATCAGCTCGGATATGGAAATGAATAAAATGACTTGCAGGGAAATGGTTTGTGGGAGAATAAAGCTAGCTATCCAAACAACAAGTGCTGTATTGAATAGTCCAGAAATGCCCGTCAATACCAAACTATTTCCCCAGTATTCATTGAAAACTTTTTTATCTACTGCAACATGCTGAATTAATAGATTGCCTATTCCTAAGCTGCTGAAAGGTGACAGTATCAGAGGAATTGACAATGTGCCAACAAATGCGCCATACCCTTCTAATCCCAATGAACGAGCAAGAAATACAAAATATACGGCTTGAATCACTATTTTCATTCCTTGACCAATTAACATCCAGAAGGATTCAGCTGCAAGCTTGCTAGCTTTAACTCGGGCATACACATCTACTGCTTTTTCAAATATGTTCATATCCAAATCCTCTTAGGTTTTAATGTGTATTACTTCTCATCATAACCAGCAATGTTCCCCATATGATTCTCAGATCCATTTGCCAAGAAATATCTCGGGCATACTTGAAATCATGCTGCAAATTCTCATGAATAGGCAGCTTCCGCTCGGGGCTAATTTGCCATAAACCAGTAATACCTGGCGTTATACAAAAGCGTTGGCGCTCCCAATCCGTGTATTCTGCCTCTACGATCGATTTTTGCTCTGGGCGTGGCCCAATGAAGCTCATTTCCCCCTTCAGAATGTTGATCATTTGAGGCAATTCATCGATACTCGTTTTCCTCAGTATGCGACCGATTGGTGTAATTCTTGTGTCTTCACCCGATATCGGTGATCTTCCCTCCGTTGGAACATCCGCATACATCGTACGAAACTTATAAATGTGAAACACACGGCCATGCTTACCATATCGTTGCTGCTTAAAGAGGATAGGACCTTTGGAATCGCATTTAATCAGGATGGCTACGCAAAGGAATAGAGGGGATGAGCAGATCAGTAGTATTAAACTTACTAGCAAATCAATAAGCGGCTTGATGATTTGGACATATATGCCACTTGGCTCAGCGATCGACGATTGTGAGGATAACGTAACTTTCGCTCTACTCTCGATATTGATCATTTCCATAGTCCCCAGTCACTTCCTTACACAATAGCTTTGATTACATGTTGTCTTAATGTGTAATCCAACAAATACCGTTCAAACTCCTCGCTTAATTCCTGATTCTTCATGGCAAATTCCACAGTTGCCTTTAGAAATCCAATTTTACTGCCCACATCGTACAATTTACCTTCATACATATAGCTATACATGGCTTGCTGCTGCGCCAATTGCTTTAAGGCATCCGTAAGCTGGATCTCGCCACCGACGCCTGGATGCGTATGTTCTAATAGATCCATAATTTCAGGATTGAGAATGTAGCGACCCATAATCGCTAGATTAGATGGCGGGTTTTTCTGAGGTTTTTCCACTAAATTATGAACAAAGGAGAGTCGATCCGTAACTTCTTTTCCTTCAATTACACCGTATTTATTCACGTCTTCCCATGGTACTGACTCGACGGCAATAATGTTGGAACCATCCGTTGCTTCATAGACATCCATCATCTGCCTCAAACAGGGAACCTGACTATCAATAATCATATCGCCTAACAAAACGGCAAAAGGCTCATTCCCAATAAACTTTCGTGCGCACCAGATCGCATGACCTAATCCTAGTGCTTCTTTCTGTCTCACATAGTGAATATCAACTAAATTCGTTAAATCATGAACGATTTGCAGTAATTCGCTTTTGTTCTTACTCTCCAGGTTCTGTTCCAACTCATAATTCTTATCAAAATGGTCCTCAATCGGCTTCTTACTACGCCCGGTCACAATGATGATGTCCTCGATGCCTGAATCAATTGCCTCTTCCACGATGTATTGAATGGTCGGCTTATCCACAATGGGCAGCATTTCTTTCGGCATTGCTTTCGTTGCGGGTAGAAATCGGGTCCCTAAACCAGCTGCAGGAATGATTGCTTTCCTTACTGTTCTCTCCATCCAATACTCCTCCTATTATCTCTTCTCTATTTAGCTGCTTTTTTTGGTTTTAAAAAAACCAGGCATGCTGTCTTTAGGACCAAAACAGCACGACTCGATCTTTTAAATAAAAACTATAGGGCATTTAACCCCACCTCACTTCACACCACTGACGATAACGTCTAAGGCTAATAGCCCACAGCATGAACGAGTGTCTACAATGATAAGGGTGTAGTAGACATAACCCAGAACTGAGATAAGGAAGTCTATTTATTCCTTATTTCCGTAATAGTAGTAATACGCAGCATCACTTTTTCTATGGCGCTTATTGTTGAGGACAACGCCCAGAATCTTCGCCTGGACTCGTTCTAAGTTATGAATAGCTTTCTTAGCCATATCGCGTTTGACTTTCCCATCACTAATGACCATGACGACGCCATCACATTTCGTTGCTAGTATTTGCGCGTCTGCGACAGCTAGGGTTGGCGGCGAATCAATAATAATGACATCAAATTTGGTTGCCATTTCTTCTAGAAAAGCGGTCATTTTCTGCGACATTAGCAATTCGGATGGATTCGGAGGAATCGGACCTGAGGGAATCAGAAATAAATTCTCTATAGAAGTCTCACAGATAAACTCATCCAACTGAGTTCGATTCACGATCGCACTTGTCAAACCATACCGATTCGATTTGCCAAAATAATGATGAATGGTAGGTTTCCTTAAATCGGCATCGACAATAAGCACTTTCTTCCCTTCCTGCGCATAAGCAACTGATAAATTAGCAGCCGTTGTTGATTTACCTTCACCTGGTTGCGCCGATGTAATTAGAATCGTCTTCATCATTCGATCAATGGATGAGAACTGAATGTTCGTTCTTAAGGTCCGATAGGATTCGGATACTTGAGATTTAGGATGTATTTCCGTAATGAGCGGATGCTTATTGGTTTGCGTTCGCATATACCGTATCCCCTACCATTCTTTGAGATTTAGAAGGTGCTCTGCTAAGCAAATCCTCCGTTTTAACTTTGGAGATGGTAGCTAGTGTAGGTAAGCCAAGGAAGTGTTCAATGTCGACTTCGGACTGGATGGAATCATCCAAATAATCTAAGAGAAATACGAAGCCAATTGCGAACATGAGGGATACCACGAATGCGATCGCCACATTCATTGTCATATGAGGTGAAACTGGACCCTGATCATCTTCGGGCTTTGCTTCATTTAAAATGACAACATTATCTACTTTCATAATGGAAGGAATCGTATTCTTGAACACCTCTGCAACGGCATTAACCGTTTTGGCTGCGTTCTCTGCCGAGAAACTTCTGATCGATATGGTCATTACTTGTGTATCCACCGTTGAGCTAACACGTATCATGTCCATGAGTTCAGCACTTGTCAGGCCAAGATCAGGGTACTTCGTAACGACACTATCGAGTATCGCTGGTGTTAGAATAATTTCCTTATAGGTCTTGATTAACAAAGCATTCGTCCGTATGGAATCGTAATCGAGATTATCCCCGCCTTGCATATCCATCGATTTGTTGACGATTATTTTAGAACTCGCTTCATATAGCGGAGAAATCAAATAATAGCTCACAAGCCCAGTAACCACACTCGATAGGAACACGATGCTCGCAATGAGCCATATTCTTTTTTGAACAATGGTCAAATATTGTCTGAGTTCAATTTCCATTGTGACCTCCAATAGTTAATTTAATGTAAACTAACATATCCATTCGTGTCAGATAGATATCGAAATTTTTTTCTCATCCATTGAAGGACCATAATCTTCGTTTATACGGATGGCTCTCCGTCACGATCGTCTCATTTCGTATGACACATGCCGCGTTAATCGAATAGCGCTCCATTGCTTTACGACTTTGCACCTTTTCCAGATATGATAAAGCTTCCGCTAACGTACTCCTCCTGTTGGTTAAATTGTGCGCATCCGAGGCGATCAAATGAGATAAATGCGACTTGCATATATACATAGCGAGTTTCTGGATTTTGCGGCCGAATAGACCCATTATGGACTGCGAGGTAATTTGGCACAGGCATCCTTGTTCAACATAGTTGTAAAGCAAGCGAGGATTCATCATAAAATCCATCTGCCTCTCCGGATGTGCGAGGATCACGGTAAGTCCTAGGACATGCAATTCATACATTAACTCATTAAAATAACTTGGAATACCGGTTGGTGGTAGTTCAAGCAATATATATTGGCTGTGATTGAGTGTTCGAATACGTCCCGCATCCAAGTCAAGAAGCAGCTCCTTAGAGACTCTTACCTCTTGGCCTGGGAGGATTCGAACGGGAATGCGTTGTTTCTCCAGCTCACTGTTTAACTCCTGAACGGCAAGATCGACCTTATCCGCATCATTATCGTGTCTCCCGTCGCCATGGTGGGGAGTAGCCACGATTGTATGAATACCTTCGCAGGAAGCCTGTTTCGCCATTTCAATAGCTTCTTCCAGACTTCCAGCGCCATCATCTAGGCCGGGTAAAATATGACAGTGTGTATCAATTAGCATGAGACATCCATGAATGCCTTACTCTCTAGCTCCATTACATTGACATAGCCACGCACAGCTTTTTCAAACTCATACTTAAATTTATGCTTCCTGAAACTTAAGGTTTGCAGCAGGATAGCTCCAGTGCTTTGATCTGCTTCTAACCACTCGACAGAGTAGACATATCCATCCGCTAGCAGGCTTCTTTCACGCAAAACCCCGCAAAGGGATAATACTTCGTTATGAAACTTAAATTGAAAACACCAAATCACATTTTCATTTATGGGTAAACTTAAATAAGAATTGAAGCCCATCCGCGAAGCACTAATGCCAATCACTTTAAACGGTGTATACTTGGAATCCATCTTGTGTTGGTCGATCTGCTTAATATTCATCAAACCATAACAAGGATATTTCAAAGCCATTTCTGATTCTTCAGCAAAAGATGCAGTCATCTATTCCCCTCCTTAATGTTACGGTATGTATCATTTTGAGCCTGACTACAACAGGTGCTGACTTCATGTGCGACAATTGTGGAGTACGTAAGTGAGCTATTAGGGGACTATTTGGACGCGATGCGATGTGTGTTATCGCTCGTGAGTGAGGGGAGATTTGCCTTGATTTACTTGGAGGGTTTTCTTCGACTGGCCTTCTTTCCACAACAGAAACTGCTGCATATCCAGCCCCAAATGTCTTAAAACATCGTTAATCTCAAGTGTAACTGGCTTATCTTTTCCCATAAAAGAACACCACTCCTGATCATGTTATGTTTTATGACATTTACGCTTTAATTCTGCTTTCAATTTATGATACATCTCGTATCTTGTCAAGAGAATTTCACAAATATGAATATTAGATAGATCCTCAAAGACTTGTATTGCAAGCATGAAAATAACATCTTTTGTTTTCAAAGTTATGCCCGTAAGTCCTTGGTTATGCTAAGAATCCTGCGTGGTTTTGAGCAAGAAATCTTGTAAGCGCACCCAAGTCTGATAGAATCAGCTGCACTTGCAATATGACATTTTCAAAAAAAACAATCTCAAATATCCAAATACAATCCGTATCATAATTGGGAAAGTTGACTCCTTTTTGACCTAATACCTTTAATCTTTAAGTAATGTACGGCTAATCTCCTTCACCTTTGCCATATCGGGAATCCAATAATATAAGCGTAACTTCGCTAACGGATCCATCTCATAACCGCTGTGACCTGGAATTTGCTTCGTTATAAAATCGTCAGCTGTCATTCCTTTGAATAACCAAGCTAAGCTTATGATATCGTTATCCTGGAAGTTGGTATCCACGATATCCTTCTTGACCTTGGTTAGCAAACCTGCAATTTCGCCAATATGCTCTGGTTTCAATATTTCTTGCGCAACATTTTTTAAAATTTGTGTTTGCTCACTTTGCCTACCGAAATCGCCATCCGGAAAAGCGTATCGTTCTCTTGCCAAGCTTAAAGCTAATTTGCCGTCGATATGCTGCACGCCTTGAGGCAATGTCACCCCAGAATGAAGTAAATAAATATCCTTTTTGACCTCTACATTAACGCCGCCAATCGTATCAATAAAATCCTCAAAGCCCTTAAAATTGGTTTTAATATAATAATTAATGGGTACATCGAGAAAATTCGATACGGTTTGAAGAGCTTCCTTCGTCCCCTCCTCGTTGCCTCCCCTCATCTCGCCAAGCATATGCGCATGGTTAATCTTGGTGTAACCAGCACCATCAATGTAGACGCGACTGTCTCTGGGGATGGATATCATATTAATTTTACGTGTGCTTGGAATAACGTGCAGCACCATAACAACATCCGATCTTGAGTTTTCCTTACCTCTAGCGTCCGTTCCAAGGACAAGTACATTGAATGACTTAATCGTTTTAGATGGTACTTGCTGCGTGGCTTGAGGTGTTGACTCGATTGCAGCTTTAGGCTGGGCGACCGCCACTTCCTCCTCAACTGGAACCGGAACTGATGGCTTACTTAAAACGGGTACGTCGATTTGCTCAAAGTGATGAACAGGCTCATATTTCCAATAAAGTCCTAATCCCCCCCCAATGAATCCAACAAAAAGAAAGCCTGCAGTGTAAACTACCCAACGACGCATGTAGTCACTCCCTTTAACTTATCCATTTATTAGATACGTATTGTATCATCGAGGTTATAGAAACACAAGTAAGTTATTTAACTCCATGAAATCCGAAAATACGACACACAATAAGCCACGACTCTTATAGTGCATAAGAGAACGTGGCTTATTTGTAATGACAATTCCATTTCAGGTCTCTCAAGTTGATCCCGCCTTATCTTATCTGTTCAAATCCAACTTGCAACCGTCATTCCTTCAACAAAGCTTGGAAAGTAAATCGTTTGCACCGTATCGCATTTGATGCAATGAGCCAAAGGAATCGTTGTATGATAGTAGCCTGTCTTAAAAATCTTTTTGGCATCACACTTATCCATCATTGTGTTACATTCCACACAAAATACCTTTTCAAAAATAATCATCTATGCCCACCCCTTAATCTATGACTAAATGTCGTAACCTGTTACAATATGTATATAATATTCATTATATGATACATTTCGTAACTTATCAAGGGTTTATAAATTATTTTAAATACATTTTGTATCTAGTCAAATGAATCTCTGCTTTGTTATAATTATCTTCTGGTATATTTCGTTAATGATAGTGGCTATAATAATTGAATGATTATGAACAGTGAGGACTGATCAAGCTGAAGTATGGAGATCGTATTGCACTCTTACGTGAAAAAAGAGGCCTAACCCAAGAGGATTTATCAATCAAAATAGGTATTTCCCGAGCATCCCTGTCTCACTACGAGACTAATCGCCGCGAACCTGATTATGAAACTATTAATAAGATTGCTAACTTTTTCAATGTTTCTATCGACTATTTGCTGGGGCGTACTAACCTTCAACAAACCGTCTTGGATGAAGATGTGCGCGACTTTGTCGAAAATTTGGATTTAACAGATGAGGGCATCCTACAAAAGTTCTCATTAACTGTGGATGGAAAACGACTATCTGCTGAGGAAGCTAGACGATTCATTGCTTTTGTTAGGGCTGAGCGTTCGTTAGAATAATCACTAACCGTTTACAACGCTCAGCCTACTCTTAATTGTTGACACCGATATACTTTAAAGTCACAGATGGTGCTGACTGATTGAACAAATCTCTAAGTACAGAGACATTTCTCGTTTTGAGGTAGTAATGATAGCCATAGGTCTTCCGAAGGGTATGCGTGCCTATATCTGTTAAGCCTACCTGCTTTGCAGCTTGATTAAGAATCCGATACACACGTATTCGCTTAATAGGGTAACCGGTGCGTTGGGAAGGAAATAAGTAATTGTCTTCATCCATATATTGGACATATTCCTTAATATAAGCCTTCAGCTGCGAAGAAAGCTGGAATGTCTTTACTTTCCCCGTTTTCTCCTCTCTTACGCTCACAATATTCCGATCCATCACATCTTTCACTTTCAAATAGAGAATATCACTCAGATGGAGTCCTGAATTAATCCCAATTGTGAAAAGTAGCCAGTCACGAACCGATTGTTCCTTCAACACTTCCTGAATCTGTTCAATCTTTTCTTGTTCTCTAATGGGTTGAACAACTTGCATCCTTTGCACCTCACCATACTTTAATTAGTTTCATAGGATATGTTACGTTATGTATCCACGTAGAACTGAATCCGTTATTTTTATATCTTTATCACACTCCTTATATATAATATGTTACATATTGTATCATAAATTTCAAAAATGTTCTATGCTTTCACCGTTCTCAAAACCTATTATTTGCTGTATAATTCTTAATAAAGAACAATTTCTCAGTACTATTTATGAAGGGAGGTCGTGCGCGTGTATAAATTTTTAAAATTACCTTTTATCCTCCTGCTCTCAAGCGCAATTATGTTTCCTGCCTATTCTTCAGCTTCATCAAGTACTAATTACTCTGAAAATCCCTTGCAAAGTAAGTCACATAGTTTTTATCACTTTTTCACAAACTTTTTTACCGATCCAACAGAACTGAACGACGAATTAAATGAATATATGTCAAACTGGAATCATCAAGACTTTAATGATATAAACTGGGAAACCGATGAAGCTATGAGCTCGCTTGATATTTGGAGAAGATGGTTTTCCTATTAATAGATTACAACTCCGCTGCTTGAAGTCTCCCTGCAGCGGAGTTTTTGCGTTTATATGAGCTTTGTCTCGAGGACAAATACAGTGATTTCAGGTCGACAATTAAATCGAATCGGAAATAGCGTTGTACCTATACCGCGATTGGTGTACACATGGAACTCACTATCTCCGAAGCTATACAAACCTATCGAGTATTTCTGGCCTAGGTCAGGGGTAAATAGACTCCCATAAAACGGAATACGTATCTGTCCACCATGACTGTGGCCAGAAAGCTGTAAATCGACGGGATACCTCCAAGCCGTATCGGCAAAATCCGGCTCATGTGCAAGTAAGAGAGTGAACTCATTTTGTTCAATATCTTTTAGCGCTTGGGGTAAATTCGGTTTACCATGGAACATTTCATCCACGCCTACGATATGTATGCTTTCGTCACCTCGGCTAATTGTTCGGCTGTCATTGATTAATACATTGAAACCAGATTGTTCCAGTATTTCTGTTATTCGTTCTGCCCCCATACGCATATCATGGTTGCCTAGTACGGCAAATTTCCCATGCCTAGCTTGGAGTCGAGATAGAATAGGGATTACTTCATTCGTTATTTCACCTTGTCTGGAGTCAAATAAATCACCAGTAAAGACAAGGACGTCAGGCTCTTGTAGCTGTAGCAGCTCAACCAATTTAGATAAATGAGATATGCCATAATATTGGCTAATATGCGTATCGCTAAATTGTACGATTCGCATACCTGCAAACGAAGATGGGTATCGATTGTATGACAGTTTTACCGTTATTGTCTCGATCCAATTACGCTCACCGAAAATTCCATATGCTCCACTCATTCCTACTAACATACCTAAGGAACCAACGGTCAATAGACTATGCTTGAGGAATGACCTGCGACTTAAGGGTGTGTCATCCAAGCTGCATCCCCCTCCTCATTAGGTCTAAAGACATATATCTTCTACAAAATACTCAATAAAACTCCATTTTAATCAATGATACAATTTGTATAATTTTAATCTAACTGGGATTGATTTCGTAGAAAAAACATGCGATAATACTTGTAACGATACAAAGCGTATCTTACAAAGGAAGTTTTGGAGGGGTCGATTGTGAATATGCTAAAGCAAATGGATACAGAAGAGTATGATGCAGAATGGATCAATCTCATCATGAGCGCGCGTAAGATGGGACTTACCATGGAAGATATCCGTTCATTCCTAAAAAGCCCCTTCCACCCTAAGAAACAAATGCAGAACACGAATGGAAATGATCCTTGTATGTCCCCATAGATTCGTAAAGCAACGTTAGTTATTCATCGTTAGGTCGCTTCATTCTCCATTTGTTAAAATCTAAAAACTCCCGAAATTGCTGCTTATCTACACCAGAAGTCATCGCTTCTTTAATGATTTCATACCATTCCTCATCTAACTCTCGTTCACCTGCAACGATTTCTTCCTGATCATCAATAAGTCGGTCGACAGGCACCTTTAATACAGCTGCAATCTTTTCTAGGAACTGAATAGAAGGATTCTTCTGGATATCTCGCTCCAGGCTGCTAATATAGGATTTAGCCACGCCTGCCCGTTCAGCTAATTCCGTGAGGGACAAGCCCTTCTCTTTCCTTAATTGTTGTACACGTTTACCAATCATATTAGATCTTCCCTTATTTAAATGTAGTAGTTGCTCTTATTAGTATAACAGAATTCCTTGTAAAGAACAAATATTGTTCCTAATAAAGAACAAAACTAGCCCCCTAAGGGGCTAGTTTTTACTTCCCTACCTTTAATCTATATTTTAGGATTTTATTTGTGCAATTTAATAAAAATACTGTTCATTAGGGCTGGATTTCTTACTACATCGCTATTTTTATCAAATACTGGTGATAAATAATCATTTTGATTATGATTACCTAAAGCTTCATACTTAGAGGCTACAGTAGTGTCCCAAACTGAATATTGCGTGAAGTGCACAATCAGTAATCCTTGGGGTTTGATCAGCTCATTGAACTCTAAAATCTGTCGCTCAAACTTTTCAAAGGGATAGATTTTATTTAGATTATTGATGCCTTTTTCTGCAATGTAATGGGGCTTTCGTTGCAAAACAGCCATGCAGAAAATTGCATCGAAATCTCCATACTTTTGAATTTCACTAAGTTTAGAATATACAAAGGTAATTTTCTCGTCTACAGGAAGCTTTCTGCATATTTCAAGATTGCTTTTGTTAATATCTGCACCTATTATTTGCGCAGTAGGAAAATATTTACGAAGGGTTAGAACTTCTTCTCCTGTCGAGCACCCATAAGAAAGTATCTTTAGATCTTGTTTACCATTAAAATAGTCGCGACATGCTGAGAAGATTGTAGGGTACCGATCCATATAGGTAAGGGACGTTGTTTGATGAACATTTTTAGAGTTTAGCAACTTCAAAAGAAGGATAGAGCGATAATTTGTATCGACACACACGCGTATCGCAGTTTTGGATGCATTCCACAAAACACACAAGATGGATACTCCAAGTCTAATGATTGGACTTTTAGAAGACCGTTGTTCCTTAACCATCTTCTTCGCAGTTCCGAAAATTTGCATACCTATTTTAACATTCATATGCCCATATCCCTTCAAAACTAAGTTACATTATCATTATGCCATTTCATAAACTCTATTAAAATTTTCAACTCATGGATCCGTTCCTTTTTGATTCCTGACTTTTTTAAATCCGCAACAAAATCCATCCACTCCTGATCATGCTGCTGGTTGGTTTCCACTTCAACAGCAATTTTTAAGAGTATTTTCAAATCAACCTTGAGAACCAACGCGATTTTCTCTATCACATGAATGGAAGGATTTTGTTTCAAATTTCTCTCAATATTACTTAAATAGGACTTGGAAATACCTGTCCGTTCCGAAAGCTCGGACAATGTATACCCCCTTTGCTTACGAATACTCGATATGTTGTGTCCAATCATCGTTATCATCACTCCACAGTGACACTTTTGGCTAGATTTCTAGGCTTATCAATATCACAGCCTCGATATTTGGCTGCGTAATACGCGATTAATTGTAAGGGTATAACGGAAACCAAGGGAGTTAGAAGCTCATGAACGGCAGGCAGAACAATCTGATCACTTCTCTCCTCTGTTCCTTCCATGCTAATCATACACACATGAGCGCCACGAGCCATCATTTCTTGCACATTGCTTCGAACATTCGCGCGAATATGAGACTGCGTGATGAGTGCAATGGCTGGCGTCCCCTCCTCCACTAAAGCAATTGTGCCATGCTTGAGCTCTCCACCTGCAAACCCTTCAGCTTGAATGTAGGAAATCTCCTTAAGCTTTAACGCGCCTTCTAAAGCAACATAATAATCTACACCCCGACCGATAAAAAAACAATTCCGCGAGGAAGTGAGATATTGCCAAACGACCTCTTCCATCATCTCTTTCTTATTAATTAATATTTCCATCGCGTTCGCGGCGATGCTCAACTCATGGAAAGGATTGATGTCCAGTAACTGCCCAATTCCTCTTACACTGTCGAAGGCAAGTAAAGCTAATACGGCAATCTGCGCTGTGTAAGCTTTGGTTGATGCCACCGCAATCTCCGGCCCTGCATGTGTCAGCAACGTATAATCGGCTTCGCGAGATAACGTTGAACCTGGTACGTTAGTTATCGTTACACTCGGATAACCCATCTGTTTAATCGCTACCAATCCCCCCCTGCTATCTGCTGTCTCACCACTCTGCGAAATAAAGATAAACAGTGGATTTGCAGAGAGAATTGGCCTATTATACAGAAACTCGCTGGCAATATGTGTTTCAACAGGAATTTCTGCGATCTTCTCGATCAGTTGCTTACCTACCAAGCCTGCATGATAACTGGTTCCGCAAGCGATGATATAGATGCGATCCACCATCTTCATGCGTTCACGCAACTGTGGGTCAATTCGGATTCCACCTTGGCTATCCTGATATT
Organism: Paenibacillus sp. J22P169; assembly: GCF_059691995.1. Classification (NCBI taxonomy): domain Bacteria; kingdom Bacillati; phylum Bacillota; class Bacilli; order Caryophanales; family Paenibacillaceae; genus Paenibacillus; species Paenibacillus sp. J22P169. The sequence continues at coordinate 32,538 of NZ_JCAUAO010000011.1, read as the reverse complement.
TGGAAATCACCTTGCGAATAACCAATGGTTGTTCATCAATTTCCTTCAGCATATAGTGCGGATATAGACCTTTCTCCATATCGCTGGCGTCCAGCTTTACTTGAAAAGGTCTTCTGTGAATGATTTCTCCATTCAAGTTTTTGATTGTCTTGGCATGCTGGTGAAGAATAACCATCTCTTCATCCATCAATTCGACGAATTGATTGGTTAACTGGAGCATCGCCATCGCATCGCTTGCGATGACATGGAAATCTGAGCCCAGCCCAATGAGCAATGGACTCTTATTTTTACCAACATAAATCGTTTCCGTGTCCTGACTATCTAATATGGCAACAGCGTAAGAGCCTTTAATTTCTAGAAGCAGCAGCCGGAAAGCCTCTTCTACGGAGAGCCCCGTCTCCACCAATTGCTCCATCTTGTGTACAATGACTTCTGTGTCCGTATCGCTAGAGAAGGGGATATGCGCAAGAGATTTCTCTTTCAACTCTGGATAATTTTCAATGACACCATTATGTACAACCGTAAATCGGCCGTTATTACTTTGATGCGGATGTGCATTGCGACGGCTTGGTTTGCCATGTGTCGCCCACCTCGTGTGACCTATGCCCACCCGCGCCTCTTGCTCAGGGTCGATAACTTCCCGAAGCGCCGCAATCCTGCCTTTCTCTTTATACAGATGTAAGCCGCTGTCGTTTAAAATCGCAATCCCCGAAGAATCATACCCTCGATATTCTAGTTTTTCTAATCCTTTTACCAAAATCTCCTTCGCATCCTGACTCCCGATATATCCCACAATTCCGCACATGATTATAGCCTCCTCATCTATGATTCTCAATAAAGAACAGCAAGACAGTATTTAGTAATACTTGAATAGATTTATCTATTTACTCATACGTTTGTACAGAAGGGGGAATCATGCTATGACCTCATTTGGGATCAACGTATGGAAAAAGGTGATACATGCGTACCATAAATTCATGCATGACTACAATTATATCCTCTATCGAGACTGTCTTGACATACAAATGAAAATAACCTTATTTCAGAAAATCATTCATCATCGCGCCAAAATGGATGAAAATAAGTAGACAAACCCTTACTTAAGCACTGATACTCTTGGCTTTTTTTATAGATTTCTGAATACAAGCAATAACTCGATCTTGCTCTTCTTCCGTCATGCTAGAACCCGATGGCAAGCATAAACCTGATTGGAATAATCGCTCCGACACACTGTCATTATCACTATGCGGATAATAGGCAACCCCCTCGAATAGCGGCTGCATATGCAGCGGTTTCCATACTGGACGAGCCTCGATATTCTCTTCCGCTAGGACATTTATTAATGACTCCACCGTTACGCCGGCTTCCTTCGCGTCGATTGTCAATGCGGTCAGCCATCTATTAGATCGCGTATTCGCTAACTCCGGCATAAATTGAATGCCTGGTAAATGTGCTAATTCGTGATAATAGCGTTCAAATACCCCCCGTCTAGCAAGGACTCTCTCTTCCAAAACGGCAAGCTGCGCGCGGCCAATTCCTGCCAATACGTTACTCATACGATAGTTGTAGCCTATCTGGCTATGCTGATAATGTGGCGCATAGTCTCGTGCCTGTGTGGCTAGAAAGCGCGCCTTGTTCAGCCCCTCAATATCATTAGATACCAGCATACCTCCGCCTGATGTGGAAATAATCTTATTGCCATTGAAGGAATAGATGCCAAACTTTCCAAATGATCCGCTTGCTCTTCCTTTATAGGTCGATCCTAAGGATTCTGCCGCGTCTTCAACGATTGGTACTTGAAACGATTTGCATAAGGCAGAGATTTCGTCCATTTTGGCAATTTGACCATATAAATTAACGACAATAACGGCTTTAGGCAATTTCCCATTACGAGATGCCTCATTCAAAGCACGTTCCAAAGCCTGCGGGGACATATTCCACGTTTCAGGCTCTGAATCGATAAAAATAGGCGTAGCTCCTAAATAGACAATTGGATTAGCACTAGCCACAAAAGTTAAACTTGAACAAAAAACGGTATCCCCTTCTGTAACATCCAATAATCGCAAGGCAAGATGAATGGCCGCTGTTCCCGAACTAACTGCTGCCGCATCAACAAGACCTGCATAAGTTGCTAGCTCTTTTTCGAAAGCATCGACATGCGGACCTAGCGGAGCGATCCAATTTGTATCAAAGGCGTCATGGATATACGTTAATTCATTACCACTCATATGCGGGGGGGAAAGATAGATTCTTTTTTTGTTGGTAAACATGATATATGAACACCCTTTTCCATTAGGATACAATACAAAAAAGTGCTATTCAGCACCTTCAGTAAACATATGTTTGAGCATAGGTAATTCCGTGAGATTTTTTAAATTATCAATTTTATAATGAGCCGTAAATTCCTCTTCTGCAGGTATTCCGGAATATATACCATCTTTACGATCAATTTGAATAGTTGTCCATCCGAGTTTCTTTGCAGCATAAAAATCTTTATTAACATTATCACCTATGTACACGCACTGACTATGTGGAACACCTAATTCTTGGCTTGCTTGTTCATAGGGAACAAGGCTAGGCTTCCAATTTTCCCTACCTAATTTATCAGTAAGAATAACGGAATGGAATTTTTCAACGAGCTTAAGGGCTTCTACTTTCTTTTCCTGTGAAATTAAATAACCATCTGAAATTAAACCAATCCTTACAGTTTCCCTCACCTTGTCAAGGATCCAAATGGCATCCGTTGATAACTGAATATCTGGCTTATGAGAGCGATAAACCTCTACCATCTCATTAATTGTCGAATCATCATAAACTATCTTGAGCTTATTTAATGTTTTATTAAAAATTAATTTTTTTTCACCTGAATTAAATAACTCCATTGCTGTTTCGTAGAAACCAAAAAGGTTATACGTATTGATCAACCAACGATCAATTGCTGCAAAACCACTGCTCACATAATGTCTTTCTTCATATAAAGTATCGTCCATATCAAACACCAATGCATTACAGGTCATGTTGAATACTCTCCGTAAATATGGCATCATCATATCTAAGCATCGTCAAATTTCCTCTCCAAGAATAATCCCCTTCGGTGAAATTCTCACCACTGCACATTTGGAGGACCCACAATGGGAAATTTGCTCCAGCCTCAATAGAAAGTGGGATTCCCCCGCCAAAACGAGGATTAATTTCGATAAAGGTAATCTCCCCATCGATCTTTTTGAAGCATTGTAAGGTAATACATCCAACTGGACCTGGTAATAAATTGACTACGTGTTGGACGGCAGCGATAATGTCATCATCTTTCTTCGTTACTCCCTTACTTACTTCTCCAGCCCTAGTTTCAATTCGTAATCTTGGAACGATAGTACGAATGTTTCCGCTAAAATCAAGCATCACATCAACCGTATACTCGGTACCCGTTACGAATTCCTGAATCATGGCATTGGGAATATAGTCCTTAAAAAATAGCAATTCTTTTTCGTTATTGATTTTCGTAACCCCAACGCTCGAACTTCCATCGAGAGGCTTAATTAATAGCGGAAATTGATACTGCTTATTATTAATTTCATCTTCGGTAAAAACTTTCGGAGTTGAAATATTTCTTTCTTGAAAAAACTGGTATGTCTTTATTTTATCGCCTGAAATTTCGTTCAGCTCTTTACTTGAAACAAGTAACTTAACACCAATTTCTTCAAATACTTTTTCATTTTCCGATAAAACCATTAATTCCGTGTCGATTAGAGGAATAATAATATCAATCTTTTCATTTCGGCAAATCTCTAATAATCTCGTCATGTAATTAGGATCAGTAACTCTCGGTACAATGTAGTGCTTATCACTAATAAAAGCGGTAGGTGCCGTAAGTCTTAAATCAGCAGTAATTATGCTCCCATTAATACCATATTGAATGAACGTCTTCTTAAATTGTTGTAATAAGGATAGTCTTCTACCCGAGCTCGTAAACAAAATATTTATCTTATTGTTCAACATTTTTCATGCTCCCTTCAAACATTGGCATTGTTGCATGTTTACCGTTCTGAATTCCTTCTGATCTCAGTACTTTACTTAATGTTAAAACTAATATTTTCAAATCAAGTAGAAAGCTTTGATTTTCAACATACCATAAATCTAGATTAAACTTTTCTTCCCATGAGATCGCATTTCTCCCATTTACCTGTGCCCAACCTGTAATTCCAGGTCTAACGTTGTGTCTTTTGGCTTGTTCTACTGTGTATAATGACAAATATTCGTTTAATAGTGGTCTGGGGCCGACCAAACTTAAATCACCTTTTATCACATTTATCAATTGTAATAATTCATCCAGGCTATACTTTCGAAGAAATTCACCAAAAGGTGTTAATCGAATTGAATCAGGTAATAGTCTTCCATCTTTGTCTGTGGCATCTGTCATTGTGCGAAACTTTAATATTCGAATAGGTTTCACATGTAATCCTGGCCTCTGCTGTTTAAAAATAATTGGCGATCCCAACTTCATCCTCACTAGGATCGCAACAACTCCGATAATCGGAAGAAACAATATGAGTAAAGTTACCGCGACAAATAAATCAAATACACGCTTCATGGGATCTTCTCCTACTGATCTTGACTAAATAGCTTTGATTTTATCCGATCCAGCTTCCAAAGAATATAATTTACATTTTTAAACGTATGCCCATCAACTGCAATTAACCATTGATTATCCTTAAGCTTTAACTGGTCAATATGGTGCATGCCATCCTTACGCCAGTCTTTATCTTCCTTCGAGCCACTCAAAATAAGAGAAACCTCTTCTTCCTCATATTCATGCTCAGTGAGCTTATTCACTTTAAATACTCTGACAGATTCGCCATAGTGTGGATAGTCCGCTTGTGTATACCTATGCACACATCCATCTGAAATAATGAGCCTGCCTCCGGGCCTACTAATTTTGTCGTTATTTGATATGATTGGACTTTGAGGGTGCTCCGACCAAGTGCCTTTTAACTGGTCCGAGTAGAACAAATGGAAACTGTCCTCTTCTGTTCCCGTAAATATCCACCATTTGCCATTGAAATGTACAATCGAAGGATCCAAATAATTGCCCTTTAATAGGTCACAATCAACTTCCCATTCATAGGGGAAATTTTTGGCTTTATATAAAATTACGCGATCCGATTCGGCTGTTTCAGGCAGCATGTAAAATTCGTTATTATATATAAATACTTGTGGATAGGACAAATGGAATTTCTCACGCAGCACGACTCTACCGTACTTCCATGTAACGCCATCTGTACTCGTTGCAACGCCAATTTCACCTTGCCCAGATGCCTTATTTAATATTTCAAAGAAAAGAAAAAAGTCAGATTCGTGTTGGATGATAAATGGATCAGCAACAAACTCAGCGGGTACATCCGTCACATCTGATGCTTGTAAACTAGGTATTGTTAATTTATGATGCTGTGGCTCTGTTGAGATAATACTGTCTGATCGAAACACCTTGATAGACCAGGTAGATACAATCATTCCTTGTCGCAACAGCGCATACCAATTCTGAAGTCTCTTTAGACTCATTGCACTAACCATTGACAAAACTGTTCCTCCTTAAGATCATTCCAGTGAAGCGGATATGACAGAATAGATAAGCTCTTTAATTCTTCGAATGCTATTCATAGATTTGCTGCCACTTCAGCCACTTCATTTTCCTCTAGATAACCTTGTGGGTTGTAAGTTTGCCAACGCCATGAATCTAAACACATCTCTTCAATTCCCTTGTGTGCAATCCATCCCAGTTCTCGTTCAGCCTTGGTTGGATCCGAGTAACATACACCGATGTCACCGGCTCTCCGCGCAGTTATCCTGTATGGAACTTTCCTGCCAGTTACACGTTCAAAAGCAGAAACCATTTCAAGTACACTATATCCCTGTCCAGTCCCCAGATTGTACGCCTCCACCCCAGTGGTTGACATAACCTTCTCCAGCGCCTTCAAGTGACCGCGGGCTAGATCTACTACATGGATATAATCTCTTACTCCGGTACCATCGGATGTGGCATAATCATTCCCATATACCTGGAGCTCTTTCAACTCACCTACCGCAACCTGCGTGATATATGGCATCAAATTATTAGGGATACCATTGGGATTCTCTCCTAATCGTCCGCTGTTATGTGCACCAATTGGGTTAAAATAGCGCAGCAGCGCAATACTCCAGGTCGGATCTGATACATGAAGATCTCGCATCATTTCCTCGATCATCAGCTTTGTTCGCCCATAAGCATTGGTTGCACCTAATGGAGTGTTTTCCGAAATTGGAACACTTTCAGACGTCCCGTACACAGTTGCTGATGAACTGAACACGATGTTCTTCACCCCATACTCCTGCATAAGCTCATAAAGCACAATCGAACCTGAGATATTATTTTGGTAGTAGCGCAGCGGCAAGGATACCGATTCACCGACGGCCTTCAGGCCAGCTAGATGAATCACAGCTTCTATTTGATAACGTCTAAAGACGATCTCCAGATCCTGTCGATGTAACAGATTAATAGGGTAGAACTCGAAATCTTTTCCTGCTAGCTCCTTCACCCTTCTTATGGATTCAGAGCTGCTGTTGCTAAGATTATCAACAACTACGATTTCGTACCCTGCATTTAATAACTCCACACACGTGTGACTCCCAATATAGCCAGCTCCACCTGTTACTAGGATCGACAACTGAATCCCCCTCCTACTTGATACTCAGAATTTTAGAAAATCACTTTTGTATATAATGTTCAGAGTCACAACATTCTCATAATAGAAGTAGATCAAGTAAAAACCGATGATCGCGAAATAGACTAATTTCTGCTGTTTCTTAACAAATAGGCTTATAACCCATGACATAAGGATCACATTGTATAGGCCAAAATAGATGGTAAACCTAGCGAAAATCCAATTCTGTGTGGCGATGGCCATGACAACAAAATTCAATAGAGACATGTTGACCACATAGTCACCATGTGGAAATATTTCTCTAAGCTTGTTTCTTCCTAAATAGGCGAATACTAGTGGCACTGCGCTAATCGCAACTCGAATGATGTTAGCTCCGCCCTCTTGAAAATTCTGATACTCACTATAATGTGTATCTTGAATGGCTGAAAAAATAACATTGGAAATGACACCGTATCCTAGAATCAAAATCACAGAACCTACCAAGAGTACAATCGTAGAGGATGTCCAAGCCCTTCTTCTCACAATGTAATAAATGGGAATAAGGATTAGTGCGCTACCATGAAAGAAGGACGCGAAGCCCACGACAAGGAAATACTTTTTCCAGTTTCCTTCAAATAGAAATTTGGTTGCCGCGAAAACAATAGCAGAAGCCAAAAATTGCCGAACTCCGTTCATCGAAACAATATAGAGTCCTGATGTAATGTAGATATAAATACTTAGTTCAAATAGCTTTGAATACTTGTATAACACATAGACAATAAGTACATTTGTCACCATGGCCGTAATAAAAATTAACAACTGAGGATTATCTGTGATTGATTTCAATATCATTTGTAAAATACCGAAACCAATATCTTTCTCTGCTTTTACTTCTGCCCATGTAAAATTACTTAGCTTATAGGAGTACATATAAAAAAATGTATCTCCTATATTGTTGCGAAGTCCGGCGATAAGGACGAATGTTGCCATTACCAGTGCCGTCAACCATTGATTAGGCTTCATCCATGGTGCCCCAGTGCTGCTAAGTACAGGCTTGGCTATATGCCTGGAGAAATAGGATGCGATATAGACAACGACTAAGTTAAGCCAAATAATAGCCATATAAGGTTCCTTTCAGATCTTATGAGATCCTTGTTTTCCTGCTTACATACCAATAGAGAAGGACGCCAAAAGGAATAGCCAGCAATGTGAGGAGTTTAGCCGGGGTTTCCGTCATGAATCGACGATTACCTGAGATTATACTGCTGGATACAAAGTGAATGGACTGTTTATATTTAAACATCAGGCTTGCTAGAGGGAGTTTCATAAGTTCTTTTCGATAAAAGGCAAACCCTTTCGGATTTCTGAGATACTGTCTCAGCATGTTCATTGAGGAGCCATCCGGTAAGTATTCGACACAGCAAAGCACCTCATTCATGAGGAGCATTTCATACTGCTTGTCTAGCATGAAATATTTATAGGCAAGACCCACGTATTTCTCGTTTTCGAAAATGGGGTATGGATAAGCTCGTGTTAACTCGCTTCGATAAACTAGTTTCTTATCACCTGTCACGCGATGTTTGCTGTATAATTCAAACAAAGTCGAAGTCTTCAGCGCCTCAGGTAATCGGGTTCCAATAACCCGCCCATCCGTAAAGGAATCCAGCCCAATAATACCGCTAACCCGCTCGCTGCCATGTTTCTTCCAGAAAGTGAGGATGTGTTCTACAGCATCTGGCGGCATGTAGTCATCCGAATCAATACATACATTCAGTTCTGTATCAATCAATTGATACGCTGTATTGTGGGCGCCATGCATGCCTTGGTTATCCTGTCGGTGGTATCGGATCTGAATCATGTTCTCCTCGATCCACCCTGCAACGACCTGTTGCGTATCATCTGTAGAGCCATCGTCTATAATGAGCCATACGAAATCTTTAGAAGTTTGCTTCTTCAAGCTCTCATAACAAACCGGAAGACAATACGCCCGATTATATGTTGGAGTAAAAATAGTAAGTTTTTTCATCTCATCACCTCGATATGCCTAGATAAAAGCCTTCCGTCCAAGCCGCTGTATTGCGAATATCGTACCCTTGGTTAGATAAGGATAAAGCCGGAATATGTCTAGACTTGTTTCTTACCATTACTTGCTTCATCTGATGGACCCAAATCTCTTTGTCAGACAGCGGCAATCTCTCTACCAATTGAATGCCCATATCCACTTCCTGCGTAATCTCATCCGAGATCATGCAAGGCAAGCCAGCACCTTGTGCCTCAATAAGAGTTACAGGCAAACCTTCATGTAAAGAGGGAAATACAAACATATCGAGTCCCTGGAGTAAGCGGGAGATATCACTTCGCACGCCTAGGAATTTGACTTTATGCTGCAAATCAAGAGCCTTTGCTTTTCTCTCGATCTCTTCCCGCAATGGTCCATCACCTGCCAATAATAGAATCGTATCTGGTTTCTCTCTATTCAATTGGGCAAACACATCCAGGAGAAAGGTGTGATTCTTCTGATAATTGAATCTGCCGACATGCCCCAGTACGAAAGACTCAGGTGCAATCTGAAGCTCTCGTCTTATCTCTTCCCTTACCAAGGGTGAATAGGCAAATTGCTCACTCTCGATCCCATTCTTCATCAGCACAACTTTGTTGCGCTGGTTAGTGAATAACCACTGTGCTGCTTTATTGGAACAAGCCACAAAATGAGTGGCGCAGGAAGCGATAAATGTACCTGCAAGCCATTTATAAGCTTTAGCCGCTAGGCCACCTTCACTGCTTGTATTGTGACTATGTGCTATACGAATGGGAATATCAGCCCTTTTGGCCGAACGCAACACAAAACCGCTCATTTTATCCATATGAGCATGAACAATTCTGTAGTTCGCATGATTAACAAAGAATTGATCTAATGCTTGGATATATTTCGCATGGCCAATATCCGACACATAGGGGATTCTATGAATAATCCCTCCCATCTCGGTAATCTCGGAATCATAGGCACCTGCTTTACAAGTAAGAAAATCAAATTGAATTTTCGTACGATCTACATTTCGATATAAATTCATTAGAAGGGTCTCTGCTCCACCCCTATTCATATTTACAACGACATGCAGAATTCTTATTGGATCGCCCACATGACCTCCACCTTTTCGTCCATAAATCGGGAATATATCGCACTTTTTTGATGCAATACTTGCTCAATTGCGTATTTGTCTTCAACCATTTTTCTACCACTAGCTCCTAATTTTATTCGTAATTCTTGATCACAAGCTAGGAGCAGGAGCTTCTCTGCCATGCCTTCGTGATCATTAGGGGAGGTTAACCAGCCGTTACCTCCATCGTGCACAAGTTCTCTGTGACCTCTGTTATTACTCGCAACGATGGGGAGTCCGCATGCCATCGCTTCCATAATGTTCACTGGTAACCCTTCACGAAGGCTGGATGCAACGGCAATATCACACATAGGCAGCAAGCGATCGATATCCTTACGATAACCGAGAAAATCCACTAGATGGGCAACTTGAAGCTCCTTAGCAAGCTCTTGACATTGCACTTGTAGTGCTCCTTCTCCAGCGAGCAGAAGTTTGACATGAGGAGCTTCCTTTCGAATTAAAGCTAATGCTCGTATGAGTTGCTGCTGATTCTTGTTCTGATTAAATTCTGCCGCATAAAATAAAAGAATATCCTCTGGTTGATAGCCCATGGATACTTTTCTTTCAGCTCTATGCGATTCGTCTATCTGTTGAAAACGCGCTGTATTAACGCCAACTCCATGCACATGTTCTATGCGAGTAGCACGGAATCGCCGATTCCTAGCAAGCTTGTAATCTTCCTCATTAATCGTAATCAAACAATCCGTAAAATAAGATAAGAATTTCTCTAGCGGATAATAAGCTAACCAATGAAACAAAGGGGCACCTTGGCAAAAATGAAAGCCATGCGCGGTATAAATGACCTTCGTCCCCCTCTTACGAGCAGATCGTGCAGCTAAACGAGCTAATACGCCCCCCATTGGCGTATGACAATGGATGATATCATAATTGTTCGCAGCAAGGATTGACTTCAATGCAATATAAGCATCTAGATTTGCACGGTGGAGAGGCGTTCTCTGTATCGGAATGTCAAACTTCACATCGACATAGGGGAGCTCTATATTCCCGCTAGCAGCAACATGAATCTCGAAGCCCTGATCCTTGAACCATTTTAAGTAAGGTAGGTGAAAAGCCCTGAAGTGATAATCAACCGTTGCGCAAAACAGCACTTTTCTAGACATCGTGGCATCACCTATTTAATTAATTCTTTCTCCATGAGTTCGGACAGATATTTCATTAACCCGTATCTTAAATCTTTACGCTGTAACGCATATTCGATCGTCGTTTGAATGAATCCCATTTTCTCCCCGACATCATAACGGGTACCTTCAAATTCGTACGCATATACCGATTCAATCCGATTTAGTTGTGCGATCGCATCGGTTAACTGGATCTCGCCTCCAGCCCCTGGTTGCTGGTTATTAAGGATCTCGAAAATTTTAGGTGTTAAAATATAACGCCCCATGATCGCTAAATTGGAAGGTGCTAACTCTTTGAGTGGCTTTTCAACAAGATGATTAACGCTATGTAGGCGGTTCTCCAACTCAAAGCCATCCACGATCCCATATCGGGATACCTCTTCATCAGGAACGTGCTTCACGCCAATAATGGATGCATCATGATATTCATATTGTTCCATCAATTGCTGCAAGCAAGGCTTATCCGCTCGAACAATGTCATCTCCAAGTAATACGGCGAATGGCTCATTACCAATAAACTTGCGTGCACACCAGATGGCATGCCCTAATCCCTTGGGCTCCTTCTGACGAATATAATGAATATCCACATTGGATGACTTTTTCACTTCTGATAGTAGCTCAAACTTCTGCTTTTCTAATAAATTTTGCTCAAGCTCGAATGAATTATCAAAGTGATCCTCAATAGCTCTTTTCCCTTTACCCGTCACAATGATAATATCTTCAATGCCCGATTCAACAGCTTCTTCAACAATATATTGAATGGTCGGTTTATCAACAATGGGCAGCATTTCCTTTGGCATTGCCTTGGTTGCAGGTAGGAATCTTGTCCCCAGACCAGCAGCTGGAATAATGGCTTTTCTAACTTTCATAAGTGATTGCTCCTTTTCAGCCTACAGATGATAGTTTCTTGGATAAAAGAATGACATTACTATTACCGATATTAAGCAAATGCTCTCTTAAGCTTTCCTTATCTAACGTGCTGTAAATGGATATGATCTCTTTGATTTCATCCATAAATAGATCCGCTGTTTTACCGATATAAATCTTCGGATATACTTGTTGTTCTTCGATTTCATCAGCCTTTAGTAGCTCCTCATAAAGCTTCTCTCCAGGCCGCATTCCGGTGAATTCAATACCGATATCTTCCACCGAGTTACCCGAAAGCTTAATTAGATTTTTGGCCAAATCAACAATTTTTACGGGCTCACCCATATCGAGGACAAAAATTTCTCCTCCCTTGGCTAATGCGCCAGCTTGCATAACGAGCCGAGATGCTTCTGGGATCGTCATGAAATAGCGAATCATATCAGGGTGGGTGACTGACACTGGACCGCCTTTTTCAATTTGATGCTTAAACCTTGGGATGACACTGCCCCTGCTCCCCAAGACGTTACCGAAACGAACCGCTACGAATTTTGTAGTACTGCTTTTATCCATGTCTTGAATGATCATTTCGGCCATACGCTTCGTGGCTCCCATGACGCTAGTTGGATTAACCGCTTTATCCGTTGAGATCATAACAAATGTATTCACATCGTACTTGCTCGCCGCAATGGCAACATTCATCGTTCCAATTACATTGTTCTTCACTGCTTCTTCTGGATTTCGTTCCATTAGTGGAACATGTTTATGAGCAGCTGCGTGATACACAACATCAGGTCGATGCTTATTCATGATGGCCATCATTTTTCGGGAATCCTGAATGTCTGCAATTTCTGTAATAAATTCCGTTTGTGCGTATTCACATATGTCCTTCAATTCCATTTCTATTGAATAAATACTGTTCTCTCCATGTCCTAATAAGATGAGCTTGCTAGGCTGGAACTTAGAAACCTGTCTGCAGATTTCAGAGCCAATAGAGCCTCCTGCACCAGTTACCAAGACCACTTTATGCGTGACAAACTCGGAAATACTTTCGATATCAAGTTGGATCGGTTCTCGGCCTAATAGATCCTCAACATGAACGTCCATGAATTGATTAACCGAAAGCTTCCCCGTAACAAGATCTTCTAACATGGGCAAGGTTTGTGTTTTGGCCGTCGTTTTGGCACATTCTTGAACGATGTTGTTAAGTTCCTTTTTACCAAGAGAAGGGATAGCAATAATGATATTATCAATTTGCATCTCTTTCACAGTTCGTTCAATCTGATTAATCCCACCTACAACAGGTATTCCAAGAATATCTAGATTATGTATGCGTGCATTATCATCAATAAAGGCAACTGGCTCAAGCTCTGCATCGTTGTTCTTAATCAGTTGCCTGGCAACCATTAGGCCTGCGGAACCAGCACCAACGACCAATGTGCGTCTTTTTCCTGCTTTTTTGATATACGTATTACGAAATAGCCGCCAACAAAAACGAGATCCGCCAATTAGCAAAATGTGAATCATCCAGGTTACAGCTAGCAGACGGAAAGAAATATCCTGAGCTATGACTTGCTGGATACACGCGACCACAATCATAGAGAAGCTTACTGCTTTAACAATGAACATTAATTCTGCTATACTCGCATATTCCCATGCTTTTTTATAAAGCTTATACCTGAATGAAAATATATGATGACTCAGCAGCAGCGTAATGGAACTCACAACCATCGGAACCGTTACGACATGTAAATCTGCACTCAATAGAAATCGGCTAACAAAAATAGACGTTAATACGATAAAAGAGTCAATGAATATTAATAAGGATAAACGTTGGCGATATGACATATAAAATCCACCCTCTCACTAAAGTTCTTAAGTATACGGCCTTTGAATCAAGACCATATAATTAAATCCTTTAATACGTTGTAGGGCATCTAACCCTGCCTCGCACCACACTTTTGACGACTCGCGTCTAAGGTCTTATCAACCCACAGCATGATCGAGTGCATCCATTGATAACGGTAAGGAGGCATCACCGGGATTTATCAAATAACAACACGTTCTTTATAAAGAACTATATTGTTCATCTCCGCTTTAAACACATTATAAAGAACGATATTCCCCTTAATTATTCTTTATAAAGAACATTCTCATAAAAAAAAATAGCTGGAATTCAGCTGTGTTGACTTATCATTATTGTAGTTCTTTATAAAGAACATGTCAACTTATATTATTTAACATACGCTCTAATTTGTAATTGCTCCAAACGGTTTGAATATCGCCAATACATTTACATACATCCAAGTCACACTGCCATATGTTATTGTACCAGATGTATGTGATGGGGCTGATGTTCCACTATTTCCACCCACAGTACTCTTGTAAACTTTTCCATTCGTATTAACTAAATCATTCACTGAGTAGACTTTGTTCGCTGTCCAAGCATTATTATTTGCAGTACCAGGAACTGTGCATACCCATCCAACATATCCTCCAGCAGCTGGTGCGGTGTTATACACCTGTTGACCAATACTGTAGTTACCAAAATTAGGTGCAGATGTTGCGTATATCGGTATTAGATCGCTACCAAATATATTTTTTTCCAATTGAGATAAAACGTTATTTGTAAATAGGATATTTGAGTTCATTTGATTATTACTTTGTGAAATTACGGTCGATTTAGGTTTTGGAATCGTTGAACCTGCCATTCTATAAGCACCTTCAATTGTAATATTCCCCTTCGTAGCATTACCCGAATTATTTGATGTTACGATCGTATTATTTGCTAGCGTTAGATGATTTTCAGTGAATACTCGTAAGGTGTGCATGGAGCCTAAATCAACACCTTGATCTATAACACGAATTTTGTTGTTGCTAACTTCTAACCTCGGTATATAACTGAAGGAAACCCCGGGACCTCTGGTTTCATGGACTGCTGAACTATAAGGCGCGTCCCAAATAATATTGTTATTTCTGAAGGTATGCGTAATATAACCTGGATCAGCAGCTAACTTCTCTGAAGAAAATAGGCCACCACCTTCTATTCTAAATACATGATTTTTAAATGTCGAATTTTCAATTAACATAGACTCTGATGCAGTCATAGAGCTATAATTTGTATTCGTACCTAAATGAATGAATTCACAGTTCGCAACCACTAAATTCTTACTACCTACATAATTTCCACCGGCATACGATCCGCCTGGAAAATTTGTTGTGAATTTTACATTTGAAAATAATACATTTTCACTATAATTATAACCTGCGTCCCATGGACCACTTCTTCTAATATCAAATAAAGAATGATAAACTTCTACATTTTTACTTGCGAAGCGAATTGCTTGTCTGATAGGATCATCAAATGTAAGCTTACAATTAATTACTTTTGCTGTTTCACCACCTAATAAAAGGCTGCTTTTTGAAAAAACACAATTTTCTAATGTAGTATTTCCAGCATTTATATTACAATCTCCATTAAATACCGAATCATTTCGAAATGTGCAAAACGTTCCATCCTTTTCAACCCCACTTGTAATTGATCTGCCTGTAATATCTCCATAGTACATATTATTTAGAGAAAAATAATCATCTCCACTTCCACTTAGATTGACATTTCCTCTAATTTTATTATTTTCTAAATAAACTCCTCTTGTACTAACACATACAAATGCTCCTGCTCTATTATCATAAATATTGCAGTTTCTTAACGTTATTTTTTGATTGGCCATATATCCATCTTCAATATCAATGCCATATCCCGGTTCAGTACCATTAGAAATACTCATCGGATTACTATTATCATAAATTTCACAACTCTCAAAATTAACAAATCTTCCTCCGTTAACTGAAGCGCCAAGTCGTCTATTTTTATGCGATTTGCAATTAACAAAATATATATATTGCGGAATTTTAGCGCACATTACATAATGCAAGTTATTATCCATTAAATCGTAATTTTGAAGGAATGAGAATCTCACTTGGGTCGTGCCGATAGGTAATGAATCTAAATAAATAAATTCATAAGACCTTGTATTTTTATAGCCTAAATATAAACCATCTGCTTTGTAAAAGTGAACCTTTATGACCGTTTTATTA
This sequence comes from Paenibacillus sp. J22P169, assembly GCF_059691995.1. Classification (NCBI taxonomy): domain Bacteria; kingdom Bacillati; phylum Bacillota; class Bacilli; order Caryophanales; family Paenibacillaceae; genus Paenibacillus; species Paenibacillus sp. J22P169. The sequence goes on along the minus strand of NZ_JCAUAO010000011.1, from coordinate 16,605 downwards.
AGGTTACTTCCCGTACCATATCCACCATATCCATCACCAGAATAATAAAAATAACCAACAGATTTGACAACTTCTCCAGTTACATCGAAATATTTGGTTACTGTGGTATAATTAGTTTTCGTGCTATCTAGATTCCCTTGATTATCAATATCTCCTTTTCCAAAATGGCCTGGAAATTGTGCTCCACCTATTGCGGAAAAATCCATAGATGTCACCAGTCCATCCCCAGTACATTCACGCACATCACAGTCTTTAATTATGATGTTGTAACATGCATTTCTGCATTCAATCCCATAACCCCATTCATGTGTGCCACTACTTGAGTAATCATGAGTTTCTCTATCACCTTTTAGTGTTGCGCCTTGAATTAACACGTTAGATACACTGTCACACACCAATATATTATATCCTGTAAAACTATTAGATTCTTTAATAAATGTGCACCCATAAAACATATACATAGTGTCGCTACATAGATTGACTGAAGAATTTTTATCTATAAGATAGCTACCTTTCGGCAAAATGATCTGGTTAATACTATTATCTTTTGCCCATGAAATGGCATTATTTAAACCTTGTGTAGTGTTTATTGCATTGGTCCCATCATGTTTAATTCCCCAGCGTTCAAGCTCAACAAAATAGATTGTACTGCTGGTGGTTGGACTAGTTCCAGCTCCAGCTAGACTTGCAGTTTTCCAGACCCCATTTGCAAACTTTAAAATATCTCCACCAACTGGTGAGGAGGTAGTTAGGTCAACATCACTTAATTCATCGAGACTCGTTACACTAGTGGGTTTATCTACAAATGAGAGCTTTCCGGTTGAATCAACTGCAAGAATTTTTCCTTCAGTCCTATTTGTATTATCTAACTGACTCGATTTAATTCCTATATCATTCATTGTACCAAGTTGAACATTTCCACCTTGTGAGCCAATAAATAACTCACCAGTATCTGAGCAGAATCCAAATTCGCCTACGCTTAAAATGGGCAAATTTGCTTTTAATTCGGTTGTGACTTGGATTTTTGCCATATCATACACCTCCAACTAATCTCATTTGTTCTAATATATTCCTTAAAAATAAATATGCGAGGGCTGACTTACATTATCAATAGAATTAACTTCCCTTGTAAAATCCATAGAAATAGAATATCTATATTTTTTGCTTGTAAAGCAGTAATATCTCAGTTTAATTCTTTATAAAGAACGAAATCTCATCAATAGTAAATAAGATTTATAAAAGGGGAAAATTCAATCCATGAGTAAAGTCAGCGTTGTGGTGCCTATTTAAAATGCAGCTGCAATAAGAAGAGGTGTCCAACCCAAATCTGAGTACATTATGTTTGTTGACTAAAAGCAACTATCGTTCCAGTTAAGGAAAAACTAAAAATAGTTGTTCTTAATAAAGAACTTATTGTATAATTAAAATAGATCGAAATCATAGAGATCTTAGTGAGCCTTTAACTGTTTTTATCTAGTATAACATGAGAAAATATTATCAGAGGGGAAAAACCATGCCACTTGTTAGTGTAATTATTCCAGTCTATAATGTTGAAGAATATTTAGAAAGATGTTTAGATTCTCTTATTAGTCAAACTTTCCAAGATATTGAAATTATTTTGGTTAATGACGGTTCATTGGATAGATCTAGTGAAATATGTAAAGTGTATGAAGGAAAAGACAACAGAATAAAAGTGATTCATAAAAATAATGGTGGAGTATCAATAGCTAGGAACTCAGGGATTGACATTGCTACTGGTAGGTATATTAGTTTCATTGATGCAGATGATTGGGTTGATTCTAATTTTCTTGAAGTTTTAGTTAAAAAAGCTATTGACCATAATAGTGATATGGTAGTCTGCGGCTATCGAAGTGTATTTGAAAATGGAAGAATAGTTAGACATAAAATGGTTGAAGAGTTAATTAAGTTTGATCAAATTGGTATTTCTAAATATTTAATAAGTTTTCTACAGTTTAAACATTCATTTTCTGTTTGGAATAAATTGTATAGGAATGATTTAATAAAACGGTACGGAATAAGTTTTGATCCACAAATTAGTTTTGGAGAAGATCTTTTATTTAATCTAATTTACTTAAGTCATACGAATATTATCAATACAACGTCAAGGGAATTAATTAATTACTATCAAAGAGCAGGCTCACTAAGTCGTGTACCTGCAAATGTAATTTTTAATGCAACTCAATTAGTGAGTAAATACGAAGAATACATAAAGAAAAATAATGTTACTAATCTTGCCCCAGTTGTCTTTTATTCTCAATTTGCTACAGCATTAAATCATCTGAGGTCTTCAAAAGACAAAGAATATGTAGTAAGTTGTATAAAGTCTACGTCTAAAAACAAACTTTTCAGAAAATATTGTATGCAGATATTGTTTAATAAAGAGTGTTCAAATTTTATGGTTTCTGAGAAGAATAATTTTAAAGGTAGGCTGTCTTTCAAGTTAATAGTCCTAATGTTAATGCTTGGACAAGATTTGTTTGTTATGAACAAGCTTATAAAAGTTGCACATTAATAAATTTAAGGGTAGTCAAAAAGTCGAATAACGAAGAACGATGGCGCCAATAAAATAATAACTATATCTAATAAACCACTCCAACTTTAGGAGTGGTTTATTAGATATAGCAATAATGTATAATTTATGGTCAAATGATACTTTGCGTTTGGGTACGGTTCGGTGAACCGTATCATAGATAGAAGTAAGAATCATTCCGCTCCCTCGGTATGATTTGACTTTCTATCCTAAGCTCGTCTATTCGCTGCTCAGAGACCTCAGTCGTTCGCCAATTAAAGATGACTCTTTCTATCTTTAGACTTTCCAATACAATCGTAGTTGAATCAAAACTTTGAATTTATACTTTTATTGCAATTGCAGAACCTTCACGAAGTATTATTTCCTTTTTCTTTGCACCAAAACGAATTCTCTTTCTTAGTGGCTCTTCATACATAAGATAAATTCCAGCACTTAAGAGAATGGAGCCAAAGAAAGAAATAATATGATTCAATAAACTTCCCATGGGAAATATACCTACATAATTAATTATTAATAAATGAATCATATAGAATGAAAAGCTAATCTCACCTAAAAATACGAGCCATTTATTGGATAGCACTTTTGATACAATTCCGCCTTGGAACGCAAAAATATAAATTAAGATACACCACATAGGAATATAGTAAATGCTGAATCTAAATACTTGACTAACATGTGGCGAGAGGATAATCCAACCGACAAACAAAATCAGGGAAAATAATTCCAAAAAACTAAACATCGACTTATTTAGAGTCCTGATTGGTCTTCTTTTTGAAACAAAAATCAATCCAATCAAAATCCCCATAATAAAATCCATTGATCTGAACAATGGGAAAACATAAAAGTACCAATCGTCCATTTTCGCTTCTCTTAATAGTGAAGACAAAGTTGCAACGCTGACAAAACCTATGAAGATAAAGATTGTTATTAATATTTTTTTTAATACACCTGTATTTATCTTCAATTTTATCAGCATGTAAATTATAAAAGGAAACACAAGATAAAAAAATATCTCATCAGACAAACTCCATGAAACTAGATTAAAAGCATAAGGAGCAGCGCCAAAGGGCGAGGGAATAAAACTGTGTATCATAAATAAGTTGGCAAAAAAACCGCCAAATAAATCTGAGGTAAAGGATTTTGGGTAGATTAATAATACGTATGGTATAGATAAAGCAAGTGTTAATAAATGGACAGGATACACCTTTGCTAATCTTGCGATATAGAAACTTTTCACTGAATATTTGTTTAATTCTGTAAACTTCGAATGGTAATTGTATGCTAATATAAACCCAGATAAAACGAAGAAAAATGATACTCCTACATATCCAAATTGGTAGTTCTTAAATATACCAACACTGTGATAAATATACACCATCATAGCTGCTACAAACCTAAAAGATGTCAATGATTTTAGCATTAGGAACCCCCAATTTGTAACATCACAACAATTCACTTAATTTCAATTTCGACCAATTTTCGCTTTCTAAATCGAAGCAATACATTTTTCATAGGTTCTTTAAAAAGATCCTTTTCATATTTATTCATTGAGGTAAACCACATCAAAATAATAAATAAAATTGAAAACATACTTGTCTTCATCAAAAATAATATCCAATTATCGGCATGTATAAATCTATTTATTGTAACTCCAAATATAAAACTTACGAATAAGGGTCCACTCATATTAAAAATATTCTTCCAAAAACTTGGAATATCTATTTTTATCTTCTTCCAGTAATATATGTTCATAATAATTATATTTCCTGTAGTAAATGCTATTGCAGTTGCAAGGGCACATCCAATTGCGCCCCACCATTGTGCGAAAAGTATACTTAGTAATACATTAGCTAGAGCTATAACCATATAAACTATAGTTTTAAATTTATACATATTTTTGGCTTGAAGTATGATTCCTCCCATACCCTGAATGAGAGGTATGATCATCGGAATTAGTATCAATAAGGCTATGGTAAAAGAACTTCGGTAACTTGTTCCAACCCACAAATTAATAAACTCTTGTCCAAAAGTAATAAATCCACTTAAAGCAAACGAGATGACAATGTACTGAATTCTTCCTATCCTAATAAACAAATCTGATATTTCTTTATCAGAAACCTCATTCGTCACCATTCCTGTAACTTTACTTAGAAACACATTGGATATTGCCGCTGAAAATGCTGAAAAGTACCCAGAAAAAGATGCACCTATTGAATAAATCGAAACTGCAATTGTCCCGCTAAAAATACCCAGAATAACTTGATCTGTGGACCAATATATTTTATCAATCAATAAGTTCAAAAATATTAATGATGAAAATGATAATATTTCTTTTAATAATCTTATCTCGAATTTTTTAAATGTGATTTTTATTTTAATAACTCTAAAACAATAATAGATATTGATTGAAATTATTAATACATTAAAAGTTGCTGTTACTATTACCATTGAAATAGATCCATATCCCATTAATAGAAGTGGTAACATTATTAGGGGATTAATAATAGAAACTACTATGCCAATTGTTTTTTGAATAATAAATCTTTCATGTGCTATGATTAGAACACTAAAAAGGCCAAAACCCACACCCATAGATAAGTTAATCACCATAATACCCATTAAAATTTTTAATGCGTGGATATCATTGATACTTAATGTGCTTGAAAAATAGTGTTGCGATGTAAATATTAATATACTACCGAATATTATTGCTAAAACTCCTAAAACACCATACATGGCACAAAACATTCCGTATAAATTCGAGCATTTTTCTTCTTGTTTAAGAGCTTTATAATGTGCTGTATATCTAATTACAGCACTACCTAATCCAAAATCTAACACTCCTAAATAAGCCATAACTGAGGTAGCCAAACTGTATAAGCCATATTCAGATTGCCCTAGCTGGTGTAACATTATTGGTGTATACAGGATTGATATTGCACTGTTAACAAACATCGCTACGTACGATAAAACTGCACCTGCTTTTAGTTGACTTTTCATACAGTGACTACCTTTCTTATCAAAACATAGCTAAGCATGGGCTGATTGGGCCTCTACACCAGTAATTACCTCATAGAAGCATTTGTAGTTTATCAATTTCTAGTCTATTGTCAAAGTTTTCTGTATCCAGATTACCGGAAAACATTTCACATAAATCCTTATTGGTTATTAAATTCACTATTGCTTTATACATCTCATTTTCATCGAACTTTACAATAAGTCCTGTTTCTCCATCCTTTATCTGCTCTTTTGCTCCTGTAAAATCAGTAGTTACAATTGGCCTTTTTAAACTCCTTGCCTCAGCAAGTGTTATGCAAAATCCTTCATGTCTTGATGGCTGCACGTAAATATCACACTGCTTTATGTAAGAATAAGGATTTGGATCAGCGCCTAAGAATATGAATTTGTCCTTTAAGTCATACTCCGCAACTAATGCTTCGTACTTCTCCCTCGAATTCCCTTCCCCAACACAATACCACTTCACTTTATATCCATCTTCAATTAATCTTGCCATTACCCGTATAGCCAAATCCTGGCCTTTTTCGGATGTCAATCTTCCAACCGTCAGTATCCTTAGACCATCAAAGCAATCGTAAAACCCAGTCCCTTCTTCCGCTAGTCGACAAATTAACTCAGATGATACTATGTTTGATAAGACATCTGTTTTCTCGGTTATTGTAGGGATCATATTAATCAATTTATTTTTCCCCTCATTGGATACGACACAAATTTTATCGAATTTATTGAACATTCTAGACTCATACTTGGGATCAAATCCTATTTTCGATACGTCAAAATGTACCCATTGAATTTTTTTCTTGGCTTTTATTTTATGTAATACAAAATAGCTGATGAATTCCATAGGACCCGCATAAGCTACCGCGGCATCGTAGTGATTAATAATTGAAGGATGATTCTTTAAGACATAACTAAAGAAGAGATGTCTATTTTTAATTACCTTACATATCCTATGGATGAAAATGATATTAAAAGCTTTTATAATCTCCCCCTTCTTAAGTAAGTCTAGTGCCGTTCTTTGAGGAGGATTATTCAACATATCTTTTATCTTCCTATATCCATCCAAATATTCAATATGAACTTCTTTAGGGATCGAACTTAAAAACCCTCCAAACTCTTCCAACATTAATATTGTAATTTCATATTGATCCATTGGAATCACTGAGAGCAAATTAAGTAAAGCTTTTTCAGTTCCTCCCACATTCATATTTATCATCATAAAAACTATTTTTTTTTTCATATTCCTCCTACTAATTACCCTACACTAATAAAATGGGTCAATTTTTCAAATTGATTCTTTGCTTCATAGGTAACAGAAGCTAAGTCAACTTTATTTCGGAAGGATCTTTGTACATTCTGATCATCATACTGCAAATGAATTTCTGACATATTAATAAGCTGACCATTAAAGTTAATATCTTTGAACATATGTGTAGTTTTAGAACTATAAATAATTGGCATGACTCCAACACCTAACAGAAGCGCTAGTATATTTGCATGGAATCTTGCAGCCACCATCAACTTACATGAAGCCATTAATTGAATGCCTTCATTCAAATTTCCTTTGTAATCATAAACAGAGGTTTTTCTGAGTGCTTTGGGAGAGAGATAAGATTGAATTACACCAATTAATCCAAGATCGCCTTCCTCTTTACAAAAAGACATTAGGCAACACTCATATCCCTTACTTACCATGAGTTCTATTGAATTTACAGTACTAGTAATATAGTCATCATAGTATTTGGAAAGTCCCTGCTTATGTCTAACATCTATGATCGAATAACCAACTCGTTCTTTCGTTGATGTTGCCTTATAATCATCTACATTCATTTGAAATACAATATCTGGCGCATATCTTACGTTTGGTAAATTCTTGAATAATTCATAGGAGTATACATCCCTAAAACAAATATCATCACATACTTTAAATAACTCTTTATAATCATTAAAATATTCTTCAGAATAAAATGGCCCGAAGTTTGCACCAAGTATAAATACCTGCTTGTTAAATTTCTTGAATTCCAATACCATTTTCTTCCTATCACTATACAATGTATGGTGATATCCCTCTTCTCTAAAGATCGATCCACCTATAAAAATCAATGCGTCATGCTCCCGTGCCAGTTTTTCATAATCAGTAATCGTATCTGATAATTTGAGTCTTCGTTCGATCTTATCAAATATGGAATATTCCCTTCGCTTTACATTGTTATATTGTGAGATAAATTGATCATAATCTTTCCCCACATAATTTAGTGTAAAGTCGCAATTGGGATATTTCTTTGCAAGAATATCTAAAAACAAATCGTCCCCTAGATTGAATGCTAAATAAATATCCACAAAAATGTTCATGATATCCCCATACTCTCTTTTTTTTCAATTATTTTATAGAACTTGTGTAATTGATCCACTGAACTGTATTGCTCAATAGAATTAAGCTTTCTCATGATCATATTTTTAAAAATATGATCATCTAAATATCTTTTGATGCCTACATACAGATCATTTACACCATGCTCAACAATTAGCCCATCTTCGTTATTATTTATTATCTCTTTTGCAGTTGGAAAATTCGTACATACTATAGGCCTCTTGAGTATTTTAGCTTCACAGACAGTTAGCCCAAATCCCTCTTTTATCGATGTTTGTACATATAAGTCACAGTTCTTCATATATGGGTATGGGTTCTGTTTCTTTCCGAGCAAAATGAAGTAATCTTTCAAATTATATTTGGTTATGAGTTCCAGTAGGTTTTTCCTCTCGGGACCTTCACCAATTACAAACCATTTGAAGTTATATCCTGACTGTTTTAATAATTTAGCTACCTCAATAGCAGTATCATATGATTTTACGGCTACTAATCTTCCTACTGTTAATATATTGATTACCGATCCATCAAACTCTTCAATTTGATGTTCTTCTGCCATTGTATTAATCACATCTGGGTTTAATATATCTAAAATTGTATCCACCTTATTATTATATTCTTCTTTTATCTGTGATATCGACTCTTTAAGATATTGCGATACTGCAATAATCTTATTTATTTTCTTATACGATTCGTAATCAATTTCTTTGTCATATTCCGTATTCACATAGTCTGTGTTAATCCAGGCTAACTTTTTATTAGCTGCAACTTTATTCGCAACAAAGTATGTTGGCATACCCTGATTATATGCAATAGCTACGTCATACTTTTTGGGTGAGGAATTAATAATTCTTTTTATGCTCTTGAACACTACTTGTTCACTATGTATAGGTTTATTTTTATATTTGTTAAATCTCAAATTTGCAGAAGTTCTGATCCTATAAAAAAAGTAGCGAATTTTATTATTAAAAGAAATTTGTTCCTTATTTATAAATCTAAAATACTCCGGAACAGGTAATACACTTACATAACTGGGGATGAATTTTTCAAGTTCCATACCTTTTTTAAAAAGCAATAGATCTATTTCATATTTTGATGAATCGATCATGCTTAATAAAGATAACAAACTTTTTTCTGCACCACCGATAATAAGCGAATCAATAACAAATAGGAGTTTCATCTTGCTCATACCTTAATAACCTCCCTCCATCTTTTCTCCTTTTAATGCTTCTTAACATATTTAATATAATTCCATAGGCAATACAGGCAATGATATACTTATTTTTAACAAAAAATACATAAGGCTTATACATCGAAACACTAGTGGAGAATTGATATTTATACTTCTCGATATATGGTGATGTGACTAGCTGCTTTACGGAATGCATGGCATTTTGTATTCCAATAATTTTAATATTCATACTTTGTTGTTCTACTAAGTCCATAACAACATCTTGAATTATTTTTGTAATGATTTGGTTTGTTTCTTCTTCTCCGAAGTTAACTGACTTAAATATATTTTCCATATGTTCGCAAACTAAAAAGTAATTTTCCAAATAATTCATTGAGAAGTTAGAGCTTATACTATTCTCATTAAGTCTATTGTAATTATATAAACACTCCGTTATGGCGTCGAAAGACTTACAATGTGATGCGTATTGCAGAACAAATATTAAATCCTCGGACATAAAGATATTTATATCCATTTCAAGATTATGCTTTTTTATTATTTCTGCTTTAAATATCTTCCCCCATAGAACTCCTCCCGTACCTTTACAAGCCATATTCATAAAATCATATAAGGAGACACCCGTATCAAACTGAAAATCCGTGTAATCCATTACTCTAGAAACAGATATATCTCTATATCCACAACAAACTAAATCGGAATAGGAATTAATCATTCTATTTAACATATTCTCAATATAAAGTTCATGAACGCTATCATCCGAATCAATAAAAACTACATATTCACCACTTGAATTTAGTATCCCCTTATTTCGAGCTGCTGATGGACCACTGTTATTTTGGTGTAAATAGACAATCCGGTTATCTCTTTCTTGATATTGCTTTATTATCTTTTCACTGCCATCTCTCGATCCGTCATTAATAATAACAATTTCTATATTCGTGTAGGTTTGATTTAAAATACTGTCTAAGCAAATTGAAATGTACTTCTCACAGTTATACACTGGTACTATAACACTTACAATCGGAGCCATAAGTACCTCCATACTTTCGTTGAATTCAACTAATCAAACTATAAAGTTTGTCCACTTCATTACTATTGCTATAATCCCTGCTCTTACAATTATCAGATAACCTTCTTTTTAACTCAGAATCCTTTAATAAATGTTCTATTCCGTCTGTTATCCCTTTTATTGACGCCTCACAAATATACCCATCAAACCCATTCTCAAGTTGACTATTTGCAGTAGGATAATTCGTTATGAGAACGGGCATTGCTAGTATCTGGGCCTCTCTAACTGTTACTGCTTTACCTTCATTTCTTGACGGTTGACAATAAATATCACAATTTTTAATGTATGGATATGGGTTTATCTTCTTGCCTAATAGAATAAATCTATCCTCCATATTGTTTTCTTTAATCAATCGCTTTAAATTATCTTCTTCTGTGCCGTATCCGATAATATACCAGGTGATGTTATAGCCTAACTGTACTAATCTTTTACACGCAAGTATGGCTAAATCAAATCCCTTACAATTCGTATATCTGCCAACTGAGCAAATTTTAATTGACCCATCTTCAGACATTTCACCATATATGTTTTCCTGCGATTGTTCCCGTACAAAAGATGCGGATATAATGTTCTCTAGTACAATTACCTTACTATTAAGTTTGGGAAATACTTTTAAAAACGACTTCTCACAGTCATTAGACACATTGACGATATAATCAAGTCTACTCCACATTTTTTCATCCAGTTTTTTATCGGGATTTACGAGTGCAAAATAGTCTGTATGGTTCCAACCCAATTTGATATTCGCTCTCACCTTATCCAGAATAAAGTTGTGTGGACCCAAGAAGCTTATCGCTACGTCATAGTGTTTTTCTAATTTCGGTAATTTGGGCATTGAGTAATCCCATGTATATTGCATTTGTTTATAGGTTCTTTGCTCTTTCTGGGCTCCTTTATTTTTAATCGCAGCCTTTATTTTAGCTAGAAGCCGGATGACTCCTAAATAAATGTGTCCTTCTTTAATAATATCTTTTACTGGTCGTTCAAAAGTAGTATATTCTTTGATCGCTGGAAGCAATTTTACTTCACTTGGAATATATTTTAGAAACTCTCCTTCATGTCTGTATAAGAACAAATCAATTTCACACTTTGTATAATCTAGACTTTCTAACAAGCCTATTAAGCTTCGTTCAGCTCCACCAATATGTAACGAAGACATACTTATAAGTATTTTCTTTTTCATAAACATCTCCCGATCTTCATTCGTTCATTTAAATATTAACTTTCGTATCCCTTGAGCCATCCTAAACGGTAGATGATTATATAAACTGGATACAATTTTCTCAATTAACCTCCTTTTATCCTCGTCAAGACTTTTCCCCCTCCATGGGCTCATCTCTAGATATTCTTTATATACTATTGCTAAAGGATGCTTACATCCCTTTATCCATGGCCGATTTACAAAGGCGGGAGTAAAGTGAATAAACACCGGTTTGTTTATGGCTTCGATTAATTCAGATTCATTATAGTAGGATTTCAGGCCATAATACGCCATAATCTCAGATCTACTCATAGTAAAGTATGTAGTCATTGCATTGTATTTTGGATGGAGTAGTAAGAACTTTTGATTCAATACACCGTTTATGACTCCTTGATCATGGTGAAATACTTGACCATCATATGCAGCGATAAAGTCAACAAATTTTCTTTCTATACCCTCTTCTCTCCATTTACTAAGGTTAATTAAAAGCATGCCAGAATTTATGTATGGGCTCTTTGCATTCATGTTAATTTTCATTTTTGTATGATCGCTCACCGTATCACAGACACCAGCAACATAATATTCGCTTATGTCCGTACGCCATAAATCGTAAAGAGAATTATTAATTATGGAATCACTATCCAAATAAATAACCTTATCAATATTACTTTCTAGCGCACTTGGTAAAAATAATCTGGCATATGCCGCCAAAGGAATCGCATTTCCAATATTCAGTCTTAATTTATTTGAAATTTCCTCAAATCCAATAAATGTAATTCCGCGGTTATATTTTCTGCAAACTTCTTCAAGTTTTTTTTTATTCTCTACTGAGATATTATTTTCGATTAGATTAACATGAATGTCCTTAAATTCTGTGTTGTTTTCAAAGAGTGATAACATAGATACGCCTACATGTTGTGCATAATTATTATCACTTGAATATACAACTTGGAGTGTCATGATTCGATATCCCCCCAACTATTTAAGTAAAAGTGACCTTAGTCTAGCGATATTATCTCCGCCAATAATTTTCGATAATGTTAACTTAATATTACCCTTTAGCCTAGCTGAAGGCGGCAACCAACTCTTATAAAAATGATGCATGGCGTAGGTGTTATTTGAGATAAATTTCCGACAGTTAATATAATCGTAAGGGGAGAAATATGTCTGAGGGTAAAATACACCTTCTCCATCTATGACCTGGTACTCACCATTCAATTTGAGACCTCTGCTTTTAAGTATTTCAGTAATCATTGCTACATTCGTTAGATCATTATAAGTCCCATCATTATTAATAAACTTTATGTCTGCATATAACGCTAGAAAGTCGCGGATAAGCTTATTTCCTTTCCTGGCGCCGATCGTACTCGTAGCAATGTAGTTCTCTTGTTCAAAACCCCAGAACGATTCGTGATGCAGAAGGTCATCGAAGGATTGGAAAACCTCCACATCGGTATCTAAATAAATGCCACCAACGTGATAGAGAGCGTGAGCTCTCGCGTAATCACTAACGAACGCAAATTTGCCAGCAGCATACGCCTCACTTACGTAGGGATGACAGTAGATATCAAAATTCCTCTCATTCCACTCGATGAATTGATAGTTAGAGAGATGCTGCTGCCAGCTTGCTATACATCGTCTTACTATGTCTGGCTTCTCTCTCCCGCCAAACCAGCAATAGTGAATAATCTTAGGAATAGTCATATCAGGATCTCCTCGATAGAGAATAAGTATTTGCTTGAATTTCTTTATAGAGAACATTTACATGGCAGAAATTCCTTGGATATTTGTCTATATTCTTATAATAGTTCTTTATAGAGAACGTGTCAACATAAGACTTTCTCCCTACTCAAGTTGTGACCGTTTGCTTCTTCGTCCTTCTCCAGGCCCATAGGAACGGGCGTAAAGGGAAGTACAGGAACTGTGCAAATTTCGGCAATGGTAAGGTTTCTACATCTTCTGGATAGGGATACATGAAACTTAGAACGAACAAAACTTTGTTCCAATTCGACATGAGCGTGAACAAATGACGTTTATGATAATTAGATACATCCTCAGGAACTGGATCGGTATGGAGATTGATCATCTGACGAAGGTAGAAGATCGCCCCTTGGGCTAAACGCCTTCCGCGATTCCCTTTGGTGAGCAATCCCAGTTCTTCGGTTAGCGGTGTTTGCAACAAATGCACAGCTAACGTGATTGCTTGAGCTCCAATATGAAGGATACCATTCGTCTGGAGTTGATTGAACAGGATGGCCGTATCTATATCTTGCCTCAGCATGCGATCCATATCGACTAACCAACGTAGACGCGACCAGCCATGCCGAGCGCCGTGAGTTGCCAAGAACGAAAATAAATCCTCTCTCCCTAAATAGTGGACAGGACTGCTCGTGATCGTGCTTATCCTTTTCCTATCCCACAGTTCATTAAAACTCGGTTCTTTCGCTGGGCCAGGCCCTAAGCGCCAATGTACTTCCACCGTAATGCATTTGTCTGCATGGTAGAACGTAATATGATGATGCCGCCATTTCCAATCATTAAGAATCGTTAGCGGGTATTCAATCTTCTCATAATTGAGCTTAACTAGCAGCTCTTCAACTCGCTCCAAATCATCGATAGGCACCATAATATCTAAATCTCGAGAGGTTCGAAGGGAGAGGTCGCCATATAAATCAGCGGCTAGTACTGGCCCCTTCAACACGATGGAGCGAATCATCTGCGCTGTAAAAGACTTGCTTAACTGCTCCATTTCGGCGCTCAAATGCAGCATTTGAAAGGCATTCTTCTGATATTGCTTACGCAAAGCTTCTAAGACAAAAACCGGTACCCCGAATTCTTTCTTATTCTGGAGTTTCCTGTATAGATCAGGATACACCCGATGATGCAAGGTTAGCTGAAGGAACAAATTCCAATCCAGCTCCTCAAGCCAATCTTGCGGGATAGCGTTACATTCCCCTCCATGTTGTCCACTGGTTAGAAGCATGAGAAGTACCTTTAATTCTTTTGGAAACTGTGACACATCTAATCGAAAGTCGGTATCCACCATATAACTCACCTTTCCTTGCTCCTCTCTTACGCGAAGTTCCCCCACGCTAACCATGTGGCATAACAACAACTTGTTGCTCCAACAAATGATTCAGCAAGCTTTTCTTCTCGTTAGCCAGTTGATTAAACTTACCTTTCTGGACGACGGTTCCTTGATCAACGACAATCACTTGATCCGCATTGCGTATCGTGGAAAGGCGATGAGCTATGACGATAATGGTCATTTTACCTTTTAACTGATCTAGCGCTGCTAGAATTTTCGCTTCATTCTCTGTATCAAGCGCACTGGAAGCTTCATCCAAAACAAGGATGGACGTTTTACGCAGTATGGCTCTCGCCAGCACAAGACGTTGCCGTTCTCCACCAGAAAGTCTAACACCACGGTCCCCAATGAGCGTATCCAAACCTTGCGGTAGACGTTTCACAAATTCTGCAGAAATTGAAAATTCTAATGCCTCCCAGATTTCTTCTTCGGTTGCTTGCGGCTTAATCATCAATAAGTTCTCTCTAATGCTGCCATTAAATAGAAAAGGGTCCTGTGGAACATAACTAATAGCCTGTCTAAAGGATAATAAGTTTTCGCTGGTTAATGGCGTACCGTCGATACAGATTTGACCTTTCTCTGGCTGAAGAAGCCCCATAATGATATCAATCAATGTGCTTTTCCCTGCACCAGAACGTCCCACAATGGCTGTCGTTTGGTTAGCCGGAATATGCACTTGGATATTTTCAAGCTGATAGGTAGATTCTTGCTTATTATAACGAAAATAAATCTGCTTACATTCGATCCCTTGATTCACCTCCATGGGCACGATATGCTTAGCGGACTTCTCCGCATCTTCAAACTCCTTAGCATTCTTACTATCCTCTTGCAAGCGAAGAATCGATTGCACAGCTGGGATACAAGAAGCGATTTGCTCCAAACTGGATTGAATCCCTGTAAATCGCGGCCATAATCGCGAGAAAATCAACACAATTAATAAGAGTTGACTGGGCTGTGCCTTAAATAATTGGATTGAAACGTAAATAAGGGAGGCAATTAGCAAGGTTGATGTAATTTTGTAGAAGGTTTCTGAGGTGTTTTTTAATCTGTTTATTTTGAGTTTTTCAGCCACAACCCGTTCGCACCACGTCCGCAACCAAGCATAGCGGGATGCTTCTAAAGAGTTGCTTTTAATATCTTTAATCCCGTTAAATTGGTCGGTAATTCCACCTAGATAGCTTTGTGCAATTTCAATAGTCTCATTCCCAATCACTTTTGACTTCTTGATAAAACGCCTTGAGAACAAAGCTATAATAACGCCAGCGGCTAAGACGAATACCGTAATCTTTGGTGAAAGCCAAAAGGCAATACCCAGTTGAATAGCTGTGAAAATAAAAGATGTCAGTAGCTGAAGCAAGAGATTCGTCCCTCTCACAAGATGTGAAATTTCTTCCGTTAAGGAATTAATGAGATCCGATTTTCTCTTATTAACAAAAAAAGCCCAATTCGCTTGCAGTAAAGAGCGATAGGTTTCCATACGAATATGGTTGGTGAACCCCATAAGAATACGCAGATTTCGTTGATTTAAATTTTGTTGAATGAGTGTTTGTGAGATGATCATCCCCGCGTATGCACCTAACAGCAGGAGTAAACTCCATTTCGCAGGAAAATCCTGCAAAAAACCAAAAATATGCTGTAAAGTACCGGAACCTGAACTGATGCTAAGTACACCACTGAGACTGATCAACGGGATTAAGAGTATGACTCCTGCACCATCTAGCAAACTAACCAGAACCATGCCTATCATATTGATATATATAATCTTCCCTGCAAACACATGTAGCTTTCTTGCAAAATGTAAGAGCTGCTTCACCGCAAATCCCCCTAAATAACCTGATCTTCCCTTATGCGAATGTGTAGTAAAGCCCTTATACAGAGACTCGTATAAGGGCTATAAATTACTATAAATCCTTTAATGTTATATTCTGTTCTTAGCTATGATTTGGTCCAAGAACTTCAAGACTATGATCGGTAAATGATGCATCCCATTGTTGATTCGGACTTCCAGCCATAGTCATGTTAAGATCAAGCGTTTCTAACTCTGGTTTTTGCCAATTTTTTTGCATAGTATCACCTCCCTTCATTCACCTTTGGTTTAGATTTTTTAGCAAAAGTACC